>JAGXAB010000037.1 GCA_018971775.1 Cyanobacteria bacterium REEB67 | reverse complement strand
AGATTGCGTCTACCGTTGGAATTATCCGGGTAAGGGTGGATCTTATCCATGCGCTCTTCCACCATTGGCGAAGTGACCACCGAGAGGTGACCGCGGGTCAATTCCCAGGGAGTCGCTACGCCGGCGGATTTCATAAACATGAGCAACTCGCGTTGCAGGACCATGTTGTAGTTGGCCACCTTGACGTACTTGTCCTTGGGATCGAGACCACGGCGCAGGCGCGGGTCCTGCGTGGTAATGCCGGTCGGACACTGGTTGGTGTGGCAGCGCAGAGCCATGATGCAGCCTTCGGCAAGCAGGTTGCCGCGGGCGATGTTGACCATGTCGGCGCCCATGGCGATGGCAATCGCCACGTCGTCGCCTTTGGCGATCTGACCGGAAGCGACGACGACTGTGTTGTCGCGCACGCCGAATTCGCGCAGGATTGTGTCGACCACGGGGATGGCATGCAGGATGGGCATGCCCATGCGGTCGGCAAGCGAAACTGGAGCTGCGCCCGTACCGCCCTCGCCACCATCGACGGTGATGAAGTCGGGGGCTTCGCCGGTGTCCTTCATGTGCCTGGCGATGTCACGCAGCGAGTCTTCGTTGCCGCAGACGATCTTGATGCCGACCGGTTTGCCGGTTTCATCCTGAAGCATCTTGATGAAACGGAAGAGTGACTCGACGTTGTGAAACTCGTCCCAGGCGTTAGGCGAGTAGCAATCTTCACCAATCGGAATGCCACGCCACTCAGCGAGCTGGGGCGTGATCTTCTCTTTGGGCAATTTGCCACCCTGGCCCGGTTTGGCACCCTGAGCCAGTTTCACTTCGAAGCCGACGATCTGGTCGTTGGCTGCCACCTTGCGCACCTTGTCCATGTCGATCATCGTGAAGGCTTCGTCGCGTTTGTGCTCATAGCCGCTCAGGTCGTAGATGGCGCCCATGAGCTGTTCGGCCATGGCCCGCGTCGTCGACTTGCGGAAGCCAAACTTGGCCGGGCCGATCTGGCAGATGATCCGACCGCCGCCGACCAGCTTGCGCAGCGGATCTAGCGGCGCCTTGATCAGGCCGAAAGTAGCCCTGGACGCGCCCAGCTTCAAGTTATAGGCGAAGTTCTTTTCGCCTTCAGCGGTGACCACGCCTTCCAGGTGGAAGGGAGTCAGTCCGCCTTCGCCGGTGGACATGTGGATGTCCGCCAGCTTGGCACCACTGGAGAGTGCTCGCACCGCCTCTTCCGAAAGCGCACCCCAGCTCATGCCGGAGATGTTGATCGGCCAGGGGCAGGCGTAGGGCGTGCGCCGATTTTTGCCGATGATGATCGGGGGCAGTCGGTTGCCGACGCGTTCGGTGTCCGGGATCGGAAACATCGAGGGCAGCATGTGGATCTCGCCGACATCGCGATACTTGCGTTGCGTGCCGAAGCCGAGATTGTTGTTGATGCCCTTGGCGGAGCGATAGATGTAGCGCCGGGTGACGCGGTTGTAGGGCGTCTCCTCGGTGTCGCTCATAAACCAGTATTGACGCAGCTCGTCGCCTATGAGCTCGAGACCGTAGCGGCACCAGCCAAGCAACGGGAAGTTGCGGCGGATGGCATGGTTGGTCTGCAAGAAATAGTCATGCACGGCCACCTGGGTGAGGAAGGCGAGCAGGGCGAAAATCAAGCCGGCCATCGGCGTGACGAAGTGCCAGCCGAGCCACCAGGCAAGCATCGTGCCGGCCAGGGCCAGGGGCAGGAAAGGACTTTGCCGCTGCGTAAATTCGGCCACGGCAATCTGAATCGGGAAGGCGAGGAGCGTCGAGACCAGCGCCGCTTCCAGGCCAAAGGCATAGAGCACACTGGTGAAAACGATGATGGTGATCGCCGTGATCGCATGGCGATGCCGGGAAAGGTCACGAACGCCTATCGCCGCGAAGGCGCCGACGATTGTGAAAGCAAGGGCTGAGGGGGCACCGCCGATGGTGAATCCGGCCAGGCCTCCGAGCAGCGCGAGGGCTGAGGTGAGAATTATCCAGAACATAGTTTTGTCCCTTTCATAGCCGGCGGCGCCGAGCGAAACCGGCCCGATTCTTTTTACAGAACCGGACCGGTTGGCGCGGGGGCCGCCGGTTATTGGAAATCTAGTGAGATGGTTTGAGCCAGACTAGGGCCAGACTAAATTGATTTCGCTCTTTCAGCCTTTCGGATTGGGAGCGACACAACCTTCGGCCGACGTCGGCAGCAGGTACTGGTCGAGAGCGCAGCGCTCGGCCTTGACGGCTTCACGCAGCAAAACGGCGATGCGCAACTGCTCGAGACCCTGAGCGAGTTGCATTTGACCGAAGCCGATCTCGTTCTTCTTGAAGAACTCGATCACTTCCGCTTCCTGCTCGATGGTGTCCAGAGACTCCAGGCTGTCGAAGAGGGCGGGCACCGAGTGCTCGGGCCACATCTCGTTGATCTTGGCCCAGTTGTCCTTGGTCGCCTGCCAGGCTTCGGCCGCGGACTCTTCGCCGCCGAGCATGGAGGAGAAGAAGTAGGCGGCGTCCTGCACGCGGATGGCGCCGCTGAGAGCGAGCTTGATCGATTCGGTGATCAGAGCCGGCTCCTTGAAGCGGGTCAGAGCGTACATGAAGCGGCTCTGGTCCTGCGGCGTCTTGGCGTTCGTACGCAGAGCGTTGAACTCGTCGTAGAGCGCCTTGTCACCGTTGTTGGCGAGCACGTAGACCATCGAGGCGAAGACATCGCTGTCCACCGACGCGGCGTCGACCTTCCACTGAGCGTACATCTTACGGCCGGCGTCGACGAGCGGCGCATGCTTGCAGGTGTTGCCCAGGGTGCTGATCGCCAGCTTACGCAATTCGGTGACCTTGACCGACTCACCGGGGGTGGTGGCCAGGCCGACACGCTCGAGAATCGGCGACATCAGGTGACGCAGACGACCTTCGATGGCGGCCTTGACCGGTCCTTCGGTGACTGCGTGCAAGTAGTTGAGAGGGGCGAGAACGCGGCCCCAGACCTTGGGGTCTTCCTCGTCGAGGAACTGCTCGGTGATCTTCATGTATTCGAGCATCGGAATCAACCGAGCGCGGACGCAGGCATAGGTGTCGCTGAGCAGGTTGTAGCGATCGACCTCGGTCATGATCGTCTTCTTGTTCTTGACCAGAGCCTCGGCCAGCTTGGCGCTGTAGAGGACCCGGTAGAAGCCCGAACCGCCGGCGTTGACCACCACCCATTCGACGTCTTCGCCGATGTAGACGGTGGAGTTGCGCTCGGAGAAGAGGAACTTCTGGTCGACGATGCCGGCCCGAGTCTTCGCCTTGAGCATGACCGGGATCGGCCAGAGCACAGGCGAAGCGACGGAGGGATCACCCTCGTGCAGGAGCTTGAACTCCTTTTGCGAGAGCTCGATGAAGCCGCTGAGCTTGCTTTCGTTGACGCGCACCACCGGATGGCCGGAGGTGAAGACCCAACCGTCCATGATCTTGCGCACGGGCACATCGACGCCGGTGGCGTGGCAGCCCGCTTCCAGAGCGTCCCAAAGGTCGTAGGTCTCGGTATTGCTCAGGGCATGCTGCTTCAGATAAAGCTGCGAGCCCTTGCGGAAGGCTTCCTCGCCGATGTACTGCTCGAGCATGCGCAGCACCGAGCAGCCCTTCTGGTAGGAAATCAGGTCGAAGATCTCGTCGATCTGCAGCGGATTTTCCACAGCCACTTCGATGGCGTGGGTGCTGCGCAGTTGGTCGAGACCGAAGGCCGAAACGCGGTCGGAGGCGAAGGTGTCCCAGGTCAGCCATTCGGGCTTCCACTGGTCGACGACCTTGTTTTCCATGTAGGTGGCGAAGCTTTCGTTCAACCACAGACCATTCCACCAGCGCATGGTGGCATAGTCGCCGAACCACATGTGGGCGAGCTCGTGGGCGATCACGTGGGCGACGCGCTCGAGCTCGCTCTGGGTGGCGGTCGCTTCGTCGGCGAGCAAGTCGGTCTCGCGATAGATGATGCAGCCGAGGTTTTCCATGGCGCCGGCGGCGAAGTCGGGCACGGCGATGAAGTCGATCTTGTCACCGCCATGGTAGGGGATGTCGAAATACGACTCGTAGGTCTCGAGCGAGAAAGCAGCGATGCCCTTGGCGAAGTTGAGCTGATCGCTCTTGCCCGGGGTCGACCAGAAGCGCAGCTCCTTGCCGTTCACCTTGACGCTGCCGCCGCACTCCAGCTCGCCGGCCATGAAGGCCAGGAAGTAGGTGGACATGAGCGGCGTCGTGTCGAATTCGACGCGCTTGAGCAGCTGCGACTCTTCGGAGCCGGCGACGCTCATCGTCGAGGTGCTCACGTCGCGCATGGCGGAGAGCGCGGTGTAGGCGTGCGGGATGTTCATGATCACCTTGAAGGTGGCCTTGAGCTCCGGCTCGTCGAAGCAGGGGAAAGCGCGGCGCGCGTCGCAGGCTTCGAACTGGGTGGTGGCGATGACGTGTTCCTTGCCGCTTTCGTCCTTCCAGGTCGAGCGGTAGAAACCCTTCAACTCATCGTTGAGGATGCCGGCAAAAGCCAGCTTCAGGCGCCACTTGCCGCGACCGAGGCTGCCGGCCACTTTGATGTCGGCGCGCTGCAGCTCGTCGTCGAGGCTGACACTGCCACTGAAGGTGGTGCCGCCACTCGTCGCCGAACTGGCGCTCACCTCTTCGACGCTGACGGCGCCGATGGTGAGCTGATGAGCGTTGAGGAGAATGTTCGAGACCGGCTCGAAGACGTCGATATCGATGGCGACATTACCCTGGAAGGTAAGGGCCTCGAAGTCGGGCGTGAGCTCGATTTCGTAGTGGGTCGGAATGACCGTCTTGGGCAAGCGGAACTTGCTGCCGAGAAAGAGGGGAAGGGCGTGACTGCCCTTGGTGTCAGATTTGCCGTGGGACAAATGACAGCTTTTCAGTCTGCACATAATTGACTCCAATCAGGGTGGTGTTTCAGAAGAAAAAGTAAGAGGGACGGTCAGTGACCGCCCCTCTTCTCTTGCAGTGTGAGTGGACGCGATTCGACTAGACCGCCGAGGCAGCCGGAGTGGCGGCCACAGCTTTGACGAGGTGCTGCTGCAGGCGGCCGGTTTCACGCTCGCGCATGGCCACGTTGATACGCAGCTGTTCGAGGGCCTGAGCCGTCGCCATGTCGCCGGCCGGGACCGGATTGGCGGCGAAGAAGGCCTTCACTTCCGCTTCCAGAGCCGGCGTGTCGAGGGCGGTGACAGCACCGACCATACGCACGACACCGTTTTCCGGATAGCGCTTGATCATCGTTGCCCAGTTGTCCTTGAGGAACTTCCAGGCCGCCTCGGAAGCGACTTCGTTGCCGAGGAGCATGGCGAAGAGCGAGGGCGCATCCTGGGTACGGACTTCGTCCGTCAGGCACTTGGCCATCGTCTTGTCGAGCAGCTTGGCGTCACGGAAGCGAGCCAGGGCAGTGAGGAAACGCAGCACTTCCTGCGGGCTCTTCGCTTCCTGCGAGAGCTTAAAGAACTCGTCGTAACGAGCCTCGTCGCCCTTGTAGGAGAGGATGCCGACGATGGCGGGGACGATGTTGGCGTCCACCGATTGCTTGTCCGCCTTCCAGCTGTTGTAGAGCTCGAGCGCCTTGGCCTGGGCCGCAGCGTCCTCGCCGATCGTGCCCAGGCTGGCGAAGAGGGTGCCGCGCAGCTGACGGGTCTGGACAGACTCGCCGGCCGCAGGAGCATAGCCCAGACGGTTCATGGTCGGGCTGACCAGGTCACGCACGGCCTTCTGCAAGGCAGCGCGGTACTTGACGCCCTTGTCGCCCGGCTCGTCCTGCACGAGGCTGTGCAGAGTGCCGAGCGAGCCGACCATGATCGACCAGACGTTCGGGTCTTCTTCGCTATTGAAGAGCTGCACCATCTCGAGGTAGTCAGTGGTCGAGAGCAGGCCGGCGCGGACGCAGGCCCAGGAATCGTTGACCAGGTTGAAACGCTCGATGGCGCTCAGATTGTCCTGGACGTGAGCAGTCAGTTTGCCGGCCAGGCCCTTGTCGTAGGTGACGCGGTAGAAGCCGGAGCCTCCCGAGTTGACGACGACCCAGTCGAAGTCTTCACCGACATAGACCGTCTGTTCGGCGACGTCGAGCAGGAATTTCTTCTCGCTGACGGCACCCTTGGCCTTGACGCGCAAAGTGATCGGCACCGGCCACAGGGTGTCGGCGCCTTCCGGCAGGAATTTGAACGGCGACTGGCTCAGCTTGACGAAGCCAGGCATGTCGGACTCGGAGACTTGCACGACCGGGTGACCGGCGGTGAAGACCCAGGCGTCCATGATCTTGCGGACCGGCACCGGATGCACGGGGTCAGCCTGCTTGCAGGCTTCTTCCAGCGCGTCCCACAGGTCGTGGGTCTCGGTGTTGCCGTAGCTGTGCTTCTTCAGGTAGGCGGCGATGCCCTTGCGGAAGTTTTCGGCGCCGATGTACTGGTGAAGCTGGTAGAGGACGCTGCAGCCCTTCTCGTAGGAGATCACGTCGAAGAGTTGCTTGGCGTCGTCCGGATGGTTGACCGGGCTTTCGATCGGGTGGGTGCTGCGCAGGGCGTCGACTCGCGAAGCCATGGCGCGCGACTGGCCGAACTCATCCCAGATGTTCCACTCGGGCTTCCAGTGGCTGAGGCAGAGGTTTTCCATGAAGGTGGCGAAGGACTCGTTCAACCAGAGACCGTTCCACCAGGCCATCGTCACCAGGTCACCGAACCACATGTGGGCCAGCTCGTGGAGCACGACCACGGCGACGCGGTTGCGCTCGGCGTGGGTGGCGGTCTTCTCGTCGAGCAGCAGTGCCGTCTCGCGATAGGTGATCAGGCCGAGGTTTTCCATGGCGCCCGAAGCGAAGTCGGGGATGGCGATGTGGTCGATCTTCTTGCCGCCCGGATAGGGGATCTCGAAGTAGTGCTCGTAGTGGTTGGTGGCATAGGCGGCCGCCTGCAGCGCGAAGCCGGTCATGTGCTCCTTGCCGGGCAAGCACCAGATACGGGTCTCGATGCCGTTCACCAAAACCGGCTGCGAGGAGACGAATTCACCGACGACGAAGGCGACGAGGTAGGTCGACATCTTCATGGTGCGTTCGTAGGTCACCTTCTTCAGGCCGCTGCCGTCGTTGAGCGGGGTGCTCGAGACGATGGCGCCGTTGGAAAGAGCGGTGAGCTTCTCGGGCACGTTCAGGGTGATGTCGTAAGTGGCCTTGAATTCGGGCTCGTCGAAGCAAGGGAAGGCGCGACGGGCATCGGTCGACTCAAATTGAGTGGTGGCGATGACGTGTTCCTTACCGCTTTCGTCTTTCCAGATCGAGCGGTAGAAGCCCTTCAGCTTGTCGTTGAGCGTGCCGGTGAAGGTCGAGTGGAGGGTCCATTTGCCTGCTCCGAGCTTGCCGGCGAAAGAAATGGTGGCGATTTCGGTGTCATGATCGAGCTCGACAACGCCGTTATGGCGCGTCTCGCCGGCGTTGACGGCGTAAAACTCGCTGACCTCGAGCTCCTTGGTGTTGATCTTCACTTCGGAGACAGGGGAGACGACGTCGACTTCGATGGCGACCTTGCCTTCGAAGGTGAACTTCTCCAGGTCGGGAGTCAGTTCGATGACGTAATTGCTGGGGATGACGGTGTGCGGGAGGCGAAACGCTTTGCCTTCCGTGGGAGAGCCGTTACCTTCGTTATGCAGTTTGCACATGTGTAGATACTCCTGGGCACAATGGCCTTGGTTTGGTGTTTAGCTGCGAGGGCAGCAGAACGCACGCTCGGTGACGAGTATGTCCGCTTGTGGAAGTTCTCCGCTAAGCAGATGACCCGGTGAAAGTCAGCTAAAAAGCAAAAGTACAGCGCGGCGCAATCAGCCTATTTTGTCAGAAAATTAGCTGCTCGTAATCATGATTAATGACTGTGAGACGGCCTGACAACTGATTGTCTTCCAGAATTACTGAAAAGCTCGCGCGGTGGGCTTTGTTTAGATGGCTTTGACTTAAGAGAAAGAAATAGGTAGGTAAGCCATGACCTTATCTTCGCGCCCCTTGATAATCAAGTAATAGAGAGCCTTATCACTTTTTCTGATCGCATTTTTATATCAACCTGATGTATCGCGCGGGCATGCGTGGACATTTTCCAGCGGGTGTCAGGTAGCTTCCAGGCCCAGTTTTCCTCGGTTCAAGACCTGAGCAATCTGTTGAGGTGGTTGTTTTCAAGTGCTGGCGCCGAGCGCGCTAATTGATCGCTCTTGACGACCTTTTTCGTTCCTGGTTGGCCGTCCGCCTGTCTGTTTTATATAGTCACGCAAGCTTTGCAATCGGTGCCACTTGACAGCCAGATCTTGAATATATTTCACTAGCATATATCCATCTTGAATTCTCTATTACACGTTCTCTAGTGTCAGGGAATCACCAGTTCCCCTTCTCAAGCAAACACCAAACACTTCTCCAAAGCATCTTCTCCTCGGACATTGCAGGCTTGATACCACGCGCGGTGCGCGTGTTCTGGCTGCTCGTCCGGGGATTTTTGTTTGCTTCATCGGCTGAGGTTCTGCGTGTCTGTCACGAGCTCGGGCTACTGCTGATTTTTCTTTCACACCAACCCTCCACATCATCACTTGACCACCTCGCGATTTCGCGAGACGAAAAGGAACACAATCATGTCCAAGCGCAACACTTCCGGCTTTGTGCCGAATCAGCTCCTCCTGGATATCGCTTCTCTGAATGCCGGTAACCTCTCCTTCATCGAAACCCTTGCCGCCACCCAGCGCCTCGCCGCGGCCGCCAATGCCGGATCCGTCCGTTACAAGCTCGCCAAGGGCGCTTCCGAGCGTCAGATCTACACCGCCGGCAACGCCACCCGTCTGCCCGGCTCCAAGGCCCGCTTCGAGACCGACAAGGCCGTTGCCGACAACATCGTCAACGACGCCTTCGACTTCCACGGTCTGATGCGCGATTTCCTCAAGCAGGTCTTCAAGCGCGACTCGATCGACGGTCTCGGCATGAACCTGGTCGGCACCGTCCACTACGGCAAGAGCTACAACAACGCCTTCTGGAACAGCATGCAGATGACCTACGGCGACGGTGACAAGATCATCTTCGCGCTGTTCGTCCTCCTCGATGTGATCGGTCACGAGATGTTCCACGGCGTCACCGAGCACACCTCCGGCCTGGAATACTCCGGCGAGTCCGGCGCCCTGAACGAGAGCATGTCCGACGTCTTCGGCGTCGGTCTGCGTCAGTGGGCCAAGAAGCTCACCGTCGACAAGGACTCCTGGCTGGTCGGTCCCGGCATCTTCATGCCGAGCATCAAGGGCAAGGCTCTGCGTTCGATGACCAATCCGGGCACCGCCTACAACGATCCGAAGCTCGGCAAGGATCCGCAGCCGGACCACTACTCCAAGCTCTACACCGGCAGCTCGGACAATGGCGGCGTGCACATCAACAGCGGCATCCCGAACAAGGCCTTCGCCACCTTCGCCATCGCCGTCGGCGGCAATTCCTGGGACGTCGCCCTGCCGGTCTGGTTCGAGAGCAACTGCGGTACCAACCGTATTGACTCGAGCGCTGACTTCGCCACCTTCGCCGCCAAGACCGTCGACAACTGCACCAAGATGTTCCCGCAGCATGTCGCCGCCCTCAAGGCCGCCTGGAACGGCGTCGGCGTCACCGTCTAATTCTCTGCCTGCGCTCGCCGCCTCTCCTTCGGGGGAGTGCGGCGGGTTGCTCTTCAGCCGCGGAAATTTTTTGCCGCGACCAGTCCCGTGCATTAAAGCCGCGACGACCGCAAAAAGCGGCGTCGAATTTTCGGCCGCACCAAAAACAATAAAAAGAAAACAGGGAGCTTTATGAGCGACTCGAAAAACAATAACCAAAACAGGATTCAACCTGCAGCCAATACCGATGCCAATTCCGGCATCAACAACAAGCCAGACGATAATCTGGCCGAGCAAGTGCTCAAGCAAGGCGGTAAAAGCGCCGAAGAAGTAGAACGCACCGGTAAGCTGGATCGCGGCGACGAGGCCTTCGAAGCCACCTTCGATGCCAAATTTCGCACCACCGGATCGCCTGTGCACAAAGCTGTCTGGGACAGCAAGACGCCGCTGGCCATGTTTGCTCCGCAGCGCACCCTCGCTGCCGGCAATGACCGCGAAACGGCCTACCTGGCCCAGATGGACAGGTGCATCGCTTTTGTAGCGGCGCATGTCAAAGCCGGCACCATCTATGGTGCTGACAATAAGGTCGCCCAGGAAGTGCTGGACGGTCTTTCCGCCCTCGGCTACTGGGGCGCCTTGATTGATCCTCAGTACGGCGGATGGGGTGCGACGATCACGCACTTTATGCATTTCCTCAGCCGCATGGCTTCCGAGGGCGATGCCACCGTGGCCGGAATGGCTTCCATCCATGGTTGCATCGGTCTGGTCGATCCGGTCAGTTCCTTCGGTAGCGAAGCACAGAAGGCGAAATATTTGCCCCTGCTGCAAAGCAAGGTGCTTTCTGCTTTTGCACTGACCGAGCCCAACGCCGGCTCCGACCTGACTGCGCTGCGCACAACAGCCGTGCTCGAAGGCGATCATTACCGGGTGAACGGCAAAAAGCTTTTCATCTCCAACATCCTGCCCGGTCGCACCATCGCCCTGGTAGCCTTGATCGACGGCAAGCCGGCGGTTTTGATCGCTGACCTGCCCGCTCAAGAAGACGAGCATTTCCAGCTCGATCGCTACGGCATCCACGCCGTGCAGCACATCCACAATTACGGCATCGTCTTCAAGGATTTCCTGGTGCCCCGCGAAAATCTGCTCGTGCCCACCGCCGGAGATGGTCTGCAGATCGCTTACCACGGTTTGAACCGCGGTCGTGTTGCGCTCTGTGCCAACGCCGCCGGTACGATGCGCGTGCTGCTCAAGAGTATGGTGCCGTGGAATGACTATCGCTGGACTTACGGCGACAGGATTGGCAATCGTGAGCTCGTGCTCAAGCGGGTCGGTCGCACCGCCGCCGCTATCGTCGGCGCCGACGCCCTGGTCGAGTGGTGCTCGTCTTTGCTCGACGCGGGTTACCGTGGCGAGCTCGAGTGCATCGTCGCCAAAGTCTTCGGCTCCGAGGCCTTGAAGGAGGTCACCGTCGAAAATGCGCTCAAGACGCATGGCGGTCGCTCTTTCCTCAAGGGTCATGTGATTGGCGACAATCTGCATGATTTCCTCGCCCCGATGATTTATGAGGGCGAGGGCGAAATGCTCTCCATGGCTGAGTTTAAGTCGCTGGTCAAAGACCATGGTGTGAAATACATGGGACCGATCGCGACCAGGCTCGGGCAGCACGGCATCAAGGGCTTCAACCCGGCCGACGCCGCCAGGATCTGGAATCCGAGCAAGGCCTACCAGGCCGTGCGCACGATGTGGATCTTGCGCCGCGAACTTTTCCCAATCGCCACCTGGATTGCCGGTGCGCATCTGCGCAAGTCCGACAAACAGCAGGTGCAGGGAATGGACCCGCGCCTGGCCCGGCATGTCGCTTTTGCGCTGAAAAATTTCCGCGCTCTCAAGATCAAGGTAAATGACACCATGATCACGCACCAGATGAAACTGGCCGACCGTCAGTGCATCATGGTCGACCTTTCTATGGAAGTGCAGCGTACCGTGACGATCCTCGCCGCGGCTCAGTATGCCCATGGTAAAGGGGATGAAGCGACCATCCTCGCCGCTGATGTCCTCTGCCAGGATCTCACCCGTAAGATCAAGCCCGGTCGCGAGTCAGCCAGCTACTTCCGCACCTGCGTGAAGCTTGGCCAGCTCGTTGCCGATGGCAAGTTTGAGCAGATCGAAAAGACTGCCGACAGTGCCTTGCTTCGCACCTATGAAGACAATGCGCAGCGTCAGCTCTAAAGCGCTGCTCTAATTTCTTTCCAAGCGCATTCGAGTCGCCCGGGGCTGCAGACGCAAATGCGCTGCACGCCCGGGCCTCGGGTGTTTCCGTAACCTTTGTATAAAAGGACTGAACCAATGAAACAAACTAACGTGGACCCCCGCGCCGTCAAGCCGCGTGCCCGTGGGCCGTCCGCCGCCGTCATGCGTCTGATGCGCAAGATGGGAGTGATGCCCAAAATTTCTCCGACCGAGCGCCAGGCCCTTGAAGCCGGCCACGTCTGGATCGACGGCGATCTCTTTGCCGGCAAAGCGAACTTCAAGTCGCTGATGAGCCAGCCTTACAACAAGCTCAGCGACCGCGAACAGGCCTTCCTGGATGGCCCGGTCATGGAGCTTTGTCGCCTGATTCCGGCCTGGGAAATCAACCAGACCCGTCATGTCTCCGACGAGGTCCTCGCCTTCATCAAGGCCAAGGGCTTCATGGGCATGCTCATCCCGCAGGAATACGGCGGCCTGGGCTTCTCCTGGTTGGCGATTTCGACCGTGCTGCAGACCCTCAACCAGGTCTCGGTCGGTGCGGCCACCTTCGTCACCATCGCCAATTCGCTCTCGGCCGCGGAGCTGATCAAGCACTACGGCACCCAGGCTCAGAAGGATTTCTACCTGCCGCGTCTGGCCTCGGGCGAAATGGTGCCCTGCTTCGGCCTGACCGAACCGAAGGCCGGTTCGGATGCGGCCAGCATGGAAGCAAGCGGTCACGTCTTCCGCGACAACGACGGCGTGGTCAAGATCAGTCTCAACTTCGAGAAGCGCTACATGACGCTCGGTCCGGTCGCCGACCTGACCACGCTCGCCTGTCAGCTCTTCGACCCCGGGCATCTGCTCGGCCGCGTCGACGAGAAGGGCCAACCCGTCAGCGACATCGGCATCACCTGCGTGCTTCTGCACAAAGGTACGCCAGGCTTCACCAGCGGTGAGCACCACATGCCGATCGGCGACGCCTTCTACAATGGCCCGCTGCACGGCAAGGAAGTGGTGGTATCGCTGGACAACATCATCGGCGGCGTCGAAGGTGCTGGTCTCGGTTGGCGCATGCTCATGGAGCAGCTGGCCGGTGGACGGGCGATTTCGTTGCCGGCCGGTGCCATGGCAGGCATGAACCTGGCCACCACGGCCACCGGCGCTTACTCCATGGTGCGTCGCCAGTTCAACATGCCGATCGGCGTCATGGACGGCATCGCCGAAAAGGTCGCCTTCATCAACGCCATGACCTATATGATGGAAGCGGCTCGCGTCGGCGTCTGCTCGGCCATCGATGACGGCGTCAAGCCTCCGGTCACCTCGGGCGCGCTCAAGCTGATCTCGACCGAGGTCGGTGCGCAGGCCGTTATCGCCGGCATGGACGTCATGGCCGGTGCCGGTGTGATGCAGGGTCCGAGCAACATCCTCGGCCGCCTCTACACCTCTCTGCCGGTCGGCAAGACCGTTGAGGGCGCCAGCATCATGACCCGCACCATGCTTACCTACGGGCAGGGCGCGGTGCGCTGCCACCCCTATGCCCTGCGCATCGTCAAGGCCCTCGAAGCGGACGAGCCGGCTGCTTTCCGCAACAGCCTGCTGGGCTGGGTGGGGCATATCGTGCTTGGGGTCGGTCGCACCGCCCGTCTCGATGTGCTGCGCGGTCGCACCGGCGGCATTCCCGCCGGCGTCGCTCCGCAGACCCACACCTACTACCGCCGCCTCGCCTGGGCGGCTGCGCGCTTCGGCAAGCTCACCGACCTGGCTCTGCTCACCATGGGCGCCAAGCTCAAGGTGCTGGGCATGCTCTCCGGCCGCTTCACCGACGCCTTCACCTGGATGCTGCTGGCCGAAATGGCTCTGCTGCGCTTCGAGCGCGAAGGTCGGCGCCAGGAAGATCTGCCTCTGCTCGCTTACTCTTGCGAGTATGCGCTGCAGCGCGTCCAGGAAGCCTTTGAAGGCATCTACAGCAACTGGGACGCGCCCGTCGTCGGCTTCTTCATGCGCGCGGTCGGCAAGCAGATGCTGCGCCTGAACAGCCTCTCGCACGGTCCTTCGGACAAGCTGACCAAGAAGGCGGCTGCCACCACGCAGACCTACAACGAGCAGTTCTTGCGTCTGAACGAGGGGACTTTCTTCCCCAGCGAAGACAAGCTCGGACTGGGGCGCTTGCTCAAGGCTTTCCGCCTGGAGACTGAATCGCGCCCCGTGATCGCCAAGATCGTCAAGGCCCAGAAGGCAAAGACGTTGCGTCGCTCCGACATCCGTCCAGCACTCGTCAACGACGCGCTGGCCGGCGGTGTGATCGACAGCGCCGAGGCGCAGTTGCTGCATGACGCCTATCAGGCGATGAGCGACGCGATCACTGTCGACACCTTCGAGCCTGATCAGTACTTCCTGTAATAACGACAGCCCGACATCGTGTCAGGCATTGAGCCGGCGCCGGAGCCCCTTTCCTTTCAAGGAGAAGGGCCGAGGCGCCGGCTTTTTCGCTTTTACCTTCAAAATTATAGACAGGAGTTCCATATGAAAAATACACCTAATACCGGCATGATCGTACTGAACGTCGGTCAGGGTGATGGCGCGCGCCGTGGAGGCCACAACGGCCCCTGCTGCCGCCCACACGTTGTTATCTGTCCCGGCTCCGGAGAGAAGGATTTTCCCTTCCCCGATGCCGAAACGCTCACCGTGCGCGCTCTGGCGCGTTACAAGAAGAAGTTGCGGACGGCCAGAAATGAAGCTGGCAAAGCCGACGCCGAAAAGAATAAGGGTACGCAAAACCCTTTTGACCAGGCCGACGACGAGCTTCGCCACGAACCCGTCATCGGCGTCAAGTTCGAGCGCATCTTTTCCCCCGGTCTGGAGAACGGCCTGGGTGGCGGAGTGCAGCTCGGTCAGCTCGGCAAAATTCCTCAACCGGTCAAGCTCATCCCTCAGACGCAGCAGTCCAAGGATGACATGATCGACGGCACGTTGTTCGTGGCTGCCGGAGGACTTGTCGGCCTGCTCGAAGACGGCAAATACGACGCCATCGCCGCCGAACGCTTCGACGAATACGACGATAAGGTCGCCTTCGCTCGTCGCACCTGGCCGCAGCGTTATCAAGCCGCCATCTCGAGCATCTCGGACCAGCTCGGCCAGCTGCGTCGCGTTTACGTCACTTCGCTGCCGCTCACCATGGACGGCCTGCGCGCCCAAAACCCGGGCGTCTCGGAAGGCAGCCTGCTCGAGGCCGCCAAGCATCTGCTCGACGAAGAGTTGCAGCAGATCATCAGCATCATAAAGATCTACACCGACCCCTTCGGCCAGTCGCGCAGCGGCAAGTACAAGGAGCTGGAAGCGGTCGTTTTCGCTGTCGAGCAGGCTTACGCCCTGTTCGAGGGTTGCGATCCGGCCAATCCGCTCACTTCGGCCGAGGCCAAGAAGCGCCTGGAGACTCGCGTTTTTGGTGTCGGCAATGTCTTTCTGGCGCGCTTCTCCGACCAGGGGCCGGCCACCATCCCGGGTACGCGCGGTCCGATCGGCGCCCATGCGCTGGAAGTGCCGCACAACGAGCGCAACATCATCCCGATCATGCTGACGCTCTACATGCATGAATTTCGTCACGACATCTTCCACGACGTGGATGGTCTCGGCGAAGAGCTGACGCAGGTAGTGGCCACCGCTATCGCCGACGCCCATGATAAGGGCGAGCTCGTCCTCACCCGCGAGACGACCAACCTCGGCAAGCAAAAGGTGCCGACCTTGCAGCTGATCATCAAGGCCTTCGCCGACATGATTGGCGAGGTCGACGCCGACACTTCCGGTGGTGTGCTACTCAGCGGTCCTGCCTTCTCGTACAACACCCTCTCCACCTTCTCGGCCTTCAACTCTCAGCGCAAGGGCATCTTCAATCAGCGCAAGCTGTTGCGGACCGGCTCCGGCTACGAGCTGGCCAAGCTGGAGAACGGTCAGGTGGCTCTGAGCTTCCTGCCGCATCCGCCGGATTATATCCGTGCCTTCATCATCGCTGCCGCCCTTGACGAGATCGGCTTCCCGGCCGAAGCGCAGCAGTGCCGCAAGATCGCCGATCAGGCGGTGGGCAAGCGCAACATCCCCGAGTTCATCACCTGGGATGATGTCAATGCCAGCAAGGGCAAAGGCGGGCCGCAGGTGCGTATCGCCGTCGAGGACTTGAAGCGCGTGGCGCCGATTGTCGTCAAGGCTTTGATCCGCACGCCGCTCGAATCGCTCGGCGGTGTGTCGACGACCGAAATCATCAACTGGACGGCGAAGAGTCAGGCCAAGACCGACATCCTCACCGACATGTTGATGAATGGCGTCTGGCCGCTTCCGACCGACAAGGGTGACATTCACGTCACCCACGTCATCGCCGCTTCGACCATGGCTTACTGGGGACTTTGCAAATCCGGCATGCATCCACGCGATGCGGCCGAACTCGTTGTCCCGGGTGGTCTGAACATGATTCTGCAGGTGCGTCAGCGCATCGAGAAGCTGCATGCCGAGACCCTCGCCGCCGAAGCAGCCGAGGCAGCCGCTCATCGGCAAGTCGTCGGTCCCGACGCTGGCGGTGGTGGCGCTGGCGAAACCGGCGAGGGCGAGGAGGAGGAGTCGGAGGAAGCTGGTGACGAGGGCGGCGCTATCGGCGAGCCCCCGGCCGAACCTGTGCCTCCGCCCACTTCGCCCGAGGACGCCAACAGTCGGCCCTGATTTTCAGGCCGGCTTTTTCTTCTAAAAAAGAGGCAAATGTTCCGGCGGCTTTCGAAAGAGCTGTCGGAACAACTGCCCATCCGATCGAGGTTTTACTTTATGACCCGTGAACAAAAGTACAAGTATTTCTACCGGGGGTTGATCACTATCGCTCTGGCCGTCGCCTTCCTCGTCATCGGTGCGCATTTCTCGCGCACTTCGACTTTCGATGTGCGTTGGCCAGCGCATTCCCCCTCTCATACGATGCTCCTGCGGCCGGCTAGTTCGCCCGAGAGCATCCGTCTGGTCGACTATGCCGCCGACCAGCTCACCATTACCGGCATGCGCATCGAGTATCGCGACGGTTCCACCGCCCTGGTCACGTATGATCGTGGGCGTCCTGTCGCCGTACGCAGTTTCTTCGCCGAACCGGCCACTGCTGGTGCCGGGGCCGTTGCCACTGTCTCCACCCTGAGAAAGCTCAGTGATGGCCTGGCGGCGCGTAAGCTCAAATCTGTGATCGAGTTTAAGCGCGATGGTCTGACGATCAAGTCGATGGTGTCTTATCACAATGATGGAAGCATCGAATCGGTCGGTGTGCGCGACGGAGCTGATGATTACTCTGTCACCGTCTACGGTGACAGTGGCGTCTCGGGTATCGCGCGCATTGCCGTCTATGACGGTACCTCCGGTGCCCTCAAGTCCGAGCAAGTCTTTCGCGCCGACGGCACGGTCGCATCCTCTTTCGTTTCGACCAGCAGCGGATATTCGACGGAGGCGAAACAGACTTTCTTCGACGCTAGCGGCACGCGCACCAGCGAAATCGTCTTCGACGGCACTTACGACATCTCGATCAACGAGTATGCCGCCGATGGCAAGACGCTCAAGCAAAAGACCGCCTTCGGCTATTCGAGCACGGTCGTGACGAGCTACGATGCCGCCGGCACCAATCCCGTCATCGAGCGCACTTTCATCGACGACACGCACATTAGCGTGCGTTATTTCGGCGCCGACGGCAAGGCTACCTTGCAGCAGCGCTGGGTGAAGGTTGACTCGAATTTGACGCCTGGTCAAATCGGTGTGACCAGCGATGGTTTCTACCTGACCGAAGCTTATGAGTTTCATGCGGACGGCGTCTCGGTAAAGAACGATGTTTCGTTCTATCCGGGCGGCAAGGTGGTCAGCACCTTCGAAAATCGTCCGACCATCGACTGGCGGCCGCGCACGATCAAGCACTACCGTGAAGACGGTACGCTCGACAGCACGGACGAATGCTCGGCCAGCAGTTATACCTGCAATACGGTCAAGGCCGTCGCTGCGGCCGCTAGTGAACGAGCCCATGTCCCGGCTCATTTCTTCAAGGTCGTGCCTCTCCTGCCGGCCCCTGCGGCTACCAAGCCCCAGGTGCCGACGGTGAACCTGACCTTTGATCTGCGCTGAAAGGCGTTAATTTTCCTCCGATACAAAGGACTGAGTCCATGTCTGCGAACAATTCCAAGTCGCCGCGAAAGGTGATGATCAGCTCTCGCTATGCTGCCGCAGCGCGTGCCGCCGCGGATAAATCCGAGGGCGAATTTGCTGCTGCCAGTCGGCAGGCGAATGCGGCTCATCTCGAGTCTCGCCTCAAGATCCAGCGTGCTCACAGCCAGCGAATGGCCGAGCTGCAGGAACTGATCAATCAAGCCCAACGCGCTCTGCGTGAGAACCTCGCCGCTTCCGAGCGCGAGCACGACGCCGCTATCGCCATAGCCAAACGCGACGCAAAAGCGGCTCGTGCCCTGCGTCTCGAAATCCTCGACAAGTTTGCCGAAACAGGCAACGAGGATGAAGCCATCGCCCAGCTCCAGTCGCTTGCCGACTGAGCTGGTCCTCAATCTGGTGCAAGGTAACTGTCTTTTTCAATGGCGGCAATTCTCAGACTGCTCTGCAGCCCTGGGTTTTGCCGCTATTTTTTTTAATTTTTAGTGCTATATTGTTTAGTAGTATTTTAGGGATTCTGCCGTCGTCGTCGTTCCCTGCCTGGGTATTTGTTTTACGGATTTTGTTCGATAAACCACTGAGTCCCCAGCCGGTGGCCATCTTTACTGAAAAAAGTATCGAACAAAGCCTGAAACGCCCCTGCAAAAGTGCTCAGGTTATCCAATTATGGCGTCAGGTCATCCGTTTCAAATTTCTGTGCGAGATCATTCGCTGCGCTCATTAAGTACTGGTCGCAGGCGTGGTTCGATAAAAATGGCCTTTTCGGTACCCCTTTTTTGCCGTTGTTCGATAAAAACGCGTTTTTTAGGCCCCTGTTTTTGGCTTTGTTCGATACATTTTCAGGGTCGGATGCGCTAATCATGGCACTTCTTGAGAAATATCGAACAACGTTCAGCGAGCAGAAGAGCCACCAGTTGTGGCTATCCATGCGCGCTCGGCTGTCCTCAGACCGCTAATGGTAGGATCTAGCGGTGATAGAACCGGAAAACCCACAAGCGCATATAACAGAAAAGAAGGAAAAAACCTTCTGGTTGCCGGAGCTCGACGGTCTGCGCAGCCTTGCTTTCATCCTTGTTTATTACCACCACACCATTGGTCTTTTCTGGCGCGATACGGCTGGCAACAACCCACTCTACAAAGTCATCTATTATCTCGATCAGCGCGTTCACAATTGGGGCTGGATCGGAGTCGATCTCTTCTTTGTTCTCAGTGCTTTTTTGATTACATCGCTACTCTTGCGTGAGCGCGGCGCCACCGAGACGATTTCACTGCCCAAGTTTTTTGCCAGACGTGCATTGCGCATCTGGCCTCTTTATTTTTTCTATCTGGCCATCGTTGCCACGCTTGCACTTTGCCTCAGCCCCTCCTATACCGGCAGCGCCCTCAGCGAAGTTAAGGCGGTGACCCAACTGGCAGCCTTCGCTTTTTTTGTCGGCAATTTCGCCGTAATCGGTCAAGGGGTCGTCTTGCATCTTCTCAATCCGATGTGGAGCCTTTGTATCGAGGAGCAGTTTTATATCGTCTGGGGCAGCGCTATGAAAGGTCTGAGGGAGAGGAGGCTTCTGCTCCTCCTGCTTGGCTTGATGGCGGTAGCCGCGCCTTCACTGCGCTACTATCTCTGGACCGTCGACGCCAAAAACTATCTGGCCTATTATCTCAACAGTCTCAGTCATTGCGATGCCATCGTATATGGTGCAATCGCCGCTTTTGTCTGGGACGTTGGGGCGGAAAAGCTGAAGTCATCCGGGGTGGCCCAGGTCGGATTAATCGCTTCTGCGGCGGTCCTGCTCGCACCGGTTGCTTTTGTGCCTTATATCGAAGCAAGCGATATTTCGATCGTCTGGGTGATGACGACCATCGCCCTCGGCTTTACTTGCCTGGTCCTCGCCACCTTGAGCAATAAGGGGCTCAGGGCGTTTTTTGCCCTGCCTTTTTTGCGTCATGTCGGCAAACTCACCTACGGGCTTTATATGTTTCATTTCCTGGTCATATACAGTCTTGTTTTCGTCGCCCGCAATCAGTTGCACATAAGCTCGCGTCTCGTCTTCATTTTGATCAGTTGGCCATTGGGTCTGGCTCTTACTTATTGTCTGGCGCGATTGTCCTGGCGATTTATCGAGGCGCCGAGTCTGGCGGCCAAGGAACGATTCCGGGCCGGGTGAAAATATGGTTCAAATTTAACCCAGTGTCCATGAAAAGCCGGTTCGAGCAGATTAAATCTGCTTGACAGGTGTTCGGATCGGGCTTACCTTTGACGTTGAGGCACTTGCCTCCTTTTGTCCACCTTACTAAATTGGCGCAGACGAGCGTTCTTTTTACGCATATCGTTTGTGTCGGCCAGCTTGTTAATGTCAGTTTGCGGGCACAACATAGTCGGAAGACTGGTTGCCGCCACCAGCCATTAATTGGTCAAGGCATCACTTTACTAGCCGTGCGGGCGTTTTTCGGCGCCTACACTCGGTCTTGAGGAATGTGTTATGGACCCCATCAAACAGCACCGGGACAAGCTCTATCGCCTTGGAGAGCTCTTTGCCGATACCGGCATCATCGATCACTCGGCCATCGCCGAAGGGCTGTCGATCGCCAAGCGTACCTCCTTCCCGATTGGACGCGTGCTCGTGATGACGGGCTGGATCGATGATCATGATATCAATTGCGGCGTCGAAGTCCAGGCCCTTCTAAGGGCCGGCACGATCGATAAGGCTCTGGCTAAAGATCTGCTGCGTTTTTCGCATCTCAACAAAGTCGACATCAATGAAGCTTTTCGCTTGAACGGCCTCAGTCGCAATGGTGACAATCCGACCAGTCGCCTCGGTAAGCTCATGCTCGCCGCCGGTGTGGCTAACGCTGAAAAATTGGCCCAGGCCAATCGCGAAGCTCAGCGTCACGAATGCACCCTTGGCGGTGCCATGATCATGCTCCGCTTGATCACACCCAAAACTCTGGAAGGCGCTCTCAATCTACAAATTATGATGCGTGATCGTAAAATCGACTTTCCCCAGGCGATTCAATTTTTAAAGGAGATGCACGAGCGCAATGTCAGTCTGCGCGAAGTGATCGGCGACCACAGCGACAACGGCATGCTTTTGCGTTTGTCGAAAGGACAGCCGCGCATCGGTGAATTTTTGATCGCCGCCGGCCTGGTCAGTCCCCAGGTCGTCTTGATGGCTTGCGAAATCGGTAACGAAGAAGACAATAACATCGGTCGCGTCATGCTTTCGCAGGGCCACCTGAGCGAATTGCAACTGGGCGCTGCCCTGCAATTGCAGGAGATGATCTTGAATCGGGTCATCACCTATCGTCGCGCCGTCAAGCTTATTAAGCTAGTAGGACGTCTGAAAGCTCCCCTTGAGCAGATCATCAGTGAATCGAAGACACTCGATATGGTCTTCAAGCTTTTGAAAGCTGCCGGTCTCGTCTCGGAGAAGGTAACAAGAGAAGTCGCTTGCCAGATCATCGATTTCGAAGACACCGTCGCCGAAGCCATGCTTGCGCGCGGTTTCATACATCCGGTGCATTTCCGCATCGGCCTTGTTTGTCTGGAAAAAATGCACCGTAGCGAACTGACCGAGGCGAAAGCTGCTTTCGTCGTCAATTACTGTGCCAGACATCCCGGCCATGAGCTCGAGATGTTCGGTCGAGTCAACTGGGCCGAGCTCAAGCGTATCGACATCCAGTCGGATCTGCTCTCGACCCTTTAAACTAAACGGCCGCCTCGGTTTTAGTATCGAACATGGTGCCACTGCGTTCGAGCAGTCTGCGTACGGCGTGGTAGTGTACTTCCCAAACGTCTGGGCCGTATCCGCCGGCGAAGACCATGGCGAGCGGTATTTCGCGGTCGGCGAAGGTGTCGATGATGTATCGATCGCGCTCCTGTAAAACGGCGAGGGGTAGGCGCAAATAGCGTGTACCGGGCAAAATGTCCTTTTCGTAGGCGTCGCTGCCGGCGACGAAAATCACCATATCCGGTGCAAACTTTTGCAGGGCTTCGTCCAGAGCCGCTTTCAGCAGTTCGAGATAACGTCCCTTGTCCTTTTCTAGGACGCCTACGTCGAGGCTACTTTTTTGCTTGACCTCGGGCCAACCTTCCTCCGAGTGGATTGACAGGGTGAAGACATCGGCATCGCCGGCAAAAGCCGTGGCTGTGCCGTCTCCCTGATGAAAGTCGACGTCGACGACCAGTACTTTTTTGATCAACTTTTCTGATTTCAGGCAGGTGATAGCGATGGCAATATCATTGATTACGCAAAAACCACGACCGGTGTCCGGAAACGCATGGTGATAGCCGCCACCGAGATTGGCTGCCAGACCCATCTTGAGGGCTTTTCGCGCTGCGAGCAGGGTGCCTCCCGATTTGAGGAGGAAGTCGTCGATCATTTCGGGCAACGGTTTTGTCGCCGTGGCACTTTTGTGCTCGCCGTCTTTCAATTCGAAAATATTGAGCCAGGTGGCGGCATCTTTCAGACTTTCCAGATAGGCGGCCGTGTGCACCGTCGCCACCTGCTCCATAGTCAGCGGCAGCGGCGTTTCGTAGGGCAGTGTCCGGCCGAGATCCCTGGCCAGCCTGGCCAGGACCATTTCACCGCGATCGAGGGCAAAGGGCTTATCCAGTCCGAAGGCTGGCAGGTCGGTATTGTAGGCCGGTGAAAAGACTAGATTGGTTTCCATAGCAAGAGTATAACAAGGCGCTAATCGGGTCGATTGCCGTTGACAAGTGTTTGCGCGAGCTTGCGGGTGTTGCCCTGCCGCTATGTCGCTTCGCTGCCGCTGGTGCTCCTCTTGCTTGCTTCACAAAAGCTTGCAGTAGTGAGTTGGGCCAGTGACCAGTTTGCGCTCCTGTTGCCAAGCTGTGTTAGTTGGGCAACAGTGCTCGTCAGGATTACTTTGATTCTGAAAACCAAATAAGCACTGAGACGTTGAGTAGAGGTCAAAAGCTTACTATTCTCAGGGTCATATCTTTTGTTTTTCTTTTTTGTATAGAAAGACCACCACCACCTCCAAAATCTGATCTCATCACTGTCTTTAAACCATGGCGAGTCCTTACGGGCGCGTTCGTGGTGCAGCGGTCTTCATGTCGTTGCGCTTTTTCAAGGAATCCCAAATGGTCAGTCATACCGAAGTCCTCTTGCTAGGACTTCTATTTGTGTTTATCGCCCTGAACGGGCTCTTTGTTGCTGCTGAATATTCGCTGATTCGCCTGCGTCGCAGTCGAGTCTCCGAAATGGTCCAGCAAAAAATCATCGGCGCCCGCACGATCGACGCTCTGCAGCAGTCCATGGAACGTTCCGTGGCCGGTGCCCAGCTTGGTATCACGATCAGCGGCCTGTCCGTTGGCGGCGTAGGTCAGGAGCCGATTCGTGAATGTCTACAATGGCTTGTCAACACGGTGGCGCAGTATCTGCCCTGGCTTGACGCTCTTCATGTGCCGGCCTTCGTCGGTATTTTCTTCAGCTTCCTGCTGCTTACCATGGTCCATGTGATCATCGGTGAACAGCTGCCTAAGCTCCTCGCTCTGCATAACCCCGAAAAAGTGGCGCTGCGTCTGGCCGTGCCGTTCTTCGTCTTCTGTCGTTCGACCGCTTTTTTGCTTGGTATCATCAACGGTGTCACATCCCTGGCTCTGCGCTTGTTCGGTATAGGCAAACATCAAAAGACGTCCGATGGATCGCCGTCGATCGACGAATTGCAAATTTTGATCGAAGATAGTCGTAAAGCCGGCAAATTGGCTGCGGACGAGACTAATCTGCTTTCACGCGTTCTCGAACTGCGCGGTGTCAGCGTGCGCGATGTGATGATGCCTCTCAGCCTCGTCGATGGCATCAACGAGGAGATGCCTCTCGTCGACGCTCTCGAAATCATCTCCCAGACCAGGCACAGTCGGTTGCCCATCTTCCGTGGCGGTCGTCAGGCTGTTGTCGGCATTCTCAACTCGCGCGAATTACTCGATCTTTTCCGCAAAAAACTGCGTGTCGATCTGAAGATAAGCAGGAGCAACACCCCTGCCGTCAATGGCAGAGAGCCGATTGGTAAGCTGACTGCTTTCATTCGCAAGCCCTTCTTCGTCTCCGAGGCGATGCTCGCCAGTGATTTGCTTGCAGAGTTTGCCAAGCAGCGTCTGCAGTTGGCTATAGTGCTCGACTCTGAAAAACCCAGCGAAGTGGTCGGTTTGATCACTCAAGAAGATCTGCTCGAGCAGCTCGTCGGCGAAATTGTCGATGAATGGGATAAGCCTATCGACGGAGTGGAGATACTGGAAGGCGTCAACTGTTACCGCGTCGATGGCGAGCTCACCCTTTATGAACTGCGCAAGGTGCTCGATATCCGCCTCACTTCCGAGACGGACAATTTCACTGTTGGCGCCGTCGTTCGTGACAATCTGCTCAAGGCCCGCAACATGACTTACCTTCCCGAGCCCGTCAAAGTCGGCGACTGTGTCGACTTGCTCGATTATCGCTTCACGATCGAAACGATGGATGGCGAGCATGTCAAAAATCTGGACGTCAGACCGGCACCGCCTGTGCCTGTCACCGCGGATGGTGACAGCGACCGTGCCGACCGTCCCTCTCAAAACAGCTAATCGGGAGCCTCGAGCTCTCGATCTCGGCCACGTAGCGGAGGCCCCCAGGGTCAAGTCTGTGTATTTTCTATCGCCCCATCGACGGAGGCTGCCAGGGGCTGCTCGCGATCTGCGCCGCAAAGGCCTGATCAAGAGCCTCTGGCAGCTCGTCACCCAACCTTCATCCCGGGAGGGACCTGTGACAATAAAACTTATCTCTCTACTCGTCCTTGCCGTCATCTTCGCCTGGCGGGGCTCCGTCCTCGTGCAGAAGTGGCGCGCTCGCAGGGCCGGCAAAAGCCCGTCTGCCATGGACGAGCCAATCACTATCATCCATTCCGGCAAAGATCCGAGCTGGCATGCGCCATTGTTCGATGCTGCCGCCAATGCCCCTTTCTTTCTCAAACCCTGGCTCCAGGCTGGTGATGCCCCTACTTTCGCGAAAGAGGAAGAGGGCGAAACCCTGGAGATCATCTGGCATACGACCGACGACAGCAAAGCCTGGCATGTCGAAGTCAGTCCGGTTGCGGCCGAGGGCCAGGCCGGCTCGACCGATTTTGTCGCAGTTGACGTCGACGACCCGGCGCCTCTCGCGCCTCTGATACCACTTCCGCCTGACGTCAATCGACCGGTCTTCCTGCCCAAGCGCCGCAAAATTGAGCTTGTCGGCGTCGTTTCGCAGGTACAGTACATCGCCAGACTGACCGGTCTGAAACCAGGGGAGCCTTTTGTCTACACCGTTTTTGCCGACGGCATTCCGGTTTACCACGCTACTGCCAGAGCCAGACCGGCGCTTGGTAAGCCTTTCAAGGCGATGCTGTTCGGCGATATGGGTAATGGCTCGAAGTGGCAGCGCGCCATCGCTTATCAGATGTCCCTCGAGCAAAAGCGCGGTGCCGAGCTGATCATCTCCACCGGCGACGTCGTCTATCAAAATGGTCGCTACTCCGAATATCTGAGCAAGTTTTTCGCCGTCTATCAGCCGAGCAAGAACGACCCCGATACCGGCGCCACTCTCTTTGACGACACCGTCGTCTTGAGCTGCGGCGGCAACCATGATGTCGGTTGGCTCGACCCGCAGACGCTCGTCACTTTTGACGAGTATCCGGACATGATGGCCTATTACCAGCTCTGGTCGATGCCACTCAATGGCCCGGATGCCACTGCTCTTGGTGCCAATAAGCCGCCGCTCAGGGGCAGGGAGAGCTCGGTCAAAGCGATGCTCGATGCCGCCGACGGCCGTTATCCGCGCATGTCCAATTACTCCTATGATTATGGTGTAGCACACTTCCTCGTGCTCGACGCCAATGTCTACATGGACTGGACCGACGCTAAGCTGCGCCATTGGGTGGAGGCCGATCTCAAGGCCGTTGCCGCCGGACAGTGGAAAATCGTCGTCTTCCATCATCCCCCATTTACGTCCAACATCAACCATCAAAGCGAGCAGCGCATGCGCTTCCTCGCCGACATCTTCGAGCGCTGCGGCGTCGATGTGGTCTTCAATGGTCACGCCCATTTGTATGATCGCAGCCACCCGCTCAAGTTTGCGGTCGACGGCGGCATAACGCCCGCGGCGATGGACTTTGCCGGCTATGTCTCCGGTAAGTTTGTCTACGACACCAAATTTGATGGCGTCACGCAGACAAAGCCGGATGGCGTGCTCTATATTGTCACCGGAGGTGGTGGCGCGAAGCTGGACTCGAAGATCCTTCAGGACAATCCCTCTCTCTGGCAACGCTCGACTGCTAAGTTGCTTGGAGATCGTCACTCCTTCACTGTTGCCGACTTCAGCCCGACCGCTCTGCAGCTGACGCAGATCGATTACGAAGGCAAGGTCGTCGATAGCTTTGTCATAACCAAAATCTAATGGGGCCGCCCGGCAGTCAGAGCTGGGTCGCTCGGAGGTGTTTATGTCATGGAGAAATACCCAAACTGAGACTAGACTGCGGGCTCTTACCGAACAGCCTGATGGCTGCTCGGCCGTGGCCGTGATCATCATCGACAGTGGCTTCAGCTGCAAAAGTATCTCGAGCGTGCGAAATCTGCTCGGTTACTGGGATTTGAACAGTGACTTCAAGGTGCTCGGTCCCGGCCTGAAATCGCAGCAAGGACGCAGCGCCAGTCTGGCCGAAATTGTTGCCTTTGCCGCAAGCCAGGGTGGTGATCCCCTCAATCACGGCTCAATCGTGCTCGAGCATCTGCTGGCCGACGAGCCTGAATTGCCTGTGGTCCTCGTGCGTGCCTTCGACGTCAGCGGCACTGCTATCAAAACAGGCTTTCTCGAAGGCAGGGTTTCGCGTCCCGGCTGGACCGACGGCTATCTCTGGGCTCAAGCCGTCTGCCTGGAGCAAGGTTATCTTACGGTAGCCAATTGTTCCTTCGGCAGCTTCCATCATGCCATGGACGGCAGCGGTTGGGAGAGTTTCCAGCTCGGGCGCGTTATCGGAGCGGGCAAGGCCGGTCCGATCAGTTTCCGCGTGCCAGAGCTCAGCCTGGTCCTGGCGCGCTATCTGGCTTGTCATCCGGAGCTTGACGCCGCCGACGCTCGACGTCTTTTGCCGCGAACTAATTAACGGTAAGTTTTTGGGGTATGGAGAGGTGTGTCTTCAAAACACACCTCTCCATATTTTTTTCCTTTAGGTGCCATGATCTCCAGTGGCAGGTTTATCAGACGCAGACTTGCGCGGCTGTCTCTTTTTGCCCCTTAATCTCTGAAAAAATTATACTACATCATGTGAGAATTGTACTTTTGCATATATTGGTTAGAGGCAATAGAGATTGCTTGATCTAAATCGGGTATTTAAAGACTTAAGATAGAGCTACCAATCTGCAATTTCGCTCCAGGAAAATTCAGCTCAGGTAGTCAGGGGAAGAGATGTCGGTCAAGGACATTTTTGGTCGAAAACCAGAACCCGGTGCGCCGCGTCCAGCCAAATGGCCGCGCGTGCCTACAGTCGAGGATCTCGACTTCGGTTTTCAGCGGGCCAAGGACAGTCCTGGTATTCCCGCCGCCATGTCCTGGAAACGCACCGAGACTTCCAATTTCATCATGTCGGTTACCTGGGAAACCCTTACCCAGGCAGGCGAAGCGACCTGGGTGATGCAGGTGGAGGAAATGGGCGATCTGGTCGTCCTCTGGAGTTTCCGCAGCCGTGAGGCGCCAATCATTCATAAACTGATGGTAGACGCCATCGCCGCCCTCGATCCAGCTAACCAACCGGTCGACGAGGATGAAAGTCTGAAGAGCGCTCAGCTCAAGCCGGGCACTATCGTCGATCGCTACGAGATCATTGAAGAAATCGGCTACGGCGGCATGGGAGTCGTTTATCGCGGTCGCGATTTGATGTTCGAGCGTCCGGTGGCGATCAAGGTCCTGCATAGCAGACTGCTCAGCGATCCGCTCAGCAAACGTCGCTTCGAGCAGGAGGGACGGGCGACGATTACTCTCGCTCACCCCAATCTGATTTCGGTCTATCACTACGGCTTTTCCAACACCGGCTTACCCTTCATCGTCATGGAATACGTCAATGGCAAAGGCCTTGATCGTAAGCTGGAAAAAGACAAACAGCTCAAACTAGATCAATTTGTCGAGATCTTTATCCAGGCCTGCGACGCCCTCGGTCATGCTCACGAAAAAGGGATTATTCACCGCGATCTGAAACCGAGCAATCTGATGCTCGTCGATAACGGCACCAAATTTCCCCTGGTGAAAATAGTAGATTTCGGCATCTCGAAGATCCTTCCCAATGGCCGCTTCCCCGGTCAAGATCTGACATCGGCCGGCGATGTCGTCGGCAGCCCGCTCTACATGAGTCCCGAGCAGTGCAAAGGTCTCGCCCTCGACGGGCGTTCCGATATCTATTCCCTCGGCTGTCTGATGTACCAGGCTATCTCAGGCGCCTTGCCCTTCCTTGGTGAAAACGCCCTGCAGACCTTGAGCAAACATATCTGCGATCCGCCGCCGCCTTTCAAGCAAGTAGTGCCCAAGTTGAACATACCGCCGGAGGTAGAGCAAGTCATCTTCCGCACTCTCGAAAAAGAGCCGGATAATCGCTATTCGAATGTGGCCGAGCTGCGCGCCGATCTGGAAAAATTGACCAATCGCGAAGTGCTCAATTTGACCACGACTACTCTAGCCAAGGTCACTTCCACGGCGACGGCCGGTTCGGTGCACATTCTTGTCGATTCGGAGGAGTTACCCAAAGCGACTCTCGAGGCGGCGGTGAAAGTGCAAAAGATGATTCGCGACGGTACGCTCACCTTGACGCAAGCGGCCGACGCCCTGCAAAAGGCTCACTTAAATCACGGTAAAATCGACATCCAGGCTCGCTCCCCATCGGAGGCACCTTCCGGGCCGGTAGTCGATACGCCACTAGAGGCGGTGCTGGTCGAAGCGGGATTGATCAGCAATGCCGTCTGGCGTACCCTACTGGCGCTGCAGACGCAGATGCGATCGGGCGCCATGACCAAAGAAGAAGCGGCGATCGAATTTCGCAAACGCCATCCGAAAGTGCCGAAAATCGCCAACGGCAACGGCGCTGCCAGCGGCACTTCAGACTGGCGCAAGCCGGCTGCCGCGGCAGTGGAAGTCAATCCTACGAGCCCTGTGGACCTCCTCAAGCACGCCGGCATCGTCACTGAGCAGGATATCGAGGCGGCCCGAAAAATGGACGCTGAAAAAGGCAATAAACTGGAAAAACATCTTGTCGCCATGGGCAAAATCGACACCAAGACCGTTCTGGCCAGCTATCAGTGCATGACTCTGCTGAGCAACAATAAGCTGCGTATCGAACAAGCAGTGATTGCTCTCAATTTTTGCCAGCGCTCACGGGTGAGTTTCTCCGAGGCCGTCAAAGAGCTTGGCTGGGAGCTGCAATAAAAGACAACAAAGATTTCCGTTCTGCATTAACCGCGTTTGCGGCGGCTGCGTTTGCTGCCTTTGTTTTGATTGCTTGAATCGGCGGTGGCTGCCGGTACGTTGAAGCCCTTCAAATCAGTCAGGCGCGGATAGCCGGACATCTCTGGATTGAGCAGTACGGTCAATTCGTAATTGAATGGTCTGGTGTCGACGACCTTCTCTTTTACTTTCGAAACTTCGGTGCCGATTACCTGAAACTTGACCGAATCTTGTTCGACCGGCGTCAGCGCTTTTACAGATGTGACAGAAACGGTATTGGATCGGCCGGCCGCGGCGTTTTCCTGTTCGATGCGCTCGACACTGATCGGCGAGTCCGGAATGATTTTGAGTTCCTGCAATTTATCGCGTTCGGTATCGTTGACTTCATCGCGCATAAAAGTCGTAATCGACATCTTCAATGTTTCGGGATTTTTGTCCAGCAGGTGTTCGGTGACGGTCTTGGCAAAGAGTTCGAGCTTGGCCGCTCTTTCCTTTTTCATCGCTTCGGGTGAAAGCCCGCAACCGCTCATTATCAGCGAGGAGAAGGCAATGGCGGCCGCCGTGCTCAGTGCCAGTGCTCGAATGGCAGATGCGGGGGTCTTGGCCTGACTTGATCGGTGGCTATGCATGCTCTGGATTTGTTACCTGTGGACCTGAAAAAATTATGCCCGTTTGGACCTGGCTATAGTCAATCATCTATGTTACAGCCCTAAACCTTCTTCAAGCTGTTGCGCGGGTAAAAGCGGTAGAGATGCTTAACAAAGCATTTGCCGAAACGATGCGAGCGCCAGAGAAGCAGTGGCAGCGGCGGCCGTTGGTCGGTTTAGACCTTGTTCGCTTCGTTGCCGACAATCAAGCTGTAACCCATGCCGTGCACGTTTTTGATCACCGAGTCATGACCTTCATAATCCAGTTTGCGGCGCAGGCGTTTCAGGCAGGTGGTCAGAGCATCGGTGCTGGCGTCCGATTCACTTGGCCAGACTTCGCTCATTAGCTTGCTGGCGGTGAAATAGCGACCAGGATAGCGCATCAAAAATTGTAAAAGGGCAAATTCTTTGGGCACCAGTTTGAGGTCGTTGCCGCCGCGATGGGCCCTGTAGGTGACGGTGTTGAGCTCGATGTCGCCGACGCGCAAAATGTTGTCGAGTACATCGGCCGGTCTTCTCAATAGCGCTCGCACGCGTGCCGTCAGCTCTTTACCGTGGAAAGGCTTGGTCAAATAATCGTCGGCGCCCGTGTCGAGACCTTCCATCTTCTCTTCTACACTGCGTTTGCCGGTGAGCATCAGGACCGGCGTTTTGCCGCCGGCGGCGCGGAAGGCGGAGAGGACGTCGATGCCTTGCAGGCCGGGCAGATGCCAGTCGAGGATGACGAGCTCGTAAGCGTAGAGTTTCAGGCGGCTGAGCGCATCTTCGCCGTCGGCTACTGTTTCGGCGATATGATGTTCATTGGTCAGCCAGCGGGCAATGATTTCCGAGAGCTGTAGGTCGTCTTCAACAATCAATATTTTGGCCAAAGCTTATTTCCTGTTGGTTGTGTCGGCAGCCGTGAAGCATTTCTGATTGAGCGGCAATGTAAACCAAAATTCGCTGCCTTTGCCGTCCTCAGATTTTACTCCAATATGCCCGTGGTGCTGCTCGATAATCGCTTTGCAGATTGAAAGACCCAGCCCACTGCCCTTGTGATTGCGTCCGTCCTGCTGCTCGGTCTGGCGGAAGCGCTCGAAAATCTGCTCTTGCATATGGGCGGGCACGCCCCGACCCTGGTCGCGGATCGAGAGGCGGATAAATCCGTTTTCGCCGGGCGATGGCGCGGCACTGACAAGCACGATACTATCCGGTGGTGAAAATTTGAAGGCATTGGAGAGCAGATTGACTATTACCTGAATCACTTTTTCGGCGTCGAAGTAGGCGCTCATTTCGTCGTCGACGTCCACTCTGACGGTGACTCTATTCTGCTGAGCGATGGCGCTGACGGCATTGACAGCTGATTTGACGATCGAGTCCAGCTCTTCTTGTTCGGGCAGCAATGTCATCATGCCACTTTCCAGTTTTTCCAGATCGAGCAGATTATTGATCAAGGCCATGAGGCGATTGATATTGTCCTGGGCAATGCTCAGATTTTTATGAGTGAAAGGGCTGAGATTAGGGAATTGTTCGAGGTCTTGTTCGATCATCGAATGCACCATCTGAATAGAGGTCAGTGGTGCTCGCAGATCGTGGCTGACCATGGCCACAAATTCTTGCTTTAATCTGTCGATTTCCTTGCGTTCGCTGATGTCGTGGATAACGCAGCAGAGCGTGCTGGTTTGCTCCGAAAAGGAGGCCGACCATTCGGTATCGGATATGGTGCCATCGGCGCGATTCACCCGTGCCTCCACTCTGATTTGTTTTTCGCCCTGACCACCGTCTCTGGATTTTTGACCCTGGGCCGCTTCTCTCAAAGCATTGACCAGGGTTTTTTGATCCTCTTTGTAGATGCAGTCAACGACTCGTTTGCCGAGCAAATCCTGGCTACTGTATCCCCAGATTTTTTGAACGGCGTTGTTGACATCACTGAAGCGCAGATCGGTATCGATCGAGCAAATAATTTCGGCGGCATTATCGAGGATGGTGCGCTCGCGCTCGCGCAGATTGGTGAGAGAGGCGTGCATCTTATGATAAAGACTGTCGATCTCAGCCAGTTCGTCATCGCCGTCAAGGGCCTGCTGGGGTGCTTTGCCGACGGCCAGGAGCTGGGTATTTTTCATCAGGGCGCGCAGACGATCGGCGGTGCCGCGATTGAAATAGACGAGCAGACCAAATGCGATGGCCATACTGCCGAGCACAGCCAGAGCCAGAGCATAGTTGATTACCTGGCCGCTGCGCAAAAGCTCTTGATGCCGCTCATTTAATAGCTGTGCCTGCTCCTCGTTGAGGGTGTCGGAGAGCTGGATGAGCTGCTGTAGATAGCCCTGCACCCTGGCAAATTCGATGGCGGCGGCTTCTTTGTTGTCCTTGGAATAGTAGAGTTTAGCCAGTGTGAAAGTGGCATCGAGATTGTTTGCCAGCACGATCAGAGCCTGCCAGCGGTCTTTTTGTCCCGGGTCTTCACCGGCCAGTTTGTTTATCGACAGAAATTCCTTATACATCTTGCCTTTGAGAGCATTGATTTTCTGGTCGATGATCGGACTGGGAGCATTGTTGCTCAGTACAAGAAAGGCCGTCCTCTGCAGGTGCATGGACATGATGTTGTTCAGATGACTGGAAAGCTCGCGGGCCCGATTTTCCTGTTGTCGCGCTTCTTCGGCACGGTGAAGCGCGGAGGCCAGCACCGTCACCAGGCTTATTTCAAAAACCATGGGTACGGTGACCAGGATCACTGCTTTTTGGGAAAGACTGAGCGACATAGCGCTTTTTTGCTCTACTTGATTAGGATGGATAGCCCCGCACTATGCTATCAGGATTGATTTCCGAGTTGCCGAAATCCCCCTAAATTTTGATGGCCGTCAGTCGACAGAACATCAGACGGGGGAAACCGGAAATGCTCGAAGATAGATCACTTGTATGTCGCGATTGCCAAGGAGAGTTTCTCTTTACCGTAGGAGAACAACAGTTTTATCGAGAGAAAGGTCTGATCAATGTGCCCAGGCGCTGTCCCAATTGTCGGGTTTTGATGCGGGTCAAGAGCAGTGGCGGCAGTGTACTCACCACCGCCGAGGTCAGCTGCGCCCGTTGCGAAACGCTCACCAGGGTGCCTTTTCAACCAAATGGCCATAAGCCTGTGTATTGCAGCCTGTGTTTCAAAACCCAGGATCTTGCCCTTGAGGTTAAGAGCGGCGGTTAAGGAGCGTTTCCGGACGTTTTATTCAAAATTTGCCAGGCCGCTAGTTTTTCTGGGGTGAGCGAAACAAATTGCCAACCGAAAAATAAGGGCGAAAATTCTACTATTGCAAAGAGTAGTAAAAACGCCAAAAATGAGACAGAAAGCAAGCACAGAAAGCAAAAACAAGAAGTAAGAACATGAAGTAAAAAAGAGACTGTTCGGACCTCGGCAATACAATTGCCTTGATCCGAACAGCTCTTTCACAAATTTAGTTCAGGAATGCCTTTCAGTCGTCGCCATCAGCGGAGGCACGCTTCGAAGTCGCAGTCCATTCGCTGGAGGCGATGAAACCGCTGGAGCGCAGAGCTGCTTCACAGGCGCTGACCGAAAGGGCGCTGCAGAACGTTCCCTCGCAGACCTCGCCATCACCCTCGGGCAGATGACTGGCGATCAGATAGTCCAGCTGTTCGTCGTACTGCGCTTCGCCCCGGCCGAAGTCGGTCGTCGGAAAGAGCAGATACCAGGTGTGGCCGTCGCGCGCCGCTTCTTCTTCCGTACACATCTGGAAGAGGAAATCGCAGGGGCGGAAGAGCGGATATTTCTCGAGAAACTCGAAGCCGGCGTTGCTCGAGGCGCGTTCCGCCATCTTCATCTCGGCTTCGCTGGCCGATTCTTCAGGGGCGTCGAAAGGAGCGAAGCCGCGAATGATCGTCTCGACGATGGCATCGTCTTTTTCGACCACAAGCGCCTGGAGAGGCAAAGTGTCGTGGAAGAAAACTCTTTCGATCGCTTCGCCTTTCTTGCCCCGCTTGGAGATACGTTTCCACTTGCCGGCAAGCGTCGCCAGGTCGGCGTCAAAAGTAAGCGTCCAGGCCTGGGCGAGCGCCTGCTTGCAGGTGGCGGTTGAAACTTTAGACATGTCGGTCCCTTTTTGCGGTTGGCTTAAATGGTCGGATTGGGAACGGCTCGATCGGCGTTAGAAGCCTGATCAGTCGGTCCTTTTAATGGCCTTGAGGATCACTTTGTCGTCGGTGAAACTGACGACTTTGCCGTCCACGCTCTCGATCTTGAAGTGCTTGCGGGCGCGCTGTGGAGCGCTGGCGAGCGTGTCGTAGAGCGCTTCCTGCTCGTCTGGCGTCAGATCGGTGCGGCCGATCCAGTCCTGCATGTCGTGCTTCTTGCCGTAATGGCGAGTGCGGACGACGATCAGACCGTGCTTGGCCAGCATCTCTTCCCACTCGCGCTTGCTGTAGGAGCGCACATGGGTCGGGTCGCGCTGCTTCTCGAGGTCGTTGATAAACTTGTCGAGCAGCTCCGATTGCGGAGCGGTGTTGTCCTCGATGACGAGCACACCGCCGGGCTTGAGGACGCGCGCCATTTCGCCCACGGCTCGATCGATGTCGAGGAAGTGGTGCGGGGCGATGCGACTGGTGACGGCGTCGAAGCTCTCGTCGGCGAATTGCAGATCTTCAACGTCGCGCTCGACGGCCGAGACATTGGTCAGACCCTTGGCGGCGAAGCCTTTGCGAGCCTGCTCGACCATGCCGGGTGAAAGATCCGAGGCGACAACTTCTTCGACGAATGGCGCTATGGCGGCGGCGGTGTGGCCGGCGCCCGTGGCGACATCGAGCACGCGCCAAGAGGCATGCGCGTGCAAGAGATGCAAAAGGATGGCGAGGTCCGCTCCCTGGGCGTGGCCGACGCTTTTGGCGTAGCCTTCGGCATGCTTGCCGAAACGGTCCGAAACTTCGCGCTTCTGATCTGCGTTGTTGTTCACTGTGTAGTTCCTCTTTCGGGGATTGTTTTATTTGCGTGCTTAAATGAGCACATCCGCAAAATCGTCTTGATTCGCTGTAATGGAGATCGTCCGGGCGTTCGAGCGACGCCTAGATTTTGATCGCCTTCTTGAGCACGAGCTTGGGGCCTTCGACAAGCTTGAGCACCGGGCAATTGCCGGCAGTCTTTTCGATGGCGGCGAGCTCGGCGGCAGTCAGATTGCCTTTGACTTCGATCTTCTCTTCGATCTGGGCAATTTTCTTGCCCGGATTGGCGGCATCGTCGACTTCGTCGAGGCTGACTGTGACGGTGACTTCCTGCAAGTCCCACTTGCGTTTCGGTGCGACCATTTTCAGGGTCTGCACCGTACAGGCGGCCAGAGCGGCAAGCAAGAGGGCCTTGGGATTGGGTCCCTGGTCGTTGCCGCCGACAGTGCTCGGCTGGTCGCTGGTGATGGTGAAGGCGCCGGAACTCGCCTGGACGTGATAGGTCGTGCCGGCGACGACCTTAGCGACTACGCTTTGCATGTTTGGCCTTCTTTTCGCTTTTGTGGACGAGCTTGGGAGCGCTCTTTTCCTTGTCCTTGCTCTCGTCGTCAAACTTGCAGCCGAGAGCGGTCTCGAGCTGTTCGTTGATGATCTTGAGCACGTGGACGCGGCTGTAGCGCTTGTCCTCGCTCGAAACGATGAACCAGGGCGCATAGTCGGTGCTGGTGCGCAGGAACATCTCGTTGGCTGCCTTGGTGTACTGCTTCCACTTCTTGCGCGCTTCGGCGTCGGAGGGTGAAAGCTTCCAGGGCTTTTCTTCGGCGCGCGCGTCGAAGCGGCGCTTCTGCTCGGCCTTGGTGATGTCGAACCAGATTTTGACGACGATGCCGCCTTCCTGTTCGAACATCCATTCCATCGTGCGGTTCTGAGCGTAAGCCTTTTGCCAGACCGCTTCGGGCTTGATCTTGTTGACGCGCACGACGAGCACTTCCTCGGCCCAGCTGCGGTCGTAGACGCGCACCTGGCCATAAGCCGGCATGCGATCGTCACGGAAGAATCGCCACTGGGGCGGATGGGCGCGCTCTTCTTCGCTGGGCGGGCCGATTGGCACGCTGCGGAAGAGCTTGGCGTCATGGTCGAGGGCTTCGCTGATGCGCACTACCGAGCCACTCTTGCCGGCACCATCGCGTCCCTGGAAGACGACGGCGAGGAATTTCTTGGCTTCGGCCAGCTTGCGCACGAGGATGTTCAGCCGCTTCTCTTCGAAGGCCAGGGCGTTCTCGTAGTCCCTCTTGCTCTCGAAGGTGAGGTCGTGATCGACCATGCCGAGATAGTCGGGCACGTCGGCGGTTTTGATTTTGGTGAAGGGCTCGGCCGGATTGGTGTAGGGTCGGGCGACGTGGATGATGCCGTCGGCACGGACCGCGCAGTGGGCGGCGGCCTGGGCCGGAGTCTGGATCGGTGTCGGGGTGGACGACCCGTCCTTGTCGGAACGCTTGGATTTCTTTGACATTTCTAGTCCTAATTTATCTAGTTTTAGGTGTTTCTAGAACAACGATTTTGGATAAGGGCAGCAGTAAGCGGCCCGCGCCATCTCCGGCGATTGATGCCGGAGATGGGCGGTGACCGGAGTTATCGAGGAAAATGCAATCGCTGTTTAGCGGATCTCTGCCGCATCGATGCGATACGAATCGCGGCCGATGAAGGTGTTGTAGGCGTCGAAGCGGTTTACCTGAGCGCTGCCGTCGTCCAGATATTTGACCGTCATCTGTCCGCGGTAGGAGAGATGCGGGCCGTAAAACTGGCGGACCGTCAGGCGACCGAGGGCATCACGCCCTTCGACGATTGAATTGCGGCAGTAGCCCGAGCCGCCGTCATAGTGAACGGTCCACACGGCTGTCGCCCAGCGGATGTCGTTCTGCAAATAGGGCAGGCTGAAAGCCGGCGGTTCGGAGAGGGTCTCGCCGCTCAAGTTGAGACAGGCGTCGCCGTCTTGAGCTTGAGGCTGACCCTGGCTCGGTTGACCACCGTTCGAGGGTTGGCCAGTGGTCGGTGGATTCGGTTGATTCGTCGGTTCCGGATTGACGACGACGACCGGATGTTTCGGGCCGTGTTCGACAACCACGACCTTGGTCGGGTTGTTGATCACGATCGCATCGCCGCGCTCGGCCAGGTAGGCCAGGAAGGCGAGCAGGCCGAAAAGACCGAGCAGGCCGATGACCAGGGCGGAACCTTTGCGGCGATACCAGGGCTTGCCTTGGCTCGGCGCCGGTGTGGGCGTGGGAGCCGGGACCGGAGCGGGTGTCGGAGCCGGGGCGGGATCGGGCTTTGGAGCTGGTGCAGGTGTCGGCTCTGGAGCTGGCGTCGGACTGGGCACCGGCACCGGTGCCGGTGTCGGCGTTGGGGCCGGCCCAGGGGGAGGCGGAGCGGGAGTCGGTTCCGGGCAGGAACATCCGCAATCCGATTTGCAGGCGCAACCGTTTTTGCAGTTTGCGCAACCACAGCTGCAAGACTTGCCGTCCCCTGGTGTGCCGGGCTTGTTGCGGACCGACATGCGCACGTCCACCTGGAGCTCGCGTTCGGATGGCGATTTGCCGTCGGCCCCGGCGCCTGTGCTCTCGCCGCTCTTCACCACCATGCTCATCGAAGATTGTGTCTCCTTGTGTTCGGTCGTGGCGATATCGCCGAGTTCTTCAAGGGCTTCTTCCGAACCGACCCTGGCCATGTTGCCCAGAACGCCGCGATAAAACTCGTTGCGCGCTGCACGGTCTTCATCGCTCAGCGGGGCAGCCGGAGCGGCAGGCGTTTCAGCCGGAGCAGCAGCAGTTTCAGCCGGAGCAGCGGGAGTTTCAGCCGGAGCAGCGGGAGTTTCAGCCGGAGCCGGCAATTCCAGCTTGGTGCGCGTGGCGGCCAGCTGTTTGACGACCTGCCCGAGCGTATCTTCCTTGGTGAAAGAGTTGTCGATGACGGCGTCGGAGAGCAATGCTTTCTGCTCTTGTGGCCACTGCGCGTTGATGCGCTGGAGGATTTGTTCGCGGCTGGCCTTATCGCGAAGCTCCAGTCGAGCCATCTGCACTTCGCGGTTGATGGTCACGCACCAGATGTAGTCATATTTGTGCTGCGAGCCGGCTTCGAAGAGCAGAGGCACGAGCACGACGACGAGGTCATGGTCAGAGAGCGCGGCGATGCGTTCGGCTTGCAGGGCGGCGATGGCTGGATGCATGATCGCTTCCAGTTCAGCGCGAGCACGCTCGTATTTGAAGACATAGCTTCCGAGCAGCTTGCGGTCGATCGGGCCACCGGGGGTGGTGACGATATTCGCACCGAAACGGGCCACTACTTTGTCATAGGCCGGGTTGGGAGAGTTGAGCAGCTCGTGAGCGAGGTGGTCGGTGTCGATTACCGGCAGACCAAGTTCGAGGAGCATTTTGCCCACCAGAGACTTGCCGGAACCGATCGCACCCGTGACACCCAGAACTGCTGGTTTTTTGTTAGGCATGATGAGTCCTTCCTGATACGGAAAGTGGTTACAGAAAATGCAAAGCCACCCTTGAGCGCTGCGAAACTGTCTCCGGTGAAGGAGGCGGCCGAATTGCTGGAAGGGTGTATTTGCTTGAATTTAGAGAGTCAGAATTTATTGTGGAAAGAAAGAGAACCCATGGAACCTAGGAGAAATAAGAGCGCGAAGTCAAACATGTAACTTCTTCTCGCCAAGCGTCTCTTGGTATCGTGGCGCGATCATTGCGGGGGTTGTTTTTGTCGCCGCTTGGCAAGCCTGGCTGAAAGTTTGTTTCCGCAACCTTCTTGGAAACATTTGATGTCAAGGGGGCGCTCTCTTGGTGCTCTGCATTTGCCGCCGCTCGCGCTAAGTGCCGATGCTGGCAGTGGAAATAGTCCCGCTTGGCGCTCGGCGGTGCTCTTTTTGCGTGCTACTACCAGTTAGCGCGAGGGCTGCGTATTGTACTGGTCGAAGGGCTGGCTGAAGCCGGTAGCGGTGCTCTGACCGTTGCCGGCGGCGCGAGAATCCTGCGCCCGGTCATCGACCAGTGGCTCCTCGTCATAATTGAGATCTATGCAGCGACAGGCGAACATTACGGCCAGCACCATGGCAAAGACAATCCAGAACCACTGGGCATAGGTGAGCCTTTCGGGGTCAAGCATTTTTTCATCAACCTCCGTGCGCTGTCAGGCTCTGGCGTGCCTCTGCTAAGTCTCTAATCCGCTCTTCCACTCTAGTATAATTTTTCTCCTGCTCCCGCGGGCTTAGGATAGGGTCATTTTGGAGAGCGGAAAGGTCATCGATGTCTGAACAAACTAAAAGCACCGTACAAAACGAAGAAAGACCGCGCTTGTTGGGCATTGTTTTGTGCGAACGTGTTTTGCAAGACGTTCTGCGTCGTGATGCCATTTCCTGTATCAACATCTACAGCGGCATCATGGCTGCTGCTTTCCCTGCTGTTATACCACTGGTTTATGCTTTCGCACAGCTGAGCGGTACCACGCAGGAGTTTGCCTATCAGTTTCGGATCGAGGACGAACAGGGCGGTGTGATTGCCGGCTCGCCTCTGGTCCATGTCGAGCCGCTGGCAAACAAGCACACGCCGCACAAAATCATCACTGCCTTTTCCGGCCTCACCCTGGAAAAGGCAGGACTTTATCAGGTCGTTCTCGAGGTCGAAGGCGAAGCCGTTGGTGCACTGCCTTTCATCGCGCATCAGGCGACAAACGAGTGATCCGCTTCTTGCTCAGTCGGCCTTAGCGCAAATAAGAATTGATATTGATACCTGGATAGTAGTGTTTCAATTGTCCGGCAATCGCCTTCATGTCACTGTCTTTGCCCTGATTTTTGACGCGTTCGTATTTCGTCCAGAGCGCCAGCCAGTTGCCCGGATCGACCATAATCGCCTGATCGACGATTTGATCTACCAGCCATTTACCGACGTCTCTTGGACTTTTGAAAGTGAAGATCGTCTTGTCCCCTTCTACTTTGGCAACAGGCGGCTGATTGGCCGAAGTTCTGGATTTTGTCTGTTTAGCGGCGATAGTGCCAGATTTCGCCGCAGACTGGGCTGCTGTTTGTGACGTTTTGCGAGCGCTGTTGAAAGCAGCATTTGCTTCACGATTTGGTTTGAAAGATTCGAGGCGGCTGAGGAAATAGCCGGAAGAAGCCAGGACATCGGCATCGGCCGGCGCCAGGGTGACTGCCTTGCCAAGCTTTTGCTTGGCCGAATTTAAATAGGTTATATCGGTGTCCTGACTGGCATACATCAGACCCCAGGCGGCGAGCACGCGCCCTTCGATTGTTTTATCCTTGCAGCGGCCGGCCAGATTGTACGCGGTGAGCAGCTGCGCTTCTGAGTCGGCAAACATCTTTTCGCTCGGCGGCGGTGTGTTTTTAGCGCGGGCCGCTTCGCCGCTTTCGGCGACGAGGTCTTCTGGTTTGATTGGTGCAAAGAGCTTGTCCGGGGTGAAAGAACCGCCATTCTTCTGGCAGAGAGCCAGTGCCAGTTCCGCTCTCAAGACCGCTTCCATGGCCGGCAAGTCGTGATTGTGAGCCTGGTCGGCCAGGGTGGTAAGCTCACCGGCAGCGGCTGTGGCATTATTTGTCTTAAGCCAGTCCAGTTTGATTGCCGCCAGTTGCTTTTCAAATTCTTCCGCCGCCTTTTGCGTTTTGCTCTGGCTGAAAATCAAGCGCTGCCCGCGGTAATCGAAACTGACTGTGTAATGCGAAAGGATTGGATTGCCCAGGATGGCCAGATCTTTCGAATGGATGATACCGGTAGTCAGTTGGCCTGCCACCGCTTGCGGTGCTACGGAAAAGACTGGCTTCTCGATGCGCAAGCCGTCGAGGTCGAGGTATTTGAACCGGGCCGACGAAGTTTTTACAACTTTGCCGTCCAGGCCCTTGAGCATGCCTACGTTGGCCAGGGGGCCCGCCAGCAGCGATTTGACTTTCGACTCGGAGACATTGTTGAAGGCGGCGCCGGTGTCAATCAGAAATGTTACTTTTTCACTGCCGTCCAATTTGCCTTCGACCGCCATCCCGGCCATACCTAGACTGGGTGAAGTTTTCACCACCATTGCTCCTTCCGGAATCTGCACTCTGGTCGGATCGGCGAAGGTGATTTTTTGATTTTCGTAATCGATGGTGATCAAAAAGCGCTTCAAAATATTGGCGCCGAGCAGGCCGGCCGGACGTGTGCTCTGGGCGCCGCCAAAGGTTGAAAGGTCGGCGGTGGCAAAGGGAATGTTGTTCAAGGCCAGCTCACCCAGTGAAAGTTTGTCGATTGTGATTGCTTCCGTCTGGATCGAGCCTGCGCCGGTAGTCATGGCAAGATTGGACGCCTTGAGCGTGCCGAGGGCACGGGCCGTCGTCTTGTCGAGGATGCTCTGGGTGGCGCCGGTGTCGACGATAAAGCGCAATTCTTTAGCGGCTTGATCGGTGGCGTCACCTTCCCTGGCACCATGGACGGTGGCCACGATGATAATTTCATTGGAGGCGTATTCGAAAGGCACAGTGACCGGACCGGCCAGTAGTCTTGCCGGCACGATTTCTTTGGGCATCGAAAAAGTGGCGTCATTTATTTTTTCGTCGGCGGTAACAGAGTCGATTATCGTCTCCGAGACCTTTTTGTTGCCGCTAAATTCCAGCACTTTGAAGGGCTGAATCGTTTTTGCGATTGGCCGGTAGTCAGAGTAGTGATAGCTTTTTTCTATCTTTAAGCCTTGCTCGAGATCGACGCCGGGATAGCTTGATGCGGCGATGATGTGCTTTTCTTTGTCGGCGTAAAATGTTGTCGGCAGGCCGTCGGCGGCCCAGACCACAAGAGCGTCGCAATCCTTGCCTTCGATCGGTGCCGACTTGCCGACTTGCATGATCGTGCCCGGAGTGTTAACCGACTCGAGCAGCAAAAAGCCGTGCTGGATGTCCTCTTCGATGCGTCTGGCCGTTTCCTTGTCGGAGGGTAAAATCGAGTCGCCTTGCTCTGTCCAGCAGTCTTTGCCGTCGTAAACGGTGGTCAGGGGCTGACCTAAAAACTTGATCGTGATGCGTTGTTTTTCGCGTTTGACCAGGATGTCGCAGTCGAAGCTATTGACGACGCTTGAAATCGATGATGTCTGGACGATCTTGCCGCGGGCACGACAAGGGAGATCGTTAAACTCCTTAAAGTTTTTGAAGCCGCCCATGGCATTGAGAATTTTTTCGGCGAGGCCGCGCGCCTCTGGGCTCGTGTGGTCGGCCCGGGCTGGTAGCAGATCGCTCAGGTCGCTATTGCCTGCGCCATTACCTGTCTGACTCGTCTGTGATACGTGACCGTTATTTGCCGCTGCTGCTGTCTGAGCGCTGGTCAATCCCATAAGAGAAGCACTTGCAGCCAGCGAGCCGATTTGTATTAGTGAGAGGCTGAGACTGGTAAGACCGGCCATTAGTCTCGAGATTGGTCGTGCCTGACGTTCAGAGCTAACGGACATGTGCGCCTCAGTTGGATGTCGGCTAATTATGGCAGTCTTTTGGCGGAGCTGTAAAATATGCCTGCGTCGCCCTGTCGTCTCGCTTGACTAGTAATAGAGGAATCACCCCGTGCCATACATCGCCGACAGCCTGTCCAAGCTTAAAGAATGGCGTGTCGCTCTGAACAGTCCCTGGTTGCATGATGGCCAGGATGCTGCGGCCGGCGGCGTGCCGACTCTGGGCTTCGTGCCGACGATGGGGGCCTTACACGACGGCCATCTCGAGCTAGTAAGACGGGCCAGAGCGAGCTGCGATAAAGTGCTTGTGTCGATTTTTGTAAACCCTTATCAGTTTGCACCGACCGAGGACTTTTCCAAATATCCGCGTACTTTCGAGCGTGACCTGGCGCTGTTGACCGAGGCCGGCGTCGATTGCGTCTTTTATCCGAGCGAAGCGGAAATGTATCCGCACGGTCGCGACGGCATTGTCAGCGTATTACCGCCCTCACCCCTGAACGATACGCTCGAGGGCGCTTTTAGGCCGACTTTTTTTCGCGGCGTGGCTACGATCGTGCTCAAACTTTTCACCCTCGTGCAGCCGCACCGGGCCTATTTTGGCGAAAAAGACTATCAACAATTACTGGTCATCGAGGCGCTCTGTCGCGATCTAAATCTACCGGTCGAAATTGTGCCGGTGCAGACAGTACGCGAAGCCGATGGTCTGGCGATGAGCTCACGCAATGCTTATCTCGACGTCGAAAAGCGCCAGCTCGCCCCGGTCTTGCACACCTCTCTGCTTTCGGTCGTCGAAGCCTCGCTGGCTGGAGTGGAGCTGGCCGATGCTCTGCAGTCGGCTAAAAAGCGCCTCGGCGACGAGGCTAGAGCCGCTGAGCTCGAAGTAGAACTGCAATATTTGAGTGTTTGCCATGCCACCACGCTCGAGCCCCTGGATCGATTTGTCCTGCCCTTTGTCGTCCTCGTGGCTGCCAAGCTCGGTGAGGTGCGTTTGATCGACAATGTCGTCGTGCGCGGCTGATTTATTGATTGACTGATATCGACTTAGCAGGCCATCTGGCTGATCGAAAGCGGGTTGAAGGCGAGCGGAGCGCTCTGTCCTTGCAGATTGGAGAGGCTTGGCACATAGCTGTAGCCGGCGCTGCCACTGTTGCCCTTGAGCATGAGGCTGAGGTCGATGCGTGGTAAGAAGGCGCGACTTTGATCGTCGACGAGCTCGAGTCCGGTCAATTCGACATTACCTTCGCTGGCTGACGAGCCGGCTTTAATGACTTCCTGCCATTCGGCCTGGAGGGCGCCTTTCATTTTTACTGAAGAGCGCTTCAGGTCGGCGATATCGAAATTTTCGCTACTGGTAAACATGCTGGGCCTCGAATCGGTTTTCTGCGTCGTGTGCATGTCTATACGCTTGCCGGGATTTCTGGACGCCTTGGCCAAAAAAAAACTTTTGATAGATTGCGACTAGGCTAATTTTCGAGCCGACTTCCTTAAACAGTGGGACAATAGGCATGTCAGCACTTATTATCGTTTTGGATCGAGGATCACTGAATGTCGGGCAAAGACCGCAATCCAGATGCCGCAGCGCTCGGACGCATGCTCTCCCAGGAGATGGACCGTCTGCAGGAGCTGATCGGTCCCGATCAACTAAAAATGGCGCAGCAGACCCTCGGAGGGGCCTGGCAGTCCCTGGGCGAGCTCGGTCGGATGGGCAAGGAAAGCGTTAAGAGCGCCGTTGATCTAATTAGTGAGCTGATCCGTGATCTGACCGGCGTGGTTTCTTTTATTATCATTCCTAAATTGCCGCATGAAATCGAAGTGGACATCCAGATGAAGGCGGAAAACGAACTGCCTTATAAACAACCGGTGGCACCCTTCGTCGACATCGAAGCGGTTTGTATCGGCAAACGCATCCATTTTGCCGCCCTCGTCGATAAAGAGCAGAGTGGTTTGCGCTGCAATATCAATGAAGGGTTTTCACTGCGTTTCAACACGCCGCTGGGCAAGCCGGTGGTGCCAATCAAAGGCACGATGATCTTGAAGCGTGACGAGAGTAAGCAGCTGGTGATGGAAACGACGACAACCGTGCCCGGGACGAATTTCCCGGTCAGTGTCACCATCCCGATCATGCAGCTGCTCAAGAAGAAAAAAGCCGGTTTGTTCTAACTCTGTCGCCAATGAATAACTAGAAGCGCAGCACTGTTTTAAGTGTGCGTCCGGTGCGCACCATTTTGGAGCTCTTTTCGGCGGCGACAAACTCACGCGTGTGCGGTGAACCATTTTCCGCTTCTTGCATGAAGCTGCGCGCAAAGGCGCCGCTCTCGATGTTGACGAGCACTTCCTTGAGCTTGCGTTTAGCGCCTTCGTTGATGATCGCCGGTCCGGCTACCACCGAACCATATTTTGCCGTGTTCGAGATGGCGCTGCGCATGCCGTCGAGGCCATGCGTAAAGAGTAAATCGGCGATCAGTTTTACTTCCTTTAAGCAGGATATATAGGCCAGCTCCGGCTGGTAGCCGCTCTCGACCAGGGTGTTGAAACTGGCCTTGATCAGCTCCGGCATGCCGCCGCACAGTACGGCCTGTTCGCAGAAAAGATCGGTGATCGTCTCTTCCTGGAAGGTTGTTTTAATCGCCCCGGCCCTTGTGCAACCTATGCCGTGGGCGTAGGCCAGGGCTTTTTGCAGCCCATGTTTTGACACATCCTGTTCGACGGCGATCAAAGCCGGCAGTCCGGCTCCTTCGAGATAAAGCGAGCGCACCTGGCGTCCTGGCCCGGTCGGTGCCACGAGGAGAACGTCGGCGTCAGCCGGCAATTTAATTGTTTTGTTGGCTACGACAAAACCATGGGCAAAGACAAGTGTTTTTGCTGTACCGTTTTGCAGTTCTTTTTGTATGTCCTTTTCAAACACATAAGGAACATGTTCATCCGGCAGCATAATGGCCAGAATATCGGCCAGCCTTGCCGCCTCGGCTATTTCGTGGGTATTGAAGCCGTCACATTTCGCCTGGTGGGTGGCCGGGCCGCCTGACCTTGCCCCGACGATTACTTTCAGGCCGCTGTCGCGCAGATTGAGAGCATGGGCGCGGCCTTGATTGCCAAAGCCAATGACGGCTATGGTTTGCTCGTGCAGTATCGCTAAATCCGCGTCGCTTTCGTAGTAAATCTGGGCCATTTTTACCTTTTGCTTCCTCAAAAATTACGATAGATTGTGCTTGTCCTTAACATTAAATGGCGGCGAAAGCCCCGGACACCGGCTTATTTATACATTAAATGGCGGCGTTTTGAGGAGAGATTACAATTCAGGTTAAACCTTGCCGGAAGGTCTTGTCTTCTGTGGTCGTTGTTACTAGACTTGTGCAGTCTCTGGTGGCATTAGTCATTTAATTTTTACCAGAGCTGGGTGATCGACGGGAGGACAGGACTCGGCCATGAGGCAGACTGTTCAAACCGGCTTAGTAAGCCATTTGCAAGCGGGGTCGCTGGGGACAGCAGCGGCTGACCTTTGCATCATCGGTGATGGCATCGAAACTTTTGCTTTATCTGCGCTTTACAGTGCGCATACCACAGACGTCACTTCAGCAAATGGTTCTAACCCCCCGACCATCAAGCTTTTAGGCGGGGTTGTCCCGCCCCATATTGAATTTAGCTCTTTACTGGCCACCATCGATAAGGTCATTATCGGTCAGAGTAGACCCTCCGGTCAGACGGTGAATAGCGCCTATCTGCCCGATTCCGGCACACGCGTAATCGGCAAGAGCTTCGAGCCGAGTGAAAGTCTGGAAGGTGTCAGTCAGATTATCTTATCTTGCCCTGCCACTGCTTACGGTGCAGTCACCGCTAAAATTGCCGCTTTTCTCTACGATGGTATGATGATTGCCCTCGTTGGCACCCCGCTTTTCGGAGCCTTTCAATTTGATTTTTGTCTTCGTCAGCATCGGCCGGATTTGATCGTCAATATCGTCGAACTCGACGATCTTTTCGACCATGCCGAAAGATCTGGAGACGGTCTGGCCTTGCGCGGCCTGCGTCGCCGTGTCAATATATCCGGTCGTTCGCGTAACGAGACCAGGAGAGCCATGCCGCTTGCTTCGGCACTTTCCCCCGGACTTTTGCCTTCATCCAACCTGCTCGAGCGTGGACTTTTTGATGTGGACGCCATGGTCAGGCCAGTACTTGTTTTGAGCGCTCTCCTCGGCGGTCGCATCGAGCGCCTGGGCAATCTTGCCGACTTACTCAATCGCTCCAATCTCGGTACCCTGGCTGAAATAGAGCGCGAGCTTTCTAAACTCACCTTTGTGTATAAGGCTTCAGTCGTCGATTTCACGCGCATCCTGCGAGAGGAAGCCCGCGCCAATTCCGATTTCAAGCCGATCAAATCGGATCAACCGCGCACCGCTACGGAAATGCTGGCAGAAGCGGTCTCGGCTGCAAGCGCATCCTGGTTCGGTGGATTAACCTGGACTTACGGATTGGCTCAGGAAGTTCTTTCGCGCTACGTTGGCGAACAACTCGTGCTTATTTCTGAGCTCGGTCGCAAAGCGTCGATCGCTATGCCCGTGCTCGACAGTGTGATTGATCTCGCTTCAGCCGTGGTCGGTTACGACCTGCGCTCGCAGGGGCGGACGCTTGCCCACTGCGGTCTGCAAGATGCAGAGCTCGCAGACCTGATCGAATTGCTTAATGCTTGACATGTCTCGCTGTTTGACATTTTACTTCACGCAACATCGTGAAAGTCTGGTTGCCAAGGTGCTCTTGCTGTGCGTGTCTGCGATTGTCCCGACTCGGCACAAACGAAACCCTGTTTGCGATCAGTGACGCTTGACAATCTTTGCCTCGCGGCCTCTTCGCTTCGCGTGAGCTGTTGCTCCTTGGCAGCCCGCTTTTGGCCTTAGTAAAAGGGCTGAATTTCCTATAGAAATAAGTTGTCATGAATATTGCTAGTAGAGAGAGCTTTTCCATACTCTTGAGATCAAAATCTTTCTCTTTCTCCAAAAGAACCCTCGTCCTAAGCCAAGCTATTTAACTTCCGCCATTTCGAGCCCGCGTCAACTGCTTCTTTGCGGTGAGCCCTGGCGCGCGATTTGTCTGGTCTGTCGTTTGCTTGTCTGGCCCGGGCTATTTTCGAGACCTGTCTTTAACTGCGTTTTGTTTGAGGCTGCTAGTGGCTTACGGCTCACTACGTAGCGTGTCAAAAAACATAACTGAAGGGCACCGCTATGTCTAATATCTTGCAACAAGAACCCGACCAGATCGTGGAGCAGCTGGGTGTAACGCCAATTGCTCGCGTCAGCGATGACGAAATCTGGAACCACCTCGTTACTCCCACGGTCAAAGGTCTCCTCGGTGAAGTGAAGGTGAAAGAACCTGCACAGATCCTCGACACCATTGCCGGTCGCTTCAAAGGCGATGAAGTTTCCAATCTCAATCATCACGACATCAAAGGGCCAGACGGTAAGCCGCGCGTGCGCTACCCCTACTCTCACACCCTCTGGAAGACCGTCAACGGCGCCGTTGTCTTCAAGCGTGATGGCGTCAAGTTCGAAGTGTTCTGCTGGTTTGGCGATGTCGAACGCGAAAGGGCCGAATTGATTTTCAAGGCTGCCCTGCGCGATCGGCGTTACGACGGCACGGCCCGAGCCAACGATTGTTGTTTGCTCGAGTACACCTACGACAATCCCGATTACCACAAGCCCCTGTCAAAGCAGATGAGCTCGGTCGAGCTGTCCATCTATGGCTTCCTGCCCGGTTCGCGTGTTGCTGATGCTTCTGGTGATGCCGAGTTTGATGCCTTCGTGGCCAATCCGTTTCGCTTCATCGGCGACGCTGATAAATTTCTCGGCCTCTTCCAGCGCGCCTTGCAGACCAAGCGAGCCCCCGGTCAATTTTCCGCACCAATACCGGATGTGGCTAAGTTTACCCAGCTCGGCTTCGAATTTCTGGCGCGCAAGTACGGATACGACATCCTGGAAATGGCTGCCAGCCACTATCACGTCGCTAAGTGGGCGATCAGTGATGGCTTCTTGCTGGCCGATCTCGAACAGGCGAATGTAATGGCTAGATTTGCCGCCGGTCTCGACAAGATCCGCGCCAGTGGTCATCCGCTCACCCGTTCGCAGCAATCCTGGGCTTGTGTCGTCAACAGTCTGCGTCCGGCTGAGAAAATCCCGGCCGTCTTCCAGATGGGAGACGCCAATCTGCTCTGGCCGCAGGACAATATCAGCGATTGCTGTTTGTGGCTCTATAAGCCGCTTTCAGCGAAGGCTGCCGCCGCCAAAATCGACGTCACTTTCCGTCCGAGCGCAGACAATGCCGCTCCGGCCGCCGAGCGTCGTCGTGCCATCCGGCCTTTGCGCAAGGGTGGTCGCGGCCGCAAGTAATCGCTGCTGGTACAGTTTTCGAGGCCAGTTCTTCGAGTGAAAATTCACTGAGTCCCGCGCTCCAGTCAGAAAGTTCTGATTCTCATGAACGAAAACGTCAATCGAAACGTCGTTCGCAATGCACCTCGTTCCAATTCAAATGCGCCCAGGCCCTCTCGTCGCGCCCGGCCTTTACCGCAGCAATTGCGTGCCTTGCAGGGCTCGCAAATCTCGGCTGACAGGCTGGTCGAGACCCTGACCGCGAACCGCGGCGGCCGTCTGGTCATGCTGATTGGTTTGCCGGCATCGGGAAAGAGCACCATCTCGGAGGCCTTCGAGGCCGCCGGCTGGTTGCGTCTCAACAAGGACAGCCTGCGCAAGGAGCTGTACGGTGACGAGTCCATCCTCGGAGATGGTCGCGCCGTCAGCAGACTGTTCTACAGTCGTCTGGAAGAAGGCATGAAGGCCGGACGCAACATCCTGGTCGACAATACCAATGTCAGTCCCTTGCATCGCAAGGGCCCGCTCGCTATGGCCGCTGAGCACGGTTATCCCGTCGCCTTGCATGTCTTCCTCGACGTGCCGGTGGAGGAGTGCATGCGCCGCAACGCCCTGCGCGACCGCAAGGTGCCTGAGGTCGCCTTCCGTGAGTTGGCCGCCGCTCTCGCCTGGCCGGGTGGTATTCCGACCCGCCGTGAAGGTCAGCTCATCGTGCTCAATCCCGGCGACTCGCGTTCGATGTTCCTGCTCAAGCGGGTGCGTCTGCACGGTCGCCGTCGCGTCAAGCCGGAATGATTTTTTGAATCAGGAACTCGCATTTTTACCGAGGCGGAGATTGTTGGCTATGCCCAATCTCCGCTTCTTTTTTTATTTCAATGCGTTTTTAAAGGGGTGGGTTAACTATACGATGTCATTGTCACTTTCGCTAGATTTTGACCCAATCGTTAAGGACTGGTGAGAGCGTGGAGAGTGTGAACGACTTCGGTGAGTTTCGAGTCACTAAGCGCTCCCAGCTTCTTTATGAATCTGCTGTGGTCGACTGTTCTGACCTGATATGCCAGAGAGTAGCTGAGTTTGTTAGTCCCGCCTTCAGGCGGCCGAATTTCAATTTGCAACGGCGAAAGTTTTCCTGATTTGAGAATCAAGGGTGTGCTTGTGAACGGAATGACTATGCTCAATCCACGACCGCGGTTCATCGCATCGTTGCTGACTATGACGCAAGGGCGCATTTTACGTTGTTCATGCCCTTTTGTCGGATCAAGATCTACCAGCCAGACCTCACCTCTAAGGGGCATTGTTTAGACCATCAATGGCTGTTACGTCCCAGGCTTTTTCATCATCTAAAATTTCTTGGTATTTTTTGTCGCCGCTGGACAAGAGAGCAAATGATTCATCCAGTTCTTCCAGATAACTTCGTTTACGCATCTCTTCGCACATCTTGTGAATTAACTCGGCAGCTGAGCATCCATAGGCTTTTGCTCTTTCGTTGACGAAAGCAATATCCCCAACAAAAGCCTTTATTGTTCGCTGTTCGTCTTTTGAATAATCGGTAAAACTTTTCAAGACCCCTACCTCGACGACGGCACACATGTGTATACGTAATTGTATACAATGTTACATCTGGTAGTCAAGTTCTCAATCCGCCGCATTATTCAAAACTTCAAGCATCTGCGCTAAACGTTGTTTGCGTTCGGCTGGATAAACGGAAGATCGCAGTTTCAAAAGATTGCCGGCCGCTTAAGCCGTTACAGCAGCTTCTTTGATTATGCCTGCTTTTTCGAGCATGTAATGAACTGCATGATAATGCACTTCCCATACATCTCGTCCGTAACCGCCGGAGAAGACCATGGCGAGCGGGATGTTGCGGCTCTGGAAGAAGTCGATTACCAGCTCGTCGCGCTTGCGCATTTCGGCGAGCGGACGTTTGATGAAATGACTGCCGGGCAAAGCGCACTTTTCATAGGGGTCGCTGCCGGCCAGATAGACGACCAGCTCAGGCTGGAAGCGGCTCATTGCCAGTTCGAGGCCTTCTTTTATTTTGTCCAGATAGAGATGTTGTTCGGCTGAAAGAATACCGATGTCCAGATCGCTTGTTTCTTTTTCTTCCGGCCAGCCTTCTTCCGAATGAACGGAAAAGGTGAAGACATCTGCGTCCTTCTGGAAAACGGAAGCATTGCCGTCGCCTTGATGAAAATCGAGATCGACGATCATCACTTTTTTGACCAGGCCTTTTGCTTGAGCCGAACGGATAGCGATTGCTACGTCGTTGACGCCGCAAAAACCGGTGCCTTTTTCTGCGTAAGCGTGATGGAAGCCGCCGCCCAGGCTGGCTGCCAGGCCGGTTTTCAGCGCGATTTCGACAGCTTTAATTGTGCCACCGGTTTGCAGTTTCACATCTTCGTAGATTTCTTTGAGATCTCTGGTGGCACTCTCGCGCGAAAATTCATGGTCTTTCAGCTCGAGGATTTCTTGCCAGGTTTCGGTTTTGTCGAGACTCTCAACGTAAGCCGGCGTGTGCACCATGAGCAGTTCTTCTTTAGTCGCCTGGCGTGGCTCGATGTGCTGGACGATTTCGCCGAGCTCTTTTTTCAATTTGCCGAGCACCACTTCACCGCGATCTTCGGCAAACACTTTATTGACGCCGAAGGCCTTCAATTCAAATTTGTATGGTGCTGACCAAACCAATATCGGTTGACCGTCGCGCTGACTCATGGCTTTCACCCCGGTTCGTAATATATAAGCGGATATCTCTGGATATCACAGAGGCTATGTTACTCCAAAGAGACGAAAAGTGGAATATTGGCTCGGCGATGACCGGCACTGCTGTGGCGGTTTCCGGCTCGTTCCGCTAACCTCCGCTAATTGCTTCTTTGGGTCGTTCGACTTTCGAAACGAGCGCCGCTATTTGAAACCCCTGCTTATGAGTTTTAGTTTACCGCTTGGAATGCGGCGCCCAGCCCGCTTTTTCGGCGGCTTTGCTTGATTGCGCGGTTCGCGTGCGGATATGGTGTGTCGTCTTTCTCCTAACCTTTTGTCAAGAACTATTATCTAAAAACATTCCCGTTGCCTCTATTACCGCACGCAACTTCTTTCGTCCACGAAAGTAGTAGTCGCGCACGCATAAATTTTGCACGTCGTCAGACGCGCTGAAATACAGGCGGAAAAGAAAAACACCGGGCCTTGTTGTTCTAACGAAAACAACTTTCTTTGCGAAGCACCGCTTTTTCTGCGGCGCTTCTCTTTTGTCTCAACTTGTCGGCACCACGGTCTCCGTCGATGTCGCACACGACTGCCTCTCCCTCGGTGTTGACCGAAGCAGGCAGCGTCTCAATTCACAAGGAACCCTTCTCATGACAAAGTATCTCCGCCACAATCCAAAAGAGTTGGCTCGTCAGACGCCAATCTCCGAAATCACCGATGCCCAGGTCTGGCAGTACATGGTCACCCCCGTGGTCAAGGCACTGCTCGGTCCGATCGTCTCCAGCCGTATCGAGCTGCGTGACACCGCGGCCAATATCATTCCCGAAGACAAGGTCTTCAACCAGAACGGTCACGTCATCAATGGTGTCGAAGGCGCTGTGCGTTTTCCCTTCTATCACTCGCTCTACACCACCAAAAAGGGCTGTTTGATCATTCGCCGTGACGGCGTCAAGGTCGAGGTCCTGGGCTGGTTCGGCAATCTCGAGCGCAAGCAGGGTCAGCTGATCTGGAAGGTCGCTCTGCGCGATCGTCGCTACGACGGCCACAAGAGCACCAACGATTGCGCCCTCGAGCACTTCCCCTACGACGACCAGAAGCTGAACGGTAATTTCTTCCCGGGCAGCGCTTCGGCCGAGATCTACCTCTTCAGCTACCTGCCCGGTTCGACTATTGTCGGCGCCTGCGGTGATGAGGAGCTCGAGAAGTTCGTCGCCCAGCCCTTCGCCTACTGCGACCGTCCCGAGCTTTTCCTCAAGCTCTTCGCCAAGGCCTGGAAGTCCAACCGCGCTCCCGGTCAGTGGTCGGAACCGATCAATGACGCCGGCGACATCATGGAGGACAACTTCACCGAGCTCTGCTCCAAGATGGGCTATGACCTCGAGGAAGTGGCGGCCAGTCACTATCACGTCGCCATGTGGTGCAAAGCCACCGGTTATGTCTTCACCGACCCGGTGCAGGACGCCAACATGAACGCCCTGATCGAGGGCATCGCCCGCATCAAGAAGGCCGGCGTCAAGCTCAATCGTCGCCAGGAATCCTGGGTGGCTGTTCTGCAGAGTCTGCCGGTCGAGCACATTCCGGCCGAGCTCTATCTCGGCGGTGCCAAGTGGCCGCAGGACAATATCACCCTGCCCAATCTCTGGCTCTGGAAGCCGCTGAACGAAAAGGCGAAGGCTCTCAAGCCCAAGCTGGACTGATCTGATCTGCGGTGCGCCCGGTCGTTAGTTGTGTATGCTATTCGACCGGGCGCGCTCTTTTCCAAGAGCAACAACTGAGAGGTTTTCATGAAATGGACTGAACTTTTCCGACGCAAGTCGGTCAGTCAGATAATCGAAGACGAGGCTGCCAATACCAGTCACAGTCTGAGCAAAGTGCTCACTGCCCGTGACATTTTCGTCGCCGGCCTGGCCGCCATCATCGGCACGGGCATCTTCATCCTGACCGGCACCGCCGCCCACGATTTTGCCGGTCCTTCGGTTATTCTGTCTTTCATTCTCGCCGGCATGGCTTGCGCCATTGTCGCCTTCTCCTACGCTGAAATCTCCTCGATGATTCCAATCTCGGGCTCGGCGTACACCTATGCCTACGCCACCATGGGCGAGCTGATCGCCTGGATGATCGGTTGGGATCTTGTGCTCGAATACGCTGTCGGGGCCAGTTGTGTCGCCGTCGGCTGGTCGGGCTATTTGCAGAGCTTGATGGCTGCTGCGGGCTATACATTGCCTGTCTACCTGTCGAAAGCGCCTGCTCATGTGCCCTGGGACAATGTCATCCTGGCTGTTGGTGGTATCATATTCGGTATCGTCTTCCTGGCTGGTTATTTTTCGCGCAACGCTGCTGGACGCAAGCCCTCGCGCTTCCCGCCCGCCGTGCAGCTCTGGGGCGGTCTTGCTATGGCCGCTTTCGGTCTGTTCGAAGGTGTGCAGGTGATTCGCCACCTGACCAGCATTGATTTGCTGGCGGTCGGCATTGTCGCCCTGCTCAGCCTCTGGCTGATGCGCGGCGTCAAGGAGACGATGCGCATGACCACGGTCTTCGTGGCGATCAAGCTCGTCGTCATCGCCATCTTCATCGCGCTCGGCATCTGGCATATCAATGTCGCCAATCTGCATCCCTTCATGCCGATGGGTTGGCAGGGCATGATGACCGGCGCCGCCGTCGTCTTTTTCGCTTACATCGGCTTTGACGGTGTGACGACTCTGGCCGAGGAGTGCAAAGATCCGCAGAGCGACCTGCCCAAGGGCATCATCGGCAGCCTGGTCGTCTCGACCGTGCTCTACGTTGTGGTTGCTGCCATCTGTGTCGGCGCTGTTTCTTACACCGTCCTCGGTGGCACAGGCGAAGCCGCTCCGCTGGCCAAAGTGCTCAGCTTGATTGGCGACCAGTGGGCTGTACCGCTCATTTCGGCCGGCGCCCTGGCTGGTCTGACCTCGGTGCTGCTCGTCTCGATTCTGGCTCAATCGCGGCTTTTCACGCGCATGGCCAAGGACGGCTTGATGCCTGCGGTTTTTTCGACGATCAATCCGAAGTACGGTACGCCGCGCCTTTCGATTGCCATCTGTGCCATCGTTATCGCCGTCGCCGCCGGTCTGCTCAGTGTCAGCGAGCTGGCTATCCTGACCAATATCGGCACGCTCTCGGCTTTTGTCCTGGTCTGTATCGGTGTCATTGTCCTGCGCAAGACCGAGCCGGATCGTCCGCGCAAATTCCGCTGCCCGGGCTCTCCCTGGGTACCGGCACTCGGCGCTCTGGCCAGCTTTGCTCTGATGTGCTGTCTGCCCGGCATCACCTGGATCCGTTTTGCGGTCTGGATGGTGATCGGTCTGGTGATCTACTTCTGCTACGGCAGACGCAACAGCAAGCTGTCGAAAGACTGATAGCAAACGTTGTTCAACACGGTCGGGGTAGATGTTCAGGAGTTTCCTCCGGCATGTTTGCTCCGACCTCTTTTTTGCGGCTAAGTCATGACAAAAGGATAAATACATGACGACTAAATCAAGGCTTTCGCCTGCTAAACGTCTGCCACAGGCGCTGACGAATACTGCCGCTGCTGAGGCCCTCGCCTCTTTGCTTTTTGCCTGGACGAAAGAACAGATGCAAAGGCACGAGGAGCGCAAAAATGTCGCCGAGCCCACCGGCCTGGCCGCTGACGATCTGCGCCGTTTTTTAGTGAGCCTGGTGGAAGGCACCCAGCCTGCTCTCGATGCGCCGAGCTCGTCTGCACTGCAAGGGCACCTCAAGCTCTGGTCGCGTGTCGAGGGCGACGATGTGCTGAGGATTTTCCTGAAAGATTACGGCAGCGATGCTGGTGAAGTGCGGGCCTTCTTGGCTGGTCTGGCTCTCAGTCCCAACCGGGCCTTTACCTGGCGCCTGGTGCACCCTTCCTATCAGGGCGGTGCGATCAATATGGCGTCATTCAAGCAGATGCTCTGGGTCGGTCGTTTTGAATTTATCAACGACTGTATTCACGATTTTGGCCATCCTCTGCCGATTATGGAGCTAGCCGATATTCAATCTCATATGTCGGAAGAAATTTTCCAGGCCACTCTGCAACGTGTACTCACACCGGCGGAGCTCGCCTACTGTCTTGCTTACGGCGTCTTCCAGCTCGATACGGTTGATGATGGCGTTGCTAATTTCGATCGCAGCCGGCGTATGCGCCTGACGGTCAATCCACTCTTCGCTGCCGCAAAGGCTGGCTGAGAGCTCTTATTGCAGGCACGAATAATTCTAAATAGGGATTATTCGTGCTTGCTTCTTTTTCATCTTTTTGTTGTCGATTTTATACTATTAGTTGTAATAGAATTTCGGCAAGAAAGATGCGGCAAAAAGAGGCATATGCTGAGGCTTTTGCTAAAAAAATAGCGGTGACCGCTGTCGTTTTGACAGGTCGGTCACCGCTATCGCAAGGGCTGGTGGCGGCGATTTATTCGGCCGGTGCCGTCATTATGCCGGCGCGGTAGAGTAGATGTTTGACGCCGTGGTAGTGACCTTCCCAGGCTCTCTCTCCGTAGCCTCCGGCGAAAACCATGGCCAGAGGAATGCCGTGGCCGACGAAGGTATCGATGACCAGCTCGTCCTTGGCCTGCACCGTTGACAGTGGCAGAGAGAAGCCTTCGCCGCGATTGAGAACACCATGCTCCCAGGTGTCGGCGCCTTGCACGAAGATGACCAGATCGGGTTTGAATTTGCTCAGAGCTTTGTCCAGGGCTGCTTTTAATTTGTCCAGATAGAGATGTCCCTCGTGTGCGCTTATCGGCACGGCGAGAGAACAGGTCTCCTTCTTGAAAGGCCAAGCCTCGCGGGCATAGACATCGAGGAGGAAGACCGAGCGGTCGCCCTTGAAGATGCTGGCTGTGCCGTTGCCGTGGTGGAAATCGGTATCGACGACCATGACGCGCTCGACCAAATTTTCGGCTTGTAGCGCTTTGATCGTGATGGCGATGTCGTTGAGAATGCAGAAGCCGTCTCCGTTGTCGCGGTGAGCGTGGTGATAGCCGGCGCCGAGATTGACCGCCAGCCTGTGGGCCAGAGCCAGCTTTGCCGCTTGCACTGTCCCCCCCGACTTGAGGCGATATTCGCTTAGCAATTTAGTCAGGGTCGCTTTCGTCTTTTCATTGTCGGGCAGGACGCTGCTCAGACCGAAAGTTTCGGCCCAGGTGGCGGGCTTTTTCAGACGGGCGATATAGCAACTGCAATGAGCGAGACGAAGCTGTTTGAGAGTGGCCAGGCGCGGCTTGAAGTGGGCGACTGGTTTGCCGGGACTGAATTCTCTGGCCAGCTCTTCCAGTACACGCGAGCCGCGGTCCTGAGCAAAAGAAACAGGGGAGCCGAGAACGCTCAGGTCGGAACGATAGGATTGGGAATAAACTAGGTGGTTTTTGCTTTTCTTGTCCACTGAATGTCTCCCGGTGCTTAAATTCCGGCCTCGAGCGCGTTTATTTGCTGTCGTCGGCCTTATTGTTTTTCTTGTCCTCGATTTGGTCGGGTGCGCCGGGGCGAGTACCGTCCGAGCGGCGATCGAGGTCGCGCTGGTTC
>JAGXAB010000112.1 GCA_018971775.1 Cyanobacteria bacterium REEB67 | reverse complement strand
AGATGGAAAATCTCTCCATCGCTTCGAAGAAGGGGGCTGATTTCCTCGCTGATTTTTGCTACGCGCCGGTGGTCGGTTTTGGTGAAGGGCCGGTCCTGCCCTGCAATCTGACTTCGCTGGTGTCGGCCTTCGGCACGCCCTTCGAGCCGGATCTGGCCGGCAGCGTTTTATTACTCGAAGACCGGGCCGAGCGCCATGATATTTTGGATCGCTGGCTGACGACGCTCTATATTTCGGGCAAACTGGCGCAAGTCGCCGCCGTCGGTTTTGGCCAGTTTGAAAATTGCGACAGTCGTGGTGCCTTTAACATGCTCTCATTCGAGGAACTGGCCGGGGACCGATTGGTGCCGATGCAGGTGCCGTGCTGTTTTGACCTGCCCTTCGGCCAATCGGCGCAGAGCTTCGTCGTGCCCTTCGGCGTGCGCTCGGTACTGGATACGGCCAAAGGTAAACTCAGTTTTAGCGAGAGTGCTTTTTCGCACTGATTGCTTGGAGTGGTCAAGTTAGCATTAAATGCCGAGCTGTTTTGCCCTGGCCAGATCTTTTTGGGCCTGCGCTTTTAAGCCGAGTTCTTCATTGGCATGGGCGCGGTAATAGTAGCCCTCGGCATTTTTCGGGGCCAGGTGTATCGCCTCGGTGGCATCGATGACCGCCTTGTCGTATTGACCAAGCGTGCTGTAGAGCTCGGCTCGACGGATGTAAGCCTGACTTTCGAAAGCGTCGAGTTCGACATTTTTGGAATAATCACGCAGGGCTCCGTCGTAATCTTTGAGCGCTTCGCAGGCATCGCCGCGATAGGCGTAAGCGCTGCCGTATTCGGGATCGATCTCGATTGCTTTGCCGGCATCGACAAGGGCGTCTTTGTGCTTGATTGCCAGATTGTCGGCATTGGCCTTGAGCGCCCAGGTCTCGGCGTCGTTAGGGCTCAATTCGATAGCTCTGTCGAGCGATTTGAATGCTTCCTGCAAATGTCCAAGACCAAGCTGGGCTGCCGCTGCAAGCGTATAACCCTTGGCCATTTCCGGGGCCAATCGTTGACATTGCTGGCAGTCGAGCAGGGCCGCTTTGTAATTATCTATATATAGGTAGCATTTAGCTCTTTCGAGATAGGCGTGGACGTTATTTTCGGATCCGATGATTACCGCTTTATAATCTTGCAGCGCTTTTTCGATATCGCCCAGGTGCAAACGCGCCCGACCCCGTCTGGTCAGGGCCTGAAAATCCATCGGATCTTTTTCCAGGGCCAGGCCCTGCTCAGTGGCGATTTTTTTCCAGTCTTCCTGACTGGCCACACCATGAGCGAGTCTTTCATCGAAGGTAAATTCGACTTTCAATTTTGGCGGAGCCGAAGCGACGAGAGGTGGCAGGGGTACGGCGTGCTCGACGGCTTGCAGCATGCTCTGGTCGTAATCGGTGGCTCCGGAGCTCTTTTTTACGACCAGTTCGGAGATGCTGCCCGTATGATCGATGACGAAGGCCACGATACCGGATTTGGTGCTCGCCCCCGGCGGCATCTGCCATTTGTTGGCAATGCGCTCTTGCAGGGCTCGGGTGTATTTCCAGGGACTGAAAACGCCGGCGAAAGCACCCTTCAAATTTGTGCCGGAGACGATACTGGTTGTTTGACCGGCCGAAATGCCTTCGGAAATCCCTTCTGAACTAACCGTCGTGCTTCCGTTAGAAGCACCGGCAGCGGTGATGCGTCTGTGTTTATTGACCGGTTTTTTCGTGACTATTGGTGCGCTTTCGTCGCTTTCGGGCTGGTTGCAGCCGCTCATGAGAAGAGAGAGAATCAGCACCAAAAAAGCCGGGTGTTTTTTTTGCTGCCTGGCCTGCCTCATAGATTGGTTACCGAATGCGAAAGCAATTGTTCCAGGTGCGACAATTCGCCCGCTTTGACGACGGTGAGAGCGACCGGCACGCCGGCACTGATATCACCGGCCACCAGCCCCGCCTGGCCAAGAGTATTGGCGGCGATGTCGCCCGCCTTACCATGCAGGTAGACGCCGGCCACCGCGGCATTGAGAGGGTTTAAACCCTGAGCCATCAAGCCGCCGATGATACCGGAGAGAACGTCTCCGGCACCGGCGGTGGACATGCCCGAATTGCCGGTGGGATTGATGTAGACTTCGCCGTCCGGGCTGGCGACTACGGTATGGGCGCCCTTCAAGACGACGACGCAGTCGAAGCTACGGGCCGCAGCAAGACATGCTCCGACGCGATCCGCCGAAATCTCGGCGACGCTCTTGCCGGTCAGGCGCGAGAGTTCTTTGGGATGCGGCGTCATGACGAAATTGTTGGCCGGCTTGCCGAGCGAAGCAGTGTTTTGAGAAATGGCATTGAGAGCATCGGCGTCGAGGACACAGGGTTTGTCTATCAGATCGAGCAGGTCGAGGACAAAACTGACCGTGTCGGGATTTTGTGAAAGTCCCGGTCCCAGCACCACCGCTGATACCGTCTCCAGAAGTGTGGTCACTTCTTTGAGGGCTTCCTTACTGATCGATTGAGCGGTTGTTTCGGATAGGGGTTTATAGACGAGCTCTTCGGCCGGCAAACTGGCGATCAGCGATCGGGCCGTGGCCACGTAGCTCAGGCCGGCGCCGGTACGCAGGGCGCTGTGAGCGCACATGATGCCCGAGCCCGACATGCCGAGCGAGCCGGCGACCGTGAGCAGATTGCCGAAGGTACCTTTGTTGGAATTGTTCGGACGATGCGGCAGGACCGCTTGCACCGCACCACAGGTGGTGACGTAGATGTGCGCTTCTTTTTGTTCTGGTTTTTGTTCTGGTTTTGCGCCTGCATTTTCGTCTGATTTTTCTAGAAAATCAAAATCAGGCAGACCGATGTCGACGAGATGCAGATCGCCGCTCTGCGAGCTGCCCGGATGCTGCAACTGGCCCGGTTTGAGATAACCAAAAGTAACCGTTCTGGTGGCTCTCACCGCCGCGCCCATGACCTGACCGCTATCGCTGTTGATACCCGAGGCTATGTCGATGGCCAGCACTGGTTTGAAGCTGTTATTGATCGCTTCGATCGCTACTCTGGCCGCACCTTCGATGGCACGGTTCAAACCGGTGCCGAAGATGGCGTCGACGATAACTATGCTTTGATCGAGGGCCGCGCTTAAAACATCCTCGTAGACTTCGCTATCTTCGAGATAGATAATTTCACTTTGCGTTTTTTGCAAAAGGCGCAGATTTGTCTCTGATTCAGCGCTGGACATGACGCTCTCGCCAGCGCTGGCAGGAGCGTTGGCCAAAATGAAGCAGGTCACCGGCAGACCCCAGATGCTCAGATACCGCGCTACGACAAGACCGTCACCGCCGTTATTGCCCTTGCCGCAAACGACGCTGATTTTGCCTATCTGGCCGGCATGTTCGTCCCAGAGTGCCAGAGCGACAAAGGCAGCGCCGCGGCCGGCATTTTCCATCAAAACCTGACCCCAGTTGAGAGCCGGTGCCCCTTTGCCGTGGTCCGCCGCACTATTCGCTGACTTGATCCAGGCCGCTTCGAGAGCGCGGATTTGAGCTGTTGTCGGTACGCGAACATTGCTTAGCACGGTCATGTTTCCTTCTTAACTTTAGGCTTTTACTTTACTGCTGCTTCTGCTTCCGTCCCTGCTTCCACTAAAAAGCATTTTGCCACATGGCCTTTGGTTTTTTCTTCGAGGGGCGGTATCGATTGATCGCAGCGCTCGACCTTGATTGGACAGCGATTGGCGAAGCGGCAGCCGGGCGGTAATTTTGTCAGCGAAGGGGGTTGTCCTTCGATGGCCGTCAGTCTATCCGTGCCGGGCCGGGGGATGCTGTTCAGCAGTCCTACCGTATAAGGATGCTTGGGATTGGCAAAAAGTTCGCGCACTGTGGCGTATTCCACAACCGATCCGGCGTACATGACGGCGACCGTATCGCACATCTCGGCGACAACGCCTAGATCGTGCGTGATCAAAACGATGGCCGTGCCCTGATCTTTTTGAATCTCGCGCAGCAGATCAAGAATTTGCGCCTGCACCGTCACGTCAAGGGCGGTGGTCGGTTCGTCGGCAATGAGCAGGGCCGGCTCGCAGGCGAGGGCCATGGCGATCATGACGCGCTGGCGCATGCCACCACTAAATTGATGTGGATAGTCGTCGACGCGGGTACGCGCTTCCGGGATGCGCACGCGGTCGAGTACTTCGATTGCTTTTTGCCTGGCCTGCTGTTTCGAGACTTTCTGGTGCAACGCGATCGCTTCCATGATCTGAGCGCCGACCGTATAGACCGGATTGAGCGAGGTCATCGGATCCTGGGGAATGAGGGCGATTTTATTGCCGCGAATCGAGCGCATCTGCGCTTCGCTCAATTCCAGAAGATTGACGCCGTCGAGGAGGATTTTGCCGCCGACGATTTTGCCGGGCGGTGGCACCAGACGCAAAATCGACAGCGATGTGATCGATTTGCCGCAGCCCGATTCACCGACGATGCCAAGCACTTTGCCTTTATCCACCGACAGGTTGACATCGTCCACGGCTCTGGCCGAGCCAATCTCCGTGGGGAAGGCGGTTGCTAAGTTGTGAATTTCCAGGAGCGGCATGCGTTCTAATCCCGGTTGGTTTGGTTCGTCTGTTTGATGATTTTAGACTAGTTTCCCCGGCTGCAAGGTGACGAGCGTCAATTTTGACCTGTCAAGGCATGGGATTTTGGAATGAGGCCGGGCAATTTGCTGTAAATTAATAGACATATCCAACAGGTAGCAAAATGTCTAGCGATTCTTCCGATAATACGGCCAACAATACCAGGGACATCTCGGTCCTCCAGCTTCTCACCAAGCTGGTCAAAGAGACAGACCGTCTGGTGCGTTTGGCCGATGACATCGATACGCATGCCTCGACGCCTCAAGCCAAGGCGGCCTTCAATTTGATCGGCGGAGAAGTCTCCAACATCCTCTCGATCATGAAGAGTTCGCTCGATCCGCTTTACCGACTCTATGACCTCGATCCCGGTATGAAAAACCTCGATCGCAATCGCCGCAATTCGACGATCAAAGAGTTTACGATCGCCACCGATCCCGACGACAGCTACGACGAGCAAACGCTCTGGAACGACATCAAAGCCAAGGACTGAGACCGGGCCGAAATAGTCGCAGCCAGATTGACTCGCTTCTTGATTTTCCGGTTAATAGATAGCCTGGGCCGTGGTCTTGAGAGATACTTTCGCTCTGGGCGAATCGTCCGCTTCCTGTAGTTTATTGGCCATTTCGGTCAGCTCTTTGGAAAGCTTGGTATTGCCTTCGCAACGTGCCACCAGACCTTTCATATTGGCCAGCCACGGCTTGAAGTGGTGCAGGCGCATCTCGTTGTAGGCTTCAGTAAAAGTCCAGTGATCATGCATGATGCGGAAGATGCCAACCAGTGTGCCGGTGCGGTCGGCGCCCTGTCGACAGTGGACGAAAACAGGTTGATTGGCTGGTTTTGCCACGATCGCCAGAAACCTGGCGATATTGATCATCGAAGGATGCTCGAAACCGAGCGGTATATTGACGTAATTGATGCCCAGTGTTTTTGCCACCTGTGCTTCGTCTGAGCAACCCGAACCGGCATAACGCAAGTCTATAATCGTCTTGACGCCGCTCTGGGCCAGCTTGTTGATTGCCTGGTGCGAGGGCTGAGCGCCACGCCAGAGTCCCTGGGAGACGACTTCAAAATTTGATATGTCCGATGAAATTGTCTCGCCGCTGATTGACGGCACCAGTGTGCCGGTATCGCTTACCGTCGGTTCGACGGCGGCAACGGGAAGCGCCAGCCCGAGGACCGTCAGGGCCAGAGCCAGAGAGAGGGTCACCGCCGAGGCGGTTCGAGCAAAACGATCGGTTATCGGGCTAGATGCAGGCGTACCGGAATAACCGAAAAAATTGATGGTTTTTTTCATTTATACACTTAGCGGTGCTACCACTGGCGGTGCTTATCGGGGGATGCCAGGTTTTGAGCGCTACTCTTACTTCTATTGAAATCTATGAACGTGAGGGCCGTGTGAGAGCTTTATGAACAAAGCATATAGATTGCGGGGCCACTTCAATACATAATAAGCTTAATTGGCTTTAAAGCAATACTAGCACGCACGCTTCCTTACAGCAAACTTACAAGGACCTCCGGTTATACTTAGCCTGTGAGCATGCCCATTAATTACAGCGCAGTAACCAAGAAAGGCAAACGCTTTCTCTTGCTGCTCCGCGTGCTCTTTGTTGAGTTTCGGGGCTTTCTAGTTTGCGCTGTCCTGGCCTTCACGCTCTCGACTTCGCTCTTCTATTTTCTTTACCCGCAAGCCCTGGTGTCTGGTGGCAAGCTAAGCCTTACTCAGGCCGCCTACTACGTACTTTTGATGATTTTTTTCGAAAGCCCTCTCACCTATGTAGATGACTTGCGCCTCTCACCGCTCTTTTTTCTGCTGCCGATATTAGGACTGGTGACCATTGCCGAGGGCGTGGTGCACCTGGGCAATTTGCTCTTTCAACACAAGCGCTACTCGAAGGAATGGCAAAAAATGATCGCGACAACCATGGAAAATCACGTCATCGTCTGCGGACTTGGCAATGTCGGTGTGAGAGTGGTGCAGCATTTGCGCCAGTTTAGCGAAGATGTGGTGGCAATCGAGACTAATCAGGAAGCGCGTTTCGTCTCTGAAGTGGCGAGTTACGAAGTGCCGGTGCTCTTTGGCGATGTTCGCGACGCTAACATTCTCGAGCAAGCCTCGGTCCTCAAAGCCAAGGCGATAATCGCCGTCACCGACAACGATCTGGCCAACCTCGAAGCTGCCCTCACCGCCCGCGAGCTCAATCCCAACATCCGTGTCGTGATCCGCATGTTTGATCAAAAGCTGGCCAAGAAGGTGCAAAATTTTATGGGCATCGAGGGCGCCTACAGCAGCTCGGCGCGTTCGGCGCGTCTTTTTGCCCAGGCGGCGATTTCCGGTGACATTTTAGATAGTTTCGAATTTGGTGGCACGGTAATCAATGCCATGCAACTCTTGATCGAGCCCAACACGGCTATGGTAGGCGCTCCAATCGATGAGCTGCGCAATAAGTACGAAGTGACGGTGCTCTGTCAGGAGAAAAATGACGGCACCGTGGACTGGAACCCTGCTCCGACTAATGTGTTGGAAGTAGGAGACAAGCTCTTGATCATGACCGATGTCGAAGGTCTGAAGCGCCTTGAAAAGGTGGGACGGAAGCTCGCCATACCGAGAGAATGATGGAGAACTGGCACCGCGAGTGATGTCAAGATGTTTCAAACTTGCAACTAACAGTTACAAGACGACAAACATCAACTTGAAAAGCCTTGTCTAGGGTAATTTAGCAAATATAAATCTTGCTGCGTTTCTCTGGAGTGTGACAGCCTAGATGTTTGGGGCGAAATCCTTTAACACTGACGATTCCCGCGACCCCAGGCTGTTCGAGCGCCTGGCGCGTAAGATTGCCGCTAGTATGACGCGCCCCTGGACGATCATGGAAGTTTGCGGCGATCAGACGCAGGTGCTCCTCGAATACAACCTTTTCGAAATACTGCCGCCTGAGCTGACAATTGCACACGGTCCCGGCTGTCCCGTGGCATCGGTGCCAGTGCAAATTTTTGATCGAGCGATCAACATCGCCCAGGATCCGGGTGTGATTTTTTGCGCCTCAGCCGAACTTCTGCGCATCCCCGGCTCGGTCTGCGACTTACTCGAAGTAAAAGCCTGCGGTGCCGATGTCCGCGTCGTCTACTCGGCGCTCGATTGCATCAACGTGGCCCGCTCAAATGCTGACAAAAAAGTCGTATTTTTCAACGTTGGTTTTGAAACAACCATGCAAAATGATGCCCTCGCCGTCTGGCAGGCGCGTCGCCTCGGCATCGCCAATTTCTTCCTGCTTTCCTACCACGCCCAGATACCAACGGTCTGCTCGAAGATATTGTCCAACCAGGAAAATGTCGTCAATGCCCTGCTCGGACCAGGGCAAGTCGCCAGTCTGACCGGCTTTGACGAATACGAGCAGCTCGCCCAGAAACAAAACGTACCGGTTGTGATCACCGGTTTTGAGCCAGTCGATATTTTGGAAGGCATTCAAAAATGCGTCTCCATGCTCGAAGCCGGTAAAGTCGGCGTCGAAAATCAATACAAGCGCGGTGCCAGTCGGGCCGGAAATCCGGAAGCGCGCGCTCTGATAAACGAAGTTTTCGAGCCCTGCGACCGCGATTGGCGCGGCATCGGTACTGTCACCAATGGCGGTTATCGCCTCAAAAAAGCCTTCGAAAATCATGACGCTCTCAAAGTCTTTGCTCCGATCATCTGTCATCCCTCAGAAGAAACCGGTTGCATCTCGCACTTGATCTGGCGCGGTCTGGCCAGGCCAACCGACTGCCCCGCGTTCGGCAAATCCTGTAAACCGGACAGCCCGCTTGGTGCCACCATGGTGTCGGCCGAGGGCACCTGTGCCGCTTATTACAAGCATAGAAAAGAAACGCTCTGATTTTGAATCAGACCAGTCTCTATACAGATTCTATTTCCAGACGAAGAGTTTGATCAGCATCGGCAGGCCGGCCATGATGCCGATGATTGTCCACGTCGTCGATTGCGACAGCCTGTGCACACGCGTCAATCCAAGGTAATTGAGATAAGCACCAAATATCGTGGCGGCGATGTATCCTAAAGGAAACGGCCCAAGGCTGACCCAGGCAAAAATAAATGTCGCCTTACTGTAAGCCAGCACATTGAAGGTCTGCTCAAATTTGCCTTCACCGCCAAATTTTTTAAAAACGAGCTGACTGATTGCCGCACCAATGGCGGTGCCTGCGAAGGTGAAAATTATCGTCAATAACATCGTAAAAATGTTCATCTTGGCGATGCCCATCAGCAAACCGCCCATCAACGACGTAAAGGCAAGATAGAGGAGCGGATCGTTCAGGCCGCCCACCATGGACATATTGGCGAAGAAGGCTCTGGATGTCATCAACACTTCTTTGGTGACAATAAAATAGTAAGTGATCAAACCAAAGAGGTCGTGGCTGGTCAGACGAATCTGTGGCGCCGGTCGATCGGCTTCGTTTTCGTCACCCTGCTGATTATCATAAAACTTGTCGGAATTGCGGCCTAAAGCCCGCAGTGCCGCCGCTCCGCGTTCGCGCCTTTCCTCTGGAATCGGATCTTCGGCGTAGTTAACCAGCCGGTCCTGGCGAGCGATGTCCTTGAGCAATTCATTTTGAAAAGGTGCAAAGCGAGGATCGGGTAATTCGGCTGGATCGGGAACGGCGGTCAGGTCAGTCTGCGTGGCGCTCGTGAAGCCGCGTGGAAACTGAGGCTCCGGCTGCGTCGGCTGGCTCTGTTGCATCTGCAATCTGGCGTTGGCCTGCGCCCTCAACTCCTCTTCTTCCGAGAAAAAATCAAATTGCGCTGCCGGTACCGGCGTCCACGGTCTATCCGGATCGACGGCCGGACGCTTGATCGTTGGCGCCTTCGGTACAAATTCGGTTTGCTTGTATTCGTGCCTGGCGCCGGCCTTGCCGATCTGATCGCCGAAGAGCTGCTTGGCCAGCGCCAAATCGCGCTTGATCGTAAAGGGCAACTGACTTTTCAGACCCTGATTGACCTGGTTTGATGCCAGCGGAAAGCCCGTCTGTTGTGGAGAAAATAGATTGCGCAAGACCTGACCGGTGGTCGGCGGTGCTTTGCTATAAGGCGCCTGCGGCATCGGTAAAAGGGCTGGTGGTGCTTCATTGCCGCTGTGATAGAGCGGGCGGGCCTGAGAGCCGTGACCATCGGCAATACCTTTGCTGCCCGGCCACTGCGGCTGCGTCCAGTCCGGTTTGGCGCTGGCCGAGCCAATCACCGGCGCGGCTGGTTTTGCGGTCGGATTTTGCGTCAGTGTGTCATTGCCCAGATAGTTGTCGAGATTGGGCAAGCCGACATTTAGATCGACGCTGGAAAAAGGCTGAGTATTGGCCGGATGATGTTGATTAACAATTTGCGGCAGCGCGGGACCGGGTGAGTGCTGGCTCTGTTGCAAGAACTGGGCATTTTCTGCTCCCGGCTGAGCCGGAGGTTGTGTCTGAGGTTGTGCCTGAGGTTGTGCCTGAGGTTGTGCCTGAGGTTGTGCCTGAGGTTGTGCCTGAGGTTGTGCCTGAGGTTGTGCCTGAGAACTCGGCTGCGGTCCCGCTTGCGGCTGAATCTGTTGCGAGTATTGTCCCGGCTGCGGATATTGTTTCTGTGGCTGTCCGGCAAATTGGCCAGGCTGGACCGCCGGCGAAGTCACTTGACCGGGATAGCCCGGTTGCGGCTGAGACTGTTGCGGATAGCGGCGATAGCCCGGATGTTCGGGATATTCGGGCGGCTGCAATTCTCCCTGGTTCTGCCCCTGACCCTGACCCTGACCTTGACCTTGACCCTGACCCTGACCCTGGTTCTGCCCCTGACCTTGACCCTGACCTTGACCTTGACCCTGACCCTGGTCGCGTTGACCGCCAATCTGCAAATTGGGTCGATTGATATTTTTGGGCTTGGAAGGCAATTGCAGCGCCGGTGCGGCATCTGGAAAAGACAGCCGGGGGGCGTCTTCGCCTGCGCCGCCAGCTTCTTGCCCTGGATACTCTCCACTCGGGGCTGGATCTTGGGAGCGAGCGTGACTTTGAGTTTGAGCCGGGTCAGCCGTACGGCTATTGTCTACAGGTTGGCCCGGAACCGGCTGCTGCGGCGCCCGACCGGGCCGCCGTCGCGGCTGAGACGCGGGCTGCTGCCCAGGCCAAACCGGTTCTTGATCATCTTGTGTGCTACCGTCGCTCACGCTCTTTCGAGCCCCTTAACGTCTACCTACTTATTAAGGCTCAAAACACCCAAAGAGGCAAGCTTACGTTTAATTTCGGGGAGAGCGGCGCGGGCTGCTGCCTCGCCGGCCTTGATACCTTTGATGCCGTCGCTCTTTTTGCGTGAAACAAGCGAGATGCCGTCGGTGTCGGGATGGATGATGATATCGGCGCCGATGCATTGTGGCTGGTCGAGACCGTTGAGCTCGAGTTTGATCATGCGGCGGGCGACACTGCCCGCTCCGAGAAATTCCTTCTTCTCGGCCAGCTCGACTTTTTCGTCGATGTTGACGGCGATGATGAAATCAGCGCCGAGCTTACGGGCATATTCGACCGGCACATTGGCGAGCACGCCGCCATCGACGAAGAGATTGTCGTCGATTTCCACTGGTTTACGCAGACCGGGTACAGCAGAACTGGCCTGGAGAGCGGTGCCGAGATCACCTTTTGTGAGCATGTGTTCTTTGCCGTCCAACAAGCTCAAGCTTATGGCGGCAAAAGGTTTGTCCAGGCTCTCGATCGTGCGTTTGCCTTCGGGGGCCAGTTTATTGCAGAAATTGCGGAATTTCACACCTTTATAGAGCCCGTCATAGGCTTTGTGTCCGACCAATCTGGGCAGCACCATTATTGGTGCGACGATGATGCGGAAGGTGAGCGGCACGGTCATGAAATTTTTCATCAAACGCGCATCGGCGAAGTTTTCTTCGAGCACGCTCATCGGCACGCCGGAGGCATAGAGACCGCCGACGATGGCACCGATGCTGGTGCCGGCGATCATATCGATAGGAATACCTTCGGCGATCAATACTTTTAATACGCCGATGTGAGCGGCTCCGCGCGCGCCGCCGCCACCGAGGGCCAGGCCGATGCGCGGCCGTCCGTGGCTGGTCTTAGCTTTGTCGCTTGTGGCACCTGTGGTGCTGGTAATGCTGGTAGTGGCATCTGTTGATGGCTCGATAAAAGTTGTTTTGGTCTCGAGAGTTTTTTGCTCGACGACCGGACCGGTCGGCTTTTCGACTGCATCATCGGCGAGGGCGGACAGAGGACCGCTGACACTCATCGCCAGTGCACTGAGCACGCACAGAGCGGGAGAAATTTTGTTGGCGAACATATACAGTTGTCCTCGGTTGCAAAGCGGTGGTGTGGCCCGTTTCATTGATTATCTGACCAATGAGATTAATTCTAACAGCTATGCTCTTGTCATTGCTGTTAATGGAACCTTTGCCCTTAACAGCTCGTCGCAAGGGTTGCGCGAGATTTGAGCAAATTTTAATAAGCTAGCTCCTTGATAATGGTGACCAAAATTAGTGTTGTGTCTTTGAAACTTGTCAGGCATAATGAACCGGACCTGAAATGGCGCTACTACTGCGGTCTACTGTTGCATACGGCGCGCATATCTCTGAGGTATACCAGATGGCACCACGAGCATTGATGAGAGCTACCGATCCGAAAATCGGCAAAGGCATTTTGAAAAATGCCGTTATCGAATTGGACGGAGCGCGCAACGAGCGCCAGGCCGCTCGCACGAAAGAACTCAATCAAATCGCCCAGGGGCGCGATATGTCGGTCGGCTATCTCGCCTTGATGCGCGACAGCACACTGGCCGGTCGTCACATCAATCGTCCAATCGTCGGAGAGTGCGAAGACGCGATTTCATCCGGCTCACGTATACGCATGGTCGGCCGCCTGCGCAAAAAAGAGAAGTGGTTGATGTGGAAATATCTCTTCCACGATCTCAACCGTGTCGTCGCCAATTTCTTCACGCGCATCACGCCGACCCAGCTTTTCAAACCGCGCACCAACGATCTCAATTACGAAGAAGAGCTGGCTAAATATCTGCAGCGCGTAGAGTTTCAAAAAGACGCCGTTACTTGCGATAGGTAGTAGCGGCTCCGTCGATATTTTCTATTTTTTTCCGGTCCGTATTCAGCTGCGTGATTTCTTGCGCCTTTTTATGCGGATCCGGATGCATGAATAAACTATTGTCCAGATCGAGGTCGTGGCGATAACCGAGCTGGTTTTCGAAAATTAGCTTGTCGACCTTAAAGGCTCCTTCGCCGACCGATAAATCACCCGAAAATGGCGCACCGAAAAGCACGACCAGATATAAATTGAGTGATATCAATAGCGATACCATAGAGGTCATCACTATTTGAGCTCCAAGACTCTCCAGGCCGAAAAAATATGTGAAAACAACTGTGACGACTCCGCCGATGATCAGCACCGTCCACTCGATGTTGGGCACACCGTACTGGGCAATATTGGTGCGAGCGCGACGATTGTCCCAGAGCTGGCAGGCTTCTTGCACGAGCAGCGGATAAATTGCTTTTTCGTTTTCGGTGGTCGGCTCGAAATCAGTCACTTCATGGATGAGGCGTATAGCGGCACGGCGAGCCGGCAGAGCGATGTGACCTTTGGTCATGGCCGGCCATTCTTTTTCGATCAGCTGATTGCAGTAAAAATTGCAGAGTTCCTGCACTTTCTTTGCTTTTGCCGCCGGAAAGCGCTCGGAAAGCATGAAGACATCAGCTAGACAATTGGCCTCGGCTTCAACGACATTGCGTGCTTGCTGAAATTTTGTCATCGAATCGACGACGACCAGGCCAAGCAAAACCGCGTACATGGTGCCGATGACGGAGAGAAGATAACCGCCGACTTCATGACATTTTCGCAGCTCGTCCGGCCTGCAGCGCTTGCGGACAACGAGCAAACCGCCCACGGACAGGGCCGTGACGAGAGTGATTAATGCCGCGCCGATTGGATATGAATCTATGCCCATGGACATAGTGTCTACTGTCTGACTTTTTTGTTCAAGTCATACAGTCAAGAAATTGCACAGAACAATAACGGAACAATGGATTTTGGAAGGCCAGTGGACGACCTATGGCAGATGTTCTAGTAAGGGCACGGGATGCCGCGATTGCCGAGGGCGCGTCCGAGTAGGGGCGGACGGCTGCTCTAAGAATCCACTCTTAGTGCAGCAGGTCGACGATCTTGTGTGTAATACCCGTCAATTCGTCATGAGCTACGGCAAGGAGGAAAACAATGCCGACGGTCGCAACAATTGAGTAGAAGAACAGGGCTGCCATAGGTCTCTCCAACAGGAATCGAACTACAGTATCTTGCCAAGTGGGTAAAGGTCGGGTTAAGGACAGCGCTTGTGTAACGGCCGGCTTAAGAAGATTTGTTTAAGGAAGAGGCCGAGGAAAAAGGCGCCGCGGCTAATTCTGGCTATTTCTTGCTCTGGGCGGCGCTGCAATCCTTGCAGATACCAAAGATTTCGAGCACATGGCTGCGAATCTGGAAGCCATGGCTGGCGCGGATGCTGTCTTCGAATTGCTCGATCAAACATTCATCCAGGTGGACGCTCTTCTGGCATTCCTGGCAAACGAGGTGGTGGTGGTGCTCGCCCGGGGGGATAAGCTCATAGCGGCGCTCGCCGTCGCCGAGGTCGACTGCCTGGACCAGACCCATGCCTACCAGGGATTCGAGCGAACGGTAAACAGTGGTCAGGCCCGGAGCGCTATCGTCTTCGCCGCGCATCATGCCGTGGATGTCCTGGGCAGAAGTCAAATCCTGGCTGCGCTCGAGATATTGCAGGACTTTTTTGCAGCCCTTGGTCATGCGGACATTTTGCAGCGCCGCCAGCGTCGAGGTATTGCCGGCGCCATGGCTGTGACTGTGCCCGGGGGCGTGGGAATGGCTGTGATCTTTTGAATGGTCGGGCATGCTTTGAGTTGTTCTTATATACAAGGACTGTTGGAGGATTGGCGCTTGAAGCTTGAATGGGCCGGTCTTGTGCAGCCGTCCGCCTGAGCGGGCTCACAAAGTAAAGGATATCAGGTGATCGCTGGCGGCGTCAGTTGTCAGAATTTCATTGAAGGCCAAAAGTCGCCTCGGCAGCCTAAATCTGGTTTAGAAACTGTTTCAATCGATGGCCGAGGCCCTTGTCTCATCTGGGGACCATGATAGACTGAGTATTCGTCCGGGCGGTTAGCTCAATGGTGGAGCACCTCGTTTACACCGAGGGGGTTAGGAGTTCGAGTCTCTTACCGCCCAAGCCTTTCGGGACTTTGGAAAACATCGTCCCGACAATTTCCCGACTTTGCGACTAAACAAAGCGGAACATACGTGAATCATGTAACATCCTCTCGGGCACTTTGCGAGGCTGTCATGATGTTCGTTGTTGTCATACGATGGCTTGAAGCTTGCGTGCCGACTGAATGATAATTCCTCC
>JAGXAB010000111.1 GCA_018971775.1 Cyanobacteria bacterium REEB67 | reverse complement strand
GATCGGCCAGTGCTTTACCCATACGTTTCATCAAATCGGGATTGTGAGCCATGTTGGCGCGGCGCACGTAGCTTTCATGCTGTAGGTTTTTGGCATACGGACCGAATGTGCTGTCAAATTTTTCCGGATTTTTATCGTGCATTGATTTGAGCAAATCGGGCAATTCGCCGCGCTTCTGATTCCACTGCCTGATACCGACACTGATACCATGCCCGGCGTCATTTCTAGTAATGTGGGTGAGATCGCCCTCGTTCGTACCAATTGCTTTGACAATGCGACCCTTCAGATCATCACCGATGCGCGGGCCTTCGGCGCCGGGCACATTATCGATCTTAGCGCTGGCCGGGTCATGACCTTTTGACGGCAAATCAGCGGCACCCTTTGGCAAGTCAAAACTATTTTTAGAAGAATCGAAAAAACTGACATTGGGCAGGCCTAGCGAGGCGACTTGAATTTGAGCCGGTTTTTGATCGCCGACAGCGCTCTTCTGCACCTCGGACTGAAAAGCATGATTAGCGCCCTGCTCGGCACCTTTGAACGTAGTGTTTTCGGCAGCCTGATTTGGCTGAGGCGACTCGAAATGATGGTCTATTGCCATAGTAAAAAAATCCGGGGCGAAGAGGGGGGTTGCTCTCAGCTACATTATTAAGTCTCAAAGCGTGAATAAGTCGTGATATCACCATTGAACAGCAAGAAAAAGCCAGCCAGAAAAATACTCACAGGCATCAAAATAAGACCGTAAGAAAATTCCCACCTCCGGCCTGGAGATGGGAATTTTTCACTGCTGATTTTTGCTTTTTCGCTAACTGCGACCGTGAGCCGGGAAATTGGCAGGGCGCGCCGGAGGCAGAGGAGGATAGCTGGGTTTGGGCTGATGGTGCACGGGGTGCTCAGTCTGGTGCGCGGCAGTCGGTCGATGCGGGATCGGCGTAATCACAGGCGGCTTAAAGGCCGTATCTTGTCCGGCGATAGCGGTGAGGCGCTCCTTGAGGGCGGGATCCGAGATCTTGCTCAAAACGCCACTGATGTTTTCTTTGGTGATGAATTCGTGACCGACTTTGAGACCCATCAAGTCATGCATTTCCGGATGCTGTTTGCGCTGTTCTTCATAGCTTTGCTTGAAGGCTTCGGTTAATTCTTTGAGTTGTTTGTCGTTCAGTGCTTTGCCGTCAGAGCCGAGTACACGAGCGGCGACCTGATAAGGTCCTTCACCGAGACGAGTACGCGATTGATCGATGATTGCCTCTTTCGGCTCGAGGGCGGGAGCCTGCGGCTCGCTCGGCTTCGCATCAGCGCCGGGGGATGCAGCCTGCGCTTTCTCACGATTGACGGCATTCATTTCGGTAGCCAAAATACGCTTGGCCAGTGCATCCTGCTCGCCGGTCATGCGACTGGTGCCGTCCTCGGCCGATTTTTGATTGATCGATCCGTCCATTGCTTTGTAGGGACTGATGCTCAAATCGTTCCAATTGTCTTTGAGATACTGGGCACCGGCCTGGAAATCCTTTCCGTAACGCGCATCATCAGGAGCGGCTGTCTTGGCGTTGGCGAGGGCCTTATCGAGAGAATCTTTGGTGATATCGCCATTGATATCAGGGTTGTTTGCACCGATCACCGAGCCGACCGCTTTCATCGCCTTGTCGTTTTCGCTGTAACGGCCACGATATTGATCTTCGATGCGACGGGCTTCGGTCATGTTCGGCGAAAGCGGCTTATCATCGCCAACGGCTTTAAAAGTATCGGTTATTTCAAGCTGACCAAAAGGACTGGTGGCAGCAGCGGGAGCGAGTCTGTCGCCTTTAACAGCCGGAGCATCGGCCTGGGCAGGAGCGGCCACGGCATCTTTGCCCACACCGGCTTCAGGGGCGGTGGCAGGAGAAATCTCGCTGCGCGAGGCCGGGAACAGGTCGACCGGAATGCCTTTGTCGGTAATCACAGGAGCCTGACCATTATCGATTGCCAGAGGCGCGGCAGTCGGCTTCGCATCGGCACCGGCCGGCGCGGCCGCAGGAGTAGCGTCCGCCAGCAGCTTACCGGCGACATCGTCCGGCTTGCCTGTCGCAGCTACAGTCGAGTCATTAGCGTGATTGACTTCATTGCTCATTAGAAAAGGCCTCATGTCTAACAGTGGGGAAACTGTTCAGGTGGGGGGTGAGGCATTTAAAATAGGTTTAAGCAAGTGAAAAAGTCGTGAAAGCTCAGCTCAAGCCGAAGGAGCACTATGTTTGTATCCTGAGGCCGAGCTGTCGGCATACCAGCGGGTGTACCAGGCAATGGCGCGGCCGAGACCATCCTCGAGCTCAAATTCCGGCGCCCAGCCAAGCAGGGCACGGATACGCTCGGAGCTAAGATATTGGGCCTGGATTTCACGACTGGCCCGGCCTTCGATTACCGGCGCCAGATCCTCGCGTCCCATCATCGCGGCAATTTTGCGCACGATTGCCAGTACCGAGACCGGCGCATCATTACTTATGTTAAAAGCCTGTCCGTGGACCGAGGTGTCTCCAACCATGCGGGTGGCGATGGCGACGGCAGCACTGGCGGCGTCCTGGACATAGATATAGTCGCGCACCGGTGAACCGTCCGAGCGGATCAATGGCGCATGGCCGGCGAGAAGAGCGAGGATGGTGCCGGGCACGATGCGGCTCAAATGCAAGTCGCCACCGCCATAAAGATTGCCGCAACGGGTGATGCAGACAGGCATCCCGTAAGAGTGAAAGTAAGAGCGGGCAATCAGATCAGTGCAGCTTTTGGAGACATCGTAGGGGAAGCGTCCCTGCATCGGCGCATCCTCTAAATAAGGAAGGTTTTCTTGATCGCCGTATGCCTTGTCTGAGGATGCGACGACAATGGCATCGATGGCCTGTCCTGATTTTCGGGCCATACGAGCGGCCTCCATAACATTCCAGGTGCCCATGATATTGGAAGCGAAAGTAGGAATGGGATTGTCGTTAGCCAGACCGACGATGGCCTGGGCGGCCAGATGAAATATGACATTGATCTCTTCATCCTCGATCAGACGCCGGCAGGCGTCAAAATTTTCGATATCGACTTCTTTTAAACGGACCCGATCGGCCAGGGCGTGAATACGCGAGCCGGCCGGATAAACCCGGTCGAGGCCGACGACACCGATACCTTGCTCGAGCAGGAGCTCGCAGACCCAGGGGCCGAGGAAGCCCGCACATCCGGTCACCAGAACTTTTTTACCAGCTAGCATGCGCGCTCCTCTATCGTCTCACCACAATTATGCAGCATGTGACAACCAAAAAGCGGTAGAGCGAGCTCAGGTCAGGGGCTGGGGTAAACGATCACATTGTCAAACATTTTCATCGGCATACCAACGGTATTTGGCACGTCGCGAAGCAGGCTGGTTTTGGCCGGGTCAAAGGTGAGGGGCCGGGGTGTGACTCCGGTCACCAGGCCAAGCGTCCAATCGGTAAAATCCTGCGAAAAGCCGGCATAGGCCTCGCTGGAGACGCCGCGACTCTTCAGCCTGCTGACCACATCGACCGATTGTCCCTGCTCGTCTTTGAAATGGGCAATTTTTTCTTCACGGCACAAGACAAGGACTTTTGCCTTCGCGTCACTATTGGCAATTTCAGCAGAGGCGGAGGTGAGTTTTTCAATAATATCAGCCGGGGGCGTCACGCTTTCGTTTTGCAGACCGATAGCGTGCAGCTTGAGGCCGGAGGCGCGAGCGGCGTCGAGTACGGCCTGGAAATCGTCTCGACTATAAGCATCCGGCAGAGGACCGCTCAGTTTTCCGGTCTTGCTAAAATCATCGAGCGATGTTTGATAGCCCGGAGGGATATCGATAGCCAGGTCGCTCAGACCGGCCTATTTAAGATCCGGCATCAAATCACTGACGAGAGCGCGCTGAGGGCTACGCAACTGTTCCGGCTCGGCCTGGGTCATTTCGCCGAGGAGCAAGACTTTGTTGGCGGCAACGGCCCGCGTCAGCTCGCCGCCGGGATCCTTGCCGACTTGTTTGAGCTCGGCTTCCACACCCTGCATGTGATCGTGGATCGGATAAAAGATGACATTGTCCCATTTATCATAAGTCGTCTTGGCGGCGGTTTTCAAGGAAGCAATGCTCGGGACGTCAGCCTTGTTGATACTGACGGACGCGGTCAGGTCGCGGGCAATCGGCATCAGTGAGTCTTCCGAGCTCGAGAGCTGCTGGAAAAATGTCGAGACCGGGATATTTTTATGACGCAACAGGTCCACCGCCGAAGGACCAAACGAATCGGTGCGGAAGCCATCTTGCAGGTGTTCACCACCGGCGAAAAAGGCGACTTTGGCTTGCGGATCCTGCAAAATCTTCTCGATATTTTTGGCCATGGTGCGATCGCGGCTGGCCAGCATTTCACCATTGGCATTGTAAAACTCATCGACGCCGACCACGGCAACGCCGGCTTTTTTAGCCGAATCAATGACATCGATGATGCTGTCCTTGTCTTTGAGACGATCACGCAAAAAGGCCTTATCAGCCGGTTGCCAGCTATCAATGTGCTGCTGAAAAATGGCCGGAATTTCCACGGCCAGATGAGTGACGCCGGCAGCCTTAAGCTTGGGCATTTCCTCGGCGAGTAGAGCCATGTGCGGTCCGAGCGGTCCGTGAATGTCACCGATACCAACCACACGATTGTTTTTGGCGGCGTCAAGCAGTGACTGTTCGGGATCGTGGGCACCCCGCTCAATTTCGCCTTTGATCTTATCGATGTCAGCCTGGGGTTGCGCCGCTCCCTGACGTTGCATAAAAGAGAGTTCGCTAGTGGCTGGGGCCTGCCAGAGCGATTGCGAAACACTGGCCCAGGCGCCGCTTTCACCACCGGTACTGCTCTCGTGGTCAGCTTCCGGGCGCCCTTCTTCCGGCCCGCGCCCCGGCCGCGATAGATCAGGCAATGATGCTGAGGTGAATTGCTCGGCCAAAATAGTGACGCTCGTTATTGCAGGTCTACAAGTCCAGACTAATTAGAGATAGCGAACAGGTCAATTCGTAAATTTCCTACCCCGGACCGGAAAATGCCCTCGAACTGTGCAAAAATTATCGCCATGAATAAACAAATATTGCTATTTAGCATGGCAGCCCTGCTCGCCAACACCTCAACCGTCCTGACCAACGCTCCGGCGCTGGCCGCCGGAAAAGTCGAAGACAACAAAAACGGCAATTCAAAACCGGCGAAGCTTGCCCTCAAAACAGCAGCGCAAAAAAGCACGGCTGATTTCTACAAATTTAAAGCCCGAGCCCTGGACGGCCAGGAAATTGCCCTGGACAAATATAAAGGCGACGTCGTTTTAATCGTCAATACGGCCAGTGAATGCGGCTTTACGCCTCAATATCAAGGCCTGGAAGAGCTGAACAAAAAATATGCGACCAGAGGCCTGCGTGTGCTCGGCTTTCCCTGCAATCAATTTGGCGGTCAGGAACCGGGCGACAGCAAAGCAATCGCCTCCTTTTGCCATAAAAACTACGGCGTCGACTTCCAGATGTTCGAAAAAATCGACGTCAACGGCGACAAGGCCGACCCGCTCTACCATTACCTGACCAGTGCGACCGGCAATGCGCCGATCAAATGGAATTTCACAAAATTTTTGATCGATCGCAAAGGCAAGATCGTCAAACGCTTCGAGTCCAACGTCACGCCCAAAGAGATCAGCACCGACATCGAGAAGCAACTCTAATTGAAGTTAATTAGCCAATCGAATGCCAGATCAGGTTTCGAAACAGCCGGGGCCGCGGTATCGCCCGCGGTGGCACTCAGCTTGCTCCTCACCCTCGCTCTCAGCCTCAGCACACAGGCTCAATCCAATCAGGCCGCTAGCGCAGGCAACTCAGGCAAAGTCACTCAAATGCTCAGTAAATTTGAGCGCCTGGCGGATCAGCCTGTGCTCAAACCGCGCGTCGGAAAATTTGATCAAGCGGGCGCTTTTAACCCGACCGCTGCTTTGCTGGAAAACGGCGATACCGTTTTGCTTTATCGAGGCCAGGACAATAAAGGCGTCTCGCGGGTCGGCCTTGCCCGCAGTAAGGACGGTATAAGATTTATCGCCGAGGATAATCCGGTACTGTCCCCAGCCCCGGGCGAAGCTTCTAAATATGCCGAAGCGGCCGAAGATGCTGACGGCGTCGAAGACCCCAGATTGTGCCGAGATCCCCTCGATCGCCACAACTGGTTTTTAACCGCCACCGCTTACAGCAAAGCCAGGGATGCCGCCCAGCTGGTCGGCTATAAAAACAAGAAATCGCCAGCAACCGCCCGCAGCGCTGACGGCATCGAAGGCCTCGGCCACTGGCAGCACAGCTCGATTATAATGCCCGCCAATAAGGGCAACTGGAACGTGCACTGGACAAAATCCGGGGCCATGGTCACCGACGATGACGGCCGGCCGCTCAAGATCGACGGCCATTTCTGGATGTACTACATGGGCGATGCCGAAGGCGCGCACGACCAGATCGGCCTGGCCAAATCCATTGACGGCATCACCTGGCAAGACGCTACCGAGAAACCGGTACTGGCACACCGCTCCGGCATGTTCGACAGTCGCGTCGTCGAGCCCGGGCCGCATACTCTCCTCACAAAGGATGGCATCTTGCTCGTCTATAACGGCGCCGACGACAAACTCGCCTATCGCACCGGTTGGGCTCTCTTTGACAAAAAAGACCCAGCCAAGCTTTTGGCCAGGGCGCAAGAGCCGCTCTTCGAGCCGGAGACAGACTGGGAAAAACACAACGCGTCTAAGGACGTCTATCAAGCACCAAATGTGGTGTTTGTCGAAGGCGTAGTCAAAGACAAACAACGCGGCGGCTACAGATTTTACTACGGCTGCGCCGACAGCTATGTCGGAGTGGCGCATGCTGAGTTACGAGCTTATGGCTCAAATCAGAAATAGGATTAAAGTTGGCAAAAACGTAGAGTCCGGCCTCGAGCGGGGCGAAGCTGTCCTAGCTGGTCCCAAGTAATCTGCGCAGAGTGGTTTTTGCTCGAAAAGCGACATAGGGATTTTCATCCTGTGCCAGATGATTGAGGATGTGTAGAGGCACATTACTGTCCGACGCAAGCCGATAGCGAACATCAGGATCCGAATCGCGCGCCAAACTTTCAACTGCTCCTTCCGGCAAATGGGGATTTCCGAAAGTGCTGTAACGCACCGTGCTGTCTGCATCGTGGATCAGATCAAGCAAGGTAGCTATAGTCGTGTGCGGATTTTCCGCGACATGTCTGCGTACTGAAGGCGAAACGTCATGCGCCAACCGATTCAGATTCCCCGACGCCGTGTTGGAATTGGATGCAAGAAGATCATTATTCATAAGTATCACCGAACTTTATAGATACATGCGCAATTAAGCAATTGCACATGCCATTAATCCCATCTTACTCCTTATTCACAGCGAATGCGCAAAACCTCAGTACGGTCGAACGGATCCGCTCAAATGCTGGCAAAGGCCAAAATCGCCCTATTTGCTGGCAGCCGCCGGTACGGTCATCAAAAAGGTCGAGATCTGATCGATCTCTTTATCGGTGAGATTGGATGGGGGCATGACCTTGCCGCTGTCTTGATCTTCGAGCTCGGAATTGTTGGGCGTAAATTCGGCGCCGGTAATATGCCCGGCGACATGCTTGCGTCCGAGACGCGCTCCGACGCCATCGAGGGCCGGTGCAAAGTGACCGCCGAGGCCGCCGATAGAGTGACAGGCGCTGCAGCCGCGGTCATAAAACAGAGCCTTGCCGAGGACAGCGTCATGCTCCATCGCTTTCGTCAGCACAAGGGGCTTCTCTTGCTGCGGCAAGGAAAGCTTGAGATTGAGAGGCTCATCGCTGCTCGAGGCGGACTTAGCCTTAGCGTGACCGCGGATTTTAAAGCCCGGAGGAGCATCAGGTATAGTCATCAAATAAGCGACGATGGCGCGAGTCTTTTCCGCTGGCAGGCGAGGATGTTCGAGCAATTCGGGACTGGGGTGAAATTTGATGAAAGCTTCGCGAGCCCATTTATCGTCGGTGATGCGGGCCATGATGAAGGCCTTGCCGCGTCTTTCGCCAATGCCGTCTAAAGGTGGCGCCAGACAACCGCCGTGGCCGCTCACCGAATGACAATTAACACAGCTATTGGCGACGAAGAGTTTTTTGCCCTGCAGACTTTCCGCGCTCGAAGAGGTGGCAGCGGGCGACCCGGCGTAGGCCCGGGGCACACCGCAAAAAAAGGCCAAACTGAGAGCAGAAGAGATAAAGAGAATCGGCCTGACTGCTAATTTCATATTGTTTTCCGACGGGAAGGCTGTGAGCCGAGAATAACACCGGGCAGGGACGCCGATATGGACCTTAGGGTCGACTATAGCAGCAACCACACTAATCCTTTTGGATGAGGCTATCTGACCACCAGTAGGTGAAGAATACAGTATACGAGGTGATTACCATGAATATTATTATCGCTGTTGATAGTTCGCGAAGTGCCGATGAAGTCTTACATGAGGTGGGTGAACGCACCTGGAGCAAAAATACTTGCTTCTATATAGTGACCTGCATAGAATCATGCCACAACTGGGATGCCGAAAAGCAATTCTTGCACGAGGGTGAGTTAATCCTCAACCAACGTATAAGTGATTTAAAAAAACGCTTACCCGACAATGTCATCACTGGCAGCGTCTGTGAGAGCGGCGCGGCCGAGGCCATTTTTAAAGCGGCCACCGAACACAAAGCTCATTTGATTATATTGGGATCGCATGGCGACACCGGCGCGCGCAAACAGGGCATCGGCAGCGTCGCGGCGGCGGTAGTCAATCAGGCGCCCTGCTCGGTGGAAATCATCAAAATACGTCAGGCCAAACCCACCGAAAACACTCCAAAACTGCTGACGTCTTCGCAAAAAACGGCACACTGAACGGATGCCGGCGGCACTTCATCGGCCAACTGACCATCTTGATTGGCCAAATCTTAAAGGCCTTGCGGATGGCCGACATCAAGCTCGACGCACAGCAGCACAGTTAATTGCCGGAGGGAAAAACCATGCAATCGATTCATAAACATCCAGGGCACCCGATTCCAATTTATCTGACCATTATCATCATCCTCGCCTGCCTGGCCGTGCTCTTTTTTGCGACGCGGCAGTCGGCCTCAAAAACAATGAAACCAATTCCGACAAACGGCCTCGAAGATCTGGCTCTGAAGCAGGGCGCCAGCGTCAGGCCATGATCACTCAGGACAATTCTGCCAATTTGCTCTCGATAATCGCCGCCCTCGCTGCCGGGCGCGATCGGTCGGCCATAGTGCAATTCCGCAAGGAAGACAGTCAGACCTGGTCCTATTACAGCCTCGCCAAACAGATCAGGAAACTGGCCTGCGGCCTGCGCCAAAGAGGCATCGGCCCGGGCGACCGGGTGGTACTACAAGCGCCACCAAGCGCTGAATGGGTAATCGCCGCCCTGGCGACAATCGGCCTCGGTGGTATCGTCGTCCCCCTCGACGTGCAGATTGACGACGCCAATTTGCGCGACATCCTCACCGATGTCGAGGCGAAGCTATTTTGCACAGTCATCGCTCAATCCAACCGGATCAGACCGCTGCTGCTCGGCAAAGCTACCGAGCTCGTTTTGCTCGATGAAGACGAGGGGCACGAATCATGGCAGCACCTCTGCATCGAAGACACGATGATCTGGCCTCATCTGCAAGCAGAAGACATTGCCGCCCTCTTCTACACCTCTGGCACGATGGGCGCACCCAAGGGCGTACCGCTCAGCCACGCTAATCTCCTCTATCAAATAAGCGCTATCGTCGACACTCACATCTTGCGAGAAAGCGATCGCCTGCTTGCACCTTTGCCGCTCCATCACATTTATCCTTTCGTCGTCGAAATGCTGCTGCCCCTGCGCCTGCATCTCCCCGTCGTTATCCCCGAATCTCTCACCGGACCTCAGCTCAGCCGCGCCATCAAAGCAGCTGAAGTAACGGCAATCGTCGGTGTACCCAAGCTCTACAATACAATGCTCAATTCCATCAAGGACAGAGCTAACGCAACTCCCGGTGCCGGGTTGGCCTTCAGCCTCCTGCTCGCCGGCAGCAGCGCCGTGCGCAGACTGACCGGTCTGCGCCTGGGACGCAAGCTCTTTGCCCGCGTCCATGATCAAATCGGGCCCAAGCTGCGCATTCTCGCCTGCGGCGGCGCCGCTCTCGAGGGTTCGCTGGCTCGCAGCCTGGAAGGGCTCGGTTGGGATATCGCCATCGGCTACGGCCTCACCGAGACATCACCGCTCCTCGCCCTCAAACTACCGGGGGAACACGACATCGACAGCGTCGGCTGCGTCCTGCCCGGTACCTGGGTCAAGATCGATGGACAGCGGCCGCACGACGCCGCAACAGCACATCTCAAACCGGTGGACAAAGACACAGAACCTGGAGAAATCCTCGCCCGCGGTCCAGGAATCTTTAAAGGATATCGAAACCTACCCGAAAAAACGGCCCAGGCTTTTACGGCGGAGGGCTGGTTCAAAACCGGAGACAGCGGCTATTTCAAAAATGGTCGCCTGCACGTAATCGGGCGCATTTCGGCGCTGATAGTCGGCGAATCCGGAGAAAAAATCGATCCCGAATTGCTCGAAGCGCACTATATGCAAAATCCGCTGATCAAAGAAATAGCAATCCTGCAAAGGCGGAGCAAGCTAGTCGGCATCAGCGTGCCTGACCTGAGCCAGATCGCCATGCAGGGCGGCGGTGACGTGGCGCGCTTGATGCACGACGCCGTCGATGAGCGCTCAGTGCCATTGCCTCGCTATAAGCGATTGACGGCGATTATGCTCTGCCCGGGCGCTTTGCCTCGCACCCCGATGGGCAAATTGCAGCGCTACAAACTGGCCGGCCTATTCGAGTCGATAAAAAAGGGCAACAAGAGCGAAAGTGTTCTGACCTGGCAGGATCTGCCACATGCCGATCAGGAGATGTTTAGCGAGCCGATCGCCCAGGGGCTCTGGCAATTTATCGCCGAACGCTTCCCGGGTCAGAGACTCAATCTGGACTCAAGCATCCAGCTTGATCTGGGTATCGATTCCCTGGAGTGGATGGCACTCAGTCTCGACATCCGCGAGCATTTCGGCATCGAGCTCGACGAATCGACCATTTTAAACATCAACACGATCCGAGATCTGATCGCCGAAACCGTAAAATTGAGCAAGAAGGGCCTGAACGCTTCGACCGGAGATCTGCTCCTCGAACCTGAAAAGCAACTCAGTAGCGAGCAAAGGCGCTGGCTGGCACCACTGAACAGCTGGCAAACTATTTTGCAAATCAGTCTTTACACCTTCGATAAAGTTCTCATGGCCTGCCTCTTCCGCGAAAAAGTACGGGGCCTGGAAAATATTCCTCAGGATCGCCCGGTCATTTTCATTCCAAACCACGCCAGTTATCTCGATGGTTTCGTCCTGGCAGCAGCCCTTCCTTATGCGCGCCTCAAGCAACTGCAGTGGACAGGCTGGACCGGCATCGCCTTCGCCAACAAGTACGTGCGCAGCCTCAGCCGTCTTTTGCGCGGCATACCCATCGATCCCGATCGCGCTGTAGTATCGAGTCTGGCACTGGCGGCCGCCGTGCTCAAGTCGCAACAGAGCCTGACCTGGTTCCCCGAAGGAAGACGCACCCTCACAGGCGATCTGCAACCATTCAAAGGCGGCATCGGCATTTTGCTCGAACACTTCCCTGATGCCGTCGTTGTACCGGTTTTTCTAAACGGTACAGGCCGCGCCCTCGCTCCAGGAGCCTGGCTAATAAAGCCGATACAGATCGAAGTGATCTTCGGCGAAGCCCAGGCGGCCTTTGACTTGATGCAAAAAGGCAGTGGCGAATCGGCTCGCGATCGCATCGTGTCAGCACTCTACGAAGCGGTCTGGAATCTCGATCCACGCCACAAGCAAAGTCTGGCGAGGGAAGTAAATGCGCAAACTAAAACAGAAACACCGACGATGTAGGGAAGCTCCGAAAATATTTCTGGTGTAATTTCTAGTATCACATCGAAACTTGCCGAAAAAGAAAGTTTTCGGGCTTCCGGCTGGTCATAATCAGGTCAGAAAGCTCGCCAGTTTTTTGGGCTGTTGAGCCGGTGCCTCAGCCGCCGAAAAGTCTTCCTGCATCAGGGCAAGCAAATCATCCTGGGTGAGGGTTTCTCGCGCCAAAAGGAGCTCAGCACCCTGCTCCAGCTTGGCTCGCTGCGCTTTCAAAATAGCCAGAGCACGCTCGAGCGCACAAGCGATCAAATCGCGCACAGCGCAGTCGATTTCGCGGGCGGTTTCTTCGCTGAAGAAGCGTCCCTCGAGTGAGGCCGGCTGTTGATTGTCGAGATACTGGCGGTGGTCGCCCTCGTAGGCGACCGGACCGAGATCCTTGACCATGCCATAGCGCGTCGCCATGCTGCGTGCGATATCCGTCGCTTTGGCCAGATCATCGGAAGCACCGGTGGATGTCTCGGCAAAGACCAGCAATTCAGCAGCCCGGCCACCGAGCAAAATCGTCAGCTTGCTCTCGAGCTCGGTCCTGGTCATCAGGAAGCGATCTTCGATCGGGCGCTGCATAGTGTAACCGAGAGCACCGATGCCGCGTGGGATGATCGAAACCTTTTGCACCGGATCGGATCCGGGTATCGATAGCGAAACCAGCGTATGGCCCATCTCGTGGAAGGCGACGGAGCGGCGTTCAACCGCATTCAGGAGGCGGTTTTTCTTCTCCAGGCCGCCGACGATACGCTCGAGAGCGGCGACAAAATCCTCGAGAGAAAGTTCGTCAGCACCATTTCTAGTGGCACGCAGAGCGGCCTCGTTGACGAGGTTGGCCAGGTCGGCGCCGGTAAAACCAGGAGTGAGAGCGGCGATTTCATCGACTTGCAATGTAGCGGCGCATTTGACTTTGCCCAAATGTACTTGCAAAATCTGCTGGCGGCCGAGCTTGTCGGGCCGATCGACGAGCACATGACGGTCGAAGCGGCCGGCCCGCAAGAGCGCCTGGTCGAGCACTTCCGGCCGGTTGGTGGCAGCGAGCAGGATAATGCCCTGACGCGGATCAAAACCATCCATTTCGACCAACAATTGATTGAGAGTCTGCTCTTTTTCGTCGTGTCCGCCGGACATCGGACTGATGCCGCGGGCGCGACCAAGAGCGTCGAGCTCATCGATAAAAATTATGCACGGGGCGTTTTTCTGGGCATCGGTGAAAAGATCGCGCACGCGGGCGGCGCCGACACCGACAAACATTTCGACAAATTCAGAACCACTTATTGAGAAAAACGGCACCCCGGCCTCACCGGCGATAGCGCGCGCCAGTAGCGTCTTGCCGGTGCCGGGAGGACCGACCAGCAATATCCCCTTGGGCAGATGACCGCCGAGGCGGTTATAACGCGCCGGCTCTTTCAAAAAGCCGATTACTTCCTGCAATTCGGCCTTGGCTTCGTCTACGCCGGCGACATCGGCAAAGGTCGTTTTGACATTGCTTTCCAGGTAGATTTTGGCCCGGCTCTTTTCGATCGAGGCCAGGCCAAAACCAGGTCCCAGGCCAGAACCAAAACCGTCTTTGCCGGCAAACCGCGAGAGCAAGAACGAAAGAACCGTGAATAAAAAGATCGGACCGACGATCCACAAAAGCAGATTTCTGAAAAAAGAATCGTCGGCCACGCCTTCGAAAGTCACCTGCCGCCCGGCCAGACGCGAGGCCAGCTGCGGGTCTTCCACACGCAGGGTGCGGAAGCGCGAATACTTTGCGTCCGCTACTTTAAACGTGCCGACGATCTGATCGGCCTGAATCGCCACTTTCTCTATTTTGCCCGCCTGGACAAAACTGATGAAACTACTGTATGGAATTGTCTCTTCGCGAGCCGGATTGGCCCAGTTAGCGAAGGCCACGCTAAGCCAGAAGCCGAGCAAAACGTAGAAGAACAGCCCATCATAGTTTCGCCCGCCGGCAGGCTTATTCTTCGGCGGCGGCCCAGGTGGCAAAGATGGCGACGGTGACGAAGATGGCATGAAAAATTAGCCTTTATTGCCGCTGTGCGCTTGCTTGGAAGCGTGAGCGAGGCGAGTTTCGCCGATTACTTTGAGGCGATGCTCCTCCGGACGGACGATCTCGACTGTGCAATTTGCGTTTTTAGCAACAGCGTGCGAAACGGATCCGAGCAAATTGTGCGGGCAGACATCTTTGCCGTGAGCGCCGAGAATAATCGTATCGGCGCCCCATTCGTGGGCGACGGCGAGAATCTCGTCAGCCGGCTGACCTTTTTTGACCAGACAGTGCACCGAAACTCCCTTGATGGCGGCGTGCATTTTCTTACGCACTTTGTCAGCGAGATGTTCGGCGGCGTGATGACGTTTTTCCTGCGCGGCGGCATAGCTATCGAGGGCGTGGGCGAGGTGTTCTTCCTCCTTGACGCCTTCCATAGATTCGAGCACGACGAGGATTTTAAATTCGGCGCTGGTCGGCCAGTGGCGAGCGAGAATGGTTTCGACAACCTGCTCAGAGTAAGGACTATCATCTATGGCCAGCAAAATTTTCATCGGTTTTTCAATCTCCAGGCGGGACTTATCCATTTTGCGCCTTTGCGCCCTGTCCGCCATCAATCTTTGAGAGGAGAAGGGCCCTATCGAAAGGTTGATCTGTGGGTAGTTATAGTGAATCATCCTCTCAGCTGACGTCAACAGACCCTGCCGAATCTAATATTGAATCAGAACGGCTGACCAAAGCATAACCCTCTTAAGGGCTTGTAACACTAGTCCAGCCGTTCTTCCTTTATGCAAAGAAAGTTGAGAGAGGCTACCGAAATGACTTTTCTCTGGGCAAAAGAAAAAGTCAGCAAAACGGAACGAGCCACTGATCACCGGCCAGCCTGGCCAAATACATCTTTAGGATGAGCGACGCTCATTTCCATAATTCACGATTGCGACTAAATTGCTAGGAAAATGCGCCCTTAGGTGGATAGCAGGAAAGAGCGAATGACGAAAGATGTAGGTGTAGCCTTGCGGGCCCGATTTTGACCGGCCATCAACAGAGAGGACAGGGAAGTGAAAGTTTTAGTCGCTGTAGACCAATCAGACTGCTCAAAAGCAGCAGTAAGCTCGGTGCTGGATAGAAGCTGGCCGAGCGGTACCACCTTTGAAGTCATTCACGTTGTCGAACCTCTGGCCGCTCAATATGC
>JAGXAB010000036.1 GCA_018971775.1 Cyanobacteria bacterium REEB67 | reverse complement strand
GGCAGCAAGCCGGAAAAAGAACTCGGCCTGACTTATATGGCAAAAGCCGAAGAAATCGCCACCTACAGTAAATTTGTGCGCATTCTCTACGCCCGTGAGCTAGTGCGCGCTCACCGCGATGAAGAAGGTATCAAGGAATACCAGAAAATCATCTCGATGTTCAAAGAGCCCTGGACAGCCCCTCACAAAGAACTCGGCATGCTCTACATGCGCAATAACCAGGGACAGGAGGCTGTTGAAGAGTTGACCACTCTAATCAAAGCCGATCCCAGTGATCCAAGCTTGCAACGACAGCTCGGTCTAGCCATGGCTCAGGCAGGCGATCAGCAGGCCGGCTTTGAAGAATTTCAAAAGGGTTTTACAAGGGAGCAAGACGTCCTTTCTTATCCCGCCGCCGTCAAAGGTCTTGTCGACGCCCATGGTGGGCTGGTCGACGCTACTTATCAGGACGTGAAAAAACAGGCGGATAAAAATCCCAACGACATGAAATTGCAACTTGATCTGGCCCGCCTGGAGATCGCCACCGGCAAATTTAAAGACGCCCGCGATCGCATGGAAAAAGCTCGCAAGACACAGGAATTAAATCCGGAAGTGCATGAAGTAATGGCTGAGGTCATGGTTCGACAGAACCAGCCGACATCAGGCTATGATGAGTTTCGCTCGGCGGCGCAAAATCTGCACCTGCAAAACTAGTCTCATCTCATCTCATCTCATCTCATCTCATTTCTTTCATTAGAGAAAGCTGAATCTATTTCTTTTTTTCTTTTTCGAGGGCAGCCAGCTGCTCGTAGAGAGCTTTTTCTTTCTCGCTCACCGTTGTCGGTATGGCGATCCTGGTGCGTACCAGGAGGTCGCCGGTGACCTTATTGTCGACGGTAGGCAGGCCTTTGCCTTTCAGTCTGAGCATGCGTCCGTTTTGGGTACCGGCCGGTACTTTTATCGTTACCGGGCCTTCGATTGTACTGACGCTGACTTCGCTACCGACCACGGCCTGAGCCGGTGAGATCGAAAGTTCGCAAACGAGATTGTCACCATCTATGGTGAATGTCTTGTGCGGCTTTACTTTAATGCGTAAATAGAGATCACCCTTTTCGCTGCCACCGGGGATGGTGGCGCCCTCGCCGGGCACACGCACTTTTTTGCCGGCACGCATACCTTTGGGTATTTTTACTTCAATCGTTTTACTCTTGCCGCCCTGCGCCGTTACTTGCAGGGTGCGTCTGGCTCCCTGTGCAAGTTCTTCGACGACGAGCTCGATATCTGCTTCCTGGTCGAGGGAGCGTTTGCGTGCCGCCGCCGCTCCGGCTGCCGCCCCGGCTCCCGGTTGTGGGCCGCGGCCGCCCGGTCCGCCGCCGCCGGGCGTGCCGAATGTCTGACCGAACAATGTTTCGAAAAAGTCGGAAAAAGATGCACCGCCCATGCCGCCCATGTTGCCCATGCCGCCTGCATTGCCACGGCTTCCGCCACCGCCCATATTGCCGAAGTCGAAGCTGAAGCCCGAATAATCCGGCGGTGGCTTGAATTGATCCCCGGCTTTCCAGTTGCTGCCGAGCTGATCGTATTTTTGCCTTTTGTCCTGGTCTTTCAGAACTTCGTAGGCTTCATTAATTTCTTTGATGCGGTCTTCCGCGGTCGGATCGCCCTTATTGGTATCGGGGTGATACTTACGCGCCATCTTGCGGTAAGCGGACTTGATTTCCTGATCGGTAGCCGTTTTGGCTACGCCCAATACCTGGTAGTAATCTTTGTACTGGACCAAATGCCTCAATCCTTTTCAATAGCAGGTTCAACAATCTGCGCGGTGGACGCTTACACCATGTCATTTAAGCACGGCGCCGCATCACTGTCGAACAGAGATTGGAGAAGACCCGCTTTTCAATGCGCACTGCTGAGAGTCAGGTCGTCGCAATGCTCGATGACGCGACTGGTGGAAGGCGACAGCAAGACGCCCTTGCCGATTAAAGGCACATCACCGACGAAGGGCACGTGGCTCAGATCCATAAAAGGTCCAACCGTAAAATTGCTGCGGACCGTATATTCAAATATTGTGGCACCCGCTCCCGCACTGCCGGCTGCATTGCCGGCGGCGTTTTCGGCCTCGGCCGCCTGCGCAGGCAGTCCGGTATTCGGACCGTAGAAATGTCCACCGGTCCCGCTCTTGGGACCGCTCATATTTGTGGTGGCGATATAGAGGTCGACACCGCAATTTTCATAGCCGCCGCAAGCCTTGACCCTGGCGAATTTGCCAAGACCAGAATCGGTCAGGGCAATCGCTTTTTTCTTGAGATTGCTCAGGGCATCGCTGAAAGAGGCTGAATTTGCTGCTTCGCTGGCGCAGGCATCGGTGATTGAAGCAACGGCAGCATAGCCGGCGGCGAAAGCGAGCAGATTGACGAGTGGCAAAATTATCACCAGCACTAGTATTATCAATACGGGACCGAATTCGGCCAGCGACGAACCCCTTTTTCGGGAACGTCCTTGCCGCGGCGATGTTTTTAGCTGGTCGATGGGCTGTGTTTGAATCACTCCAGTTTTTTGCCCTTGAACCGGAAGCGTATAACCGACTAACTTGATGGTGTTTAGGGAATAATGATGGTCATGAGATCTCCTTTGAAACTGCGACTGCGAAGAGTAAATGGTCAATCCGCCGCTGAGCTCTGCGCCGGTTTGATGCTTCTCGTGCCGATTATCCTGGTGCTCTTCGATCTTTCGGTAATCGTCCTTGGCGTGCAGCTAAACGATGCCACCTGCCGTGAGGCTGCTCGTGTCGCTGCTCTTGGCGATCCGACCAATTGCAGCACCCGGGCCCAGGCCGTGATCAACCGGGCCAACAAGCAGGGCAGCTCGATGCTCAGCAACTTCCAGCTGATTACTTGCACAAGCAGTGTCACCGCTGCCGATATCGCCGCCATGCAACCATTTGGCGGTCCGGTCAGCGGTACGGTGTCGGTCACCACTCGCGTCGACATCCGTCCTTTTGTCGTGCATCTTGTTTACACAGGCTCGTCGCCCTTGCATTTCCAGTCTGTGCAAACTTATCCGTTTACCTACACCGTGCCAAATTCAGCGACGATAAACTGAGCTGCCGGCTAGTTTGAGCGGGATTTCGACAGGCTTTTTTGTCCCGATCGGTCTTTTTTCGGGATCAATTATTTTGTCCGGAGCAATCCTCGGCATTCAAAACTCAACCGATATCGGTTGAGTTTTTTGCTTCAGGTATATAAACAAGAAAAAAACACCGGTCCAATATTTGAACCGGTGTCTAATGATCTGAAAGCGGAATTTGAGCAGAGGCCTAGGCGGTAATTTTGCCCAGGTTTTGCAAAGAACCGACATCGAGGCGGACGCCCGGGCCCATGGTGGTGCTCAGGTAAACCGATTTGATGTAAGTACCTTTTACCGACGGAGGCTTCAGTTTGACGATCTGGTCGACAACGGCAGCCAGGTTTTTGAGCAATTTGCCTTCTTCGAAGGAAAGTTTGCCGATGGCCATCTGCACGACGCCGCCATCTTTTTCTGCACGGAAAGATACTTTCCCGGCTTTCAATTCTTTAACGGTCTTGCCGACATCGAAGGTTACGGTGCCATCTTTCGGGTTGGGCATGAGGCCCTTCGGTCCGAGGATTTTACCGAGCTTGGAGAGCATGGCCATGGCATCGGGAGTGGCGACCAGTTTGTCGAATTCGAGGAAGCCCTCGGAAATCTTCGCTACTAGTTCATCGGATCCGACCAGGTCGGCTCCAGCTTCCTGAGCTTCGGCTACCTTTTCGCCTTTGGCGACGACGGCGACTCTGACAGTTTTGCCGGTCCCACCGGGCAAGTTGACGGTGCTTCTGATCTGTTGATCATTGAGCTTGGGGTTAACGCCCAGGCGGAAAGCAACTTCGACGGTTTCGTCAAACTTGACTGATGATTCTGATTTCAGAAGCTTGAGGGCTTCTTCGGCAGTTACGGGCGCTGCTTGAGCGGCGTAGATTTTGTCCAGTTTTTCGCGTCTTTTGGTTAGCGTGGCCATTTTCGGAAGTCCTTAGAATTGTCTGCGTTTGCGTAGAGATGGTGAAGTCGGTTGTTTTCTTCTAAATTGCTTTTGATAAAAACTAGTCGACGACGGTGATACCCATATTTCTGGCGGTGCCTCTGATCATTGCTTCGGCCGCTTCAAGCGTCGTGGCGTTGAGGTCGGGCATTTTTACTTTGGCGATTTCAGTAACTTTGGCGGCGGTCAGGGTGCCGACTTTGTTCTTATTAGGAGCGGCTGAACCCTTCTCAACTCCGGCTGCTTTTTTGATCAGCTCGGCCGAGGGCGGGGTCTTCAGGACGAAGTCAAAGGATCTGTCTTCGTAGATATTGATTTCAACAGGGACGATGGTGCCTGCTTTGTCCTGGGTTTTGGCGTTGTACTCTTTGCAAAATTGCATGATATTAACGCCGTGCTGACCAAGAGCCGGACCAATCGGCGGAGCTGGGTTAGCTTTGCCGGCTTGGATTTGCAGTTTTACCTTTCCAACGATCTTCTTCACGGTTGTCTAATCCTGTTCTTGTGAGCTTCTTCTTGTGAGAGTCGAATCAGCTCTGGTTTGCTCTTGAGGGCTTATTTCCCTTCCGAATCGGCTCGGGAGCCGTCGAAAGTTTGCCATATGCGCGCGGAAATATCGATTGTATGGCACATGGGGGACATCGTCCACCACTTTTACACTTTTATAACCTGGTTGAACTCCAGTTCTACTGGCGTTGCGCGTCCGAAGATGATTACAGAGGCCTTTATGCGCTCTCTTTCCAGGTTTACTTCTGTTACTTCCCCTGTAAAGTCGGCGAATGGTCCACCCGTAATGCGGACGAAGTCGCCCACCTTAACGTCAATGGCGGCGGGCTTCTTGCCCTTCATTCCGGTCATTGCCATCTGTCTTCTTAAGATCTTGCGCATCTCTGCGTCTTGCACTGGAGTAGGCTTTTTGCCGGCTCCCACATATTTCGTAACACCGGGTGCTTCGCGAACGACACGCCAGGAGTCATCATCAAGGATCATTTCGACGAAGACATAACCGGGATATTCGCGTTCGCGCTTCTCGACCCGCTTGCCGTCTTTGACTTTGGTGACCATCTTCTCGGGTACGATCACGCCGAAGATGCGGTCCTGGGCGCCCATGGTGACGATGCGCTTCTCGATGTGCTCCTTCACTTTATTTTCGTGACCGGAGGCAGTCTGCACTGCAAACCATCGTCTTTGCCCGTCTGTCTTAATGAAAGCCATCTCTTATATACAACCCCTGAGGTGAGCTACCGGCCAGCCCCGTGTAAGCGAGCGAAGTGCTCGAGCGGGCCAAATACGGCTTGCCCGAGCACCCAGTCGAATGCCAACACCACGAGAGTAATGAAGGCCACCAGCACAAGTACGCTTCTAGTTTCACGTATGACTTGGGCGCGGTCCGGCCAGGTAATCTTGTGGTGTTCAATCGCCACTTCTCTCAGAAACTGAGCGACAGATGTAAATACGTTCTCCCGTTTCGCCACAGCAGCTTTGTCGGGTTTGTTATTTTCCACTGAGCTCGGCTCCTTCTCTTTGACGCCGGAGGCAGTCGTGGAGCTGTCCTGAGATGCATTAGCCATTGATTTTTATTTCTCTAGAATTCGCGCCCTGAAGGAGTCGAACCCTCAACAAAGGTTTTGGAGACCCTCGTTTTACCATTAAACTAAGGGCGCGCGTAGAGCCTGGGGCAAGCTGATCGCCTGTCCAAGGTCTCAAGTCAAGTGCACAAAGCTGTTTATTTCTTTGTTTCCTTGTGCTCAACGTGCTTACGGCACGCTTTGCAATACTTACTGATATTGAGCCGTTCCGGATCATTTCTCTTATTTTTCATGGTTGTGTAATTGCGTCTTTTGCAATCACCGCAAGCCAAGGTGATGATAATCCGGTCGTCTTTTTTAGCCATGACACATTCTCCTGGGCTGTCTCAAAAAAGAAGACAGATAAAAATGGCCCCTGTCGGGGCGTCAAGTTGCAGTATAGCCAAGTATTTTAAAAACTGTCAACAAAGCTAAAATGTGGCAATGACAAATGTTTGCGATGACAAATCTTTAATAATGCTCGCTTCTCCAAAAAGGCCAGCGCGCATTTCCGTCGGGCTTGCACCACTTTTGCTGTCGGCGCTTCTGGTACTGACGGCCTGCGGTGCCACCGCTCTCTTGAGCGGCTGTGCCGGCAAGGGCAAGCCACTCTATGAGCCGGGTGTACTGCGCGCTAACCTCGGCACCGAGCCACCAGGTCTCGACTGGCATACAGCCACCGATTCGACATCCTTTGATGTGATCTCCAATTTGATGATCGGGCTGACCGCCTATACAAATGATCTGAAGTGTGTGCCGTCATGCGCCGAGTCCTGGGATGTACTCGATGGCGGCAAGCGTTTCGTCTTTCATATACGCAAAAATTTGATCTGGGCCGACGGCAAACCGCTCACCGCCTATGACTTCGAATACGCCTGGAAACGCCTGCTCGATCCAAATACGGCCGCCCAGTATGCGTTTTTCCTCTACGACATAGTCGGCGCTCGTGAATTCAACACCGGCAAAGATATCAAAGGCGTGGCGATAAGCGCCACCAATCCGGCACCGCCACTTGGTATCAAAGCTATTGATGCCGCTACCTTTGAAGTGAAACTGAACAAGCCGGCTGCGTACTTTATATATCTCACTTCCGTTTGCGCGAGTTTTCCGATGCGCAAGGACATGATCGAAAAGTACGGCGATCGCTGGACTGAGCCCGGCAATTTGATCAGCAACGGTCCATTTAAGCTGAGCAAATGGCAGCATGAATACAAAATGGAATTGACCGCCAACGAAAACTTCTGGCAGGGTCCGCCCAAGCTCAAGGCGATCAAGATGTTTATGGTGCCGGAGCAATCGACCGCTTACGCGCTCTATGAAAACAACGAGCTCGACTTTATCGACAATCGCTCCCTGGCCACGCCCGATATCGAGCGGATCAAACATTCGCCTGAATACAAAAACTTCCCGCTCCTGCGCTCCAACTATTTAGCTTTTAATTGCAAAAAGCCACCCTTCACCGATGCCCGTGTCCGGCGCGCCGTCTCGATGGCTATCGATCGGTCCATCTTTGCCAAGATTCTCGGGCGCAACGAAAGACCGGCCAATAGCTGGATTCCGCCGGCCCTGCCTGGCTACAACAAAGCAAACGACATCCCTTTCGATCCGCCGGCAGCTCGCAAACTTCTCGCCGAAGCCGGCTATCCTGACGGCAAAGGTCTGCCGCCAATCGAGGTGCTCTACCCAAACCGCGACGACGTCACACTCACCGTCGAAGCCGTTCAAGACGAGCTCAAGCGCAATCTATCGATGCCGATACATCTGGAAAACACCGAGTGGAAAGTCTATTTGACCCGGGTTAAAAAAGATCCGCCCACGCTTTTTCGCAACAACTGGGGTGCTGATTATCCCGACCCGGAAACTTTCATGAATCTCTTTACCAGCTATAACGGCAACAATCACACCCGCTGGTCGAGCCCCGATTATGACGCCCTGATCGAATCGGCCGAAGCCGAACAAGATCCGGTCAAGCGCGCCGCTCTCTATCAAAAGGCGGACCATATCATCAGTATCGAGCAAGCACCAATCGTGCCGTCCTTTATGGCCACGCAAAACATCATGGTCAAGCCCTGGGTGAAAGGCATCGCCATCAATCCGCTTGACCTGCAATTCTTTCGCGAAGTGGAAGTTGGCGATGCAAATGCCTCACAGGCAAATCCCGGGGGAAATAAATAAGCCGTGCTCAGTCTGATTTGCAAACGCATCTTGATGGCCATACCGGTACTTCTGGTTGTGGCGACGATTACATTTGCCCTGGTGCGTGTCGTGCCCGGCGGTCCTTTCGATGCCGACAAAAATCTGCCCCCCGAAATTGTCGCCAATCTGAACACCAAATATCATCTCGACAAATCGATGCCCGAGCAATACGTGCTCTATATTGCCCGCCTCGCCCGCGGCGATCTTGGTGTTTCCTACAAGTACGTCAATCGCACCGTCAACGATATTTTGAAGGATGCCTTTCCCGTCTCCTTGCAACTTGGCAGTATCAGTCTTGTCCTGGCCGTGCTTGTCGGCGTGCCACTGGGAGCGGTGGCTGGTATCAGTCGGGGTGGCCGCGGCGACACCCTGGCCATGCTGGCTTCCACCTTTGGCATATCAGTCCCCGGCTTTGTCATCGGTGCCTGCTTGATTTTTGTCTTTGGCATCTGGCTCAAATTATTACCCGTCGCCCTCTGGGAATCGCCCTGGCATATGATACTGCCGGCGGTGACGCTCGCTTTTTCTCCGGCTGCCTATTTAGCTCGCTTGACCCGCGCCAGTATTCTTGAAATCGTCGATAAAGACTGGGTGCGCACGGCGCGCTCCAAGGGGCTCTCACCGCAAGACGTCGTGCTCAAGCATATTTTGCGCAATTCGCTCGTGCCGGTCGTCACTGTGCTCGGCCCGCTTACTGCGATTTTAATTACCGGTTCCTTTGTCGTCGAGTACATATACGCCATACCGGGCATGGGGCGCTTTTTTATCACCGCCGTCAGCAACCGCGACTATGACCTGATCCTGGGCACCACCCTCGTCTTTGCCGTCTTGCTTATCGTCGCCAATACCATGGTCGACATCACCTATCAATTTTTAGATCCCCGCATGCGTGTGGAGGACTGAGCCGATGGACACTGCTTTTTTCCTCTCGCGCATCAAACAGATACCGACGGCGATGCTCGCTATTTGTATCATTGCCACTATTTGTCTGGTGGCACTGGCCTCCGGCCTGCTCGAAATGGTACACCTGACACTGACGCCCTATAGTTTTGACCAGACCAGCGGTGCTTACCTGGCCGGGCCGAGCTTTGCTCATCCGATGGGCACCGATGAGCTCGGTCGTGATCTGCTCGCCCGGATAATTTTTGGCTCGCGTCTGTCCATTTCAATCGGCTTGACCACTGCTCTCATCGCCTTTGTCATAGGCACCCTCTACGGTGCCACGGCCGGTTATCTGGGCGGCAAAGTCGACTCCTGGATGATGCGCGGTATTGACATTGCCTACGCGCTACCCGACCTGCTCGTGATGATTTTAATCGGTCTTATGGTCGGTCGCGGCACCACCGGCATTTTGATATCGCTCGGTCTTGTCAGCTGGATGGGCACGGCCCGCCTGGTGCGCGCTCAGTTTTTGCAATTGAAAAACGAAGAGTTTATCGAAGCGGCCAGGGCTCAGGGCCAGAGCCACGTCAAGATCGTCTTCAGGCATCTTTTGCCCAATGCTCTCGGGCCGATTATCGTCGCCCTCACTTTTACCGTGCCATCGGCCATTCTCTCCGAATCTACCCTCAGTTTCATCGGCCTTGGCCTTTCCCCGCCGGCCTGCAGCTGGGGTACGCTTGCTTCGGACGGCTGGCGTTCGCTGCGCGCCCATCCGCATCTGATTTTCTTCCCCTCGATGTTTATCTTTTTGACCGTGCTCTCTTTCAACTTTTTGGGAGACGGCCTGCGCGATGCGCTTGACCCGCGGACGAGACTTAGCAAACTCAAGCTCAAGCCTGAGGCCGAGCGGGCGCTTGAAGCCCCGAAAGCAACTCAGCCGGCAGCGAGCTAGCAAAAATCGGTTTACTATAATTTTGACGGTCTGATAACTGTGTTTTTGACTTGGCCCAATCGGGTAAGTTAGGCTGGGTGGCCCAATAGAGGATGTTTTTTGTGCGATCTGCAAAAATTGCTTTAGGCCTGGCATCGGCTCTGGTCGCTATCGGAACGGCTCTCCTTGGCTGGCAGCCGGCTTTTGCCGATGAACGCGGCTGGGTGCTCACGCAAAAGTCCGATAAAATCGGCGACCAGTACGTCTATGTCGCTCCCACCGGCGTTAAGCTCGTCAATCCAAAAATCGGCTACAACATTATTTTGTGCGCCCCTGATTGGAACGTCTGCATCTTCAACGACAAGACCAGGACATTTTACTCGGCCTCGTACGATGCCTGGATGAAGGAAGTTTCGCAGGCGGTCGGCGGCAAAGGCTCGGAGCTGAAAGGCGGCCACTGGGTCAAGGGCTCGGTCAGCTCGGTTGCCGGTTTGAAAGCGACGTCTTACACGATGCAGGCCGGCCGCAAGGGTCTGCGCAATGCCACCTGCTGGGTCTCGAATGAAATCATCGTGCCGACGCAAATCACCGAACTCCTCGCTCAAACATATGGCCTGCCCGACAACAAGGCCTATCCGCTTAAGCTCAACACCGTCGATAGTTCGGGCAAATTGAGCGTGCAGCTCGACACTTATAACAGTCAGGTCTGCGCCATTCCCGCCTCCTATTTTTATTTGCCGAACGGCTACACGCGTGTGGCCAGCAAAGAAGAAGTAATGGTCGACGATGAAACCAAGCAGATCCTCCGCGATCTGGCCGGTGATTCGCCGAGCATGAGCGGCGGCGCTGCGCCGCGTCAGCAGCAGATGACCAGACAACCGGTGCAACAGCCCAATCAAACTTTCCTGCAGCAGCCTCAATCCCAACAGCAGATTCAGCAGGGACAGGCCGTGCAACAGCGCCTCAATCAAGCAACCCAGGCACCGCCGGTAACACCGACTGCCACACCCGGCACGATTGTTTTGCCTAATGGTCAGACCCTCGACCGCGAGAAATTGCTGAAGATCCGCGATGCGATTTTGAAGGGCGGGAAGTAGCGACCAGGCTGTGGAGCGTTAATTTGCGCCTTGCTTCGTTTATCTAACTACCGGTGCTTTGCCGGCTTCTAAAATCGCTTCTATTTGCGCTTTGGATAGCTCATGCTCTCGGTCCATGCGTTCCCACTCAGCAAGCATATTTCTATAGCGGCCCAGAGTCCTTTGATGGCTATTTACTACGTTCAGTTCGGCAAATCGTGTGCCGTCAGCTGTAAAAAATCGGCCGAAAGATAAATGTGAGGATTCGGTGTTACCATCAAACCCGCGGAATTTTACACGTTCGATGTCAGCAGGATTGGGTTTTTCGCCAAGTGACCAGAGCATTGCCCTGTGCATTTCCAAGATGTCTAAGGTTTCTTTAGAGATGTCTTCTCTCAAGGCAGGCCAGAGTTTGTCAAAACACTCGTCGTACAAATATTCGTAGCCACGTTTGAATATCTCTTCTAAGTAAGCATAGTGTTCAAACTCATGTTTAGTATCCTTGTGCAGCGCTTTCAAAATTGCAAATTGGTTAGCGAAATTGAGCCGTTCAATCTTGCTCAAGGATGGAGCAGTTGTCGTTTCCATTAGTGCATCCTCAATTACAAAAATCTGAGGCAAAGGTGTGTCGAGTTCTCGCGCAATTTTCATTGCAGTCGGCAAACTAGGCGCTTGCTTTTCAATTTCGATTGCACTGAGAGCTTGCCTTGAAACTCCCAGACGTTTAGCCAGATCTACCTGGCTCATATTTCTTCTTTCGCGTAAGAGGCGAATCCGATTTTTCATGCCAAGACCTCTCTGTCAATTTATAGTTGACAAATGCAATTCTGTCAACTGTTGATTGCGATTGTGGTAATTCGTAAGGGGCCTTCAGGTCGCTACTTGGCTGGTAAAACCAATCAATTGCTTAGAATCGTCCTGAATCGATTACAATCGTGAGGCCCTTTTGCTTATTTTTCGTTGGACGATAAATGTTCAAAAATTACGCTCCGAGTATGCAAGTAGTGAAGTTGATCGGCGAAATCGATGAGTTTAAGGGCGCCTGGAAATCGATTGCGAATATTAGCCCAGAGCGCTTGGCGATACTGAAGCGTGTAGCGACGATTGAAAGTATCGGCTCTTCGACAAGGATTGAAGGTGCGTCTCTATCCAACGAAGCCGTAGAGAAACTTCTTGCCGGCTTGCAAAATGCTTCCCTTGAATCTCGCGACGAAGAAGAAGTAGCAGGCTATTCCGATCTGATGGAAAAGATTTTCGCGCACTGGTCACAGATACCGCTCACAGAAAATTATTTGAAAGAACTTCACCGGGACCTTCTAAAGTATAGTTCACGAGATGAGCGGCATAGAGGCCTGTATAAAACGATCAACAACAATGTTGAGGCCAGAGACGCCGCGGGCAATCGAATCGGTATAGTGTTCGAGACTGCTACGCCGTTCGAGACACCTTTCAAAATGACGGCTCTGATTGATTGGCTGGATACGGCGATGGAAAAGCGCGAGCTCCATGATCTTTTCGTCGTGAGTGTTTTCGTAGTTTGCTTTTTAGCTATACACCCCTTTCAAGATGGCAACGGCCGTCTCTCACGCTGCCTCACCACGCTGCTTCTTCTGAAGTTTGGCTATCACTACGTCCCATATAGTTCGCTCGAAAGCATCATAGAAGCTAATAAAGAAAGTTATTACGTCGCATTGCGACGTACACAAATGACCTTAGGACAAAACGATCCGGACTGGGAGCCGTGGATTTTGTTCTTCCTGAAGTCAATGCAAAAGCAAAAGAATAAGTTGATGGAAAAAATCGAGAGAGCACATATATTGCAGGGTGAACTGCCAGAGCTATCGATAAAAATTCTGGAAATCGTGCGCGAGCAGGGAAGTATCAAATCGTCCGAATTGACCATCCTGACCGGCGAAAGCCGCAGCACATTACTAGCAAGAATCAATGAAATGCTGAAAGATGGCAAACTTAGCCGGCACGGAAAGGGGCCGGCTACGTGGTACACAATTCCACGAACTTAATTTCCGGGGCAGAAGCTGCATAATTGCCTGCCCAAAATCCCCCAAATTCCCAATTTTCTCCAGCCCCGCCATATAAATGCCATAAAATGGGTACAAATATAGATAGTTGGCAGGAAAAAGGCCGGAAAAGGCCGTTATTTCGTACGTAATGTGGATACCTGAGAGCCGATGAGACGCTTCAATTTAGACCTCAAAATATCGCACAAGGGGTTCATCCTTGTCCTTGTGCCCCTGGTCTTCGAATTGATTTTCTTGATCGTCCTCTCCGTGCTGCTGCAAAATGCCGAGACCGAAGTCCAGAGACAGGTCCGGTCCAAGGCGATCATTTCGCAGGCAAATGCCCTTTCCAAATTGTTTTATGACGCCGGCGTGGCCATGGGTGGTTACAGTATCACCAAGAGCCCACTGTTCTCAGATAGATACGACAAAATCGTCCGACAGATTCCCTCCGACTTAGTCGAGCTCAAGGCGCTTGTCGGCGACAACGAGAAACAGCAGGCCATTCTCATCCGCCTGCAAACAATCACTTCTGATGGTTTGAAGATCCTCGGTGAGGCAAAAGCGGCAATCGACGACAACCGCGTTGACGTGGCCCAGTTCCGAGCCCGGCACATGTATAAGCAGATCCGCCAACTGGCCGACCAGTTGCAAGACGAGCTCAAAGGCCTGACCGAAGACGAGCGCAAATTAGAAAGCTTGAGCCCGGAAGAGCAAAACCGCTCGCGCACCATGGTCAAAGTTTCGCTGGTCATAGGCGTCGTGCTCAACATCGCCATAGCCTTCGGCTTGTTGTATTACTTCCTCAAGAGCATTTCCTTGCGCTTGGGCACCGTCACCGATAACTCATTTAGATTGGCTCGTGGTCAGCGTTTGAACGCGCCGTTAAAAGGCTCGGATGAAATCGCCCACCTGGATGATGCCTTCCGGAGCATGGCAGAAGCCCTCGCCGAAGCCAGCCGCAAGGAGCGCGCCGTAATCGAAAACGCCGCCGACGTTATTTGTTCTATAGACATGGACGGTAAGTTCGTCGCCGTAAACCCCGCCTCTTACGACTCCTGGGGCTATTACCCCGACGAGCTCATGGGCCGCCGCTTCATCGAAGTAATCGTCCCCGAAGATGTACCTGACACTATCCGCGCCGTGCGCTCGGTGCGTGGTGCCACCTCCAAAGTTTCGTTTGAAAATCGCGTCAAAAAAAGAGACGGTGCCCTGGTCAACGTCTTGTGGTCGGCAGACTGGTCGGAAAAAGACCGCGCTTTGTTTTGCGTAGCCCACGACATCACCCAGCGTAAATTGGTAGAAGACGCCATCAAGGCCAACGAACAGCGCATCCGCAACATCATCGAGCATATGCTGGTCGGCCTGATTATTATGACCAAAGAAGGCAAGGTCGAGCAGGTCAATCCCCGCACCGAGAGCATGTTTGCCCTGCGCAGCCACGAGCTCACGGGGCGTCATGTCATGTCGCTCTTTACCGATTCCAAAATCTTCAACGTCGAAGATCCGAGCGATCGCCAATCCTTTATGGAGACTCTCTTTACGAAAGCCTTCAATCGCATCGGTGAATTCGATTGCTTGAAAAACGGCAACGAAGATTTCCCTGTCGAAATTTCGCTCTCCGAGCTATCGTCGCCCGATGGCCAGGTGCGCTACATGGCCAACATCCTGGACGTATCCGAGCGTAAGGAAGTTGAGCGCATGAAGAAGGAATTCGTCTCGACGGTCAGCCACGAATTGCGTACACCACTTACCTCCATTCGCGGCTCACTCACACTGCTGGCTGTAGGTGCGATGGGCGGCCTGCCGGAAGCGGCCAAAAAAGTAGTATCGATCGCTGAGCGCAACACGATTCGCTTGATTGGTCTGATCAACGACATCCTCGACATCGAAAAACTGGAAGCCGGCAAGCTCGACATGCAGATGGAAGATTGCGTCCTCGGCAATGTCTTCGAGCGCTCCGAGCAAGCGGTCAATACTTTTGCTCAGAACAATGGCGTTACACTCGAATTTCAAGCTTCGCCAAACGTCGTCCACGCCGACGGAGACAGACTCGTACAGGTACTGGTCAACCTGGTTTCCAACGCCGTCAAATTCTCACCCAAGGGTGCTGTCGTCACTGTGTCATCGCGCGAGATCGCCGGCAATATGATCGAAGTGCACGTCACCGACCGTGGTCGCGGTATTCCGGAAGCTTTCAAAAACCGCCTGTTCCAGAGATTCCAGCAGGTCGAAGCCTCCGACGCCAAGAAGAAAGGCGGTACAGGTCTCGGTCTGGCCATCTGCAAAGGCATCGTCGAACAACACGGCGGCACCATCGGTGTCGAGTCGGAAGAAGGCAAGGGCTCGACTTTCTGGTTCCGTGTGCCCAAGGCGGCGCAGATTGTCAAGCTCAATCTCGAGACCCCCGAGAATCAATTGGTAAATATGGTTCCGCGCGGTTAATTCGCAACTTTCAATGGTAAGTAATTTCCATGAAGGTTTTAATTATTGACGATGAAGAAGACTTCCGGGTAGTAGCCAGCACCTGTCTGGGCCTGCTATCCGGCGATGATGTTGTCGAAGCCGGCTCTGGCTCCGAAGGGCTGAAGATGGCGGCGGCCGATTGTCCTGACGTCATTCTCCTCGATCTGATGATGCCGGGGATGGATGGTCAGGAGACCCTGGCCAATTTGCGCCAGAATCCCTCCACCAGGGATGTGCCGGTGATTTTTTGCACCACCAAAGGCATGTTCGAAGGTTTTGATGAGATGAAAAAGCTGGGTGCGCTCGCCGTAATCACCAAACCGTTCGACCCCGAGCGCTTGAGCGATCAGATCAAAAAAATCCTGCGCAACGCCGGCAAATACAGGGAGCCGGAAGCTGTAGCAGAATTATCGGAGTGAACTCAGCAAAGCTGGGTATTAATGTATTAATGGCGGCTATTTTTATAGCAATATCTTGGCATATTTTGGCGACGGGCAAATTTTTTGTTAGGGGATAGGAAAAAGCATGAGAGTTCTCATCATCGACGATGAAGAAGATACCCGCGCGATTGCAAGCATGAGTCTGAGCATTTTGGGTGGTCTCGAAGTTATCGAGGCCGAAAACGGACAGGACGGCATCAACAAGGCTGCGGCGGAACAGCCCGATGTCATTTTGCTCGACATGATGATGCCAATAATGGATGGTCCAAGCACCCTGGAAGCGCTGCGCAGTCACGAGCGCACTCGCAATATTCCAGTCATTTTCCTGACGGCAAAGGTGATGACAACTGAGATGGAAAGGTTGAAACGCATGGGCGCTCGCGGCATTTTGACAAAGCCCTTTGATCCGACCGTTCTGGCCAATCAAATGAAAGCGATCCTGGAGGGCTAAGTTCAATGGCCTCCTGGCAGGAAACCTTCTCTGAGCTGAAGAGTCAGTATGTGCAGCGCTCCACCGATCGCCTGACACAGATCATCGAGCTTGTCACCAAGCTCATTTCCAATCCGATGAATAAGGACCTGGCTGTCCAGCTTAGCCGGCACTTTCACTGGTTGGCCGGCTCCGGCTCTATGTACGGTTTCCAGCGAGTCTCGGCCCTCGGTGTCGAAGGCGAAAAACTCTGCGAGACAATTACTAAACATCAAGGACCGGCTCAACCGGCCGATCTAGAGCGACTCAAAGCGCTCTTACAGGAACTCTCCGGTCAATTTACCGGCGGCGATGATCCGCCTGAAACGACTAACCTTGGCCGTGTCAGGCCGATGGCCACATCCGGTCGACAAGAGATTCTGGTGATCGACGAAGACCAGAAGGATTTGTTGTCGCTGCGCAAGATGGTCGAAGAAAACGGCTACGGCTTCCGCAGTGCCAGATCCGTTGCCACCACCCTCAGTGAGCTCGAAAAGCGCATGCCCGAAGGTCTCATCCTTGAGATCCCGCTTGCCGACGGCGATGCCTATGAACTAGTGGAAAAAATCAGAACCATGCCCGGCGGCGATGAAATGGCGATTGTCATTGTCTCGAAGCAAACCGGCTTCCTCGACAAAGTACGCTCGATTCACTGCGGTGCCGATGCTCACTTCGAAAAACCAGTCGATACCAAGGCGATGTTCCGTCGCTTGCGCTATTTGCTCGACAAGCGTTATCAAGAAACACCGCGCATTCTCTCGGTCGAAGACGACCCGGACCAGGCCGCCTTTATCCGCGCCTTTTTAGAATCGGCCGGATATCAGGTGCGCACCTGCACCGATCCAAAAAACTTCGAATCTTATATGTCGGCTTTCCAACCGGATCTTGTCCTGCTCGACGTGATGCTGCCCGGTATGACCGGCTACGAGCTAGCTCGCTACGTGCGTCAGGACGAGCGGCACGCCACTTTGCCGATTTTGTTTTTGACTACCCAGGGGCAAATAGATGCCCGCATCGAGAGCGCTCGCGCCGGTGGCGACGACCACCTGGTCAAGCCCGTGCCCCCGGCTTTGCTGCTCAGCTCGGTTTCTTCCAGGCTGGAGCGGGCGCGCTTCCTGCGCACACTTCTGCACCGGGACGGCCTGACCAATTCGCTCAACCATACTTCCTTTATGGAGCAGGCCCAGACAGTTATCCATCAACGCAAGCGTCACAGCGGTTTCACCGTTTTGATCCTGCTCGACATCGACTACTTCCGCTCGATCAACGAGCGTCATGGCTACCCGGGTGGCGACAAAGTGCTGGTCGCTCTTTCGATGCTGCTCAGCCGACGCTTGCGGCAGTCGGATATTATCGGTCGTTATTCCGGTGATGAGTTTGGTATTATCGGCGACGGTCTCGATGAGGCGGAGGCGCTTGCCCTTGCTTCCCGATTGATTGCCGACTTTGCCTCGATTCAGCACTCTACCCTCTCCCATGCCGGTTTCTATGCCACTTGCTCGGCCGGTATCGCTGTCCTCGACGCTCAGACGATGACCCTTGAGACCTGGCTCGGCGCCGCCGGCAAGGCCCTGGCCCAGGCAAAAGCGGCGGGGCGCAATTGCGCAATCGCTTACAGTGAGGATATGAGTCAGACTCCGCAGCCACGATGATTGAGAAAAAGGCGCCCAAAATAGCAGTGTTAGGAGCCGGAGCCTGGGGACTTACCCTGGCCAATCTGTGGGCTCAACCGGGCAAAAATCAAAAGCATGTGGCCGTCTATTGTCGCGATCCGATCAAGGCGGCCAGGCTATCTGAAACGCGCGTGATGGACAAACCGCGCGGTTACGGACTTTCTCCTGATATTTCCATTACTGACAATCTCGGCGACGTCCTGGCAGGCGCCGTCATCATTGTTTTTGCCTGCACCTCGCAATCGATGCGGGAGCTTGGTCAAGAGGTGGGCGTCCAGCTCGGCGTACTCGAGCAAGAAACCCATCAGCCCATCCCGCCCATTCTCGTCAGCGCCGTCAAGGGGCTCGAGCTCGGCTCTTTGATGCGCATGACCGAAGTTTTGCAGGAGGTCCTGGCCGGTCATTCGGTCGCCGCTTTGAGCGGGCCCAATCTCTCCGAGGAAATTCTCAAAGGCATGCCGGCCGCTTCCGTCATCGCCTGTGCCGACCTGGAAGTGGCCCGGGCACTTCAGGAGCGGCTGAGCGTCTCTAAATTTCGTCTTTATGCTAATGACGACGTGGTGGGCTGCGAGCTGGGCGGCACTTTCAAAAATATCATCGCCATCGCTGCTGGCAGTTGCGACGGACTTGGTCTTGGTGTAAATGCCAAGGCCGCACTTTTAACCCGCGGACTTGCCGAAATGACCCGTTTGGCGGTTAGACTTGGTGCTGAAGCGGACACCCTCGCCGGACTATCCGGTATGGGCGACCTCTTTGCCACCTGCGCTTCGCCGCTATCGCGCAATTATCGAGTCGGTTTCGAGCTAGTCAGGGGCAAATCGCTGGACCAGATCCTTGGTGAGCTGGGAGCTGTGGCAGAGGGTGTGACAACCGCTGCAGCAGTTTGTGAACTTTCTCAAAGGTTAGGGCTGGAGCTGCCCATTGCAGAGCAGGTTGAGTCCACACTAAAGGGTATTTCCACGCCGGCAAACGTTATCATGGCGCTGCTCAGCAGACCGCTGGCCAGTGAGTAATAGAAGCAAGGGGGCAAATTGCCAAAAAGAGTTTTGATGTTGTCCTGGGAATATCCGCCGCGCATCATCGGTGGACTGGCCCGAGTTGTCTGGGCTCTCTCGCAAGAGCTGGTGAAAATGGGTCTGGAAGTGCATGTTGTCACCGCCGACCACCCTGGCCAACCCGAGCATTCCATCGACGAAGGCGGTGTGCACGTACACCGCGTCAAAACCCAGACCGACATGACTCCGGATTTTGTCACCTGGGTCAACCGTCTCAACTTCGGCCTTTTGCAATACGCCATTCAAATCCATCAAAAAACGCCCTTCGACATCGTCCACGCCCATGACTGGATGGTCACTGACGCCGCCTGGGTGATGAAGAGCGGCTTTGGCATACCTTTTGTTGCCACCATGCACGCCACCGAATCGGGACGCATGCACGGCACACACAACGACCTGCAGCGCTATATTCACCAGATGGAGTGGCGTTTGACTTTCGAAGCCTGGGAAGTGATCGTCAATTCTCATGCCATGCACGCCGAGCTGCAATCGCTCTTCGGCATGCCCGCCGATAAAATAGTGATCGTGCCCAACGGCACCGATCCCAGCGTCTTCGATTTTGATTTTGATCCCCGTCCGATGCGCAACAACTATGCCTGGGAACAGGAGCAGATCGTCCTCTATGTCGGCCGCATGGTTCGCGAAAAAGGCGTACAAGTCCTGCTCGATGCCGCTCCGCGCATTTTGTCCGAGCGCCCCGGCACGCAGTTTTTGCTGGTTGGCACCGGCTATTATCTCGATGATCTGAAGCGTCAGGCCGAAGCGCTCGGTATTTCGGACAGCATTCATTTCCTCGGTTATGTCGGCGACGATGAGCTCAGACGTCTCTATAAAATTTCTGATGCCGTATGCATACCCAGTCTCTATGAGCCTTTTGGCATTGTCGCTCTGGAAGGCATGGCGGCGCAGGTGCCGGTTGTCACCACCGATGTCGGTGGTTTGAAGGACTTTGTCGAACACATGGTCACCGGTGTCACCACCTATGCCGGCGACGCCGGCTCGCTCGCCTGGGGCCTCTTGCAGGTCCTGCGCAATCCTGAGCTGGCGCAGCGCTTGAAAGAAACCGGCTATGATAAAGTGCAGCATATATACAACTGGAAGGTTATCGCCAAACGCACTTACGAAGTCTACGAAAAAGTCTTGCGCGACGCTGCCCTCGTCAGCGCACGCAATGCCGATGCGGCAGCCGCTGCCGAAAAGGCCGCGGCCCAGTCCAAGGATAAGGCCGTGGCACCGCAGGCGGTGGCGCCAGCTAAGCCCGGCGGCAAAAAATCGATGTAAGAGTTGTAAGTGTCCAGTCAGCTAAGTCCAGAAATTAATTAAGGTCCTAACGAGGAGGAATTGAGCATGAAAGCGGTAATCATGGCCGGTGGATCCGGCACCCGACTCAGACCGCTTACCTGTAATTTGCCCAAGCCGATGGTGCCGGTGGCTAATAAGCCTATCGCCGAGCACATCGTCAACTTGCTCAAGAAACATGATTTTCGCGACATCATTTTTACGCTCTTCTATCTGCCCGATGCCATTCGCGACTATTTCGGCGACGGATCCGATTTTGGCTGCAATATCGGCTATTCGATAGAAGAAGGCAAGGCGCTCGGTACCGCCGGTTGTGTCAAAGCGATTCAAGACCAGCTCGATGATACCTTTATCGTTATCTCCGGGGACAGTCTCACCGACATCGATCTGGCCAAAGCTGTCAAATTTCACAAAGAGAAAAAGTCCAAGGCCACGCTTATCCTCAAGCGGGTGGAAAATCCGCTCGATTATGGCGTTGTGATCACCGACAACGAAGGCAAGATCCAGCGCTTTGTCGAAAAACCCGGTGCCTCCGAAATCTTCTCTGATACGGTCAACACCGGCACTTACATCCTCGAGCCGGAAGTCCTGCTCTATATCATCATGGGGCGCGAACAGGATTTTTCCAACGATCTTTTCCCCTTGCTGCTCCTTCGCAACGAGCCGATGTATGGCTACGTCGCCGATGGTTACTGGTGCGATATCGGTAACCTCGCCGTCTATCGTCAGGCTCATCATGATGTTCTGGACGGCAAAGTAGACATGAAGATTGATCTGCCGCAAATAGAACCGGGCGTCTGGGTCGGTCAGGGCACCCAGATCGATTCCTCAGTGACGCTGGAAGCGCCGGTGATGATCGGCGAAAATTGCCGCATCGGACGCGAAACCAATATTTCAAGCTACACCACCATTGGTGGCAATGTCGTTATCCAGGAAAAGGCTTCGCTCAAGCAGCCGGTGATCTGGTCTAACGTTTATGTCGGTCACAAAGCCGAGCTCCGCGCCTGTGTTATTTGCAACAATTCGACTATTCACGACTCGGCCGAGCTATTGGAAGGCGCCATTATCGGCGATAATTCGGCTATTGGTCAGGAAGCGACGATCAATCCCGATGTGCGCATCTGGCCTGATAAGAGCGTTGATAGCGGCGCGAAAGTATTGACTTCGCTAATCTGGGGCACGCGTGCTCCCCGCACCTTATTTGGTGCCCACGGTGTACGTGGTCTTGCTAACGTCGAGATTACTCCTGAGTTTGCCGTCAATCTGGCAGCTGCTTATGGAGCCACTCTCAAGTCCGGTCCGATTCTGGTCAGTCGCGATTACTGGAAAGTCAGTCAGATGATCAGTCGCGCTCTGGTATCGGGTCTAGTCTCGGTCGGCATTGAAGTACAGAACCTCGAATCTATGCCTTTGCCCATTTCGCGTTATTACGTCAAAACGCAGCGCTGTACAGGCCTCGTGCATGTGCGCGTCTCGCAGCGCGAAGTGGAGAAAGTGACGATCGAATTTTTCGACAGCCAGGGCGTGGCGATCACCAAGAGCATGGAGCGCAAAATCGAGTCGACTTTCTTCAAAGAAGACTTCCCTCGCTGCTCACCCAGTGATGTCGGCACCATCAGCTTCCCCAGTCGCGTCAAAGAGTATTACGTTGATGAATTCCTTCATCACGTCAAAGGGCAGGTCTTCGAGGAAGATAAAGTGCCTTTTTGTATCGTGCCCGGTTCAAACTACACGCGTGTCACCAAGGCCGGCAACATCTCCACCCATGCACCAAAAGTCGTCATCGACTATGCCATGGCCGAAACCGGCGTGCTCCTGCCCGATTTGCTCGGTCAGCTCGGCATCGAGACCGTCGTGCTCAACTCCTCTATACGTAACGTGCCGCCGCGCCAGGAAGAACGCATCACCATGCGCCGTCAGCTCGCCGACGTCGTCAAGGCTCTCAACGCCGATTTTGGTGTGCAGATTGGTCGCAACGGCGAGCAAATGACCCTGGTCGACGAAAGCGGTCAGATCATCCGCGGTGAGCTTTTGCTCGCCACTGTCGCCGACATTATCCTGCGCGATAAGCCGGGTCGTTCGATCGTCGTGCCTGTAAACGCCAGCTCGATCATCGAGCGTATCGCCGCGCGCTATGACTGCAAAGTCCTGCGTTGCAAAGCCTCCGAAACAGAAATCGGCAGCACCACGGCTCGTCTGGAAGAGGCCGTCCTGGGTGGCAGCGCCAATGGTTGCTTTATTTTCCCAGAGTTCCAAAATGGATATGACGCCATGTTTGCTGTAGGACAGGTGCTCGAACATTTGACCTATCAAGGCCGTACTTTGCACCAGGCCGTGGCCGATTTGCCGCCGCTCTATTATCAGGTAGATTCGGTGCATTGTCCCTGGGAGCGTAAGGGCCGCGTCATGCGTTTGCTGGTCGAAAAACACCACGATCGGCCAATGGAATTGCTCGATGGAGTCAAGATCCAGACTCGCCCCGATCACTGGATATTGATTTTGCCCGATGCCGTAGAGCCGCTCGTACACGTCTATGCCGACGGTGCTGACCTGCAGCAGACCTCAGCCGACCTGAACGAGTACACGCAAATGGTGCGGTATCTGCAGCGAGCTTGAATTGTCCAGGGCGGGTATATCCCCTGCTAATATCGGGCCCAAGGTTTAATCAAAATTTCCGCAAAAAAGTGGAACTTTGTAGCCTTTGGGATGGTCACAATGAGATTCAAAATGACCTGAGTTGGGCATACATTTCTTGATGGTGTCGGTTGGCGTAGTTTTTGCTTGATCAGGGGACAGATGAATGTTTGGAAAAAATGATCCGAGACATCAAAACAAGGATAGGAAAGATTCCCGCAAGTTTCTAGATTCCAATCCGACTCAACCTGCTCCGCAGACTAACGCTCCCGGCCGTCAGGTCGACCGTTCGATGTTTTCCAATGGTGCGATCGGTGGCGCTGCACCAGGGGCCGATTGGTCTATGGCCAATTCTGAACAGATACTCGTTTACCACGAGTCTGAGCCGGTTGCGCACGGCAATGACTGGATGTCGCAGCTCAAGCAGGAGTCGCTGCAATTTCTCGCCGACCAGCGCGGCGTGCATTTGCAGGAGGTCTACCGCGAATCGATCTATAAGTCCGGTATTGCCATTCTCGTCGACAAAATCTATGGCTTGCTCCAGCGCTATATGTTCGAATTTAACCAGGTCGCCAACGGCACCGAGTTGCATGTTTCGGGCTCGATTTCTGGAGATGTGACCGAAGTCACTCGTTATAACCGTTTCCGCGAGGCGGAAGAAACCAAGACTTATTTCCGCGCCCGTTTTTCGACCAAACTCTGTTCGCTCGTCGTGCGGGGCTGCGATGACAAAGTCGAGTGCTTCCTTGTGCCGACCAGCAAAGTGATGGCTCTCAGCCGCACTGAAAATGACTACAAAGCGATCGCCGTCCTCCAGGTCAAGATAACCGAGCAGGGCATGATGTGGCGCATGCAGGACAGCAATCCACCGGTGGAAACCCTTGACCAGCTCTGCATGTGGCTGTTCTCAGCCATGGTGCAGGAAACCAAAAACTACGCCCGCCAGGAGGGTGGCGAAGAAGCTGCTGTTTAAGCAATAAAAATTGCAGCAGATAATCTACATGGCTACGGGCAATAACCCCTGGCCATGAGCTTTTTGAGTGCCTGATAAATAAAGCGCCTATTCTCATTTTTACTCCGAGCACCGCCGCCGGTGAGTATCTGATTGCCGGATACTAAGCGCTGTGGCCACGGACGTGGTTAAATTGTCACACAAGTGGTAGAAATCTTGTAGTGAGAAAGCCTTTGCTCACTTGTCATCCAGGAGCAGACAATTTTATGGCAGCTATCAACCTCGAGATGTTGCGGGAGCTTCTAAACGAGTTTACCGAAAAGGAAATGGTCCTGCGCGAAGAGCGGGACATTATCGAACAACAGATCGTTGAGCTTGATTCTCGGATCGAGCAAAACAAACAGAAGCTTGATGGTCTGGCCAAAGATCGCGACAAGATCGACGCGATGCGCGAACGCTATTTGACCGGCAACTGGCAGATGGAGCGCGGCTATGCGTTAAGCAGTGAGACCGCTTCAAAAAATGTCAGCCCCGCCTTCTCCACGACCGCGGCTACATCCGCCTCCGCCGCCGTCGAGATCAACCATGTAGAAGCGGCGCCAGCTCTCGAGCCGACCGCTGAAGCGGACATCGAAGAGCCTGCTCCGGCCTCTGCCGAGCCGGTTGTGGTCGCTCCCCGCGATCGCAACAAACCGACGATCTCAGGTATTTCCGGCCCTGCTCCAACTGTGACCTCCGCCCCATCCGGCACTGAAGCTGGCGCCGATGGCAAAAGCGAAACTAAGTCCAAATCGGAAACAAGAGCAGAAGCGCGGGCCGCTGCAAAAGCCGAAGCCGAAGCCGCTGCGAAAGCCGAGTCTGAGGCCAAGACCAGAGCAGAAGCAGATGCTAAGGCCAAAAAGGATGCTGATGACGCTGCCAAGGCTGAAATAGAGGTTCAAGCAAAATTAGACGCTGAGACCAAAGCGAGAGAAGAAGCCGACGCAAAAGCTAAACAAGAAGCCGACGAGAAGGCGCGAGCCGAGGCGGAAAACGCTGCCAGAGCGAAAGCCGATGCGGAGGCAGAAGCTAAAGCTGCTGCCGATGCCAGAGCTCAAGAAGAGGCCGCCCGTGAGTCGGCTGCTTCGGCAACAAATCTCTCCTACGCCCAGGCCGATGCTACCTTCCAATCTCTACCAGCTCAACAGCCACCAGCTGTGAGTGTCTCGTCCGCATCCGATTGGCCACCGCCTCCTTCTGCCGAGGCACCGGTCAATGATCCGATATTGAACGCCCTGGGTAACACCCCGCCGGCCAGTTCCCCCGATGTAATCATGCCGAACATTTCTCCCGTGGTCAGCAGCCATGCCACCGATGGTGGTGCTAATGCCGCGGCCGCTCCTTTCCCCAGTTACGAGCAGTCCCAACCAGGCGGCGGCTACGGGGCCGCAGCTTATGGCGGCGGTGCTCCAGCCGCTCCTCCGGCCGATCCCTGGGGACATGCAGCCGGCAGTGCGCCGGCCGCTTCGCCAAATTCTTATTCAAATGATCCGGCCAGTGTCTGGGGCAGCCCGACGAGCGCTCCGCCAGCCGCCGAGCCGGCTGCGCCCCAGTCTGCTTCTGCCGATCCCTGGGGCTTCGGCGCACCGCCTGACCTCAATCCTCAAGCGGGCACCCCCGTACCGCCCAATTTTCAACCCGGCAATGCCGCTTCGCTCAATCCTCCCACCGGTCAGGGCAGTCCTTTTGCCGACGTCGACGCTGCTGCCGATGCCATTCAATCTAATGAGATTCAACCTGGTGCCCCAGCCGCCCCCGGCGGCGCGGCCTGGGGTGATTTCGGCGAAGATTGGATCACGCCAAATACGCAGAGTTCCACTGGTCAAGGCAGTACATCCGATGTATTGCCGGCTGTAGGCGCCCCCGACCAGTCGATTACCCAGCCGCCTAGCAGCGGCGCGGTTGCCGGTGCCTGGGGTGATTGGGGTGAGAGCCCATCGCCGGCACAGGCTGCTGCCCCACCTCAAAATTGGGGGCAACCTCAACCCGCTTCTCCCTTCGCTCCGCCGCCGCCTGCAGCTGCACCTTACGGTCAGCCCGGCGCTCCCTCGGCAAATCCCGCCGATTCGGTCTGGGGCGCACCTGCTCCTTCCGCTCCGGCTGCCAGCCCTCAGCCCGCTGCAGCTTCTCCCTCAGCCTCCAACAATCCCTGGGGCGCTCCCTCACCTCAAGATGCCGCTCCCCAGCCTGTCTCCAACAATCCCTGGGGCGCTCCCTCGCCTCAAGAAGGCGGCTCCGAAGGCGGTGAAGCCAAGCGGTCCAGTCTCGCCGGTGCGGCTGGTGGAGCACTACTCTCCAATCCGCGCAATCGCAGAAGGCGGGAAGCAACCCCGGCTTTTGATTGGGGCGGCGGCGACGAGCAAACTCAGGGCTCAGACCCAGGACAGGACGAAAATACCGGCGGCAACAAGGGCGGCGAAGAAGCCGACGAGGGTGCCAAGAAGATCAACGACGCACTGCGCGGCCTGTTCAAAAAATAAGCGCCTCCTGGCTGCTTGATAAGATGCCCGTCATGCACGGCTCTTTAGGCTTTGTTACCATTTGCCGGTGACTTAGACTAAAGGGAAGAGTTTTGCCATGAAGCAGATCGTCTCGATGATGGCCGGTGTGGTTGTCGAAATCCTCGTCAATAGCGGCGATGAAGTGACCGACGGAATGGATGTGGCCATCCTTGAATCAATGAAAATGCAGTTGCCCGTTGCCTCGGATCAGGAAGGCAAGGTGACTGGAATAAAAGTTGCCATCGGCGACTTCGTCAACGAAGGCGATGTTTTGATGGTGCTTGGCTAGACTAAAGTCAGGGGTCGTCGCCAGACGACGGAACGAGGACAAAGTATGTTCGAGACCCTTCCGGCAAGCGTTCAGATAGTCGAGGTCGGCCCGCGTGACGGGTTGCAGAATGAGGCGGCGACTATCGCTACCGCCGATAAGCTTGCCTTGATCGAAAAGCTCGCCAGAGCCGGTCTCAATCAAATCGAGATTACGTCTTTTGTTTCGCCCAAGTGGATCCCGCAATTGGCGGACGGCCCCGAGCTCGCTCGTCAGGTGATGCAGGAGCCGGCCCTGGCCAGGCTCAATTTCAGTGCACTCGTGCCCAATTTGAAAGGCTATGAAGCGGCTTCGGCGGCTGGTTTGAAGCAGATCAATCTTTTCTTGTCCGCCTCTGAGAGCCACAGCAAGAAAAATATCAATAAAACGATCGCTGAAGCGCTGGCCACCATGGCCGAGGTGGCAGCCGTCGCCAAGGCTGATGGCAAGCGCGTACGCTGCTATGTTTCCACCGTTTTTGCCTGCCCTTACGAAGGGCAGATCAGTCCTGCCGCCAGTCTCGATATCAGCAAGAAGCTGCTGGCCATGGGCGTCGATGAAATTTCGCTCGGGGATACCATTGGCGCGGCCACGCCCAATCAGGTCCTTACCCTGGTCAAGCTGCTCGGGGCCGAAGTACCGCTCGAAAAGCTGGCTTTGCATTTCCACGATACGCGCGGCACGGCTCTGGCCAATGTCGTTGCTGGTATCGAATCTGGTATCACCATCTTTGACGCTTCCATTGGCGGCCTGGGCGGATGTCCTTATGCGCCGGGGGCTTCCGGCAATCTGGCTACCGAAGATCTCGTCTATATGCTCTCCGGCATGGGCATCGCCACGGGGATCGATCTGGAAAAATTGACCGATGCCGGTCAGCTGGCCCAGGAAATTTTAGGACGCGCCCTGCCCGGTCGCTATCTCAAAGCTCGCCTGGCCGAACGCCAGCAAAAATGTGCCAGTGCCGGCTAAACATGGAAATCTGAGGAGAAATTGAGTGAGCATTAGCGATACCACTGTTGATTCTGTGTTGATTGTCGAAAAAGAAAGCGACGTGGCCTGGGTTAAGTTGCACCGGCCGAAGGTCGCCAACTGCCTCAACCGTGAATTGCTCAAGGCGTTGATGGAAGCGCTGACCGATCTGGCCGAAGACAAAAATACGCGTGTAATCTGCATCATCGGAGCCGGGCTGAAAGCTTTTTGTGCCGGGGCCGATCTGGCTGAGCGCAAGACTATGTCCCAGGATGAGGTGATCGCTTATATCTCGCTGATTCAAAAAGTGATGCGCACCATCGAGACTATGCCGCAGCCCGTTATTGCTGCTTTGAATGGCTCGGCATTTGGTGGCGGTTTTGAAATGGCTCTCGCTTGTGATCTGCGTGTGATGGTCAATACAGCCGAGTTGAAATTGACTGAAGTGCGCCTCGGTATCATCCCCGGCGCCGGCGGTACGCAGAGACTGCCTCGCTTGATCGGCAAGTCGCGGGCCAAAGAAGTGATTCTCGCCGCCACTCCGCTCACCGCCAAAGAAGCTCATCACATCGGCCTCGTGCACAAAGTGATCGAGCTCGATCACACCTTTGTCTATTCCGAAGAAGGCAAGCGCGCCTCCGCAGGCGCCTATTTGCTTCCCCTCATCGAAGAGGTGCGCAAATGGGCTCACGAAATCGCCAAAGCCGCTCCCCTCAGTTTGAAGCAGGCCAAAATCGCCATTGACGACGGCTATGACCGCGACATGGAATCAGCCCTGGCCATCGAAAAAAACGCATACATGCAGTTAATCAATACAAAAGACCGCCTGGAAGGGCTGGCCGCTTTTGCCGAGAAACGCTCCCCCGTCTATAAAGGCGAATAATCCCCCCGGGCGATTGGTCGCATCGGGAAATTAGGAATCCATATATAAGGGTATTTATTGATGGCGGGTACGCTCATGTCAGACATCTCACCGGTGAACTCAAAAAAGACGAGTATGGTCATCGAGACTGAAACCAGGGAAACGCTTCCTCTGCCCGTGACGGCACTGGTGCTCTGCGGCGGCAAGTCGAAGCGCATGGGCAGGCCCAAGGCCTTTTTGCCCTACAACGGCACGACGATGATCAATCACATTCTCAATGTCATCGAGGATCTTTTTTCCGAGACTTTCATCGTCGCCAACGAGCCCGAGTCTTACGAAGATCTGGAAGTGGACGTCGTCAAAGACATTTTGCCCTATCGCGGACCCCTGGGCGGCATTTTGTCGGGCCTGCTCGTCTCGCAATTTCCACATGCTTTTGTGATCGCCTGCGACATGCCTCTCGTCGACGGCAAGCTGGTCCGCGAGCTGGTCCGGCAGCGCCACGAGCATGATGTCGTCGTAGCGGCGCATGAAGACGGCATCGAGCCTCTACTCGGTGTTTATTCGAAAAATTGCATCAAACCCCTGGAAGAATCTCTTTTTAACGGCGACCTGTCCCTCAAAGATTTTCTCTCCGGTTTGAACAGCTCGACTTTTCAAATTGACGAAGGCGCCATTGAAGCCAATTTGCCCTCCTACTTCAATGTCAATACACCGCAGGATTATTCGCGGCTGATTACGCGTAGCTCGGCCAGCCCTGTCAGTCAAATCAATGTGCGCAAACAAAACAGCTAAATGCTTTGAACAATATCCAAAGCGCGCTTGCTACTCTTCGTCTTCTGCTCTGGAAAGAGTTTAATCATGTTTTTAGGGATAAAGACGTCCTGATTTATACCTTTGTCGTGCCGGCGGTGATCTATCCGCTCCTTCTCGTCGGCGGCATTGAAATGTTTGTCATGAAGCAGGAAGCCGAGACTAAAGCACAGATGAAATACGGCGTCGTCGCCGATCGCCAGGGCAAAGAGAAGCTCGCTGTCGTCGACCGCTTGCTGGCTGCCAACTGCCATTTTCAGAAGGTGGAGGGGGCCGTCGGACGGGCCGATCTCTTCAGCGGTCGCATCGCTCTGCTTCTCGATGAAGTGCCGGTAAAAGACACCAATATAAATGATGCGTCCGCTAAAAAAACGCCTCTGGACGAGCCGCCGAAAACAGAAGTGGAAGCGATGGTGCCTGCTTCCTTGATTACCAATCACGCTGTCGAACAGGTCAACGATGAGTTGCGGAGCGATTACAAAGTCTCTCTAAATAAGGCTCTTGTCGGTCGCGGTCTCAATCCAGCCGATTTTAAAATACAAAAGGTCGAGCAAAGAAACCTCAATCGCGGCAAATCCGAAGTTTTTTCTCTGGCCCTGGGGCTTGTTTTTTTCAGTCTCTTCAACGTCGCCCTTGGTGGCGCTTACCCGGCTATCGCCGCCACCTCGGAAGAATTTGAGCGCAATACTATCGAGGGCATGTTGATGCTGCCCGTCAATCGCTGGTTTGTGATCACGGCCAAGCTCGTCGCCGTCAGCGCTCTGGCTTTGCTCGCCGGTTCGCTCAATCTCATCAGCATGGCCGCCGACAGCAGTCTCGCTGTGATGGGCTCCGAATCGGTCAAAGGCATTGAGGCTTTCAAAATTACGCTTAAAATCAGTGCGGAGCAAATGCCCTGGGTGCTAATGTCATATCTGGCCATCGCCCTTGTCTATTCTTCCCTGCTCATGCTGACGGCGTCATTTTGTCGCACGGTGCGGGCCTCGCAGCAGTGGATATCGCTGCCGCTCACTGTCTTCATGCTCGTACCCCTGGTGGCACTTCTACCTACCATCGAGCTGAACAATACGACTGCCCTCGTGCCTCTCTTGAATAATTTGCTTGTGATGCGCAGCTTATTCAATGGCGATGTTTTTGCTCTGCCTCATCTAATCACCTTTCTGGAGGTGCCGATCATTGTTGCCTTGACGACAAAGATTACCTCGCTGCTGCTTTTTGATAAATAAGGAATTTAAAAATAACGATGTCTCTTTCGGTCCAGTCAATCAGCAAACGATTTTACGAAAAGCAACGTGGTGAATTCTTCGCCTGCGATGACATATCTTTTGATGTGCAGGCGGGGGAAATATTTGGACTGCTCGGAACGAACGGTGCCGGTAAAACGACGACACTGCGCATCATTGCCACTATATTGAGTCCGACCAGCGGCAGAGCTACGATCGATGATGTCGACATCTTTGCTCATCCCGATCGAGCCCGCACGATGATGGGCTTCCTGTCGTCGACATCGGGTCTCTATGACCGACTGACACCGCGCGAAATCCTGCACTATTTTGGCCGACTCTGCGGCCTGGACGAGGCGGCGGTCAAGATTCGCACGTTGCAGCTGGCTCAGAGCCTTGATTTTGAAAAGTATATCGATGCGCGTTGCGCTGGTCTGTCGCAGGGCACCAGGCAAAAAGTCTCGATTGCCCGGGCGATCGTGCACAATCCCAAACTGATGATTCTAGACGAACCGTCCACCGGCCTCGATGTCCTGGCCGCTCAGTCTATGCACGATTTTATCCGGGTGGCTAAAGCCGAGGGCAAATCGATTTTACTTTCCACGCACAGTATGGATGAGGCGACTAAGCTCTGCGATCGCATCGGCGTGATCAATGAAGGCAAATTGCTGGCGATCGGCTCCCTTGACGAATTGAAGAGGAAAACAGAAAAAGAGAGGCTGGAAGAGGTTTTCGTCAGTCTGGTGCGGGGCGTCTGAGTGCAGTTAGAGCGTATACGGCTGGTCTATGTCAAAGAGCTGGTCGAGGCTCTGCGGGATCATCGCACCCTTGTGCCGATGGTCTTTATGTCTATTATCCTCGGGCCCTTGCTCCTGCTGGCAGTGCCGCGTCTGGCCGTATCCGAAGCCAAGCACATCGCCACCGACACTTACAAGATAGCCGTTGTCGGCGAGTCGCCGCTGGTGGCAACGGAGTTTGCTCGTTGGCATGAATTTCAGCGCACCGATATTGGTACGCAAGCACCGCAGGATGCTGTTGATAAGGGCATCGTCGATGCTGCTCTCGTTGTCGCTCCCAATTTCAATATCCTCTACAACGGTGTCAAAGTAAAAAGCAGCATTGCCAGATTTCGTCTTTCGATGTTTGTCGATATCTATAAACGGGCGGAGCTCGATAGGCGTATCAAGGGCCTTTCGCTGGGGCTCGTAGAGCCTCCGCGGGTGCAGATCAAAGAGGTCTCACCCGATAGTCCTTTCGGCGTCGCCAGCGTCTTTTTGCAGTCTGCACTTTGTTGCGTCTTGATGATGATGGCGCTCATGGGAGTGATTTATCCGGCCCTCGACGCTGTCACCGGTGAGCGCGAAAGACAAACCCTCGAGCCTCTCTTGATGACGATGGCGGCCCGAAAAGAGCTCTTCGCCGGCAAGCTCTTGACCGTGGCGACGACCTCGTATGTTTCGGTGCTGCTCACTCTGGCCGGCTTTTTTGCCTCCCAGTTTTTCCAGCGTGCCGCCATGCACAATCTAAAAATCGGTTTTGAAGCGGATTTCCCCTGGCCCTGTTTTTTGATTACCTGCCTGGCCATGCTGCCGCTTTGCTTAACGGTTGCGGCGGCGTCATTGATGTTTGCTTCCTTTGCCAAGACGATACAGCAAGGCCAGGGATACTTTTTGCCGCTGATGATGCTTGGACTTGTGCCCTTGCCCATTGCCTTGTTTGGCGATGTGCATCTGACCGCGGCGACGGCGATGTTGCCTTTTCTCAATTCGGTCGTAACTTTCAACGATGTCCTGGCCGGCTATATAGACTACCGCTGGCTGGCGCTTTCTTTTTGCTCATCGATCGCCTTTTGCTATTTGATTGTCAATCTTGCCTCGCCGATGCTGGCGCGTGAAGATCTGCTTTTTGACATCGAGGAAGCTCCGGCGCGTCGCTTTGCCGCTCAAGACTATCGCCGCGAACTTTTTTTCCTCTGTGTCGTCGTTTTCCTGTTGATGTTTTATCTCTCCCAGGTGCTGGTGCTTAATTATCGACTCTTCGGCATGGCGCTGACGCAGCTGCTCGTGGTGCTTTTGCCGGGCATTATTTTCGTACACTACTGGCTGCGTCTGCCGCTCGCCTCGGTTATTAACCTCTCCTGGCCAAAGGGCGGCCTCGCTACCTTGCTGGCTACCGCTCTGATCGCGCCGGCGACGGTGGCTGTGGCTGCCGGCTTTGTCTATCTGCAATCGCAATTTATGCCCGGGGCCGAGACCTTGAGCAAGCTCATGGCTAAGGCTCTGGAGCTTACATCGGCGCCGCCGCTCGTGCTTTTGCTCGTCATCGGTGTCCTGCCCGGACTCTGCGAAGAAGTACTGTTTCGTGGTGTGATTTTGAGTCTGCTGCCGCGGCGCTTCAGCCAGACTAAATTGATTTTGACAGTTGGTGCATTGTTTGGCGCCTTTCACCTCAGTCTGGCGCGATTTATCCCGACTGGCGCCCTCGGGGCGCTGCTCACATTTTTGCGCTTGCGTACCGGCTCGCTCTGGCCGGCAATGCTGCTCCATTGCCTGCACAACAGTCTCTCGCTGGCGTTAAGTCTTTTTGTGCCGGGCAATCCGCCTCTATGGATGGCGGCAGCGGCCGTACTTTCCGGTGTGATTGGAATGTTCTGGCTGATTGCTTTGACCAGACCGGAGAAAGCGACCTGATCTTTTTGTTGAAAAATTTGAAGCCAAAAGCCAGAGGCAATGAAACCACTGCTGTCTCATTGCCTCGGCTGCAATCGCTGGGGCGCTGCCTTATTTGTTCAGATGGGCGATACCTCTTGCCTGGAGGATATTCTGGTCTTGTATTGCCACGCATTTGAGGACTGAGTGCGAGAGTGGCGGCAGGCAGGCATGATCGATTCTCTGGCCGGCGTAGAGGACGCGGAGCTGAGTCGTTTCTGCCTGTTGCAGTCTGGCTAACCTGCTTTCTTCTGATTGTGAGGGGTGGATTTCATGCATGATCTGACTCCCTTTGCGGAGTTGGGGTGAATAGTAAAAAATGGGGATGCCTTAGTAAGTACAGCCATAATACGCAGGTAATTGTGACATTCACGTGGCAGAGAATTTAAATTTTGGGCGCGCGCGAAATTTTTTGCCTTACCTGCAGCGCCGACCTCAATCTCAGTAGCGCGGTGTCTCAATCGCTTTCAGGGGGAAGACTTTGGTGAAAGCGCGACCGACGATGCGATCTGTTTTGAGCAAGCCAAAGGTGTGGCTGTCTTCGCTCCGGTTACGATCGTCGCCCAGGATAAAGAGCTCATTTGGCGGCACGATAATTTCTTTGTCGGCAAATTGCCCAGCTGAATAGGGCTCGATTATTTTTCCACTCATGCTGTGGCCGTGAATGTCGGTCAATTTTTGGAGGGAATAATTGGCCGATTCCATGATGTAGGGCTCAGGCAATTTTTTGCCGTTCACGTAGACACCGTCGCCGGCGACGATTTTTACACGTTCACCGGGGATGGCGATGACGCGCTTGATGAAGGCCGGTTGATTGGGGAAAATTGGCAGACCGGTGAGCCGGCCGAGAATGTGGGGAAGATCCTGGCCGATGTCTTCGCCGTCCAAGGCGATCGGAGGTGGATAAAAAACGATGATATCGCCGCGCTGGAAGGGGTTATGCAGCCAGGCGTCGTGTTTGTCGATCAGCAGTCGGTCCCCTACCTTAAGGGTCGGTTGCATCGATGTGCTCGGTATGTAGCGAGTTTCGACGAATAGACGCAGGAAAAGCAGGGCGATTACAGGGAAGCAAAAGAGGATTGCGATGGCAATCACGGCCAGTGTATATCGCGTTGTTTCTTTGCTAGCCACTATTTACTACTCACTTCTTGCTGGCCGTCGGCGACAAATCCGCGGTCACGCGCTTTGCCGTAGTCTGGCGCGGCAAGGTCGGCTCGGCCCATTAGTTCATAAGTCTTGGCCCGGTAAAAATAGGTGCCGCCCAGGTCAGGCAGATAGTGAATCGCCCTGGTCAGATCGGTGAGGGCCTGCTTGCTGTTTTTCAGGCGGTAATAGGCCTCGCCGCGATTGGCCAGGGCCAGGCCGAGCTCGGTGCCGTTGGTCGATTTCATCACCATGTTGGCATCGGCGATTGCTTTTTCATAGTCACCGCGGTGCAAGTAGGCATCGGCGCGATCTATATAGTAGGCGTTTTCGAAGGGCGAAAGTTCTATCGCTTTGCTCAGATGTTTGATCGCATCGTCATAACTGCCAAATTCAATCTCCAGGCCACCGACACTGGCCAGGGTGCGTGTGTCGTTCGGATGATTGACTAAATAATATTTGCCGGCCAGAAGAAGCATTTTGTGGTCGCGTTCGGCGCATGCCGGTCGGGCCAGTATGCCTGCACAGAGCAATGCCGTGGCGCAAGCGGTCAAGACTACTTGCTTCTGTGCTTTCAGCGTCTGTTGTGCTTTTTTCGCTGCAGCCTTTCGGGCCATATATTTCTCTCCGATGTCCTGGTAGGAAATGGCTCGTTAAGCGCCTTTGGCGATTTTTGTGAGGGAATCTTTTGCGGCCAGCAAAGATTCTCGGCTATAGTGCCAGCGCTCGAAAAATTCGTACCATTTATCGATCTCGGCCTGGTCTCTTACATCTAGAGTCGTCGCCTGTTTTGCTCGATCCGGGAAATGTTCGATCGCTATGAGTAGATTGCCGGCCATCTTTGCCAGGTACTGGTCGTCCAGAAGAGCCGCTAACTCCTCGCTGTTGGCGCATGTCCGGCGAGAAAGAGCGGCTTGCTCTGGTCTATTTTGTTTGTCATGTTCTTGGGCTGCGCAAATCGGCATGACAATATTTTTGAGGACCAGTTCGTAAGTGGTTTCTTTGTTTTTTCGAAGTGTCTCGAGTAAGACTTTTCGCACTTCCGGCTTCTGAGGAATTGTCCCTATCGATAGTGCCGCCATGAAGCCGCGCGCAGCCACCGGTGCTTGCAAAAGGGCGCTTAATTGTCGCTCGAAGCTGACGGCGTCGACTGTGCCCTCGACTGCCTGCTCAAGCAGAGTCGCTCCCTGGGTCATTGCTTCTTGAATCGTAGCCACTGTTTACGCCTCTATTTGATATAGCTTTTGTCGAGAAGATTGATCAAGAATACTCCATAAAGGCCGCCCATAGCCAGAGCCGGTCCGAAGGGAAAGGGCTTGGCTATGGCATTGCCGCTCCAGATCACTCCAGCAGTGGTGCCGCCCAGAGAGACGATCAGAAGCAGTAACCAGACTGTCGGATTGACCAGAATTTCAGTCAGATGTGAAAGCGTAGCGAAGCCGCCAATCAGTAATCCAAAACCGCCACCGGCGATTAATGTACCGATTACGGCCGGTCTGGCCACTTGGGCGAGGCGCTTTTCTTTTTTCAATTCATAGATCAAATAGAAGGCACCCATGATGGCGCCGATCATGAAACCTACGACGAGTGCGGCTACGAGCAATTGCCAGCCGAGCCAGGCGGCCAGCACCGCCGATAGTACCGCGTCGCCGCCGCCCATGACTTCAAACGGCTCTTCGTCTTCCTCGTTCTGCGCAGAGGCCTCGGCGGGAGCGACTGCGCGAATGATGCCTAGACTGCGGTCCAGTTCATCATCGATGGCTATATCCAGGTCGAGAGTTGTCTCCGTCTTTGTGGTAGTAGGCACCACATCCGGTACTGCGCTGGGGGGCTCTTTTCTTTCGCTTTCTGCATTATTATCATTATTTTCATCGTCTTCATGCATCATCATGTAAAACTTCAGACCATAGAAAGCGATGAAATCGAAGAGTATGTACGAGACGCCGACGCCGGCCAGGGCACCGAGCAGGTCGTGTCGCACGACGGTGCTATAGATAAGGCCTGCGATGATCGAAGGATAGGTAATCTCATGCGGGATTAGTTTTTCTTTGAAGTCGGTCACCGTCACCGCGACAAGGACCGAGATAAAGATCAGCATGGCCAGTGTCACTGCCAGACGATCCGGTGAACTTTCAAACTGGGCTTCGGCAAAATGATGGACGATGGCGGCAAATAGCAGGCCGGTAACCGCCTCGACAAGCGGGTAATGCCAGTTGATTTTTTCCTGGCAGTGGCGGCAACGACCTTTCAGCAAAATGTAAGACACGATTGGAATAATTTCAAAAATACCAAGCCGATGCTTGCAATGAGGGCATCTCGAAAAACAGTTCGCGGGCGGCCAGACTATCGATTCGCTGGCCAGAGAGCGCACGGCCAGAACGTTGAGAAAGCTGCCGATGAGGATGCCGGCAAAAGCGGCCCAGAGCTCCAGATAGGGAGAAGGCATCGAAAAAAATTCAAAACCGGCGGGGATGAAGCCCATTGAGATCTCTTCGCTTTCTGGTTCGGCGGGGACATTCGCTTACACTAGTTTAAGCGATATTGATGCTGCCGATGGTCTGGCTGTTTCTCGGCTGATAAAAGAGGCAGCGGATTAACCCGCTGCCTCTTTCTAATTTCATTGTCTATTTTCATCACCAGGCAGTGCTGCAGGCCGGTTTGATTATTTTGTACCGGGGCTCTTTTTACTCTGTGTGATGATTTTATTGAGCTCGGTCGTTGCGGCGCGCAGTCTGCGAGAAACTTGCATCTGCGATATGCCGAGGCGGCGAGCTACTTCAGTCTGGCTGAGGTCTTCGTAGAACGTCAATTGGACAACTTCTCGCAAGCCATCACGCAACTGTTTGATTGCTTCGGCCAACATGAAGCGATCTTCTTTGGCCAATTGATTGGTCTGATACTTGGAGTCGACCAGAGTGTCAATCAGAGATTGCTCAGAACCGGCATCGTTGGACAGAGCCTGGTCGAGAGAAATCAGAGTGCGACGGCGGTCTACTTCGTAGGCTTCGTTGACACGACTGACCGGGATTTGCAAATCAGTGGCGATTTCAATGTCTGAGGGCTCGCGACCGAGTTTGGCGGTCAAGCCTTGAACGAGGCGATTGATGCGGAACGACAATTCTTGTAGCTCACGAGGAGCGCGAATCATCGCCGTCTTGTCTCTCAAGTAATGGCGAATCTCGCCAGTAATCAGGTGAGTGGCGTAAGTCTGGAATTTTGCACCAGCATCAGGCTTGAACTGGTCAACGGCTTTGATCAGACCGATCGAGCCGACCTGGATCAGATCTTCGACAGGGTCGGTAGAGCGCCGGGCCAGGCCGTAGGCGATACGCTTCACGAGCGGCAATGCCGCCTGGATAATCGAGTCTCTGAGGGACGGATCCCGCGAATCGGCATAAAGGGAGAGCCAGCTGTGGATCTGGTCTGGACCTTTTTGATCGCCTTTGGGGCCGTCAGAGCCCGTTGGAGCTTCCTGATTAGCTTGCAATTGCGTGCTTACCACGTGGGTTGGATGGACAGATTTTGCTGAGTTCACTGGATTATATTTTAGTCCGTGTGGGGATTTCCGCGCGTACATTTTAACTTCTTAACGCAGATTACCAAACTAGTAAGAGAAAAGCTAGCAGTTAAATGGGGAAAACCGGCTGTCAAGGCTCCTCGCGGCTCGCCATGCTGATTTCGCTGTATCGCTGCTTTTGCTGCCAGTAGCTGCTTTCAAGGAAACTATTGGCTTGCTTTCGCACTTTCCTTGGTTAGAAATCAACGTCAAATTTTTTTTGCGCGCTTGAATGGCCGTACTCCAAGCATCGCGGTTAAATAATTTTAATAGACTGCTGCTTTTGTTCGACTGCCCGGTTTGTAGCGGTTTTGCCGGTGTCCCGGCCAGTTTCATTCTATTTAAGACTGCGTTCTGCTCGAGGAGACCGTCGCTCTAGCACTGTAGGTGGTGGCATAGACGATCGCTGCCGTAAGGTCCACAATTCAGGCTTTTCCCGGGTAATTTCCCCGATTATCCTGGGTAAGAAGGTAGAGAAAGCCAGCGAGTCCGGGGATTTGCCGATGATCCTTACGTGCGACCGATAAAAAAACTAATAGAAAAGACCGATAATAATGAGTGATTCCGCTTCCCCTGCTGATGTCGGCGTGCCCCTGGTTGCCAGAGCAATCAGGCCTGCCCTTTCTCACCGTGTTTACACTCTGATCGGCTTTGCCTGGCCTGCTTTTGGTTTTCTTTTCCTGTTTTTGCTCTGTTCTACGGATTGGTTTGCTCTGCCGATACCGGTCTGGCAGCTCTTCGTACCGGCTTGTCTTGTCGCTCTGGGGCTTGGCCATATAGTCGCACTCTTGCTTGAGAGCGATCGCACCACGGCCCTGCTCTATTATTTCAAGCGCGGCATGCCGGTCATTTTTTATCAGCGCTTCGCTGTCCTGCAGGAGCCCGGCGATGAGCCGACAGCGGCACTAAGCGGACAGCCTGCCATTGTATTTGGTGGCAGGCGCATTCTATTTTCTGCCGTTGACGAGCTCTATCTGACTTTTCTAGGCATTCTAGAAATCAAATCCTACGCCGCCTCCGGCCGGCTCACGGGCTCCACTGGGATTAATCGGGCCGATTTGCTGGTGCGTGTGCCAATTGGGGCGCTGCCGCTTGATGAACAGAAGAAGCTGGTGGAGATTTTTCGCTCCTACCGCCCTGGTCTGACCGTAAGCAAGCGTCTAGACGATCGGCTCAAATCCCCGATTGTTAAAGGGCAGGCGGCAATCGCCGCCACGGGGGCGATGATTTTGCTTTTTGCCCTCTTTGATGTCAGTTATGCCACTTTTACCTGGCTGGAGATGCTCCGGGACTACTACGGCAGCCAGCTCTGCGCTCGGCAGTCGGCTGGTGCTGCCACCTTTCTCAACTATCAAGGCACTGCTGCGATGACTGTGCCGGCCAGGGCCGCACAGCTATACGAACGGGCTGAGGCATTGCGTTTGCACCCTGCCAGGCTTTCCTGGGCCTATCGCGCTCTCTTTGCCAACGGTAACAGTGGCGCTCAGCTTTCTGATATTCGCGCCGAGACCCTTTATCGCCTCGGCCGCCACCAGGAGGCTATCGATGTGCTGGAAGCGGCTCTGCCTCTGAAAACCAGTGGATTCAAGACACAGTTGCAACTGGCGCGCTATCTCTCCCGGGCCGGCCGCAACGATGAGGCGCGCGCCCTCATGGACGCCGTGCTCGAGAAGCACAAGGATGTTCTGCTTCCCAGGCTATACGAGCTCGTTTTGCTACCCAAAGGCGGAGACAGTGCCGAGCTGTACAATAAATATCTGGCCGAGCTCGACGAAGAAGTTTTTGGCGAAGAGCCTGCCTGGCCACCGGGAGGAGAAAAGCCATTGATGGAAATGTGGCGGCGCGAGGATCTCGATTTTCTCGCCCAATATTTCCTCAAATTGCCCAGCCGGCCTGGCAAAGGCCAATAGCATCCCGGCGCTGATTCGCTACCTTATAGGCACCTCAGGAATATCTTGACAAATGTCTTGTATGATCTGGGGGATAGTCAGCAATAGTGTCCAGTTACGAGGAATCCGAGCCCTTTGCCCCCTCAGCTCCAAGAATCGAAAGACCCATCTAAGGCGCAGGTCTCTGGACTTACGCCGTCAGCCCAAAATGCTTCGGGTAGGCGCCGTTGGCAGGCCGTTTCTGCTGTTCTTGTCGCCTTTTTGCTGTTAGTGGCTGTCGACCTGGCCTTTGGTTACTTCCATCCCCTTAAGGGCGTCAAGACTGTCGGCCTCGACCGCGGTGAGCCATTTAACGCCAGTAGTGCTGTGCGTAAGGGCTTTGCGGTCGACGCCAGCGATTTGAAGCAAGGCAAAGCCGTGAGCGAAGTCGTTTTACTGGGCTCCTCGCTCGTTGTCGCCCCCTGTTTGCAGAGCGAGTCGGCCTTTCAGGCGCGGCCGCTCGAGCGTTTCAACGAACGCCGTCTGACCAGTTTCGAGCAATATCTGAAAGGGGCGCTTGGCTCGTCGCTGAATGCGTCGAATGCCGAAGTGCGCAGTTACCTTCTGGCATCAGGCGGAGAAATGGCTTCCGATGCTTACTTCCTCGAAAAAAATGTCTTGCTCGATGCCCCCGATCATGGCCAGCATCTTGCCATTATATATGGTATCGGTCCCCGTGATTTTCAAGACAATCTCTTCCCGCGCGTCGATTCGAGCGGCATCTTCCAGGTCCTCGGTCGACTCGATGATCTGCCGGTTGTTTTTAAGAGCGAGCCCGGCATAACCTTCGACGAAGGCGGCTCGATTTTCATGGGACGACTGTCTTCTCTGATGCGTTATCGCGGTGACTTGATGCGCGTTCTGACTGTGCGCACCAAACGCGCCATAGAAGCGCTTATGCCCGGTATCATGTTTGAAAAATACAACGACAGCCTTGCTCTTAAGCGCCAGAAGCATGGCCTCTTCCCCGAGGAAGCGCAGGGCACTCCGCTGGTATTTCCTAACCTGGCTATCGACCATAACGATTGGACAAAAACCAATTACGAATACATTCGGCGCTACAATCCGATCGATAAAAATAAATCGGAGACACAATTCGCTTATTTCGAGCGCTTCTTGAAGCTGGCTGCGGCCAATCATTTAAATGTGCTTGTTGTAAACATGCCCATTTCCACTGCTAACCGCGGCGTCATACCACCTGGCTTTTATGACCGCTATCTGGCGACGACTAAGGACCTCTGCAAGCAATATGGTTTTGACTACAGCGATCTCAATGTCGAGCCCTGGTGCCAGGACAAAAATTTCGTCGACTCAGTCCATTTGAGCCCGGCCGTCAGTCAGGCTTTCTTGAAGGCTCTTGCTGATTCAGCCGCTCATTCCAGTCTGTCCGTCGCCTCGGTGCAACGTGGCCGAGCACTTTGATCTTTCAGCCGTGCCAAAGTTTTTTATCGAGCAACTGAAAGATGCCCGGCTGAGCATCTATTTCGCCATCACCTGCACGTTTATCGCTTGCTTGAGCGGCATCAGTCACAAAGCCGACCTCCTCTGTCAGTTTAGAGTACAGATGGCGGCTGCCCTTGCTTTCATGGCTTTTGTACTGATCCTTGCTCATAAGCAGCAAAAAAATGCGAAATTGCTTATCGTCACGATCATTGCCCTGCTACTAAATGTGGTGGCGGTTGGTTATACCTGCTTCGATTTTTCAGCCGCTGCATCTCAGGGTAGTTCGCCTTCATCGGCTTCGCCAGGCTCGGGCGATAAGGTGAGCGTATTGCAATTTAACGTATTGAGCAAAAATCAAGAGCGGCCACGTTTTGTGGCGCTGGTTCGTCGGCTGAAACCCGATGTTGTTTGTTTGCAGGAATACGACAGTCAATGGATGGAGGCGCTGCAGATGCTGCACTTCAATGACGATTATCCTTACCAAATATCAAAAGTGCGCAACGACAATTTTGGCGTGGCGATATTTAGCAAGAAGCCCATGCTGTCCTCATCCATCGAGGCTCTGGGGAAAGCTCAGGTGCCGACGGCGGTGGCGACAATTAATATCAATGGTCGCCCCGTCACTTTTCTGTCCACCCATCCGCTGCCGCCTCTTACTGGTGAGTGGTATGACTTGCGCAATGAGCAGTTTAATGCGCTTGCCGCCTACGTAAAAAGCGATCCCGCGCGGTCGCTTGTGCTCTGTGGCGATCTCAACTGTGCGCCGTGGTCCGCTCACTTTATCGATCTGCTCTCGCTCTCGGGTCTTAAGGACAGCCGCGCTGGATTTGGCATCCAGCCGACATGGCCGGTCAATTGCTGGTCGTTGCGCATACCGCTCGATCATGTACTTGCGACCAGAAATTTCGAGGTGAAGGTAAGGCGCGTCGAAGCCGATTACGGTTCGGATCATCTTCCGGTCTATGTGGAATTGGTAAGGCGCTGAATGGATGGCCGCTTCGGTGCTTTTCGGGGGCGAAAAAGTATCGAACAAGGCCTTTTTTGCCCTTTTTTTTATCGAACAAGAGGTCATTTCAGGTCATTTTTATCGAATAAAATCAAAAATATCGAACAAGGCGTCAAGGTTTCTGCCAGTTGTAGATTGGATAGTCACCGACACATTCGGTAATCCTGGAAAATAACAGGAAATTTAGCCGCATGATTTACTCCTGGATGGTCGCTGTCCTGCGCCGGCAGCGCTCTGACTGCCGGAGAAAACTCGGCGTGCGGCCGGCGAGCTTGTGGGCTTGTCTAATTTTAAGGGCAGTTTTTCGGCCTATTGCAAGTCTGGAGCGGGCTTTAGCGGTACAATTGCCCTACCTCCTTGAAACCTCCGTGGTTGCAGGGAACACAAGGAAAATCCTGCAGGAGTGATGCGCACGAACGGTCCAACCAGAGGCATGACCACGATCAGTCCACCATCTTCCGCTGAGGTTGATGGTGCGGCTCGGCTCATGGAGCCTGAGAGCGCTGCGCCATCGGGGAAAAATCCACTTGCTCCTTCGCGCCGATCGAGTCCTGTTTCGACCAGCCTGGTCATTCAGCTCTGCTTGATGTTGTCTGTTTTCTGTCTCTCCATCTTCCTCTATCCAGGACATCTGGATAGCGCCGATGCCGTTCAGCCAGAGCTCCGGCACTATGTAGCCAAAGTGGCTTCGTTTCTTTCGTCCGGCGAAAAACCCGAGATAGTCATTCTTGGTTCGTCGTTGATGCTTTATCCGGCTACTTTGTGCGACCTGCAGGTGGAGGGCAAAAAGCCCGTCGATAACAACTGGTATGCGGCGATCTTTATGCCTGAATACAGCCGGGCAAATTATTTCGAGAAACTTCTAGACAAGCAGAGCCATCTGAATCGACACATCACAAATCTTGCCGTTGCGTCGTCTTTGATGTCGGATCATTCTCTGCTTCTGGACTCGATCATCGATGCTCAGAAGAAACCGCAACTTGTGATCTGCGGCATCGCTCCCCGCGATTTTATCGACAATAATCAGCCGGATCCAGATCAAACTCCTGTGCATAAACTAGTGGCGGATCTTCGTCCCGAGCTCGTTCCGACTATGGCAAAGCCGCCTGTGGAAGGCTTTTTCACAGATAGCCTGCTGCGCATCAAGCGTGCTTTTACCTGTCTTCGCTTGAGTGCCAACCGAATTTTTTGCGCGCTTGTCCGCCGCCCTGAAAATGACTACGCCGCCAAAATGGTACCGGGCGTGCTCAACCTACCTGAGAGCAAGGCAAAGGATCTGGTCCTATACGATAAAGTCTACAACCCCGTTAAGCTGCCGCGCCTGACACAACAGGCTAAGTCTCTTGAGCACATGCTGCAGGTGGCCCAGCAAAATCAAATAAAAGTTCTTCTCGTTAACATGCCGGTCACCGCCGAAAATGCTGATTTGCTGCCGGTTTCGACTCTAGCTCGCTATAACCGCACAGTCAGTGATATCGCCGCTAAATATCAAGTTACTCTGCTTGATTTGCAGCGCTCACCCCAATTTGACGCGGCTGATTTTATCGACTCCTGTCACCTGAATGCCCGAGGTGGTGCCAAATTTTACGAGCAGCTGGCGAAGACTACTGCTGGTCTGGATAATTTAAATCGCCCTGTTCAGTAGATTTTAGTATTGAGAGAGGCCGACGCGCTCGGATAAGAACTGCCTGAAAGCGTCAATGTCAGCTCTTTCACCGCTACCTTGCCTTTGATCGCCTGCTTCTGATGCAGCTGCACCATGTCCGAATAAAAAGGACAGAGTGTCACCGATACATGCAATTTATTCAAACGCAGTATTTCATCGGGCACTTTATCTGAAAAATAAAATGGCATCCAATCTCTGGACGTTCTGATTGCGCAGGGCTGCCAGCTTGAAGTCCATTTTTTTTCAGCACCACTTGCTTCCTGTCCGGTAAATTGCACACCGATGAAAGCCCATCCACGGCCAGAGGGCGAGGATAACTGGCATTCTATTTGTAAATCCTGGGAGCGCTCCGCGGCTGAAGAGGGCGTCTGGGCGGAGAGAGAAACGGGGCTATCTGCCAGGAGCATCGCAGTCGGGTCAGCTCCGGATATGGTGCGTTCTGCAGGTATAGAGATTAGCACCTCGCGATCAGCGATTTTTTTGTCTGTTAGCTGCTCTGAGGCCTTTTGATCTTCGGGAAAAACAATGAAATGTATGCGATAGGTGCCTACCTGCTTGCCGGGTTCGCTGGAAAGGTCTTTGTCTTGCCAGTTTGACTCTGATAGTTTGCTGGGAGAGAAATGTGACACATATGACGAATGCGCCTGAGCTGTCGCAATCGTCTCGTAGACTCGACCGTCCTGGTGGTCGTATGTGCAGAAGGCCTTGGTCCAGGAGGCCAGTTGCAACGATGGCAGGCAAGATTTCGTCTGTCCAGGCTGCAGGTAGTCACCATATATGGTGAGAGGGCCGGCGCCGGTCGGTGTCAGGGTGACTGTATTAGATGCTCCGTATTTGATCGAAGACGGTGGAAGGGGCACAAGATACCATTGCCGATAGGCATAGCGCGACATGGACATCGCTCTTTCCTGCAAGGCTAGCGCGTCCAGAAAGCCCTTGTTTGGGCGTATCTGCCACCAGGGCAGAGGCCTCGCTGTAAAAAAGGTGTCATTTAAGGCCAAATTGAGATGAGTCGGGCACTGACCTTGAGCCATGTCCAGCAAAAGATAGGCGTTGCCAGCCGGGATGCCGGCGTCCTTTGGCGGCACGGTTATTTCCTGTCGGATGGCCTGATCAGGTTTAGTTAGCGTTGCTTTCCATTCTGACATTTCGGGATTGCCGACTACTGTGGTGACAGTCAGCAGCGCTACCAGAGCCAGTGCACCGGCTGAAACCAGAGAAAGTGGTCGTGAGCTGAGGGCGCAGCGCTTCGCGAGCTTTTGGAAAACAAAATAGGCCACCGTCATTAAAAGGACGCAGAATACGGCGACAAAAATTTTGATGTAAGGGAGCGGCAGAAAGAGGGCAGAGACGGCAATGATCTCGCGCTGCCGGTTCATGGCGATTATAAGTACGCTGACAGTAACGAGCAGAGTGAGCGACGCTGGTTTGGATTTACTGTAGAGCAAATCAATCACATAGGCGGCAAGCATGACGACTATCGGCATAGCGGTCATTGTGTACCGCGAAATCGGCTCGAAGGCGAGATAGAGACTTTGTACGGCCAGTACCGACAGGACGAGACTGAGGGCAGCGTCATGACTTTGCAGGCGTTTCTTACTCGTCATTAAAAACAAAAGGCCAAGCGAAGCCAGAGTCAGAAGGACTTGATGAAAAACTTCCTGCGCACCAACGGGGATACCAAAAAGACTGTACTGAAATTCGTTCCAGATTCCCAGCCACAGTCGGGGAATTTTACGAAGCTCCATCGATACAAAGGCCAGGGGCGACTGTTTTGCCTGCTCCAGAATCTGCCCTGCTGCAACGCTCACCGTTTCGGGAATGTTTTCGGGGAAGGGGTAGGCACGCCATCCATCCCTGGGCAGTTGATTGCCCAGATACAAATTGAAGGCCGGCACCCGATTGACGCACAGGCTGTAGTGCCCGGTGGCCTGGTGCGTTATGTTCAGCCAGGGCCAAAGTATTATGGTCAGCCCCGCCAGCACTGACAGAGCGGAAGCGCCGGTTTGACGGTTTAGCCCTGCTTTAGCCTTTCCGGACCAGAGGCGCAGGGCGAGCAAAAGCATGCCGAAGCCAACCGGTAAAAAAACAAAAGGTGGTCGCGTCAGAGCCAGGATACCGGTGATGGTGCCCAGAAGTAGGAAGTGCGCTATACCTGATATTGATCTAGTTTTTGTTCCGGCTTCTGTGTCTGGTTTTTTGTCGAGCGGCGCTTCAGCTGTGGACCGCTTCGCGAAGGCCTTGAGGACGAGCCAAGACCAGGCCGCTAGGACGAAGCAACCGAAGGGTTCGGTATAGCAGGACTGGACGTTGATTATCGAAGCCGGATACACGGCAAAGAGCAGAGCGGCGATCGTTGCGGCTCTTCTGCCAAAAGCTGTCCGCGTGCCAAGATAGATGAAGAGGCAAGTGAAACAATCAAGGACGGCGTTGACCGTCGATATCTGCACGGCTTTGGCATCGAACATTAGTGAACCCGGTGCCAGACCGACCAGCGACTGCACCAGCGCTAGATAGGAAGGGAAGATCGGGCCGTCTACCATCAACCTGTCCGAAACAGCGAGAGAGCCGAGTGCCACCATGCCATTAGGACTGGCCGGGGGAAGGGCGCCGATTAGATTGAAATTCCCGTCTTGAATAGCACTGCAGACAAATTCGCGCAGCTTGCTGCCGCCGGCTAAAAAGAAATAAGCATCACCAAACTGGCAGAGGAGATGGTCGAGCGAAGCGGTATAAAAGTAGCGCAAAACAAAAGCGAGGAGGCAAATTGCCGCCACCAGTGCGGCGTCACGCGTCTTTTCTGGACTGGTAAAAATTGTCACGTACTTCTAGTCCGGTCGCTTCTTCGCCATTTCATTGTCGATGGCGTTCAATGCTTTGCTGACGATTTCACTATATGGGTCGAGGTTGTGTGCTTGCTGCGTCGTTGCTTGGGCGCCTTCCATATCGTGGTGCATCAAACATTCGTGCGACAGAATAAGCCAGGCATCGACATAATCGGGATTGATAGCGAGGGCGCGGCGAGCGCAGTTGGCGGCCCGCTCCGGATCTTCTCTTTTGAGATGGATGGCGGCCAGTCCAATCGGCACCCATTCCAGTTTCGGATATTCCGTTTCCATCGATTGAAACAGCGCCAGGGCTTCCGAGAGCTTGCCGTGCTGGACGAGTTGGTCGGCTTGGCGGTATTGCTTCTCGCATTCCGGGGTCATCGGATATTTGGGCAGGTAGCTCTTCAGGTAAATACGCGATTTTACTTTGGCGCGCATCGAGCCTTTTGCTTTAATCGCTTGCTCGAAAAGAGCGCGGGATTTTTCCGGTTGCAATTCGAAGCGAGCCCTGATTGCCTCATCGTAAAGCAGGTCGGCATCGCCGGCGTTTGGCAGTGTGCCTGGGTCGCGGCTCAGCTGTTCATGCACCCTCTTCGCTTCGGCCGACGTTTCTTCACCCGGCTTCGGTATGTAGATGGTATCGGGGGCGGTGGCTACTGCCCTCTGAACGAAAATACAAAATGAGAGTGATGCCGCCAGTACCAGACTGTTTCGCGCTGTACTGCTTATTGCCATAGCGGCGCTGTCTTAGACGCTGTTGCGGTCGGCGCTGCCGGGTTTGCCGGAGCTTTCGGATTGGTCGGCGCGGTCTGCGGGCTATTGGGCAAACCGGCAATAAACTCTTTTTGCTTGGCCATTTCTTCGGCGATGACGTTGATCAGTTGTGTGCCGCCCCAGCGATTGAGGTGGACTGTATCGAGGAAGCACTGATTTTCGACAAAGCGTTTGTCGTCGAAGAGGTCGACGAAATAAGCGCCGTTATGATCGGCGGTGCTGGCTAGATAGTCTCTGAATTCATCCCAGAAGCTGACCGGCAATAAAGCGCGATTTTTCTCCATGCTCGGCATGCCGACCACCACCGCTTTGATATTTTCGCGTTTCAAATAAGCGAGCAGCTCGCTGAAATAAGCTTCCTGAGCGGCCAGGCAGGGTGGATTCGGATTTTTATAGCGCTTCATGTACTCGGCGCTGTTATCCATAAACAGATAGGGCGGGTTGTGCGGGATCAACCATTGACCTTTTTTGACGTCCTGAGCCGAGCCCGAAATTGCCTGCAATACCTGCGAGGCGACTGGCTTGCCATTCTTTTTGTCGACGTTCAAGACGCCCTTTGCTTCAGGATTGGTGAAGGTCGGCTGATTGGCCAGAGTCGGTGGTGCATCGCCTTGCACCATGGCCGCAATTTGTTTGAGGGGCAATTGCTTTTTGAGCAAATAATCGAAATAGCCAAAATTATCGTTGTACGAAACCTTCGCCAGTGAGCTCAAGTCGGCGTACGGTTCGAGGAAATGGAAACAGTCGGTGGCGCAGGCCGAAGGCAGCGAATTGTCGATGAAGTCGCGAGGATTGACGCCGATGATGGCGATTTTTGGTTTGTGGTCGCCGCGCAGTAAGCTCTCGGCAATCAATAGATGGTCCGAAGCCATCGCTCCACCCATGGCAAAGTTGAAAACGCGCGGTGCCTTGCCTGCGGTCTTAGTCAGAGATTCGGTCAGTTTGGTCACCTGACGCTCGTCGCAGGTGTCGAGGTTCTGGCCGCGGTGGGCGGCTTCCGCCGAAAAGATTGCCGAGCCCATTTGCGAGCTGCCGAGCAGCACCACATCCGGTGTCGGTTCACTTAGATAAGTCCGTGCTACCCACCAGACCCAGGGCCCCTCTTTGCGGGTTTCATAGTTGGAGGCTTGCACCGCCTTTAGTGTCAATTCTTTGGGCTTGTTCAGGCCGCTTGATTGCAGGCCGAAGGCGAGAGCGACGTTGACCAGGGCAAAGAGCGCGACCGCGGTAGGAAAAGCTTGTAATTTGTAGGATTTCTTGTTCATACTTTTCACCCTACATCAACGGTCCAGAAGCAGCGTTCTGTCCGTTTGCGGGGATGGCCAGCCTCAATACCGGATTACCCTTACCCTTTATTGGTCCGAGCAATTTGGTCAGGTCCTGCTGCACTTTATCGGCATCGATGGTCGGTCGGGTGGCAAATCCCTGTCTTTGATGGAGGACCATGCCGGCCAGGGTTAGAGCGTTGCGCGTTTCGGTTTCAGCCGATAAGCGCTCGGTCAGATAATCGAAAAATTTGGCGCCGCCAAAGGCATTGAGGTGGACAAAGTCATGGTAATCACTTTGATCGTAGATGTCGAAATTATTGAGATCCCAGCACGCTGTCATCCCCTGACTCTGAGCGAAAAAGCGCAGGGCCATGATGTAGTTGAGATAATTTTCCGGTTTCAAAATGGCGATGTTTTGCTTGGTGATCGGCATGTTGACGATGACGAGCTCGATGCGCTCTTTGCGGCAGAGCTGAGCCAATTTGCGCAGGAAGTAAAACTGGGTCTTGTAAGTGCGCTCATCGGGTTTGTTGTAGCGCTCGATGTATTCGGCGGTATTGTCGCGGAACTGTGCGCGCGCTTCTTCTCTGGTGGCGGGATGAGTAGAAATGGCATTTGGATGTATCTCGCCGGCTTTATAACGCGGCAGCAGATTGGTGCGCTCCCAGTAGGTGTAAGGCTTGGCCGGATAGGGCACGGCCGCTACCTTATCGAGCAATTTTGAGAGCGCTTCGCTGTCGGCCAGTTGCAGGTCGAGCGAATGATGAGCCAGATAGAGATTGCGATCGATGAACCATTGTAGTTTGCCTAGCGGATCGCGAAATAGTCCGCCGGCGCAATCGTCGGTGGAGACCAAACGGCTCAGGAAGCGGAAGGGTTCTGTGTCGGTGGGATTGCTCAAAGACGAATCGATAAAGTCGCGGGGCGCGACACCGTAAATAACCACATCCGGACGATTGGCCGTGGCCAGCATCGCCTCCAGGGTCAGATAAGCGTCGGAGGGCATTTGGCCGGGGGCGGCGAGATTGTAAGTCTTGAAGCTGCCGCCAAATTTTTTCTGCAAAGCATTGTCGAAATATTCAGCACCGTGGTGATCGGTCAGGTCGAGACCTTTTTTCAGATAGTTGGCATCGCAGCAGGTGACGGCGCTCACCATCAAAGAGGAGCCGAGCAGGGCAATGTTGTGCTCCTGGCGTTGATCGCTTGCTTTTTTCAAACCATCGAATGTCCACCAGGCCCAGCCCCGGTAGGGGAATTTGAAAGGGTCGAATTTTATCGGCGCAAAAAACGATAGAGAGACGTTAATGGCAAAAAAGGCGGTGACGGCTGTGGTGAAAGCACTGAGATGGCGGCGCTTCATTATTTAGCACCTCCATTTTTGCTTTCTCTAGCGGCGACTTGGCGCACTGCGGCTGGGGCTTCCGTTGTCTGAGCGATACCCAGTTTATTTTGAGAAACAGTATCGGCAGCAATTGTTTTGGCCATCAAATCGAGCAGCTTGGCGCCACCGCCGGAGTGGAGGTGGACGGTATCCTGGAAATCGGCAAATTTGAAAGTGCCGCCTTCCTGCACGTCGATGAAGCTTGCACCGGATCTGGCGGCAATCTGACGCAGGCGACTGCGATAGAGCTCCCAGGATTTATCGGAGAGCAGACCGCGGTTGATCTCGGTAATCGGCATGGCATACAGCATGACGTGGATGTCGCGCTGTTTGGCGATGGCGAGAATGTCATTCAAAAAGCTCATTTGACCATTGAATGTTTCCATTTTCAGAGTCTTGTAGCGCTTTTTGTATTCGTCTATGTTGTCCAGAAATTTCGGTCTGGTGGCATCGGTGGTCGGGCGGAAAAGGCAGGTATTGGGCGCCACTTCGAAAGGGCGATAGTCGGGCATATTGGTGCGGCGCAGCGCGTAGAGCTCGAGATCGCTGAGCTTGCTCGGCGGTTTCGGGCAGATTTTGTTGAGCACCGAGTCGACGATGCGATTGGCATCGAGGGCGAGCTGGCTGCGTTGACCGTAGGTATAGACCAGACGGGTAAGCTCAAAGTTAAAGCGTTCCTGCCAGTCGGGCACGATCAAGGAGGCGTGATCGCTCCAGTCGCCGAAGCGCGAGAGATACTGGAAAGGGTCGGTGGCGCTGGGCGAGGGCAAAAGATTGTCCATGAAGTCGCGCGGGCCGACGCCGTAGACGAGGACCTTGGGTGCCTTTCTCCCTTCGAGCAGGAAGCGGGTGATCAAGTAAGCGTCGGAGGGCATTTCGCCGGGCAGGGCGAAGTTGAAAGAGTTGACGGTCTGGCCGCTGTATTTTTTAAAGTGATCTTCAAAAAATAAACTGCGGTGGTGGGCGGCACCATCGATGGTTTTATTGGTGTAATCGGCGTCGACGCCATCGAGAGGTACGAGCATCAAAGATGAGCCGAGGAAGACGACATCGGGTGTCTTCGGTCGGCTGAGAAAATCTTTGATTGCCCAGGTTGTCCAGGTATTCCAGGCGAAGTCCGCCGGTTTCATGCGATCGAAATTGACCTTCGAGAGCCCGGCGCAGAGCAGGAAGAAGGCCAGGAATGCGGCGGCGAACCGACTGGAAACAAGACCGGAAAGCGGCCCGGAAAAAAGACCGGCCTTAATCTCGGCCGAGTTTTTCTCGCCCCTGATCAAAGTCTCGGCGGTCAAAACCGATGGCGCAGCGGTCTGCGACCTTTTGGTTTCTTCCGTTAGAGTGGATTCCACTTGCATCGAACCTGTTCCTGAGTCCTACCCAACCGAATTGTCTCGGCGAGGTTTTAGAACTGGAAGTAAATGAAGCGTGGCGAGCTGTCCGGACTGAAGATCGTGAGCAAGCACATCAAGGCCACCATCACGGTTACCTGCACGGCCCAGGGAGGGCTCAGGTAATACTTCTTGTCGTTGAGCCAGCCGACGACGACGTGAGAAATCATCAGAGCGGGCAGCAAAAGGACAAGGGCCGGGAAGATGATCGGATCGCGAATCTGCAGGATGGCCAATTTAGCAGCGCTGAAGTGGACCAGCTCGACCGGTGCCATGAGTAATTTGGAGATGATGGCGGTGGCGCTCTTCATGTCATCGGCTCTGAAAAATACCCAGCCGACGCAGACTATATGGAAGGTGACAACGATCGAAGTCCAGTGATAAACACGGGCCAGGGCCGGAGATTTTTCCAGTTGAGCGCTGAGGCCGACGGCCGAGCGCAAACGCAGATACTCTTTATGCAAAATCAGAACGATGCCCTGGTAGGCGCCCCAGACGAGGAAGTGCATCGCTGCACCGTGCCAGAGACCACCAAGGGCCATGGTGATGAAGAGGTTGCGATATTGCATCAAAGTGCTGCAACGCGAACCGCCCAGGGGAATAAATAGATAATCTCTGAGCCAGCTCGAAAGCGAAATGTGCCAGCGCTGCCAGAATTCCGAGACGTTGGCCGAAAGGTAGGGCAGGTTGAAGTTGATCGGCACTTTGAAACCGAAGAGCAGAGCCGAACCGCGGGCGATATCGGTGTAGCCGGCAAAGTCGAAGAAGATCTGGAAGGCGAAGGCATAAGCAATCAGCCAGAGATCGACGCCGGAGAAGTTTTCGGGATGGGTGAAGCCGGCCTGGGCAACGAGGGCCAGGTTGTCGGCGAGCAAGACTTTTTTGGCCAGACCCATGAGGATCATCTGCATGCCCTGGTCCAGGTATTCCCATTTGAATTTGATTTTTTCGTTGAGCTGCGGCACAAAGTCTTGATAGCGCTTGATCGGGCCGGCAATCTGAGTCGGGAAGAAACCGGCGAAGAGAGCCAGGGCCGGGAAGGAAGTAACGATCGGCTTGCCGCGATAGACTTCGACGGCGTAGTGGATAAATTCAAAAACGAAAAAGGAGATGCCCAGGGGCAAAATGATGTGGAGGTGCGGTTCTTTCCAGTCGATACCGGCCAGGCCGAGCCCCGACTTGACTGTGTCCATGGCGAAGTAGGCGTATTTGAAAATGGCCAGGCAGACCAGGTTGACGGCGACGATGATGCCGACCCAGGCTTTGGCGCTAAAAACAAATTTGCTGCCCTCTTCTTTTGCCTTGGCCGCTTTAGCGATACAGGGCACGAGCAGGAAGTTGGCCAGTGTCAGGCCGAAGATGAGCAGACCGTATATTGGTCTCCAGGACATGTAAAAGGCATAACTGGCCACCAGTAGTAGTGGCACGCGCAGACGGTGCGGTGTCGCCCAGTACAGGAAGAAGACGACGGGCAGAAAAACCAGATACTGCAGACTGTTGAATAACAAGCTAAGTACTCCCTAGTGGCCATCGAGATTAGTTTTCAATGGCAAACCCAATGATATAAGGTGGGTTTCCAATATGTCCACAAGCGTCCGCTTTCCTTAACCTAAAACGTTTATAGTGAGCGTTGGGCGGAGCCAGCGTAAAGCCCACCAGTACAGGCAAACGGGTGCTTGGCAGGTGGAAATAATCTTTTTGCCGGATAAGACGAAAAACAGATTTGTGAGAATCCGCTTATGAATTATTCGGCGCCTTTTTCCTTGGTGAAGCCTTCGGCGACAAGCTGATACCCACCGCCGTATACAGTTTTTATATACTTGCGCTCGCCTTTTTCCAGACGTGTACGTAAGTGACGGATGTGGACGCGGATCGTGTCCACATCGTCATCGGGAGAATAGCCCCAGACTTCTTCCAGCAATTTGCCGGTGGAAACGGTCTGACCGTGATGTTGCATCAAGCAGTGCAAGATTTCAAATTCGGTTGGTGTCAGCTTCTCGATGCGATCTGCTACTTTCGCCTGCAAATTTTCGGGGATTAAGGTGATCTCACCTGCCGTCAATATTTCGGGAAGAGAAGATTGATTGACTGTGCCGGCCCGACGCAGCAGCGCGCGCACGCGCACTTGCAATTCGGGGATGTCGAAAGGCTTGGGCAGATAATCGTCGGCTCCGGCATCGAAGCCGGCCACTTTGTCTTTGGTCGTGGAAAGAGCCGTCAGCATCAGGACCGGTATGTGGTTGGTCTGCTGATTTTGGCGCAGTCTCTGACAGACGGTGAAGCCGTCGAGGTCAGGCATCATCACGTCGAGGACGACCATGTCAGGGCGGTGCTGCTGTGCCATGGCCAGACCCTTGATGCCGTCGGGCGCCGTAATCACCTGATGGCCAAGCAGCTCAAGATTGATTTTTACGAGCTCGGCGATTGCTTGTTCGTCTTCAATTACGAGGATTCTAGACAATGTATTCTCCGTTCGCGCAATGCCGCTATCAATTTGCTGTACTGAGCGTTAATTTTACTGGAATTTTTAGAGTTTTTCCGGCTCTGAGAATTGTCAATGTAACTGTTTGGTCTGGTTTTTTTGATTCTATATAGGAGAAAAAGCCATCGATAGTCGTTACTTTCTGTCCGTCTATCTCGGTGATCGTGTCGCCCCATTCGGCTTTGTTGAGGATAAAGCCGTTGCCGAGATTGTACTGGACGATTTTCGGTCCCTGGATACCGGCTGCATCGGCCGGACTGCCCTTGGTCACGTTTTTGACGCGCAGCCCTTGCAGTAATACCACGTCCAGGCCTATTTCGGGCCGCGATACCTTGTGATGGGTGATCAGTTGGGGAATTATATTTTTGGCGATGTTGATTGGGATGGCGAAGCCGATGCCCGCAGATTGTCCGGCTTTGCTGAAAATGGCAGTGTTGATGCCGATCATGCGGCCCTGACTATCGAGGAGTGGTCCGCCCGAATTGCCCGGATTGATCGCCGCGTCGGTCTGGATGATGCCTTTGATCGCCCGTCCGGAGGCTGTGTTCATCGTCCGTCCGACCGAGGAAACGATGCCGTCGGTGAGAGTACGGTCTAGGCCGAAAGGGTTGCCAATGGCCAGTACCTTGCGGCCGACTTCCATTTTTTCCGAATCACCAAGGGCGATGATCGTCAGCTTGACGCCCTTGGGCGGATCGATTTTGACAATGGCCAGGTCGGTCTGCGGATCGACACCGACGACCGCGCCGTGCACGACCGAGCCGTCATAGAGGGTGACGCGCACATGGTCGAAGCCGTCGACCACATGATAGTTAGTTAAGATGTAGCCGTCGGTATTGATGATCGAGCCGGAGCCGAAGCTGTCACGACCGACATTATTTGGATTGACCAGAGCTTCTTCGGCTGAGGATGCGGTGGAAATATTGACGACACCACGGTTGGCCACTTTGTAAACACGAATGTTGACCTCTTCGTCCTCGGTTAGATGATCCGAGCCGGAGGAAGAGACGGTGGTGACCAGTTTGCTTGAAATTTTCTGAGCCTGAGCCTGAGCTTTGCCGGCGGCGGCAAAAGCTGCTGGTGTCACCGGCAGTGCGCAAGATAAAATGGCGCTCAGAATCAAGGCGTCAAGAGGTTTAATTCGCTGTTTTGGTTTCATCGGGTTCTACCTGATCTGCTATTACTTCTAAATCGGTTTGAGGAGATGTATCGGTCGGCGGCGCTTTGGCCTTCTCACCGATGCGCGGCTCGGTGCCGTTCATCAGTCTCTGGATATTGGCCTTGTGCCTGACGATGACCAGCAAGCCACCAAATGCAGCATAACCTATAAAAGTAGGTGGCGCTTTGAACAGGGCCATCAGTATGACATCCACTACGCCGGCCGTCATCGATGCCACCGAAACTATTTTTGTCACCTTTATAGTCAATAGAAAAATGACAAACAGCAAGGCGCCGACGGCAGGGTTGAGAGCGATGATGGTACCAAGCCCGGTGGCAGCGCTTTTGCCGCCGGCGAATTGCAAAAAGATGCTTTTGCTATGACCGATCATTGTCATGGCGCCGACTATGCAGGGCACGATATCGGCGAGTATAAGATTGGCCGGGCCAATCGGTAAGTTCAGAGTCATCGAGCCGTGATCGAGCATGATCGCGACCGTGACCGGGATGTAGCCCTTTAAAGCATCGAGGATCATGACCAGGATGCCTTCTTTTTTACCGACGCAACGGTAGACATTGGTGGCACCGGTGGAGCCCGAGCCCATTTTGCGGATGTCTATGCCCCGGGCGGCTGCGACCCAGACTCCGAAGGGCAGACCTCCGATTACATAGGCGGCGACGATTAGAAGCGCTGCTGTGATCATCTAGCTGAGTTCTCCTGTGGCTCTGAGGCTTACTGCTTTTCCTTGGAGCGCAGAATGATCCGCAGAGGCGCGCCTATAAAGCCAAAAGCTTCGCGTAATTTTCGCTCGAGATAGGTTTCGTAGTTGCGAGCCATCAGTTTGGCATCCGAGACTTTCAAGACGAAAGTCGGAGGGGCGACCGATACTTGCGTCGCATAATAGATCTTGAGGCGTTTGCCGCGTTTGCCAGATGGCGGCGGTACCAGGGCGACGCATTCGCTGACGATCTGATTGACGAGACCGGTGGTGACGCGGCGATGCGTTTCTAAAAATGTCCGTTCGCAAGCCTCGACGATCTTTTGCACGCGTACTTTTGTCAAAACGCTGGTGAAGACTACTTCGGCGTAGGCCAGGCTGCGCAGCTGGGCTTTTACATCTTCGGCGATGCGCTTCATCGCTCCCGAGCTTTTGTCTTCGACTAGATCCCATTTATTCAAAACGATTACACAAGCCTTGCCGGCTTCTTGTATTTTCGATGCCAATTTCTGGTCTTGATCGCTTATCTCGAGAGAGGCATCGAGGACGAGTGCGACCACGTCCGCGCGGTCGATGGCTCGCAAGGAGCGCACCACTGAAAAGGCTTCGATACCGTAGTCGACTCTGTTTTTACGTCTGATACCAGCAGTGTCGATCAAGGTGAGCTCGCGACCGCGATAGTTGAAGGTGGTGTCAATGGCATCGCGGGTGGTGCCGGGGATGTCCGAGACAATGGCGCGATTTTTACCGCAGAGCATATTCGTGATCGAAGACTTGCCTACGTTCGGTCTGCCGATGATGGCGATAGACATCGGTTTCGTGGTCAGATCTTCTTCTTCCGGTTCGTCGTCGACGCCGTGCAATTCTTCGTCGCGGGTGAGCTTGCGCGTCGTCAGCGGCGGGAAATAGGAGATGATTTTATCGAGCAAGTCGCCGACCGCTCCCGAACCAGTCAGAGCGGAAAGCGGCATCGGATCTCCGAGACCGAGTTCATAAAAGTCGTTGATATTGTTGTTTTCTTTGATCGAGTCGATTTTGTTGACCGTCAAGATCACCGGTCTTTTGATCCGGCGGACGATTTCGGCCACTTCCTGGTCGGCGCCGTTCAGGCCTTCCTTGCCGTCTACCATGAAAATGATTACATCGGCTTCCGAGAGTGCTTCTTTGACTTGCTCGAGCACTTCCTTGGCAAAGGTATCGCCGGCTTTGAAATCCTGCGCGAGAATGCCGCCGGTGTCCACCAGCAAAAATTGGTGACCGGACCAATCGCATTCGCGATAAATACGGTCTCTCGTTACTCCGGGCTGGTCGTCTACGATTGCGAATTTTTCTTGAACGCAACGATTAAAGAAAGTGGACTTGCCCACATTGGGGCGACCGACTATTACAACTACTGGTTTTGCCATGATTTATTCTTATTTTCCAAATTTTTTGCCCAGTTTGGGCGCTTGATCGTTGAGCCACTTGACCAGTGTGTCCTTGGCCGTATTTAAGTAGATCGCCGATTCTGTATCTCCACCCTGGTCGGGATGTGCTCCCCCGGCCATTTGTGCTTTCCACTTGTCCTGCACTTCTTTGATGGTCATATCCTCGGGTCTTACGCCGAGAATCATGCAGGCCTTGCGGATCTCCGGTGGTACCGTGCGTGGTGAAACGGCCGGAGATGGTGAAGCCGGGGCGTTGGAGTGACTGCCCAGGCTGTCATTGCTGACAGATGACGTGGTGCCGGATGGAGCGCTCGCCGCGGCTTTTCCGCCGACAAATTTATTGCGTGCTCCCTGACGGAGCGCTTCTAACTCTTTAGCTGTCGGTACGGCTGCAGCCGGATTGTCGGCTGCGTGAGCGTCAGCGCTCGCCGCTGTCTTCTCGCCGGATTCTCCGGCGGCCGATTCTTTTATTGCCGCGTCTTTTGCTGCCGCATCTTTTGCAGCCGCTTCTTTTATCGCAGCCGCTTCTTTTATCGCAGCCGCTTCTTTTATCGCTGCTTCGCGGGCCATGGCATCTCTGGCGATGG
>JAGXAB010000035.1 GCA_018971775.1 Cyanobacteria bacterium REEB67 | reverse complement strand
TGAGGCTTCGCTGTAATCAAACGATCCAACCCAGGGCGTTCTTAGATAATTCATCAGAATTGATTTCAGTAAACGTTCTCTCTCCGGAGCACGATTCATGTTGCACACTATGGCAGTTGTAAAACGCCCGCCCATACCCTAATTCTGCGGAAAAAACAAATAATCATCACCATCTTTTGACGGTTTGATGGTAACTATCTTGCCCTCGCTGCGCCTGGGGCGGCCGTTTCTGTGTAGCTCATTGTGCATGTTGGTGATGATGTCCTCCGGCACGACGCGCGTGCGATTTTTATTGCGCTCGAGGCATAGTTCGAGGGGCACATCGAGAAACCAGAGCTGGATATCTTCGTAGCCGTAACGTTTGGCTCTTTCCAAAATTGGCTCGCGCTGCCGGGGATTGAGGTTGGTGTTGTCGATGATGATTTTGAGGCTGTCTTTCATCGCTGCTTCCAGGCGCTCGAAAAATATGCCGAAGACTTGCTCTTTGTCGCCCTGTTCGATTTCGTTGCCATAGAGCTCGGCGCGGATCTGATCGGCGTTTAGATAGTAGAAGCCTTTGTCCACAACCTTCTTAGCTACAGTCGATTTGCCCGAACCCGGTATTCCAACCATCAATATCAGTTTGCCGGCCAAAGATCTTCTCCTTATTCGCCTTTTTCCAGATGCGTTTTTTCTGGATTTATTTTCTCGGGATTTGTTTTCTCCGGAGCTAATTGCGCCAGAGCCTTTTCCTTTTCTTCTTCGCGGGCCCACTTAGCGTAGACGGCTCCGAGATAAATGAAAAGTATCAGGTAACCGCCCACCAGAAACGGTCTTGCCTGTTCGTTTGCCGGCGTTTGCAGGGCCATTTTACTGTCGAGCCAGGGATTATTGTAAAAAGTGGCGGCGACAATCGTCCAGAAAAGACAGGATGAAAGATAGGCGATTCTCGCCCAGCGCGAAAAATCTTTCCAGGACCAGATCGTCTGCAAGAGATAGCCGACGGCCAGCAGGCTGATGGCCAGGCCCCAGTGCTGGAATCGACCGAGGGTGATAAATTTTTGCAGCGGCACGAAGTAGACCGTGGCCGCGAGCACGGCAAAGAGAATAATCAGGCGATGGCGGCTGGTTTTGCGCCAGAGATTTTGCATCTTATTTGAGTGCCAGCCCTTCGATGCTCAGCCAGCGATCCATGGCAGGCTCATATTGATAAGCGATGCGGCCGGCCGAGAGGGTGAGTAAAGTGCGTCCAGTCAGAGTGCGGCCATCAAAGGGCGAGTTTTTACTGCGCGATTGGCCGCTTTTGACGTCGTATTGCCACGTCGCTTTGGGATCGAAGAGAAACAAATCGGCATTGCGCCCTTTGGCGATTGCGGGTTCGGGCAGTCTGAGGATTTTTGCCGGTGCCGAGGTAAATTTGCGCAGCACTTCCAGGACGGTCAAGTTGCCCGGTGCGGCAGTGAGGCGCTCGAGACAGAGAGACAGAGCTGTCTCCATGCCGGTTACTCCGCATGGCGCCGCGTTGAAACCGGCCCCTTTTTCGCTGTCGGTGTGCGGGGCGTGGTCCGTGCCGATGGCATCGAGGATGCCTTTTTTCAGGGCGATGCAGAGCGCATCTTGATCGGCCTGACTGCGCAGGGGCGGGTTCATTTTGAAGCGTGTATCGAAGGCACCAATATCGGTATCAGTCAAAGTGAGGTGGTGCGGTGTCGTGTCCGCCGTGACCTGCAGACCGTCGGCTTTGGCTCGTTCGATCAAATTAATCGAGGCGCGGGTCGAGACGTGCGCAAAGTGCAGCTGGGCGCCGGTTATGCGTGCTACTTCTATTTCGCGGGCGATGCAGGCCGCTTCCGAGGCGGTGGGCACTCCGGCCAGACCGAGCGCTGTGCTTGTCGCCGATTCGTTCATGACACCGCTGCCGGATAGGTCGCGGTCTTCAGGATGGCTGATCACCAGTGTACCGATGGCGCGAGCTTGATCGAGGGCGCGTCTGAGTACGGCCAGATTACTTATCGGCAGGCCGTCATCGCTAAAGGCGACAGCCCCGAGCTCGCTCAGCAAGGCCATTTCGGTGATTTCCTGACCGGCCATGCCCTTGGTGACATTGGCCACGCTCAAGACTTTGATCACTGCTTTTTCGGCGATCATTTCTTGCAATTGTTTGAAAATCATCGGACTGTCGATGGGCGGCACGGTATTGGCCATCGCCACAACGGTCGTATAGCCACCGGCTGCTGCTGCTTGCGTGCCCGTAGCGATATCTTCCTTGGCGCCTTGATTAAAATCGCGCAGGTGGGTGTGCAGATCGATCAAGCCGGGCATGAGCCAGAGGCCGTCGCCGTCAAAGACGGTCTCGCTGGAGTGGGCTTTCAATCCGGGCGCGACGTCTGCGATCACACCGCCGTCGATGCGCACATCGGTTTTTGCCGTCGCCTTGAAGTCTACTTCCGGCAGGCTGGGGTCGACAATCAGACAGTTTCGGATCAGCATAAAAGACCTACAAACAGAGTGGACGATCTACATCAAGAGTAGTGCGAGGATAGCCATGCGAGTCAAGACGCCGTTCTCGACTTGATTGAGCACGAGGGAATATTTGGCATCGTCGGCGAGGGCGGCTGTGATTTCGACGCCGCGATTAATCGGACCGGGGTGCAGCACTTTGACGCCGCTGTCGGCGAGACGGATGCGATTGTGATCGAGTCGGTAAAAATGCTTGTATTCATCGATGCTGGCGATCAGGCCCTGGGCCTGGCGCTCCAGTTGCAGTCGCAGTGAAATAATAAAGTCTGCATCTTTGATCGCCGGCTCGAGGCGATTATGCGCGACAGCGCCGAGGTCGGGATGACTGAAATTGGCTGGCACCAGGGATGGTGGCCCGGCAAAGTGCACCTCCGCTCCCAGCTTCTTCAAAAGAAATAGATTGGAGCGTGCGACGCGGCTGTGGGCAATGTCGCCGATGATGGCGATTTTCTTACCGGACAGGGTGTTCTCGTCGAGGTTGGCTGCGCCTTTTGGAGCTGTCAGATCGGGCAGACGGTCAAGCGATTCCAAAATGGTGAAGAGGTCGAGCAGACCCTGAGAAGGATGTGCGTGCCAGCCGTCGCCGGCATTGACGACGTTGACTTTGTCGCCGCAGAGACGGGCGAGGTCGGCTGCCGCTCCCGACTGTGCGTGTCGCATCACTATTGCGTCGACACCCATGGCGTACAGATTGAGAGCGGTGTCTTCGAGTGTTTCGCCTTTGGCCACCGAGGATGTTTTTACATCGAGGTTGAGGATGGTGGCGCCGAGCTTGCGACCTGCCAGTTCGAAACTGCTGCGGGTGCGGGTTGAATTCTCCCAGAAGACTTGGGCGATGGTGCGATCGTCGAGCACTGTCAGCGGTGCTTTTTTGTGCGAGTGCTCGTTTTTAAATTTAGCGGCCAGCCCTAGCACAGTGCTCACTTCGCTCAAGTTGAGCGATTTTGTTTCGAGCAGGTGACGACGCTCGCGCCAACTTTTGGCCCCGGCGCTACTGGGAAGAGTCTCCAACAACTTGGAAACAGGCTCGTTTAGCTTGATAGACATAGCTAAATTATGGAAGCCTTGCCGGGCTGTGTCAAATAAACAGGGCATCGATGTTGCAGAGCCGGAGCAATTAGATCTGCAAATCGCTATGCAAATGGCGCTGCAAATCCCTCTGCGATTCCCTCTGCAATTCCCTCTGCAATTCCCTCTGCAATTCTAACGCTGGTTGTCATACCGGCGATAATAGCTGTTGGTAAATGCGTGCGTGCAGGAGCGACCAGGTGGCGGCAGAGTTTACGGCCGAGGAAATAATGGACCTGACCGGCGGGCGGCTGGCCGCCGGCATGATGCCCGATGAAGCGGCGCGCATCGTCATCGACACGCGCGGCGAAATCGAAGGGGCCTGGTTTCTCGCCCTGCCCGGCAAAAAATACGACGGTCACGACTTTTTAGGCGATGCCTTCAATAATGGTGCGCTCGGTTGCATCGTCGCCGACAGACCGGCATATGCGATTGCCAGCACGAGCTTCCCTCTGCTGGCCGTTGGTGATTGCGGCGAAGCCCTGACCCAGCTTGCCCGCAACTGGCGCCGGCGTACGCTCAAAAAACTTTGTCTGGTCGTGGCGGCCGGAGCTGATGACAACCTTTTCGCCCGCGTTTGCGGTTATCTGCGCGAGCTCGCCGACAGGTCCGGTGGCCATAGCGGTGCAGACCATGGTGATGCCGGCGGCCAAAAATTTCTCCACTGGCGCAAAGACCCGGCCTCGATTATGGCTGAATTTCTCGCCCTCGATGATGGCGAAGATTTTTTGATTGCGGATTTCGCGCCGCGCTCCCTTGCCGATGTGCCGGCACTGCTTGCCTGCCTGGCACCAAATGCCGCCGTCATACCCGAGCAGCCCTTTGATTATGAGCGGCTCGTTCTCGATGAAGTGGCCTATGCTCAGTTGAAAGCGACGATCCTCGCCGCCCTGAGCGAGCAAAAAAGACCGCCCTGCCTTACCGTAAGCCTGGAGGAGGCAGTGATACCGCAGGATAGCGGCGACGAAGCCGATCGCCTCCGTCTCTACAAAGCGCTGCAAGATGCCGGTTTAGGCCCGCAAATGGGTCTATAGTTTTTTCTCTCAGGCGGCGGCGCCGTGCGTGAAAATCTGTCTGCTGGTCGAGACCAGCTGATAAATATTGCGGGTCAACCACATCGTGCCCGGCAGGATATAAAAGACCGCCGCCAGTTTGCCGAAGGGCAGATTTTTCAAGATTATCGGAATCGCTTCCGGTCCGTACCAGCGCTTTTTATAGTTGTCGATCAGGAAAAGGCTCCAGTTGGAGGCGTCCAGATCCTGCATCAATTGTTTGGCATTGGCGTGTTTCGAGTCGCGATCGACGAAGACAAAAATACCCTGCCGATCCCAGAGATGCAGCAGTGACGCCAGGCGTCGCACGACGATACAACGCTCGTCGCAGACAATTGTTAGCGATAAGGACTCCGAGCAATGTGTTGCCAATGTTTCCATTGCACGCCCGCCTGTAAAGTTAGATTGTTTGAGTGACATAAGTTTAGCAGAAGTTCAGATTTGATCCAGTCAATTGGAAAAAATTTCTGCCCTCCTTGTTTTTCCCCATATTGTTTGGGACGGGGCTGGAAATGTAAGGTTCCTCCCAAGTGAGTAAAATGGCGTCAGATAATCAGAACGCGGCAGAGGCTAAAGGGCAGTCGAGAAAGGGGAAAGGCTGGAGGCGAGAGGTTAAAGGAGCAAGTTTGTGATACTGGACGAATACAAATTTTTGACCGAGGAGCTCATGCCCTACCTCAAGGAGTACTGGGACAAGATCGACCTGCGCGAAAACAGCGGTGATGGTGATGGCCGCTTGAGTAAGGATGAATTGAGTCAGGCCGCGGCGCGAGCCGAGGCGGCTGGGGACGAGAACGGGGCGCGCTTGCTCAATGAGTTGATCATGCGCTATGAGGCTATCTGCAAAGCTTATATAGACAGCGCTTGCGGCATAGACGAGGATCATCTCGGTATCTCGCAGGCCGATGTTTCGGTCTACGCCCAGCAGTGGGACCCTCAATATCGCCAGCGCAGCGGCAAGCCCAGGCCAACCAACTGGGTTGGCGACTGAGGGAGGTTTTTTTGGCGACGAGACAAAGTGCGAAATCTCCGGTCTTGCTGTCGTTTTTGCTAGGCGGCGTCCTGCTTGCCGGCGCAGCTGTGCTTCTTTATAAAACGCCCTCTCAACCGGAAATCGCCTTCGATGCGGTAGTGCGTGACCTGGGACATGTCGAAGAGGGCGTCGAGGTCAAGACGCAGTTTGTGGTGAGCAATAAGGGCGGCACACCGCTCGAAATCGAAGATGTAAAATCAAGTTGTGGCTGCACTTTCCCTGTCTGGAAGCAGCGCCGCCTCTTGCCTGGGCAGTCGGCGGTCCTGCCTGTGACTGTCGATACGGCCATGAAGCAGGATAAAGTAGAGAAGACCATGGACGTAATAAGCAACGATCCTGATCGGTCTTTTATCACGCTCACTCTCAAGCTCGATGTCCGGGACCCGCATAAGGACATGGGCTCGGCGGATGAAGTAGGTGCCGGCGGCAAGAAATTACCGAAGATTTTTACCGAGGAAAAATGCATGGTCTGTCATGTCGATCAGGGTCTTGGCTTGACCGGCAAAGAACTGTTCGAAGCCGATTGCGCCATGTGTCATCGTGCCGGTGCGCATGGCAAAGCGAGTGTCGGCCCAATCCTCGAGGAGCAGGTCTACACCAATCCCGAGTTTGTGGCGGCTGTCCATAAGACAATCAGCTATGGCAGTGCGGCAAGCCGCTCCATGCCTGGCTTTTTGAGCACTGTCGGTGGGCCGCTTTCGGCCGCGCAGATCAATTCACTGGTAGGCTATCTTAAAAATCGTCCGTCTAAATCTTCCGAAACTTCAAAATCTTCCAAAACCCACACCGAGAGCAAATAAATAAATATGATTCGTCTGGCCTTGCGCTTCGCCATAACCGCCGCCCTTTTCTGTTTCGTCTTTCCCTCGCTCGTTCCGGGCATCCGCTTTCATGGCCATTTCTGGCCGGAGGGCATTATCTATGCCGCCGTCTTTGCCGTCACCGCCTGGATAGTCGATGTCCTGCTCTGGCTGGCCATTACCTTTTTTGCCCTGGCCACTTTTGGTATCGGCTTGCTTTTGATCCTGCCCTTGCGTCTACTATTTTTCTGGCTTATTCCGGCTATTCAGTTAGAAGTCTTTGCCCACTGGTTTCCCGCCCATATTACAATCGAGGGCTTCGGCTCGGCGGTGATCGGCGGTTTGATTTTGATGGTGGCAAACTGGGTGACGATGGCCCCTAAAAAAGTCGATCAATAGAAGGTCGATAGAAGACCAATAATAGACCAATAAGAAATCCATAAAAGTAGGAAGCAAGCAGTAGGACGTAAAAACATGGCTTTTGATATTTTGCAAACCGACTGGACCAAAGCTCGGGCGAAAATGGCAGCCTGGCGCGCCCCGATCAAGGCTCGTGATATTTTCACCGGGACGATTGTGGCTGAAAGCACCACCTTAAATGATCTGCCTGTGAGCAAATTTGTCGTCAGGCCACGGCTCGAAGACGGTCATCTCGCCCCGATTTCCAAATCTTTTGCTACGGATTTTGAGCCCTGTGAAAGTGAAAAGTCTTTTTACGAGCATGAATGGGATCTGGACGAAAAAGTCGATCAAAAGTCGCTCTGCCTACCCTTCAATCTGACCTGGCTGCAGGCCAAGCCGGGGCGCTTCGACTTTCATTTCGAATTGCCGGCGCATGTGCGTTGTCTGGGACTTGGCGAGCGCTTTGCCAATCTCAATATCCGCGGCAATACCCATACGCTTTTTTCTACCGACAATCCCAATCATAATGAGCATGCCGACATGCTCTACAAATCTATTCCCTTTTTGATTTTGAACGACGGCCCGCTCTACTCTGGCATCTGGCTCGACTCGCCTGCTCCCCAGCGCTGGGATCTCGACACCGAGCTGAGTGGTACGGCAAAAATCGAGCTTTTCAGCAGACTCGGCTTCAATCTCTACGTTTTTGCCCCGACGACGCTGGCCGACCTCGTCTGCGCTTTCACGGCCCTGACCGGTCGCTCGGCCCTGCCGCCCCTCTGGTCGCTGGGCCATCAGCAGTGCCGCTGGAGTTATCCCGATCAGGCCACGATTCGGGATCTGGCCCATGAATTTCGCAGTCGCAAGATACCCTGCGATACCCTCGTCCTCGACATCGATTATATGGATGAATATCGCGTCTTCACCCATTCTCGTGAGCGCTTCCCCGACTTCAAAAAACTAGCCGGCGAGCTCGCCCGCGATCATTTCAAGCTTGTCACCATTGTCGATCCGGGGGTGAAAAAGGATGAAAAATTTGAAGTATACCGGCAGGGATTAAGCGGCGATCACTTTTGTAAAACTGCCAGGGGTGAAGTCTTTATCGAGACTGTCTGGCCTGGACTTTCGGCTTTTCCTGACTTTTTGAGTGAAAAAACTCGGCAGTGGTGGGGCGATAAGCTCAAGTTTTACGTCGATAACGGCATCGCCGGTATCTGGAACGACATGAATGAGCCGGCCATGTTTAACAATCAAAAGCCTCTGCCCGTGCCGCTTGTTGAATTGCCCGAGGCGCAGTCGCAACTCTTCATGCAACAGGGCGAGAACGGCGCTGTCGGTCACTTCGAAGTGCGCAATCTCTACGGCTTTTTGATGGGGCAGGCGACCCATCAAGCGCTGACCAGATATCGCCCCAAAGAACGCCCTTTTGTCCTGACCCGCAGCGCCAGCACCGGCATCCAGCGCTATGCCGCCGTCTGGCTCGGAGACAATTCCTCCTGGTACGAACACCTGCAAAAGAGCCTGCCGATGCTGCTCAATATGGGTCTTTCCGGCGTGCCTTTTGCCGGGGTGGATATCGGCGGATTTGGCGGGGACACCACCCCCGAGCTGCTGGTGCGCTGGTACGAGATCGGTATCTTCTATCCCTTCTTTCGCAATCATTGCGCACTGATGGGGCGGGCGCAGGAACCATTTTCTTTCAGCCCGAAGGTCGAGGCCATGGTGCGCCATTTGATTGAGACGCGCTACAGACTGCTTCCTTATATTCAAGATTTGTTCTGGATGCACAGACGCACTGGAGCGCCGCTGATGAGGCCTCTGGCCTGGGAATTCGAGGACCAAGTATCGCGTGATTGCGACGATCAATTTATGTTTGGCGACAGCATTATGGTAGCCCCCGTGGTGCAACCCAATCAGCGCTCGCGGCGGGTATATTTCCCGGAAGGCCGCTGGTGCACCCTGGAGTCTCTATTGGCCGACCATGGTGCCGGGGTGCAAATCTACGAGGGCGGTCAGACGATACTGGTAAATTGTCCGCTCGGCAGTGTGCCGGCTTTTGTGCGTGAAGGCTCGATTTTGCCGGTCGCCGATATTATGCAAAGCACCGCCGAATACCCCTCGACGGATATAACCTTCTACGCCTTCGGAGACCGGGCTAGCAGCATTCACAAGGATGATGACGGTATCAGTCTCGATTATCAAAAACAGAAATATGGCGAATGGATGATTTATATCCATGATGGAGATTTCGACGCCAGGCCCATCTTCAACGGTTTGACGCGGCCGAAGCGACGCTATTTTTTCATGCCCTCGGGCAGTTCGAAGAAATTACCGTGCGATTTGCCGCAGCATTAGCTGTATCTAGCCATTTCCAGCCGCTTTTGTTCGATAGGTATTTAATCTTGCACCAGATCTGGCGGCGGGCCCAAAACGCTGCGCCTGGCCGAAAATCGGCCGGTGTTCCGACTTTTCTCTTTTTGGAAATAGAGTTTAACTGATTTCTTTTAATTTGGGGTTCTTGCGGCGCCTGTGCGCCTCTTGGCTGTTCCGGCGGCTAATCGTGTAATGTTTTCTCCTGGCCACAGATTAAAAACACACATTATCAGCACATTCTTGATGTAAGCTTAGGCCGCGAAATGGATGATTTTGCTGATCAACAACAAAATCGATCTGTTTGAGGAGACCTCATGTTCATAATGCAGATGTTCGGTTGGACCCTTTTCTCTTGCATGGTGGTGTCGTTTATCGAGCACCAGGTCCATGTAAGAATGATGCACCAGAAAAATTTTCTCGCTCGCTTCACCGATAAATATCAAAAAGTCTACGAAGCGCACGCCATCAATCACCATGGCCATTATTCTGCCAAGATGTTTTCCGATGAGCCTGTCGCGCCCGGTGAAGACAAAGAAATTCGTCTGACCGTGCACAAAGCGCCGATGAAGGTTTTGCCCCTGGCACTCTTGATCGCCCTTGTTTCCTGGCAGGGTGGCCTGATCCTCATGGCTGTCGCTGTTTTCCATCATTGGGCCTGGAACAAGATCCACCTGGAAATGCACAAACCAGAAGATCGTGGTTTCAGCCACTGGCCGCTATACAAGTTTCTGGCGCGCTATCACTGGTTGCACCACAAATATCCTAATCGCAACATGAACGTCGTTTTCCCTTTCGCCGACTATGTACTCGGTACGCACGTAACGGCCAATGCCGACGAACGCAACGAACTGCGTAAGCTCGGCTATCTGGATGGCGCTCAGGAAGAAGTACGCACTCTGGTTAAGGGCAGCAAGTCCTGAAGACCTGGCTTACCGACCGGGTTTTCGCTGACATTTTTCGCTTTATTTTAGGCACGGCGTAGTTTTATGCCGTGCCTAATAGTAATGTGATTTCCCACTCGCCGGTGTCATTGAGGATCTGCTTGCAGGGTAAACCTGATCTGGTGACCAGATTGAGCATGCGCTGATTGCCTGGCAGTACTGTGCCTTTAAATTCTTGCACCGACTGCAGGCGAGCAATCTTTATAAGGTGTTTGAGGAGGATGGTGGCAAAGCCCAAGCCCTGAAACTCTTCCACGACTGTGACGGCTATCTCGGCGCTGACGTTTTCGGGGCTGATTGTGCCCTCTCTGGCGGTCTCGGCGGTGGTGACGATATATCTGCCCGTAGCGGCTGGTGAAAACTGACCATTCTCGTCAAAGCCGGCGAAGAGCGCCACGTGTTTGACGAAGTCCATCTCCGTGAAATATTGCAGCTCTTTTTCGCTCAAAAATTCCTTGTGGGTAAAGAAGCGAAAATACTGGGACTGGGTGCTCAAATGCTGCATGCCTTCCTGCAGAAGGGCCTTATCGTCGGGCCGGATGGCGCGCACGATTACTTTACGGCCATCGCGCAGAGTATCGTGGTCGATATAATCTCGCATCTCTAGCTTTGTATCCGGCGGCGGCTTGTCCATCTATTTGCCTCGCTATCGATTCAAATCCGGCCAGCTATTGATCGTCTGGTCGTTGATATTGGCGAAGGGGTCCTCATTGGGCTTGCTGGCGTCGGGCGCGACCGGGCTCAAATCTTTGAGCTCGAGTGCCACCGCCCGCAGTTCGCGTTCGGCCGGTTTGACGACGATATGTCCGGATACCTCTGCTTTCGCTACCGGCGGGACGGGAGTGGCTTTTAGTTTGGCGTTGAGCGCTTTTTCGGCGGCCAGACGCTTGGCTTTGGCTCGTTTTTCTTCGCCTGCTTTGATCGTCGCTTTTATCGAAGCGTCCTCTTTTACCAACTTGAGAAGCGCCTGGACCGTGGCTTCGCGCTGCATTTCCTGGCGGTAGGATTTGACAATGGCCATATAGACACCAAAATTCCAGGACATCTGAAAATTCCAGCCGCTGATGCGAGATGTGCTCGGGAAGCGCAGAATACGCGAATGATTGAGGTCGCGTATCGCTTCGACCAGACATTTATTGAGCGCCGGATCGGCTGTGCTGGCGTAGATCTGGCCGCGCAGGTTGCCGTCGCGATCGACGCTGAAGATGCAGGCGGCAGCGCCTCGCACCTGATTGGCCGCTTCGGCATTGAGGCGGCGCATCAAAACGTGCTGGAAGGAGCGCTTGAAGCGGCCGATCCAGTAATCCCACTCCGGCGTCGATTCCGGTGCTTGCAAAAAGGCCGTCAGCCCTTCCGGGCTACTGCCCCAGTCTTTGACGCCTATGGCATGGCTCTTCTCGACCAGGTCTTGCATATCGCCCATGTGCATGATTTCGGCTTCGCCGACACGCCCGCGCGAAAAATCGACCGGCGGTCTGACCGCAGCCACACCTTTATCTTTTGCCTGGCGCAGCATCTTTTTGCCCTGTTCGACGGCATCTTGCAACTGGCCCATAAAATCCGGCATGCCGGGGAAGGAGAATTGTCCTGCTGAAGGAACGGTCGCCACTTTTACCTGGGCCGGAGCGGCACCGCCGGCAGTGCCGGCACCCGAGCCCGAGCCCGAGCCCGAGCCATTACCTGGAGTCGTTGCCGGTTTGCCGCCGAACATCTGACTCAAGCTATTGGTCAGGCCGCCGAACCAGTCGTTATTTGCCGCTGTCGGCGCTGCCGGTTTGCCTTCGATTGGTTCGGGTTCGTCAAGGTTACCTATCTGTTCGTCGGCGAAACGTTTGATCATCGCCGGTGGGCAGAGTCTGGCCGCTTTTTCCAGCTCATGCAAGGCGGACATATCGTAACCCTGTTTTTTCAGGGCGAGTCCGAGATAGTAGTGCACCTGGCCGTCGTTTGGATTGTTTTGCAGGTCGGCGGCGAGGAGGGCGACAGCATCGCCATAGTGTCCGCCTTCATAGGCTTTGAGAGCCTGATCGACGACGGCTTTTGGATCGGCTTTGGGGTCGATGACGACTTTGGCTGGGGCGGCGGGTGTCGCGCCCGGAGCGACGCTTCTTGTCGCGGCTTCCTTGTTCGAAGGTTGCTTTTTACCGACTGCCGGCAAGGGCGTAGATGGCTGAGGTAGAGGTTTCGACGGCACAGCCGAGGGGGCGGCCGTGCTTGAGGGCATTGCGGAATGCAGGAGGACAGCCAGTGCGGCAACGCGCGTGGCAGACTTTTTGCTGAATATTTGACCCGGGTTTGACATCTTCAGCTCTTCTGGTAAGGCTGGCAGAAGTCCGCCAGAGTCTTAATTTTACCAGTAATAGGATTCAGGCTGCCCTGCGGTTCGGAGGAGCGCACAGGCTTTGACTGACTCTGCTGTTTCTTTTCTGGCTGATAGACTAATACAAGCATTCGACCACCCTTCAGGTCTTACTGGGATTGCCTGGATCGCGCAGGGCGTCAGCTGTTTCAGCAATAGTAAATACTGGCAGGTGTTTCAAATGTCATCGGCGTGATCGGCGTGGTCGGCGTGGTCGGCGCATCTATTCTGACTGTCTCTTTTGTTCGATAATTCTGGTTAAAGCCTCAAAGCTGCGCGTTTTTGCTCAGAAAAATTATCGAATAAGGGCAAAAACACCCCTCTAAAATGCCTGTTTTTATCGAACAAGCCATTTTTACGTCCCTTAAAAGGCGGAAATTATCGAACAAGCCTTCAACGCACCGAGACCATGCGCGTTCTGGCTGTTTTTCTGTGCCTGGAAATGGACGTTAGCTTTGTTCGATAATTCGGCCCAATTTAGAGACCTGTTTTTGCCTTTGTTCGATAATTTCGGCCATTTAAAGGCCCTATTTTTGCCGTTGTTCGATATTTTTTTCAGGGTCAATTCCCCGCATTGACGGTTTTTGGCCAATTATCGAATGACACCAGCGCCTGCGGGGGCCGGGGCCGCCTGTGGCGTTTACAATTTCAACTATAGCGAGTAATAGTAGAAAGCCAAGAAATTATCGTGGAAAAGGGCTTGCATCGAAAAAAAAAGAGGGGGCCTTAGCCCCCTCGGAAAAAGATACCCAGAGTGAGATATGGCCTCACTCTGGGGGCTTAAAAATTGCTTTTGCTGGGGACTAGATGTCAGTGTCTTCGCGATCGTCGTCGATCGGCCAGGGCCGACGACCGCCGCGCAATTTGCCGTATTTGCGCTTGATCAGGGCGTCGAAGTCTTCTTCTTTCTTGCGGCGCACCTCGCTCAGGAGCGGGCAGGTCTGACCGGCCAGCACGTTGAGCATGGCCAGGCGCTGATCCATGGGCGGATGGTTGGCGCCGATTTCTTCCCACCATTTGCGCAAACGAGCGCGGGCGGTCGGCTTGCTCTTGCCGTCATGAGCTTCGTGCGAGTGCAGCTCATGCTTGCATTCGTCGAGGCTGATGAAGAGGAGCGGGCTCATGCCGTCGAGAATCATACGCAGGCGCAGTGCCGCTTCGTGACGACGCGTCCAGGCGACGATTTTCTGCAAGGCCGTGGAGAGCGCGCATGGGTCGCCGGTCCACTGTGTGGCCAGCACGTCGGCGGCGCTTTCGCGGCTGCGGCTGACGAACAGCGTGACGAACTTGGCACAGAAGCTCACTAGCCAGAAAAGCAGCAGGGTGATGATGAAGCCGGCAAGACCGACAGCCGGAGCGGCGAAGCCTTTCTTGTTGTTCTTCACCTTGTTCGAGAGCTTATCGAGCAGGTCTTTGTCCTGGCCGATGAAGGCCGAGTGGAAGAAGCGCGGAAAGCCGGTCGAGAGCACGATGGCGAAGAGCGAGCTGAGCACCGAGGTGAGCGAGGTGATAGCGACGTCGTGGCTCTTCACGTGGGCGAGCTCGTGGGCGAGGACGGCCTTGATTTCAGCGTCGCTCAAGTCGCAGGAGAAAAGCCCCTGGGTGGCTGCGATGAAAGCCTGGGAAGGATTGCGGCCGGTAGCGAAGGCGTTGGGCAGCGCGATTGGCGAGACCATCACTTCGGGCTTTTTCTTCAGACCGGTGAGCGGATAGAGTTCGTCGACCAGTCGCACCAGGCGCATGTGGTTTTCGTTGTTGGGATTGGGCCGTTCGCAGCGCATCAGCTTTTTGACGAGCGCGGCACTGTTGTACCAGCTGAAGATCGGCAGTACGACGCCGAAGAGGCCGAGGATGACGCCGATCCAGCTGTAGTGGAGGCCAAATGCGTAGAGCACACCGCCGGTAAGAGCGCTGAGCAGGCCGATACCGAGGGCGGTTTTGAACCAGTTGTTGCGGAGCTGCCGTGCCACCGCTTTCTCGTCGAAAGCGGATGGCGCAGCCGGTTTAGGGTTGCGATTGTTTTTCATTTGTTGTCCTTGAAAGGTCAGGGCGACGCAAAGCAAGGCCCGCTGGGCCAGTGTGATTGGTCCGCCGGGCGAGTAAGAGCAGGGCGCGGATCGACGGTCCGGGCGCGCATAAGAACTTGGAGCTGGCGAGCAGAGCAAGCCTAGCGATGATCCTGTTCGGCCACTCCACCCGACTGTTTGTCGAGGTCGTGGTCGATCAAGGTCTGTTTGGCGGCGCTGTCGCCTTTTAGATAAGCGTCGAGGAAGCTTCTTGTAGCAAGAGCCATGTAGGCGAAAAGATCATGACCGTTGGCCGATGCGGCAGCTGTAAGGGGCTTGCCGGCACAGGTCATATGGTCGGCGCCGTTTACGAAGAGCAGATACTTATCACCGGCTGGCGAATACTTGAAAGGCTCTGTGCGCCAGCGCGCCGGTTGTCCCTGTAGGCCGTTGTCCAGGCTGCCGCCAATCACTATTGCCGGTCGGTGCATGTTTGCCCAGGCAGCATGACTCGGGAAGCCGAGGCCGGGCGTGTGGACGCCCTGGGGCGAGAACATGACGAAGGCTCGGGGCACAGCATTGGCAAAGCTGGTCGGACCGCTCAGTCCGGGAATGACTCCTGGCGGAATGTCAGGGGTGACGCCGGCCAGGCACTGAGTGGTGAAAGAGCCAAATGAATGACCGGCGATGGCCACAGTTTTTTCATCCATGGTGACGCCGGCGGGCAGCTTTGCGGCAAGTGTCGAAAAGCTGGCGATGATGTGCTCGATATCTTTCACCCTGCTCAACCAGAAGACCGGGTCGCCTGTCGCTTGCATGGCCAGGGCCATCAAGTCTGGGACATTGTGCTTGAGCCTGAGTAAGTCGATGCTGTCGTCGTGGCTTGGTTGCAAGCAGATATATCCGGCTCGTGCCCAGTGTCTGACCAGGAAGCGGTAGCCGTCCTTGGAGTTACCCGCGCCATGCGAGAAGATTACAACGGGATAATGTCCCGGTTCGGTTGGATAGGTGATGCGCAACGGAATTGTTTTGCCGCGGACGCTGTCGACGAGGTTGAATTTGCCGAGCCAGTCGATTTTCAAATCTGGTCTCTGTGGGGACGCTGGTGACGGAGCTGATAGAGCTGACAAAATAATTTTGCCTGCTTGTGCGAAGGCTGGAGTTTTGCGTGGTGCTTTCATACGTTTTTTGACCATAACGTGAATCCCGCTAGGTGGTGGCGTAAGGCTACTCTCAAACTGTTCCGCGCGCGGAGAGTTGGGGAGTAGCAAGAGAAAGAGTGATTTTGTGACGGGGAGTTTTAGAAAAGATCTCAAAAGAACTAAAGAAGCGGAGGTAGAACAGTACTAATAACTGCACTGCGAATTCCAGAACCGGGAGCCCATGAGCCGGCACCTGCAGATGAAATACTTTCACTGCTTGGAAGCTGGTTTCAGGGTGCAAAAACATCTGTAATAGCTGAGACCTCTTGGAAGCCGTGCGCTTGACAGCCTGCTCGATTAATCAACGGAGGAGCTGTCAGGAGCACGGCGAAGCAGTTAGTTTTACTTGCTCGGATGGTGGCCGCAGCAAGAACCCTTGGTCGCACGCTTCGCGGCATCCGCTGCTGACAACGGAGCTGCCGTTGATGTTTTGCTCTTGGCATTCATGCTTGCGCCGGTCGCGCCACCACTTGTCTTGCCGGAGCTCGAAGTTGGTTTTCCCTTGACTAAATCTTTTGCTGAGCTCGCGTCACCTTGAGATCTTGTCTTGTCAAGCTCGGCTCTGGCACTGCCTTGCCATAGCTTGGCAGCTAGATACTTTTTGTATGCCGGGCTGTTTTCGTCCCAGGGATATTCTTTGGTGTAAGCAAGGTCGACGACTTTCTGAATCTCGGCCAGGCTCTTGCCCTGTTGCTTCATCTTCAGAGCGACCAGAGCTTCTTCCTGGCAGATGTAACAGTCGACGCCATGGTCGGAGGTGAAACAATCGAGCAAGCTCGAATGATCATCGGTGAGATCGCAGCCGCAATAGCAAAATAGTTTGGCGCAAATCTCCGGGGCCTCCTTAGCGGCCTGGTAGCCAGCTTTGGCCTTGCCGAAATATTTGCCCGGATCGAGGACAGGTTTCTCGCCGGCAGCCGGAGCTGTGCTGGAGGCTTCGGCCGTGCCCGTCGTCGCTGCTGCCGCAGCAATCGGTGCGGCAGCCGGGTCGGCCAGCGCCGGTGCGTCGCTAATGACAAAACCGACTGCCGCCAGGCCGAGAGTCGCCTGCGCAAGGAAATGGAAATGGTTTCTCGTCAATCTGAGGCTGCCTATCATATGTAACAAAGTATAGATAACTACGGCGGCGTTTGCTCGCCCCTGTAACCAGTCGTGACCATTTTTCAAGAGGATTTGTTATTATGAGCCCTCTGGATATATTTAGGACACGCGAGCAGGCACTTGATGGACTTTGACGTAATCGTAATCGGTGGTGGACACGCCGGCTGTGAAGCAGCTAACGCCAGTGCACGTCTGGGTTTGAATACTCTCATGCTGGCCGTCAATCTGGACACTATCGGTGCCATGCCTTGCAATCCGGCTGTCGGCGGCCCCGGTAAAACCCATCTCGCCCGCGAAGTCGACGCCCTCGGTGGCGTCATGGGCATCGCTACCGACGCTACTTATCTCCAGATTCGCATGCTCAACTCCAGTCGCGGTCCGGCCGTACAAGCCCTGCGCGCTCAATCGGATAAGCGCGAATACGCCAACTGGATGAAAGACTATATGGAGTCTCTGCCCAACTTGACTCTGCGTCAGGGCATGGTAAAAAATCTCATCCTCACGCCCGATCAAAAAGTGGCAGGCGTCGAGCTCGCCTTTGGCGATCGTATCGGTTGTAAGGCCGTTGTTCTGGCCGCCGGTACTTTTCTCGAAGGAACGATCTGGATCGGCAAAGAAACGATGCCCGCCGGTCGTGCTGGAGAATTCCCCGCTGTAGGGCTTTCTGGCTTCCTGCGCGATCTCGGCTTTGACATGGGTCGCCTCAAGACCGGTACACCGCCGCGTATCGATGGCCGCACCATCGATTACAGCCAGCTGCCCGTAGTGCCCGGCGATGACGCGCCGCAATTTTTCTCTTTTCTGGATAAACGTCCGGTTCTGCCCCAGATACCCTGCCACCAGACCCGTACCACCGAAGCTACCCATGATTTGATCCGGGCCAATCTGCATCAATCGCCGATGTATTCGGGCATGATCCACGGCATCGGGCCGCGCTATTGTCCGTCTATCGAGGACAAAATCGTGCGCTTCGCCGACAAAGAAAGCCACTCGCTCTTCCTCGAGCCCGAGGGTCGCTCCACTTATGAAGTCTACTTGCAGGGCTGCTCGACCAGTCTGCCGGTCTCGGTCCAGCACGATATCGTCCATTCTCTGCCCGGCCTGGAAAACGCAGTCGTCGTGCGCCCGGCCTATGCCGTCGAATACGACTACCTGCCGGCGATTCAATTTACCCACGCCCTGATGGCCAAAGATCTGCCCGGTTTCTTTGCCGGCGGCCAGATTCTCGGCACGTCGGGCTACGAAGAAGCTGCCGCTCAAGGTATCATCGCCGGTATCAATGCCGCTCTCTATGCCCTTGGTCGCGATCCTTTCGAATTGCCGCGTTCATCGAGTTATACCGGCACTCTCATCGACGATCTGGTCACCAAAGAAATTGGCGAGCCTTACCGCATGATGACATCGCGCTCCGAATATCGCCTCCTGCTTCGTCAGGACAATGCCGATATGCGCCTGACGCCGCTCGGTCGTGAGATCGGTCTCGTTGACGATCACCGCTGGCAGCTCTTTGAAAACAAACAAGCGGCGATCATCGGCGAGAAAAAACGCCTGAGCAAAACGCGCATCCACCCCTGCCCGGATTGGGAAGCGGCGCTTGCTCCTTACGGCGAATGCATGAAGCAATCGGCCACCCTGGAAGAGCTTTTGCGCCGTCCGAAAGTGCCGTATTCACTGATCGAAACCATGGCACCGGCTTCTACTGAATCAGCCTTCCCGCATGCTCTGGAAGTTGAAACCGATACCAAATACGTCGGCTATATCGAGCGTCAAAAAGCTTTGATTGCATCGACTGAAAAACATGATCTGGTCAAATTGCCGGTTGATTTCAACTATCTCGAGCTCGGCCACCTCGCCAAAGAAGCGCGGGAAAAACTGAATAAAGTGCGCCCCGAAACTCTCGGTCAGGCCGCTCGTATCGGCGGAGTCAGCCCTGCTGATATCTCGGTTTTGATGGTCTGGCTCGAGCAAAAGCGTAGAGCCGATGCCGGTCGTAACCACCGTGAGGCTGCCGGCGTTGGTACTTAAGCGGGCCCTGGCGCTTTCTTCCACGCTCTCACTGGCAATCGCCTTCGGCTTTTTGTGCGCAAGCGCGCAGGATAATGCTGCCCCGCCCGGCGCTGCTGTCGGCACGGCCCCGGGTACTTCTATGGTGCTTTCCGGTGGTGTCACTCATAGCGACAAATTAGACCCTCTGCCGGCCGAAGACCGTGTGGGTGCCGTCGTCAATAGCGGCAACAATTCGGGGGTGACTGCCGCTCCTCGGGTAAATCTGAAAAGTGCTCCGGCTTCTGCCACCACATCCGGTGCGCGCTATCCTCTGCCGCTGCCGCCCGTCCGTACAAATCCATCGCGCAATCAGCAGCCGGTGCGGCAGACATTGCGTCTGCTCAGTCCTCCGCCACTGCGAACGCCGACAAATGATGGCAAAAATTCCGCTCAATCCGCTCAATCCGCTCAATCCGCGCAATCCGCCCAATCCGCTAAAACAGCGGCTTCAATAGCTGCTCAGTATCAGGCGCAAATCCAGGCGCAACAGGCCCGGGCCGCGCAGCAAGCTGCTGCACGCATTCCTGCCTATCATCCGAGTGGACCGAGCGGCCAGACGGGCAGTCCAATGGCAGCACAAAGGCAGGTGCTGTCTGCCAGCCCACTGCAAGGGCGCGCCGCCGGCGGTTTCCGGATTAATGACATGTTGCACTCAGCCACGCCTCGCCTCGATAGCATGTCGGTCTATCAAAAAAATCTGCGCGCCATCGCCAGTCTCGATCTCAATCACAGCGGTCGCAGCGCCGCACTCCAGGCTGGTTTGCAGGCTGGCGGCGAGCAAGTGAAAATCGAAGTGCCTTTCTGGCTGGCCGGTGAATGGGTGCGCTCCGAAACAAATGAATCGAGCCGCATCGAGCTGCCGAGCGGCAAAGCCCTCAAGGCCGTCGGCAAGCAAAAGGCTGCCGTCGACGATGTCTTCGGCACATACAAGGACAAATCCGGCAAGGTCTGGATGGTCGTGCCGCTGCACAACCGCGGTTCGGTCGATCGTGGCTTTGCCGTCGATCGTCACCAGGTGAATAACTACGAATTGATCCTGACCGGAAAAACGAGCGCGCTGGTCAAGGTCACCGCCTCGCATACAGTAGTCGACAAGGCCACTAATAAAGTGATTCAGGCCTATCAGGATGAGGAGCTCAACTCATACAGCCTTGTGCAAGACGGTCTGGTAAAAACCGACAGCTCTGTCAAGGTATTCGATCAGATGGGCGCACCAAAGCTTCTCACCCGCGCCGTTTCAATGGAGCGCCGCATCCACAAGTTGTAAACGTAACGTGGCTTGTCGCAGATCAATGCTCCGTTCGCATCGGAACAAATTGCCCGGTCGATGACTCAAAATCAATATCACTGGCCTCCAAGAGGACGCGTTTTGAAAACAAATTTTGAGTCGATTTTGCTCAGCGCTGACAGGGCGGTCGGGCCGACCCTGGGTAAAATCAAGAGCATCCAGCGCATTAATACCGTTGGCGGTTTACCTCCAGTTGAGCCTGCAGACGCAGATCATGCCGGGCAAATTCGACGCCAGAAATACAGCGCTATCTATCGATTCTATTCGTCTAAATGAAGCTGCTCATAAATAAAGCTGGCCATAAATAAAATTGCTCAGGCTTTGACTGCGTCCATAGTCCGCTTGATCCGTCTGGCTATGGCATCAGTGCTTGCCGGGCGCAGTTTGGTTTCGACACTCAGGCATTCGCGAATCAACCACTCGATGTCTTGTGGTACCGTCAGTGATGGTGCAAACGGTTGCGGCTTCAGGGCCATTTTTGCCGTAAAAGTGTCGTAGGCGTTAGTACCGGTAATCGGAGCCACGCCGGCGAGAGTTTCATACATGAGCACGCCCAGGCTGTAGATGTCGGTCTTATGGTCGACCGCCACGCCCCGGCACTGCTCTGGGCTCATATAGAGCGGACTGCCGTACACTTCACCAGTTTGAGTGAGCTTTGGACTCTTTTCGTCGAAGACTTTGGCCAGGCCAAAATCGACTATTTTGGCCGATTCTCGACCCTCGGCGTCGGTGATCAGCATGATATTACTCGGTTTTATGTCCCGGTGGATGACGCCACAGCGATGGGCATGGTCGAGCCCTCGACAGATATCGATGAAGAGTCTCAGGGCGCGGTCGAGCGGTATCGTTTTTAGAACCTGAATCAGGTCGGCCAGACTGCGCCCTTCCAGATAATCCATAACGATGTAGGCCTGGCCTGTCTGTGATATGCCAAAGTCGGTCACCGCCATTACATTTGGATGATTCATCCCGTGCGCCGCCCTGGCTTCGACCTGGAAGCGTCTGACGGCATTGGTGTCCGAAGCCAGTTGATGGTTCAGCACTTTGACCGCTACTACTGTCTCGAGATATAGGTGTTTGGCCTTGTAGACTGTGCTCATACCGCCAAATCCAATTACATCCAGGATCTCGTATTTTTCTCCTAGCACCGTCCCTGGTGCCAGGTTATCCATCAGCCTTGATAGTGACGATGAATCGTCCGGGCAAATAGTCGTGTCGCCGGGATATTCCTTGAAGCATTCCAGGCAAAGCATGCGATAGCTGACGTTGAGCTTGGGTTGCGCATTTAGTTCATTCAAACTCTGCTCCGTAGCTTGTTTCTCGCGGTCGATTTTATCGAGACTGCGCGCATTGTAGGCAATCAGGGCAAAAATAGTGATGAAGGCTGAAATCAGACTGAGGACAATCATCGCCGGCTCGTTGATTACACCGTGACGTGCGGCCGTGAAAAATATCCAGAGGATCGGTATCATCAGAAGAATACCAGCCAGGGATGTTTTGATCTGTCTGTTGCCCGCGGTGTCGTTACCCAGGAAGCTGGTGATGCCGATCGCCGGCCGGGCGAACAAAATCGCCAGATTGAGCAGAAGCAAGCAGACGTAATTTAAGTATTCGAGTCGGACGCAGTTTTGATAGGCGCATATGACGTCGATTTTGTCGGCGGCGCCGAACAAATCCGCCACCACCAGAAAGCTGGCCGGCAAGGCGATGAGCAGGCTGATTGATTGAAAGACGAGTGGCCGGCGTTGCCCGCTGAAGAAAAGAGCTAGCCCGGCAGCACTTGTTGCCAGCAGGCAAAAGGAGATGTCGATCGGCACAATCAAAAAATGCAAGATGCTGTCAGCGCCAAAAGGCGCTTTGACGGCGATGTTTGGGATGAAGTCGGCGCCCAGTGCCGATTGGATAAGGGTGGCCAGACCAAAAATTGCCGATACGAAAAGGCCACCGACTCCCATCTTTTGCGTAAATTTCGCCGGCCAATCAAGCACGATTGGAGCGGCAAAAAGGATGGTCATGCCCAACCAGAGCGCCGTCGGGAAATCCATGTGCTGCCCGTTCAGCCCGATTTTCATGGCGTCGAGGACAAAAATCCAGCCGACCACAGAGACCATGCAGGGCATGAGAGCGGCAAGCAGCAATAGGCCGTTTCGATTGGCGCGCATGAAATGTCTCGCAGAGAAATTGCCGACTACACTTTCAACGTAGCGCCTCGTATTTTTATTCTCGTTGTCGACATCGTTCATAAATTGTCCGGCAATTCGATCTCACTTGAATGGCTTGATGTCTTCGTCCAGTTCATTGAGATAAGTTTTTTCGGCCATAGCTTCTCTGGGGCGTTTGGTGATTTCATAGAGGGCAAGGAGTGCCTGATGGACTTCCCTTACATCGGGCAAGGCCTTGCCCGCCTGTTTCAAATCTTGCTCGGCCTTGTCGTACTGTTTTAGCTTGGTATAGGCGATGCCGCGGTCCAGAACGTGCAGCTTGTAGGAGTAGGAATTTTTGTCAGCAAACTTGATCATGAAATTTGAATCTTCGACTACCGCATCCCAGCAATTCAATTTTTTGTTGAGGGGGATTCTCCTCATCCGCGGCCGGAAGTCACTCTTCTCTTCAGCCGCCAGCTTGTCTAACGCCACTTTGGCCTCTTGCAGGTTGCCCATGTTCATCAAGATCGTGGCCCTGGTAAGTTTAGTCGTACAGTTCGGCTCCATTTCAACGGCCTTGTTGGCCTCTTCGAGAGCCTCATTGTTCCTTTTCAGGGCAGCCAAAATAGTAGCTTTAGACTCATGAAAATAGGCGGCCTTGGGATTCAGTTTAATGGCATGGTTGATATCATCAAGTGCTTCCCGATCTTCTTCCATGCGCAAATAGACATATGCTCTCAACGCATAGAAACTACCGTTGTCCGGATCCAGCTTAATCGCTTCGTTAATATGAGGGAGGGCGCGAAAGGCAGTCTTCATTTCCTGACATTCCATGCTGGCTCTTTTGGCCAGCTTGTCTGCCAGCACTTTGTCCTGAGCAAAAACGCCCAGATTGCTTGTCGATAGAAACAGGCTGAGAAGCAAAAGTGAACGGGCCGGTAGATGATGCATGCTAAAAATTTAGAACCTGTTTCTGCTTCCGGACGCGGTCGTTCTAGCTATTAAACATTTTAACGATGGCTTCACTGGTCTCGATATGCGGCTACACCGCTAATTATTCCCAGATCCGAGTCGAATCGGCGTCAATTCAAGCTTTTTTCGGGGTGGCTGCGCTTTTGCCCAGGCCGTTTCTGGCGCCCGCTCTTTCTCCCGCCGCCCTTTCACCTGCCACTTTTTCACCTGCCACTTTTTCACCGACCGTGCCGATGCCGGTAAAAAACAGCTCCGCCGTGATATCGGCAAATTTTTGTGGGGTGAGCGCTCCGTCTTCCTTAAACCAGATGTATGTCCAGTTGATCGAGCCCATCAAAGACATCGTCATGGCGGTCACCGTTTTGGCGCTCAGATCCGGGCGCACGCCGCGCACCAGTTCTTTGAAGATTTCGACCACCTTGCGCTCTTTCTCGCGGATTTCTTTTTGTTGTAGCTCCGGCAGCCAGTGCAGATCGTTGAGCATGACGACATGCTTGTCCCTTGAGCCGACATAAATTTCCATAAACGACCGCAACAGATCGCGCAGGCGCGCTTCGGCATCGCTCGTATCTTTGCTGGTATTTCCAGCGGTGCCGGTGTCGCCACTTCTCATTGCTTGCGCGGTGGCCAGCAGCAGCTCGCAGTGCGTGTCGAGCATGTCGAAGAGAATCGATTCTTTGGACTGATAGTAGTGATAAATCAGTGCCTTGGAGGCGCCGCACTCTTCGGCAATCGCTGCTATGGAAGTACCGGCAAAACCTTTGCGGGCAAACATTTTTGCTGCCTGCTCGAGGATTTGCTGTTGCTTTTCGAGATAGTCTTCGGCGCGTGGTCTGGCCATTAAAAAATGGGGATGATCTTGTCCGCGTCAAATTCAACCGTCTCGCCGTCTACACCAATTTCGGGCAGAGCCGGGAATTTGATGCCGAAGGGATCGAGCGTCGCTTTCATGCGCACGATGGCGTGGCGCCAGTTGGCTTTGCGTTTTTCCAGGGAAAGGATGCCGAGGCCGCCGGAGCGGGCAGCGTCTTCCAGAAGTCTCTGGGCCGGCAAAAAAGTATCGGGCAAATGCCAGAATTCTTGCGGGGGCTCGAAGAGAACACCGGAGAGGAAAATAAATCCAGCCCGAATTTGTTTGGTGATCGTCATTTTCTCTTCTTCGTCGAGCTCAGGCAGGAGATTTTTCAAAATCGCCAGGCAGATGCTCAAGTGACGACCTTCATCGCGGGCGATGTGCTTAAAGGCTTCTTTGAAAATAGGAATGGTCGTCTCTTCCTGCATGCTCAAAAATAGCGTCGAGGAGGCAACTTCGCCAAAGAGGAAAGAGCTGAACAAAATCGGAATCGGATAGTGTTCGATGGCGTTTTTGTAGCCGTCCCAGTAGCGAGCGCCATTGTGGTAGAGCCACTGGACGTTGTTGCGGGCCAGTTTGCCCAGCGTAGTCGTCGGTTCGTAACCGAGCGGGCCGCCCGGCGTCAGGGCCTGAATGGCGCGTCCGCAGACTTCTTCGTGATTCATTTCATCGCGGGTGACCGAGAAGAAGCACTTGCGAATGCCGTCTTCTTCTTTCAGTTCATAGGCGTGAATCATCGCTCTGGCAAAAACGGCCGGTCCGGATGCATCAAAAACCGAAAGCAGTGACCACCAGTAGGCCATGCCGATGCGCTGGTCTTCGGTGAGCGAGTCAAAATCAAATTCGCCCCAGGGCAGTTTGTTCGGCGACCAGCCCGGATCGCGGCACTGGTCGTAAATTTCGAGCAGACGCGGCGTCTTATGATTCCACTCGATCGGGAAGATATTCATCGGCTTAGCGATATCGGGAGCGCTGATTACGTCTCTGAGGATGTGATCAGGATTGGGCATATCGCCATAGATAGTGGGAGGCAAAATCAATTTGCTGTCCAGGTCGTGCGCCAGTGTTTCGTTAGCCATGATGATGTGCTCGCAAATGATGTAGCGGTATTCGTTAGCCGAAAATATGCGGACCAGCTAATTAATTAGCCATTAATTGACCGTCCGGTCGGCTAACTAATATTATGTCCCCTAATCTTCCTGTCGTCAACAGGCGCACTTTTGGGTTAAACATGGATGGTTTGGCCCTGAGGCCAACTCTTAAGCTATTTTTGTGATTGACCGGCCGGTCATTTAATCAATGTATAATCTTGGCCATATTCGGGGTTTCCGGCAAAAATTTTTTTGAGGCATAGATAAGGATGGACAAGAGCGCTCTTTCTCAGCACAAGGCAACCCTGGACCAGGCCGTCAAAGCCTGCAAAGAGCGCACCTACTGGTCGCAATACAGCGAATCGCCCAAAGCTTACGGCGAGGGTGGCCAGGAAGCCGGCGAGCAAGAATTCAAAGCTTTGCTAAAAAAAGAATTCAGCCTGTTGCAGACTGGCTCGTCCGACAAAGGCGGCGCTGAGAAATCGCCGTTTGGCCAGGACCTCGGCGTCTCCTACCCCAGTGCTCCGGTCGAAACTCTGATCGAAAACGCAAAGAAAGCTCAGATGAGCTGGGCCAAAGCCACTCCCGAAGAGCGCGCCCTGCTCTGTGTCGAATTCGTCGCCCGCATCAATAAAGTAAGTCACCTCATGGCCTACGCTACGATGCACACCACCGGCCAGCCCTGGATGATGTCCTTCCAGGCCGGCGGACCGCACGCCCAGGACCGCGCCCTGGAAGCCATTGCTTACGGTTACGAAGCGATGGCTCAGGTGCCGCACGATGTTATCTGGGAAAAGCCTCAGGGTAAACAGCCGCCAATAAGCCTCTCCAAGCGTTTTGAAGTCGTGCCGCGCGGCGTTGCCCTCGTCATCGGCTGCGCCACTTTCCCCAATTGGAACAGTTATCCGGGCCTTTTTGCCTCCCTCGTCTGTGGCAATCCGGTTATTGTAAAGCCGCATCCAATGGCTATCCTGCCCCTGGCGATCACGGTCCTCGAAGGTCAGAAATTACTCAAAGAAGCGGGCTTCGATCCCAATCTCTTGCAATTGGCCGTTGACAGCGTCGATGCTCCGATCGCGCAAAAACTGGCTACCCACAAAGACGTGAAGATCGTCGATTTCACCGGCGGACCGGTCTTTGGTCAATGGCTGGAAGAAAACGTCAAGCAAGCTCAACTGTTCACTGAAAAAGCCGGCGTCAATTCGGTCGTCATCGACTCTGTCGGTGACCTCGATGCCATGGCCAAAAATCTCGCTCTTTCAGTCAGTCTCTATTCCGGGCAGATGTGCACCGCTCCCCAGGATATTTTCATCCCGGCCGCTGGCATCGAGACCGCTGCCGGTAAAAAATCCTTTGACGAAGTAGTGGCCGCCATCACTAAAGCCACCTCCGGTTTGCTCGGCGATGACGCCCGTGCTGTCGAAGTGCTCGGTGCCGTGCAAAATCCTGAGACGCTCAAGCGCCTGCAAGGTGAAGGCAAAAAAGATGGAGTTGTCCTCGCTTCGCGCACCGTCAGTAGTGCTAAATTTCCCGAAGCCCAAATCCATACGCCTGTTTTTGTCCAGCTCGACGCTGCGCAAATCGATCGCTTCGGTCAGGAAATGTTTGGACCGATTGTCTATCTCGTCCGCGTCGCCGATACGAATGAAGGTCTGAAGCTGGCTGCTGGTCTGGCTAAGGAGAAGGGAGCGATCAGCGCTGCCGTATACAGCACGAGCGAAAAAGTGATGGCAGATGCTGAAGCTTTATTCTTTGACGCCGGTGTAAACGTCTCCTTCAATTTGAGCGGCAATATTTTCGTCAATCAAAACGCCGCTTTCAGCGATTTCCACGTCACCGGTGCCAATCCCGCCGGCAACGCTTCGATCACTGACGCCGCTTTTGTCGCCAGTCGCTTCCGTGTCGTCGCCAGTCGCGTTCTGCGTCCTGCCTCCGTCGAAGGTGTTGCCCCGACTGCCAATCTAGCCTCCGCCAGCCGTTAAAAAGAACAGGCAATGGACCAGCACCTCGAGACGGTCAAGATCTTCGAACACTGTCGCTTGATCATGGGTATGGTGCTCAGTCTGGCCGTGGCGCGTCTGCTCAACGGCCTGGCTCGCTTCGTCCAGCATCCGAAAAAAGTGCGTATCTACCCGGTGCATCTGTGCTGGGTCTTTGCCATTCTTCTCCACCTGATTCATTTCTGGTGGTGGGAGTTCAAGCTGATCCATGTCGAGCAATGGACTTTCGAAGTCTATTTGATGTTGATTTTGTATGCCATCTCGATCTTTTTACTGTGCAGTCTTTTGTTTCCGGACGAAATGCAGGAGTACTCAGGCTTTGAAGAATACTTCATGTCCCGGCGCAAATGGTTTTTCGGCATTTTCGGTTTGAGCTTTGTCATAGATCTGGCTGACACTGCCTTAAAAGGAGCCGAGCATTTTCAGTCTCTTGGATGGGAATATCCAATTAGAAATTTCAGCTATATCGTCATGTGTCTTGTCGCCGCTTTTTCACCAAACAAAAAACTGCAGCTCGCCTTTGTCGTCATCGCCCTCGTTTACGAACTCTCCTATATTTTCAGACTCTTCCACACCATTCAATAGCAAATTTTTTTTTGCCCCGTTATCAAGTTTTGGAAGAACAACACATATGACATACTGACCAGACAGCTCAATAAAGGACCTGTTGACACCATGAAAAATCGGTTTGCTTTACTTCTTTTGTCTCTGCAATTTGGTTTGACGGGTTTTTCCCCGCTCACCGTGCAGGCCGCCTCGACTGTGAACGCGGCACCTAAAGCCAGGTTGGCTCTGACCGGCGGCTTGCCTGGCGCGAGCAATCTGAGCTCCGGTCAGACTGTAAAAGAGAGCGCTGGCCAGATCAAGATGAACGCTTTCGTATCTGACTTGATGAAGAAGATGACTCTGGAAGAAAAAATCGGCCAGCTCAATTTGCTTTCGGTTGGTGCCGATGTCACCGGTCCTGTCTTGAGCAAAGGCGTGGAAGAAAAAATCTGTCAGGGTCAGGTCGGCGGTGTGTTCAATATCTACACGCCTTCTTCCGTGCGTAAATTGCAACAAATGGTCGTTGAAAAATCGCGTTTGAAAATCCCCCTCTTTTTCGGCTATGACGTTATCCACGGCCACCGGACAGTCTTTCCGATCCCGCTTGCTCTTTCCAGCTCCTGGGACCTCGACTTGATCGAAAAAACTGCGGCGGCTGCCGCGGCCGAAGCGAGCGCCGATGGTTTGAACTGGACTTTTTCACCGATGGTGGACATCGCTCGCGATCCTCGCTGGGGAAGAGTGAGCGAAGGAGCCGGTGAAGATCCCGTGCTCGGCGGCAAGGTCGCCCAGGCGATGGTTTACGGCTACCAGGGCCGCAATTGGGGCGCCGATAAAATTCTCGATACCGACAAAGTGATGGCCTGCGTCAAGCATTTCGCACTTTACGGCGCAGCGGAAGCCGGTCGCGATTACAACACCGTCGACATGAGTCGGGTGAAGATGTACAACGACTATTTGCCGCCCTACAAAGCAGCTGTAGATGCCAATGTCGCTTCGGCGATGAGTTCTTTTAATGAGATCGACGGCGTGCCGGCCAGCGGCAATAAATGGCTGATTACCGATTTACTGCGCAAGCAATGGGGCTTCAAGGGCTTCGTCTGCACCGATTACACTGCCATCACCGAAATGATCCAGCACGGTGTCGGCGATGAAAAGAAAGTAGCGGAATTGGCTCTCAATGCCGGTATTGATCAGGATATGGTCGGTGAGCTCTTCACGAAATATGGTCCGGCCCTGGTAAAATCGGGCGCTGTTTCAGTTGCCCAGGTCGATGCCGCCTGCCGTCGCGTTCTCGAAGCGAAATACAAACTCGGCCTCTTCCAAGATCCTTATCGCTTTATCAATGACGATCGACCGAAGAAACAGATCATGACCAGTGAAAAGCTGGCGCTCAGTAAAGAAGCGGCGATCAAAAGTATGGTCCTGCTCAAAAATGAGGGCCAGGCGCTGCCTCTCAGTGCCGAGAAGAAAATCGCTTTTGTCGGTCCTTTCGTCAAAGATCAGCGCAATGTGATCGGCAGCTGGAGCGCCGCCGGGCAGGGCAAAGAAGCAACCAGCATCTGGAGCGCTCTCGAGACAAAATTTGGCGATAAGCTGGGCGAACGAGTTGTTTTTGCTAAGGGCTGCAACATCATGGAAGATAAGGAGCTTATTGAAAAGCTCAACCGTGATGGCGCCGAGCTCGCCCTCGATGCTCAATCCGGGCCGGCGATGATCGATGAAGCTCTGGCTGCGGCAAAACAATCAGATATTGTCGTGGCTGTACTTGGCGAACCCTTCATCATGAGCGGAGAAGCAGCCAGTCGCAGTAACATCGGTCTTTTCGAAAGCCAAATGGAACTTCTCAAAGCGCTGAAGACGACCGGTAAACCGATTGTGCTGGTGCTGATGAACGGCCGTCCGCTCACGTTGACCTGGGAAGACAAAAACATGGACGCCATCCTCGAGACCTGGCACTGTGGTACCAGGACCGGTGCCGCTGTCGTCGACGTACTCTTCGGCGAAGCTACACCATCGGGCAAGCTGAGCATCACGTTCCCGCGTAATGTCGGGCAGATACCGATCTACTACAACAGCAAAAATACCGGCCGTCCTTTCGTGGCCAACGAAAAATTTCATTCGCAATATCTCGATGTTTCGAACGAACCGCTTTATCCTTTCGGGCATGGTTTGAGCTATACGACCTTTGATATTGCCGCGCCGACATTGAGCGCTGCAACACTCAAGGCGCCGGGTGCTCTGACTGTGACGACTACGGTCACAAATAAAGGCAAACGCGATGGCGTCGAGACTGTCCAGCTCTACATCCGCGATATGGTCGGCAGTATCACTCGACCGGTCAAAGAATTGAAGCATTTCAAACAAGTCGCGCTAAAGGCAGGCGAATCCCAAACCGTGACTTTCAACCTGAGTAGCGATGATTTGCGCTTTTACAACGGTGACTTGAAGTTTCTGGCCGAGCCGGGCGAATTTAAGGTAATGGTCGGGTCAAACAGTCGCGACCTTAAGGAAGCGAAATTTACTCTTCAGTAAAACTTGACAGAAGCCTTCGCGTGAAGTATCTTGAGATCAAGAGATTTGATGTCGAGATATTTCCATGATTGACCAGAGCTTAAATCAAGAACCGAGCCAAGTATCTAGCCAAGCATCTAGCCAAGCATCTAGCCAAGTATCTAGCCAAGAAACTGGTCAAGAAACTGGTCAAGATTCTGGCCGGGGGTTGATTCCAATCAACGGTACCCATACCTGGTTGGTCCTCTACAAAGCCTTCAAGGCCGTGGAGGGCAATGCCCTGCGCAGCATAGAAGCTTGCGATATGTGCATCAGTGATTTTGCCGTTCTGGAAGTGCTTTTGCATAAAGGCCCGACTCCTATAAATAGGATTGCCAAAAAAGTGCTTCTCACCAGCGGCTCGATTACCGCCCTGGTCGATCGTCTGGAAAAAAGAAGCCTGCTCGAGCGTTTTGACGATCCGGCCGACCGGCGCATCCGCCTGGTGCGTCTTACCGAAGCCGGACGCTCGCTTATCGAGAAGGCCTTCGCCGAGCATGAAAAAGATCTGGATGCGGCCGTGTCCGCCCTCGATCGAGATGAGCTCGCCACTCTCGTTACCTTGTTGAAGAAGCTAGGTTACGGTGCGCAAGCGCGGCTGACATCGGATCCCGCCGGCGCTGCTACTGCAAAGCCCACGGAGGGCGCAAAATGAATACGCTAAAAGAAAGCCCGTTCGATAAATACCAGGTCCTGGCGGTCAAACATATTGTCGCCAGTCAGGCCGTCAACGAGGGTGAGGGAGTGCTGGTGCACCGTTCCTTCCCGACTCGCCAGATCGACCAGCTCGATCCCTTCCTGCTTCTCGATGAAATGGGTCCGACCAACTTCAAGCCGCATCTGGCCAAAGGCTTCCCGGATCATCCACACAAAGGTTTTGAAACCGTCACTTATATGCTCGCGGGGGCGATGCGCCACCGCGACTCGGTCGGCAATCAGGGCTTTCTCCAGCCCGGCGATGTGCAGTGGATGACCGCCGGTCGCGGCATCGTGCACAGCGAGATGCCCGATCCGCGATTTGCCGCTGCGGGCGGCCTGATGCATGGCTTTCAGCTATGGGTCAATCTGCCGAGCAAGGACAAGCTGGTGGCGCCTCGTTATCAGGATCTGCCCGCTGCAGCCGTACCCACGGCGCGCAGTGTCGACGGCTTGACCAGCGTTAAGATTATTGCCGGCGAATCTCTGGGTGTGGCGGCACCGATCGAAACACACACTAAAATTACCTATCTGCATTTCACCCTGCAGCCTGGTGCTACCTTTGCTCAGCCCATGCCGAGTACCTACAATACGATGGCCTACATAATCAAAGGTGAAGCCGTTTTTGCCGGTAAGCGTGCTGGAGCCGGTCAGCTCGTCATTTTCGAAAGATTGCCCGCACCGGATGAGAATCCGGCCGTGCCGAGCGCCATCGCCTTCGGGGCGGAAATCGAGGCAACGGAGCCGCTCGAACTCTTGCTCATTGGTGGAGAGCCGCTCGGGGAGCCAGTGGCCAGATACGGTCCTTTTGTGATGAATACGCGCGAAGAAATTATCGAAGCGACGCGCGAATATCAGGAAGGATTGCTTGGAAAGATTTCGCACTAAATTACAACGTACAACTCAAAATGCAAGGAGAATCAATTTCATGAATCGTTTAAAATTGGCGTCCACAGTCGCTTTCCTTGGTCTAGTCGCACAACCGGCTCTGGCCGCAGCCGATCAGTGGAATCTCGATCCCTATCATTCTTCGGTTAATTTTACCGTACGCCATATGATGGTCTCCAATGTCCATGGCTCTTTCGGCAAAGTAAACGCCACTGCCAAATATGATGGCAAAGATTTGAAAGGTGCAGAAGTCGAAGCCAAAATCGAAACGGCTTCAATCAACACCAGCGATGAAAAACGTGATGGCCACTTGAAGTCGCCGGATTTCTTCGATGCCGCCAAATTCCCAACCATTACTTTCAAATCAAAATCGGTCAAACCAGTCAAGGGCGGCTTTGACGTCGAAGGTGATCTGACCATGCATGGCGTCACCAAGCCGGTCACTTTGCACGCCGAAAAATTCAGCGAAGAAATCAAAGACAAAAAAGGTGATGTCCACGTCGGTACCAGCGCTACCGCCAAGGTCAATCGCAAGGATTTCGGCATCTCCTGGAGCGGTCAGCTCGATAATGGCGGCGCTATGGTCGGCGACGAAGTCAATGTCACCATAGACGTCGATCTCGTCAAAACCAAGGAAGCTGCTCCGGCCAAGTAGGCTTGGTCCGGTTCGGTCCGGTTCATCAGGCGATCAGCCCATCAGATCAGTCGGCTAAGTAAAAAGGATGACTCATCACCGAGTCATCCTTTTTCCCTGCTTTTCTGCTACTTTTTGCTAGTTCAATCTGGCTGCTTCTGTCCGGTCAGGAGCCTCCGGAGGCTGCCGCCGCCGCGCTCGAAAGTTTGTTCAGTTGGCTGACCACGGCAGAAAATGCTTTGGAAATGGCCGAGGAGAGCGCACCTTGAGTGATCGAAAATACAACGGCTACTAAAATGGCGACGAAAGCGAGGATGGCACCGTATTCGGTGATGCCCTGGCCGCTTTCGTTAGTAAAATAATCTTTGATTGCTACTTTCATAAATTTCGCTCCGGTAAAATTGCTTCCAGTGAAGCCGCTACGCTATGTGGATTTCGTGACTTCACTTGTTTGATGTCCTTACTTTGACACTGCATGTGTGAATTGAGTATAAAGACGGTATACAGTTCTTCACGTCATTTTGAGGATTGGTGCCTTATTTTGATTAAGCTAATCCTGCGCTTTTAAATCGGCTTGTCAAATTTAGTCACATTGAGGTCGGGGATATTTGCAAAAAAATGATTACATCCGCAGGTATATTTGATGAGCTATGAGCAGTCTGAATCCGCCGAATGGTCCAATTCTTCGGGACCAGTGACCGTTTCCAGTTTGATGCTGGACAGCACTTACTGGGGTCTGGAGGAAGAAAGCCCAAACGAAAACGTCTTTGGCAGCAAAGGTGGCGATGTCGTCGGTGTGGAGCTGCGTACCGAAGCGACGATATTTCAGTTGGATTTTAACGACATACCAGCCCTCCGCGCTAATATCCGCATGGGCTTTGGCGGGGCTGGCCTGCTCAGCGCCGACGTCGTCGAATACAAATCGATCGGCGACGATTCGGGGCGTTTGATCAAGGGTGTTGCGATCATCACCAAACTGCCGCAGATGCCTTCGGGGCGCTCGTATAACGGTTTGATCTTTTTGCCGTTCAAAGATTTCAGCTTCTCAATTTATATGCGCTATGAAGAAGGCGGCATGACAGGCCGGCGCGAAGCGGCGCTGGCTGATGTCTTGCTCAAAGCCGGCGAGATCACAATCGATGAGCAGGCGGGCAAAGTAAGTGGCTTCGAAGAAGACCTCTATGACCCGCATCAGCGCGGTCCGCTCGTGCGTAACAAGGCCGAGCGTGAAGAATACGACGAACAATTCCCCCAGCATCCCCTCAGTCGCCTGCGCGTTTGCATGCAACTGGTGCGGGATAGCCTGGTCTTCGCACCGGTTGTTCTGGCTGCTGAGCAGCCTGTTTGAGCGCCTGGCATGTGCTTAAGTCATGATCGGTGAGGACGAGCAGCCGGCCGCCGCTCCCTTTCTTCCTTCCATTGTTCCTTGCTTTCTTCCTGCGTCCCGGGCCGCTTGCATGGTTAATTCAAATGATTTGAGCCGATCTTCGTGGGCGTAGAGATCCGAGACGATCATCAATTCATCGGCCTGGGTGGCCTCCAGCAATTCTTTCAGTTTGCGCTGCACTGTCTCAACCGAGCCGACCACGCCGATGCCGAAGCGCTCATAAACAGCCGCCCTTTCGTGTGCCGTCCACAGTCTTTCCATCTCTTGCGCCGGCAGCGGTGGCTGCAATTCCATCGATTGGTTGCGCACTCTTTTTAGAATGCGTTGCAGGTGCGTCGTCGCTAAAAAACGCGCTTGCTCGTCGGTCTCGGCTGTGACCACCGGTACGCCGATCATGGCGTAGGGTTTGGCCAGGGTGGCCGAAGGGCGGAAAGTCTGGCGATAGACTTTCAGGGCGCGGTGCAATTCTTCCGGGGCGAAATGGCTGGCAAAGGCGAAAGGCAGGCCCAGCATCGCCGCCAGTTGGGCGCTGAAATCACTCGAGCCGAGCAGCCAGATGGGCACATTCAGTCCGGCGCCGGGATAGGCCTGCACTTTTTGGCCGGCTTTTGTCTCGCCCAGATAGCTCTGCAGTTCGGCTAGGAGCTGGGGGAAATCGTGACCGCTCTGCTCGAGGCCCCGGCGCAGGGCAAAGGACGTGGCTGGATCGGTGCCGGGGGCACGACCGAGGCCGAGGTCGATGCGACCCGGATAGATTGATTCGAGGGTGCCGAATTGTTCGGCGATGATCAAGGGCGCGTGATTAGGCAACATGACCCCGCCCGAGCCGACGCGGATTTTCTGCGTGCCGCCGGCAACCATGCCTATAAGTATGGATGTGGCGGCGCTGGCGATGCCGGCCATGTTATGGTGCTCGGCCAGCCAGAAGCGGTTGTAGTCCCAGTCCTCGGCGTGCCTGGCCAGGCTCAATGTGTTGGCGAAGGCGTCTGCGGCTGTCTGTCCGGCCACTACCGGGGCCAGATCTAATATAGAAAGCGGAGTTTGATCGAGTTTGCTCATAAAAATAAGTCTAGCGAAAGCGTCCTGAAAAACCGTGCCGGTGCGAGCAAATTTTAGGCTTTGATAATTGTTAGACCGAGGTTTTTCAAGTCTTTGACCAGGCCGGGAGGAGCCGATTGATCGGTGATCAATAGTGAGAAGTCCTTTAGCGCTGCCACCTGGAAGGGGGATACTGTCCCCAGCTTTTCGGCGCCGGCCAGAGCGATTGTTTCGGCGGCGCGATCGATCATCGCCCTTTTGATGGCGGCGTCTTCGATATTAGAGACAGTGGCACCGTATTCGGTGTGAATGCTTTCGACGCTGAGCAAACAGAGATCGGCTGCGATGGCGGCTATTTCACCCAGGGTCGAGGGACTCATCGCCAGCAGCAATTCTTTTTGGATGCGACCGCCGAGCAAAATCACTTCCAGGCTGCCCACCTCGGCCAGGCGCAGGGCTGTCGGCAGGCTGTAGGTGATGAAGGTCGCCTTCAGGTCGCTGCTGAGAAAGCGCGGTACCTGGGCGGTAGTCGTGCCGCCATCGATGAAGACAATCTGACCGTTTTTGACGTAGGCGGCCGCCGCTTTGGCGATGGCCAGCTTTTCGCCCACGGCTATTTTTTCCCTCTTATCGTACTGAAAGGGCACCTGGCCGACGGGCAAAGCGCCGCCATGGACGCGTTTCAAAAGCCCGGCCTCTGACAGATCCTTGAGATCGCGGCGAATCGTATCTTCCGAAACACCCAGTCTTACGGTCAAGTCCGAAGACAAGACCTTGCCTTTGCTGGCCAGGCGCTCGAGAATTTTGTTTTTGCGTTCTTCTGTAAGCACTTCTTGATAATTGCCGTTTATGGCTTGGCTTTGCGGGTATTTGCGTGTATCATCTTGATTATACAGGTTTATTCCGGTTTCTGCGGGTTTCCTGGCCCGGCTTTTCCGCTGGCCGGCGCCCCGCCTTTCCAAACCGAGTCTAATCAGCAAGTTAACGAGGGCAGTAAAGATGACCAGAGCTTATTTCCCCTTCCGCCTGGCGGCAGTCGACCTGGACGGCACACTGTTGGCTCCAGATAAGACCATTCCCAAAGCCAATTTTGAGGCGGTGCATCTTTTGCGCAGTCTTGGTTGCGAGGTCATCCTTGCCTCGGGTCGCAGGCATGAAGACATTTTGCCTATCTATCACGAGCTGAATCTGGACGCTCCGATTATTTCCTCCGACGGCATCTTAGTCAAACAACCCCTCAGTGAAGAAGTCTTCTATGAGCAGCTGATCGAGCCGGCCGTGGCCCAGGGCTTGATCAAGGAAGGTCTCGAGCGCGGTTATTCTATTTTTGTCTATCACGCCGAGAGCGCTTTTTACTCCGAGCATGACGACCTGACCAGTCGTTATCAGGCGATTACGCGTTCGCGTAAACCGATTTTGCACAGAAATTTGCACACCTTGAACGGCACGCGCATACACAAGATAGTCTGGTGCGGTAATCCCTCCAAGCTACTCTTCGAACAAAAGCGTCTGGCCGAACTATTCCAGAAACAGCTGGTGGTTTGCGAAAGTGACCCCGGCTATCTTGAGTTTATGCCGCTTCTGAGCGGCAAGTACGCTGCCCTGAGCCATCTGGCCGAACACCTCGGCGTGCCCGCGCATAGCACTCTCGCCTTTGGCGACAATTGGAACGATGTCGAGATTTTGTCCCGGGTCGCTTTTGGCGTGGCCATGACCCACGCCAGTTTGGAAGCGCGGCAGGCAGCCAAGGCCGTCGCCCCTGATGGGGACGAGGCTGAGAGTTTTTCCCGTGCCGTCAATCTGGTACTTGATAAGTTCTCGCCGGTTTGTAGTTCGCGCTGAGCACTCGTATACTATGCAAGTCCTTTCTAGGGTCTTGCAATATGAAAAGTAAGCTGTGGGCTATCGGGCGGAGCGATCTCGACTTTTGCGCTGTGGCGCTTTCTCTTGCCCTGGGTTTGAATTTGACCGTTTTAGCGCCGGTCCTGGCCGTCGGTGACACCGCCGCCTCCGATCAAAACGCGGCGAAAAGTAGCGACGCTAAAAGCGAGAAGGCAATCGGTGCCAAGTTAAAAGAAGCCCGTCTGGCGATGATCGATAAAAAATATCAAGAAGCGCTTGATGATTATCTCTGGGTTTTCGAAAATAGCCGCCAGTTGAAAACCTGGCAGGGGGTGCGCAACGCCTACGTTTCGCAAGAGCTCGTCAAACTGGCGGAGGTCTTTCCGCCGGCTAAAGAGGAAGTGCTCAAATTACGCGATAGTCGTGAAAAGCTTATTCTGGAAGATAAAGCTCAGTGCTCCGACGTGCAGGATTGGGCCATACTCAATCACAATCTCACCGACGATCGTCGCAGCGTCTCTATCTATAAGCAGTTAAACGCCCGCGGTCAGTCCACCGATCAGGTCTGCGACTGGATCGAAGAGTGCATTCCGGTAAGCCTGGTGCGAGCCCGCGAATATAAGGAGCTCCTGCCCTGGGCGGAAAAATCGGCGGTCACTCATATTGCCACCGTCGAGGAGAGTGAGAAGAAGGGCTTCTCCGGCCGTCTGGCGCTGCCCCTTGTCCTCGAAAATGTTTATGCTTGCTATGAAGTGCTCCTCGCCGAGGGCAAGGAAGCGGAAGCGGACAAGCTTGCCCAGTGTATTTTGCGCCCCTGGTCCTCCCACGACATGTTTGCCGCTTTTGTGCGCGCCGCCCGTCGCACCAATCATCCGGCTCAGGCCGATCAACTCCTCGCCCAGGCTCGCAAAAAAGTCTCGGCCACCGACTATGAGCTCATCCTTGGTGAAATCAAGCCCGGCGGCCAGGCGCACTGAATGCTTTCTAGAGCGCCCTCAAATTTGGCCGGGCACTACTGGTAGTGCTTTTTTGTATTTTTTGAATGCATCGACATAAAAAAATACCGATTGATCTTCATCGAGACTTCACGCATTTGTGTTCAACTGAGAGTGGCGAATATTTTTAATGTTTGTCTTTGAACTTTTTGGTCGGGTTGAGCGTATTGAATAGTAATGGCAGATACTGGTAACCCGTTGCAATCCTGAAAATGGCCGTTAATGGCCTGTCTCCAAAGGGTGATCGATATGCAAATGGCTAAACGTCGCAGGCGTGATCGGCGGATTGTTGCCGCTTTGAGCTTGCTTGTCCTGGGCGCGGTCGCGCTGGTCGAGACGTTGGGCGGCCCCGGGTCGAGCCAGAGGGCCTGGGCTGAGGCCGGCGGGCCGCAGCGGCTGCGCCGTGCGGGCCAGGCGACGGCCAGCGGCGACGCGCGTCCGCTCAGCGCCGCTGCCGACGAGAGCCAGGCCGTAAACAATAGCTTAGTCGCCACTGCCGATCAGCGTGTCGTGCATCTGCTCAACCGCATCACCTTTGGCGCCCGCCCGGGGGATGTCGAAGCGGTAGAGCGTCAGGGGCTGCGTAATTATTTGAGCGCCCAGCTCAATCCCGCTTCGATCGCCGAAGCGCCGGAGGTCGTGCAAAAACTGCAAAACACAGCCGCCCTCAATCAACCTTCGGCGGTCTTGATCAATCGCTATCGCGAGGTGGCTAAAGAGCGCAAACTGCGCAAGCAGCAAGAAGCCGGCGCAAACGGTTCGGCCACTTCCGGCGCTTCAGTCGGGCCGGGCGGCGATCTCCCTCAAAATGCCCTCAAGGCCGGAGGCAAAGCAGGCGCTGCTGACGGGGCCAAAAAGCAAGTCGGACAGCAATTGATCAGTGCTCGCTTGATGCGCGCCGTCGACAGTAATCGACAATTGCAAGAAGTGATGACTGATTTCTGGTACAACCACTTCAATATTTCCATCGATAAAGGTCTCGACCGCGCCCTCGTCGGCGCCTTCGAAGAGCAGGCGATACGGCCCTATGCCCTCGGGCGCTTCCGTGATCTGCTCGGCGCGACTTGCTATCACCCGGCCATGCTTTTTTATCTCGATAACTGGCAAAACGTCAAAGCCGGCGCTACTTCTAGGCAGGGCAAGGTGAGCGGCATCAACGAAAATTATGCCCGCGAGCTGATGGAATTGCATACTCTTGGCGTAGACGGCGGTTACACCCAAAAAGACGTGCAGGAAATGGCCCGGGTCCTGACCGGTCTTGGTTTGCCCAATCCTCGCCGCCAGACCGGTGACGGCAAGTGGGGATCCTTCAACGCTAACTATCATGATTTTGGTGATAAGACCGTGCTCGGCCATCGCATCGCCGGCGTCGGTGCCGCCGAAATCGATCAAGCTCTCGATCTGCTGGCGCGTCAGCCGGCTACGGCCCATCACATCGCCTATCAACTCGCCCAGTACTTTGTCGCCGATGATCCTCCCAAAGCCCTGGTGGACAAGTTGGCTGCTAAGTTTAGCGAAAGCGACGGCAATATCAAAACGGTTATGAGCACTCTTTTTGACAGTCCGGAATTTTGGGACGGACGCTATCAAAATAATAAGTACAAGAGTCCTTTTCGCTATGCCGTATCGGTTTTTCGGGCCACCAGTACCGAACCATCCGATTATCAAGCCGTCGCTCAGTTTCTCCGTTTGCAGGGCCAGCCCGTCTACGGCTGCCTGACTCCGGATGGCTATAAAAACACCCAGAGCGCCTGGCTAAATCCAGACGCTTTGATGAATCGAATCAATTTCGCCACTACGGTCGGTAGCGGCCGGGCCCGCTTCCTGAGTGCACCGCCGGTGGCCTTCGCTCAAGCGCGAGATACCGTCTGTGGTGGCAAGCTCAGCGGCCATACCGAAGCCGTTATCGCCAAGGCGCCACCGGCACTCAAACTTTCTTTATTGATTGGTAGCCCCGAATTTATGCACTATTAGGAGCAAGTCTATGAATAGACGTGATTTTCTCAAGGCTGCCTGCGCCTCTTCTCTGGTCAACATGCTGGGCCTTCACCCTAATGTCTGGGCTTATAGCAATGGCAAAGACGATCCGGCTCATCCCTCCAAAAAATTGATCGTTGTCCTTCTCCGTGGTGGCGTCGACGGTCTAAATGTGGTGGCACCTTACGGTGACAATCGCTATAAGAGCCTGAGGCCGAGCATCGCCTTGAGCCGTTCGGAGAGCGGTGCGCCTCTGCTTGACCTGGACGGCTATTTTGGCCTGCACCCGGCCATGAGTCCATTGATCAGCGCCTGGCAAAATAAAACGATGGCCTTCGTCCACGATTGCGGCAGCCCCGATCCGACGCGTTCGCACTTCGATGCTCAGGATTATATGGAGTCCGGCGTCCCCGGTCAAAAGTCGGTGGCCACCGGCTGGCTCAACCGTCTGGTCGGCCAATTGCCGAGCAAGCATTCACCCGTGCAAGCGATCAGTGTGGGCCCGGTACTGCCGCGCATCTGCTCCGGTCCGACCACTATCGCTACTGTATCGCGAGCCATTGCCAAATCTAAAAGCGTCATGGATCGCCCCGTGATCGCCAGCTCTTTCCATGATTTATACAGCGGTCTAAACGACGATCTCGGTCGCGCCTTCAATGAAGGGGTGGCGGCACACACGGCCATAAACGAAATCATGGATACTCCTGACCTGCCCGCTGATCAAAGCAGTGCTGAAAGTGCCATGATGGCCAGGGATCCGGAGATGGGACGCGAGCAAAAAGTGGCCAATGCCGGTGCTCCCACGCCGCGCGCTTACAATAAATTTGGCACGCAGCTGGCCAGTCTTTTTCGCAAGGATCCGACCGTACAGGTGGCTTTTGTCGATTTTGGCGGTTGGGATACGCACATCCGCCAGGGCGCCGGTCAGGGCCAGCTGGCCAATCATTTGACGCCGCTCGCCCTTGGGTTGAGCGAATTGATCCATGGTCTTGGACCGCTCTACAAAGATACGACGATCATGGTCATGTCTGAGTTTGGTCGCACCGCCAAGGAAAACGGCAATGGTGGCACTGACCATGGGCACGGCAATGTGATGTGGCTGCTCGGAGGAGATATCCCCGGCGGCAAGGTTTACGGGCGCTGGGGTGGACTTGGCTCGAATAATCTCCATGAGGACCGCGATTTGCCGGCCTCGACCGATTTTCGCACGGTTATCGCCACGGTCCTGACAAATCATATGAATATAGCGAAGCCCTCGCTCAATATTATTTTTCCTGATTTTCAGTATCCGGGCAGTCCCTTCGCTTAAATTTGGGCATTCTTCCTCAGTGGCCGGGCCGTGCTATTCGCCCGTTAATGAACGGTTAGAATCGCTTATGTCTGGCCTGGAACAAATGCCATACTAAAGACTCGTTCAATCTGGGGTCAGAGAGATGAGTGTGGAACAAGCCCGACAGATTTTTCAATCCGGCCAGAGGGCCCTTGGCGCCGGCGAGCTTGCCGAGGCCCTGGAACAGGCCAAGCACGGTTTGACCCTCTGTCATGCCGGCGACGGTGATGTCCATGCAGCCCTGCTCGATTTGCAGGCGGATGTCGAAGCTGAAATCAAAAAAGCGGAGCGCAGTAAGGCAGAAGGCCGTGCCGCCAGTCGCGTCATCAAAGAACTGACCGTAAACAGCGCCGCTGCCAAGCAATTTGCCGAGAAGCATGCCAGGCCCTCTCTGCGTATGCACATCGAGCCTTCATTAGATGCAGGTACGATCTATTCGCAATTTGGCGGGGCGCCGGCGGTGCCCAAAGATTTTGTCTGGCCGAAGCGCGAGGATGGCCGTGCGCTTTCTTTTCTCTGTCAAATCAATCTCGCTGAAGTACATAATTTTACCTTTGCCCACGCGCTTTTACCAAAGAGCGGCATGCTTTCATTTTTTTACGATACCGAAGATATGCCCTCCGGTCTTGATGCCGGAGACAGGCACGGCTGGTGTGTCTATTATTTTGCCAAGCAGATGAAAGTAACTCCGAGCGAAAAAATCGAAGGACCGGCCATCCCTGTCAACCTCGCTCATTTTACAATCGAGCCTTCTTACCCTGACCCGATCGCCAGTCAAACCGAGCAACTCGAGGAAGAGGCATGCGACGACTACGATCGATTTACCGATGGATGCTATGAAGATGCTCCATACCACCGCCTGCTCGGGCACCCGCAGTTGATCCTCGGTGATTTTTTCGAAGAGTGCGAAATTGCTTCACGTGGCATCGAATGGCAGCATGTCCATGACGACGAAGAACTGGCCGCCGAAGTACAGGCTTGCGTGAAAAAATGGACTTTGCTTCTGCAACTCGATAGCGATGACAGAGTTGATTTTAGTTGGGGCGATCGCGGTATGATTTATTTTTGCATTGAAGAAGATGCGCTCAGGCATCAGGACTTTAGTAATGTCTGGCTGATCATGCAGTGCAGATGAGGACGGGAGTAGGAAGCCATGGCGGATGAAACCGTGCCACCGGCCGGCAGCGTTGTCAAATTTGAAAAACCGCAAAATTCGGCGCGGCCCGACAGTCAGTCCGCAGTCAGAGGGCGCGGTCGCAAGCGTGAGCGCAGTCCCGCACCGCCGCCGCTGTCCGCTTCGATCTATCCGGGCTCCTCTGGCGACGGTATGGACGGCAACTGGGGGCTGACTGTTGGGCAGCATCTGATTTGCAAAATTGTCGCCCGCGAGCGCCAGGGCTATGCGGTGATCGTCGAGGGCGGTATGCCCGGATTTCTGAAGACGCCTGACACCCTCAAGCTGGGCAAGAAAGTGACCGCTGAATTTATCTGTGTCATGGACAATCGCGTTTTGCTTGCCGCTCTCCCTGATGGTCTGCACGGGGCCGGTGTGCGCTCTTTTGGCATGCTCGAAGAGCTGCCGCAGGGCGGAGAAGTCGTCCAGCTCTTTGCTAAAAAAGACGAAAGCGAATAAGTCTCATCGATCTTCGAAGTTTCAGGCGGTGATACCAAATTTGGTGACTGCTGGTGCTTCCTTCCGGATCATTAATGATCCTGTGGACGTCGGCCTGAATAGGGTCTTAGGTATCTGCCGCGGGGTGCCCTGTGACAATCGGGAACATATGCTTATCTGGGGGGCACTACACAGTTAGATCGGGCCATTCGCGGGCGACTTAGCAAAGTCGCAAGAATTGCCGTTAGTCATCCTTATCTGCGACTTTACGCTGGGGTGACAACGTGCGTGCCTTGATTTTAGCCTTACATGAAGACGATGAGCATTCGACTAATGTCGTTAAGAGCCTTGAAAAATCAGGACACACAATGCTATTACGCAAGAATTTTAAAGATGCGATCGATGTTTTGAAAGACACCCACGTCGATCTGATTATTTCTGACGTTCATTTGCAAAATGGCGGTAATGTTTTTGACTTTGTACGCTGGGTCAAAAAAAATCCCGATACGGCGCGAACTCCTTTTGTCATGTTTAGCTCGGATCCGACTCCGACGGCCAAGTTTTTCGATGACGGTCTGCGCACCTCGGCAAGACTTTTGGGTGTCGCCCTGTATTTGACAATGGAAAAATTCGACTCTGACCAGTTTCGACAGCAAATTGACTCATTGTTGTCGTCTCAGGCGCAAAAAGATAGCTCCCAACCACCATCCTAGCTTCTAACTCTTCGTAATTACCAACTTCAATAAAACCGGTGAGCAATATGTCCGCAAATATTTTAGTGACAATGGAACACGATGCAGAGCGCAACGCTATCGCTGCCTGTATGGAAAATGTCGGTTACACAGTCGTGAGAGTGGACACCTTTCATAAGGCCATGGATTGCTTGAGAAAATGCGATTTTGACCTGCTCGTCACCGATGTGCACCTGCAAAACGGTGGTAGCGTCTTTGACTTTTTACGCTGGGTGAAAGGCGATCCGCATATGAGAGGAGTTCCCTTTGTTTGCTTCAGTGCCGAGCCTCCACTGGCCGGGAATTATCTATCGGACGGCGTGCGCACAGCGGCCAGATCGCTCGGAGCGGCAAGATATATCGCTATGGAAAAATTCGACGCTACTGTATTTATGCATGAAATTGAATGGCTGATTCCCGAAAATCGCACCGGCAATTATTACAGCGGCATACACGATCATAAAGACAATGCTCACTAAGCCGAGATCTACGGCGGTTCTCCTGATCAGGTCGCGGCAAAATAATCGGCTTTGCGCTCAGGCGGCTGATTTTTTGACTACTGGATGTGTGCCGGAAGCACGAGGATCAATACGAGGATCGATTTCGACAATCAGTGACTCGATGACGGCAAATGCGGCTTGCAGTGTTGCCAGTTCTTTTGCGTCAGGGGCGACCGTTTGAGCTTCGGTGAGGATAACGAGCAGATCATCTCGACAGCAGCGGAGTTCGTCCTGGTTGGGTGGTTGGTTATTTTTCAAAATCTTCCTCCTGACCGCTTCGCCGGCTGTATGGGCGTAAATTTGCGCTTCAGGAGTTTATCGTGTCTTTCCCTCAGCTGTATTGTCAGACCGTCATTGGCGGTAAATGTTCCCAGTTGAACACATAGATTAGTCCGGCAGCGGCTCTTTGTCCGACACGGGGGGTACTGCTTTTGTCGGCCCGGCCTTCGGTCCGTCCGGCTTATTTTTGCCAGAGTCCGATGCCAGCGGTGGTGGCGGGATGATCGGACCCTTCTTCAAGGCTTCAATTTTGTCGTTTACTTCTGAGGCCCATTTCAGGTCATTGTGTGCTTCGACGGTAAGCCCGGCTTTTTTGTAAATCTCTGAGCGTTTCGGTAAGAGCTTGGCCAGCATCATCGGTGCCTGCCTCGATTCGTTTACGGCGAAAGTCATCGCTTCGATCGCTTTGTTGTAGTTGCCCTGTTGCTCGTAGGCGTGCGCCTCGGCGGCAAAGGTATTGACGAGGAAGCGGCCAAGGCTGACGCGCTGACCTTTGCTCCTGCCGGCATAACTGCTCGCCATCAAGGCCTGGACTATTTGTTCGCATTTTTTATAATCACTGATTGCTTTTGCCGGTTGTTTTTCACCGGCATAGCAACGACCTCTCCAGAAGTAGGCTTTATAGCACTCCGGCGCGTTTTCGAGGACATTATCCAGATCTTTGACGGCGTCGGGGTAGCGCCCAAAATCCTCGTAACAGAGGCTGCGATCGACAATGGCTGTCAGATCATCTGGATTGAGTGCTACCAGCTTGTTGAAGCATTCGATCGCCTTATCCTTTTTTTCAAGAACCAGATAGGCGTTGCCCAGGTAAGTGAGCGCCTCTTTGTGCTTCGGATCGATTTGCAGAGCCGATAGGCAGAGTTTGACCCTGGCGTTTGGATCATGGACCGCCATGCAGCGATCGGCAAAGTCCTTGGCGCGCGGATTTTTATCGAGCTCCTTTATCCTGGCCAGATCCTCTTTGCTCTTCGTCGCTTCGCCTATCAGGGCATAGGCTTTGGCTCGATTGAAATAAGAAATGCGCGAACGAGGATCGAGTTTGATCGCCTCGCTGCAATCGTCTATGCCTTTTTGATATTGCTTGGCATTCAAATAGCAAAAGGCGCGGCGTTCGTAGTTGAGCGAGGGCTGATATTTGAGCTGAATCGAGCGCGTATAGTCTGGCGTAGCCTGGATGTATTGATTCATCACGTAATAAGTGTGGCCGCGCTCGTAATAGAGTCGGCCATTTTCGCTGTCTGCCTTGATGGCACTGTTGAAATGTTTGATCGCTTCGGCATCCTGATTGGTGGCTGCATAGAGCATGGCTACGGATTCTTCGCTGCGTTTGCTCAGGGCCAGAGCGGTCGTAAAAATGGTAGGCACCACCGCCATCGTAACCGCTGCCGTCAACCGTCGGACAAATATTTTGCTCAACTGACAACTCCGAGCGTGGGGGGCCTCATTTTAACCTTTTATACCTTTTAGAACTTTGCCGGCGCTTGCGATAATATCTTCCCTGGGGTAACTGAGCCTACAGGCGCAAAATTTGAGGGATGTTATGAGCGATATTTATCAATTTACAGCCAAGGCCCTGGACGGTAAGCCGATTTCTCTCGAGCAATACAAGGGCAAAGTGATGCTCGTCGTCAATACCGCCAGCAAATGCGGTTTCACACCACAGTACAGCGGGCTGGAAGGGTTGCACAAAAAATACGCCGACCGTGGCCTGGCTGTGCTCGGCTTCCCCTGCAATCAGTTTGGTCAGCAAGAGCCCGGCGGCAGCACGGAAATTGGTGCTTTTTGCCAGCAAAACTATGGCGTCGATTTTCAGATGTTCGAAAAAGTGGACGTCAACGGTGACAATGCCGATCCGATATTTAAATATTTGACCGAAGCTGCCCCCGGACTTTTAGGCAGCAAAGCCGTCAAATGGAATTTCACCAAGTTTTTGGTCGACAAAGAGGGCCAAGTGCTCAAGCGCTATGCGCCTACAGATACACCCGAATCTATGGAAGGCGACATTGAAAAACTGCTTTAGGGCAGTCACAACTCGCTCACATAGCTAAAATCTGCAAAAAAATGCTTTCCTTCTGTGAAACTGCCACGACTTTGCCACTAATCCTGGTGATAATGGTAAGTGGAGACCAATTTTCTTTACAGGAGGCTTTATGTCTGAGCAAGATTCAACCGAGCGGTTAGCGACTGGCGCAGACGGGCCCTCGCCATCATCTAGCAGTCCCGGTCCATATCAGAAAAAACGTCGCAGTGGCGATGCTACCTTGAAAGACCAGGAAGCAGTGCGTGAATATTTGACTTTCAAGCAGACCAGGGGGCTGATGACTGATTCCGAAAAACGTCTGCTGGACAAGATTGCAGCCGTCTGTGGCATGTCGATTGAAATCAAGACGAAAGTCTAAGGCCAGCTCCAGGTCCAGGTATTGACCTAAATCTAGATCAGCCAAAATTCAACTGGCTTTTTTATGCCTGGGTTGAATGATTTGTTCGTAGTAGTTGACCGCCTGTTTGACAGTCATACCAAAGACGCCGCCGCTGCCGGCTGACTTCCAATATTCATAGCCCGCTCCGTAATCCGAGGTGGGCAACGCATTTTGTCCGACCAGGGCGGTGACGCTTCTGTCCACTGCTTCCTGAGAAAGAGGCAGGTGGCCGATGTGATCGAGGACGCGACCTTCGGGGCCGGCCAGTTTCAAGCCTTCGATGCTGATGTGTACTATCGTTTTACCTGTGGTCGTCTGCTCGCGGGGAGCGGCCTCGACACTGCCTATCACTAAGGTCGACTTCTCTTCGCCGTCCCTGGTCTTGTAAGACCAGCGTTCACCGGCGTGATATCTGGAATGCGCCTGCGGGGCATGGTCTGCCTGTGAGCAGCCGCTCAACAGAGGGGCCAGACAGATTGCCAGGCTGGCGAGGCAAATTGCCGGACGGACTATTGCCGGACGGACTATTGCCGGACGGACTATTGAAGATATGTCGCTTCCCAACACGGGACCCGGTGCGCCGAACATCTGGTTAAAATCAAGCTTCATGGTCTTGATTATCCCACTATTGCCAGCATAAAGCCCATCTAAGCGGGGTTTTGTGCCTGGTTGGACACGCTTATTAATAAACCCTTCTAATAAGCGCTCGCTTAGGAGACCATTAATAGGCCCTGAGAAGGCCGGCTCAATATTGGAGAAAGCTCTTGACTAACAGTCTGCAAGTAGACCCAGCGGGCGCTTCGCCTGATCACGCCCGCGGCGACAGAGGGCAGTCGAAAAGGAAGACGACGATGAATCGCCCCTATAATTTCAGCGCCGGCCCGGCAGTTTTGCCTGAGTCCGTGCTGGAGCGCGCTGCCGAAGAAATGCTCGACTTTGCCGGCAGCGGCATGTCGGTGATGGAAATGAGTCACCGCGGCAAGGAATTTACCAGGATTGCCACCGAGGCAGAAGCGGACCTGCGCGAATTGATGGCCATCCCGACCAATTACAAAGTGCTCTTCCTGCAGGGTGGAGCAACAACCCAATTTTCGGCGATACCGCTCAATTTGTCAGGGGAGGGCGCCCGGGTCGATTATCTCAATACAGGCTTCTGGTCGGACCGAGCGACGGTGGAAGCAAAGCGTCTTGCCGACGTCAACGTCGTCGCCTCCGGTGAAGCCGGAAAATACACCGCCATCCCCGAACGCAGCCAGTGGCAGTTGAGCAAGGATGCTGCTTATTTCCACTATTGCGCCAACGAAACCATTCACGGCGTCGAATTTCAATCTGTACCGCAAGTCGGCGACGTGCCTGTGATCTGCGATATGTCCTCGACGATTCTTTCGCGGCCTGTCGATGTCAGCAAATTTGGCTTGATCTATGCCGGTGCTCAAAAAAATATCGGTCCGGCTGGCCTGACAGTCGTCATCGTGCGCGATGATTTGATCGGTCATGCCCGCGCTAAAACCCCTTACCTGCTCGATTACAAAGTCATGGCCGACAATGGTTCGATGCCCAATACACCGCCGAGCTACGCCTGGTACATTGCCGGTCTCGTCTTCAAATGGGTCAAGGAGCAGGGTGGTCTTGCCGCCATGGCCGAGCGCAACCAGCGCAAATCCGCCGCTCTCTACAAGGCTATCGACGAGTCTTCTTTCTACAAAAATCCAGTGCAAAAAGATTGTCGCTCCTGGATGAATGTGCCTTTTACCCTTGCTGACGCCGGCCTGGAAAAAACTTTTCAGGACGAAGCGAAAAAAGAAGGTTTGCTTACTCTGGCCGGGCACCGCTCGGTGGGCGGCATGCGTGCCAGCTTATACAATGCGATGCCGGAAGAAGGCGTCTTGAAATTGACCGAATTTATGGCAGACTTCGCGCGGCGGCATGGATAACAATGTTCAAAATACTCACTCTCAATAATATCCGCGTCGGCGGACTGGATCGACTGCCGCGCGATAAATATGAAATTGCTTCGGAGATGTCCAGTCCGGATGCCATTCTTCTTCGATCATTCAATATGAGCGAAATGGAAATTCCGACCAGCTTAAAGGCAGTCGGTCGAGCCGGTGCCGGTGTAAACAATATTCCGGTGGCCAAACTCAGTGCCATGGGTATCCCCGTTTTCAATACGCCTGGTGCTAACGCCAATGCGGTCAAAGAGCTCGTTGTGGCCGGTATGTTGCTCTCCGCTCGCAATCTCGGTACGGCTTTTGAATTTACTCGCAAACTCTCCGGTACTGACGCCGAAATCAACGAAATCGTCGAAGCGCAGAAGAAGAGCTTTGTCGGCATCGAATTGGCTGGTCGCACCCTCGGCGTGGTCGGACTGGGCGCCATCGGCGTGCGTGTAGCCAATGCCGCTCTTGCTATGGGCATGCGCGTCATCGGTCACGATCCGCATATCACCGTCACCAATGCCTGGGCCCTCCAGGCCGAGGTGAAGAACATGCCGAGCGTCAGTGAACTGCTGGCCCAGTGCGATTTCGTCACTTTTCACGTACCGCTCTCGACCGAAACGAAACATCTGCTCGACGCTCGCCGCCTGGGCAAGAGTCGTCCAGGCATCACCATTCTCAATTTCTCCCGTGCTGCTATAGTCGATGAACAGGCCGTTTCCGACGCTATTTTGTCCGGTAAAGTACGCGCCTATGTTTGCGATTTCCCCAGTAATCTGCTCTCCAATCACGAGCGCGTCATTACTCTGCCTCACCTTGGTGCCTCCACCGAAGAAGCGGAGGAAAACTGTGCCGTCATGGTCGTCGACCAGATTAAGGATTTCCTCGAGCAGGGCACCATCCGCAATACCGTCAACTTCCCCGATATGTCCCTGCCCCGCAACGGTGGCCATCGCTTGATGGTGGCCAACAGCAACATTCCGCATATGATCGAGCGCATCTCCGCCGCCGTTTCCAAGGAAGATCTAAACATCGTCGACATGCTCAACCGCTCCCGCGGCGAGGTGGCCTGTACCCTGGTCGATGTCGAAAGACCGGTACCGCGCAGCGTCATCGATGAGATAAGCAAGATCGAAGGGGTCCTCAGAGCGCGCGTCCTCAGTTGATTTCGCCGTATAGTCACAGCCTTCTGCACGATCTGTGGACCGAGCTTTCGCCTGCCGAGCAGGTCGAAAAATTTAAAAACCTCTCGGTGGGCGAGGCGAAAAAGTTTCTTGTCGAGCTTTCTACTTTCGAGCAGGCGCGTTTGCTCAGCACCCTGCCCGACGACGACCGCTGGCTCTGGCTGCGTGCTCTGGCTCCAGACGATGCCGCCGACGTTTTGCAGCAACTGGCCGCCGTCGAGCAGACCGTCTTCCTCGAGCATCTGGATCAATCGACCAGGCACGAAGTCTCCGCTCTTCTCGCCTACCGGCAGGACGTCGCCGGAGGCTTGATGAGTCCTCGTTATGTCCAGTTGCGCGATGACATGTCGGTGCCGGAAGCACTGGCGTATCTGCACAGACAGGCCGTCGGTCATGTCGAGACTCTCTACTATGTCTACATCTTGGACGGCAATCGCAGATTGACCGGTGTCACCTCTCTGCGCGAATTATTTGTCGCCTCCCCCGAGCAATCGGTGCGCGAGATCATGAGCACCGATTTCATCACCGCCGGCGATGACATGGATCAAGAGCACCTCAGTCTGCTTTTTGCCGAGCACAATCTCCTTGCTCTGCCGATCGTCGATCATGATGGCCGGATGAAGGGTATCGTCACCATTGATGACATCGTCGACGTCGTCGAAGAAGAAGTGACCGAAGACATTCAAAAGATGGGCGGCTCGGAAGCCTTCAATGCCCCCTACTTGGAAATCGGCTTGCTCGATATGATTCGCAAGCGTGCTGGTTGGCTGGTTTTGCTGTTCCTATCGGAAATGCTTACCGCCAACGCCATGAGTTATTTTGAAAACGAAATTGCCCGGGCCGTCATTCTCGCTGTCTTCGTGCCACTGATTATCAGCAGCGGCGGTAATAGCGGCTCGCAGGCTACCACCCTCGTGATCCGGGCCATGGCTCTCGGGCAGATCCGCCTGCGCGACTGGTGGCGCGTTTTACGTCGGGAGCTGATCGCCGGTTTGTGTCTTGGCAGCATCATCGGCGTGATCGGCCTCGGTCGCATTCTCGGCTGGCAAATGTTATTTCACTCGTACGGCCCTCATTATCAGCTCATTGCCATGACCGTCGGCTTCAGTCTGGTCGGCATCGTCGCCTGGGGCAGCATCTCCGGGGCGATGCTACCTTTTATCTTGAAACGCGTCGGTTTCGACCCGGCCAGTGCCTCAGCGCCCTTCGTCGCTACCCTTGTCGATGTCACCGGTCTGATTATCTATTTCACGATTGCGGCCAATATCCTGCGCGGGACCTTGCTCTAAATGCCGATTTGGCGCGATCGGGGCTTCAGGGGTATGGCTTTCGACGAGCCGGACTCCGGCCGATCTGGGCAGTCCGGTACATATTGGTGTAAACTTGCTCGGGGTCTATTCTGGGGGCATGTCATGTCAATTTTAAGAGCGGTTCGAGCCTCGGTTTGCACCCTGACCGCGGCCGCACTCGCTGTAGTCTGTAGTCCATGGCTGGCGATACCGGCCCTGGCCGACCCTGGTTTTGCTTACGATAGCGATCACGACGTCATTGTTTTGCCTGATTGCGAAGTTGCCGTGCGCTTCAACAACAAAACCTTTGTCCCCGTCAAAGTCGTCTCGACCATGGATGCTCCCGATTTTTTCCTCAAAGAAAAGCCGCTCAAGGCTTTTAAAATCTACGAGGACTATGGCTCGGCCGGGATGAAAGCGGCTCCGGAGCGCGTCTCGATCGAAACTTATGATGTCTCCAAAATCGGGGCTTTCGGCACATCGCGCTTCAACAAAAATTTTATGGCCGCCAATCGTGTGCGCGAGGTCACTTTCACTAATGAAAGAGTCGGCAAGGAAGCTGGTTTAAGCGATACGTCTTTTATCGGCATCACCGCCATCAAGAGCTTTGAAATCGCCCCCAAAAATGGCGAAACGCCTTATTATCTGCATGTTTTTCAAACTCCCAGTCACCTCACCTGTTTCGCCCGCATGATGCGCAGCACCTCCCGCGAATACGACTATGATCCGGCCGTAATCGTCACCCAGCTGCGCCTTAACCAGACCGCTAGTTGCGTCGGTAATGTCCAGCTGCCGGATGCCGCTGCGACTGCTTCCGGAGTGGCCGGAGCGGGTAAGACTAATTAGAGCAATCCGTCCTGTTTAGGGTGAACCAACTTAAATGGAATCAGCAGTAGCGATTATTTCGGTGAGCGCCATTATCTTTCTGGCGCATTTGTTCGGCGGTCTCTTCGAAAAAACGCGAGTGCCCGATGTCTTGCCCCTGGTTCTGATTGGTGTTTTGCTCGGTCCGGTTTTTCATCTGGTGTCGCCGGAAGACTTTGGCCACGTCGGCGCCGTCTTCACCGCCATCGCTCTCGTCATCATCCTCTTCGATTGCGGTCTCGATCTCGACATCGCCATGCTGGGCAAGGCCGTCATGCCGGCAATTCGCCTCGGGCTCATTACTTTTGCCATTACGGTCGGGACAACTGTGCTCCTCAGCAGCTACGTCTTGAAGCTGGGCATAGTGGACGGCTGTATCCTCGGCTGCATCGCCGCCGCCGTGTCACCGCCAGTGGTGATACCGATGCTGGCAAAGTTGCGTGTCACTGATTACACTCGCACGACTTTGATCCTCGAATGTACCCTTTGCGAAGTGCTCGGCATCGTCGCCACCCTCGCCTGCGTGCAAATTGAAAAGGCCGATAATATCCAGCCGACTGTGATGGTCGGCAATATCATAGCTTCTTTTGTCCTGGCAGCTGTACTCGGCGTGGTCGCAGCTCTTGTCTGGTCGAGTGTTTTGAAGATCATCCGCCGCGTCGAGAACAGTATTTTTTGCACCCCCGCTTTTGTCTGTATGGTCTATGCCGCCGCTGAACTGCTCGGTTACAGTGGACCGGTCGCCACCCTCGTTTTTGGCCTGGTCCTCGGTAATGTGCGCGAAATCAAAATCCTGCAAAAAGTCCCCTCTTTGCAAAACGAAGTCGTCGCCCTTACGCACCAGGAAAAAAGCTTTTTTGCCGCTCTCGTTTTCTTCCTTAAGTCGCTATTCTTCGTCTATGTCGGCATTTCAATGCAATTCGACAGTGCTTACCTAGTCGTCTCGGCGCTTGTCCTGACCGCCTGGTCGATGCTGATGCGCTTGATCGTGACAAGAATGGTCATGCCTCTCACTACGGCCACTTACGACCTGGCGATAACTTCGGTCATGGTGCCCAAAGGGTTGGCGGCAGCCGTCCTCGCTTCCCTGGTCAGTCAGGCCGGTATCGCCGCTGCTCCGATCATCCGAGAAGTAGCCTTCGGCGTCATTCTTTTTAGCATCTGCGCGGTTGCCACGATGACATTTTTAATCGAGCGCGGCTGGCTGGATGGATTTTATGCCTACATATTCCCGCATAAGGCCGCCCTGACTGAGGCCGCGGTAGCCGGCCCGGAAGCGTAGAAAGCGGACCCAGAGCGCTTAATTAAGAGATGTTAGTCATCTTTAACAACATAAACCTTCTGGTAACTGTAAGCGTCTAATCTATAACCGACGCTGAACAAGCCGCTGCAAAGCGGCAGGGAACTTAATACTGGTAGAGTTCTTTTCAAGAGGTTTTGTTATGTGGCTAGCTTTAGTAAAGACATTTTTTATCGGTCAGGTTGCTCTCGAGCAGGCTGCGGAAGCCGTTAAGAAGCAGACTGTGACCGTCCGCGAAAAAGGCGAACATCTTCAGGAAAATCTGCAGCATAAAGTTGAAGAATTGAAGTCGGACAGACTGAATGGTCAGGTTGTTCTGAGCAAATTAGAAAATAATTTCAAAGAAAATGTCGCCGCCTTGCGCAAAGGTTTCAAGCCTTTCGACAAGGCCTGCGACTCTCTTTCCGCCTTGCTCGGTGAAACTGCCGAACTGAAGGAAACGCTCGTACAGCAAGATATTACGGTTGTAGAAGTAGGCGCCTAGTCTGCTCTCTCGGTAAGACAAGATCGAAAATGGAATCACAGGTGACCACGATGACACCAGCGGAAAGCACCAAGGCCGAGGAGCTGATCAAAGATCTCAACTGGCGCTATGCCACCAAGAAGTTTGACGCCACAAGAAAAATCGACGCCGAAACCTTCGCAGCTATCGAAGAGGCGCTGCGTCTTTCCGCTTCCAGCTATGGCCTGCAACCCTGGAAATTTATCGTGGTCACCGATCCGGAAATTAAAAAGCAACTGAGTGCTGCGGCCTATAATCAGTCGCAGCCGGGTGATTGCTCGCACCTCATCGTTCTGGCTCGTATCGCCAGAGTGGATCAGGCTCATGTCGATCACTATGTAGACTTTGTCGGCCAGGTGAGAAATCTGGACAGCGAGAAAAAAGCTGCTTACGGCGGCATGCTCACTAACTTTGTCAAAAACACGCCCGACGCCGCCAGGGATGTCTGGGCCGCCAATCAGTGCTACATCGCCCTCGGCTTCCTGCTCAGCGCCGCCGCCGCTTTAGGTGTCGATGCCTGCCCAATGGAAGGCTTTGATAAAGCTGCTTTCGACCGTATTCTCGATCTACCGGCTAAAGCTTGCCACAGTGTGGTGCTCTGCCCGCTTGGTTATCGCAGTGCTGACGATCACTATGCCGATCTGGCCAAAGTACGCTTCCCCGTCTCTGAAGTTGTAATCAGCGTTTAGGGATCGTTCGGGAGGCTTCGACCAGCTGTCGCAATTTGCTTTGCATCTCGGCCGCCGGCAGATGGACGCGGTCGCCGTGGCCGGCCAGCAGCCAGTCCCCGGGTGTGTCCGGGCGTGACGATGATTTTGAAGTCTGCTTGAAAATCAATAGCGTCGCTTTCATCGATGATTATTTCGGCCTCTGGTTGGGCGGCAAGCTCCAGCCTGTGAATGATCCGTTTGGCGCCAAAGTGCCCGGCATATTTTGCCGCGTCGGCGACATCGTCACGGTGCGTTAGGAAAATGCATTTTATACCGCCCATAGCCTCAAGACGTTTGACCAGGGGACTGACAAATTTGGGCGAATCGACAAGCCAGTTGCCATCTTTGTGCGTAATAAAAGAGCTGTTGCCGCCGTAAGTGGCCGCTGAATTAAAGCCGCTGTAATAGACGTTTTCAGTCAGGGGCAGGGGAAAATCAGAGAGAACATCGGGTTTGACTCTGGCGCGGTTACCGATCGAGCCGGTCGGACAGCTCAGAAGAGCATGCATCGCTTCCACTACCTCGGTGCTGCTTTGGGGCTGCTTCTGAACGCAGGAGAAATCTCCCTGGTGCCTGAAAACAGAGGGTGCAAGCTGCCTGCATGTATCGCAGTTGATGCAGGTCGTGTCGACGAAAAAATCGCCGGGGACATTGTCTTTGACCAGTCTTTTTTCGTCTGCCAAGTTTGACCTCATTGCCACGCGTACGAGTGCTGTTGATTTGGCTCACGCGCGCCTGCAGTATCCTTATTAAACATAGTCTAACGCCACGGCAAGTGCTTTGCCTTGGGTGGTGCTAAGCGCCTCCCCTGTGAGCAACCGTAAGAAAGAAACGATGCGTCACTTCGATGAAACCTGCCTGTCGGAAGTTGAGCAATTTGGACCGAAGGAAATTAAGGCGCTCAGAGAGAGCTATCGAATCAGTCAGCCAGTCTTTGCTCGTTATCTGAACACCAGCGAAAGCTGACCTGACTCTAATATTGACAGTCTCTGTGCTGCGGCTTCCGGTCAGCATTTTCAGGAAAAACGATGCTATCTACGGCAATGTTTTGATTTTTTTGTAGATCTCATCGGCTTCGGTTGCTCTATTTTGTTTGTAGAGCAGCTTGGCGTAGGTCTCCAGCAGGCTCTTGAGCGGCACGCCATTGCTTGCGGCGGCTGCAGTCGCAGCCGTGGCTCCTGTTGCAGCGATAGCTGTCTCTTTTTCTTTGATGGCGATCGCCCGGATAAAGAGCGGCTCTGCTGTTTTCAAATCACCGAGGCTGTAATCGAGCTGAGCCAATTTTGACAGGCATGGATAGAGTGTCGCTTCATCCGCTTGATTCTTGTCGAGTATGACGAGGGCTTCGCTGAGTTTGTCGCGTCCTTCTCCCTGCTCCTGGATGGTGATCAGGCAATCGGCATAATCGGTCAAAAGTTTCGCTTTTTTGTTGGTATTTTCTTTCTCTGCGGCAATGGCGTCGTAGAGCTTATTCATCTTTGTCAGAGCTGCTTCTTTTTTGATATGAAATTGCTTGTCGAGCTCGCTCAGCTGCCGGTCGGAATGACCGACCTTTGTACCTGTAGCAAGGGTGTAGGCTTCGCCTTTGCCATAGCGAGCGCCGTTAAACATGACAAAGTCGCGGTCTTTATTTGAGGCGAAGCCAATCGTATAGATTGTCTGAAATGGTGTCGGCAGGCCGTCGGGCAGAGGCGGGAAGGGCGCCGCCCGTTTGATGGCAATAAGCGCCAGCGTGTCGGCGCGGTTATCCCCCGAAGTTGCAGCCAGTGTCGCCGAAGATAATTTGCCATCTTTTTCGATCACCATTTTGACTTTTACTTGCTTGAAGAAAAGTTCTTCCGGTACCCACCAGTTTTTGCTGATTTGCGTCCACATCGTTTTGTAGTAAGTCTGTAGGGCGGCTGGATCGTAAGCGTTCGCCTGTCCGTTGGCGAGAGGGATGCTTGTAGTCAGACTGGTCGATGTGGTCGTCGATCCGCTACTGCGAGTCTGACCGGCGGTCGACTCATAGGTGTCGGCAAAAACTGCTTGTGCTGTGATGTTAGCGGCGATTGCCAGGGCCCAGATCATCATTTTGGAGCGTGAAAAGACCTTCAGTAATGAACGGTTTTTTGCATATTCTGGCAATGTTTTTTTCTCTCCTGGCGTAAGTAAGTAAGTAAGTAAGTAAGTAAGTAAGTGTAGTAAGCACTTACAGGCGCTTATCAGCCGCCGTGGTTCTCCGGTTCGTACATCGAAATTGTCAGCGTCACGGTCGTGCCGGCGTCGGGTGAAGACTGCAAATTGATTTTGCATGGATAAAAGCACTGGATCAGTTCGCAGCGCTCGCGCATGCCCTCAAGACCGAAACTGTGAGAGCCGTCGCCTTCGGTCTGGAGCACTGAGGCATCGAAGCCGCTGCCATTGTCGTTGACTCTAAAAGTCGTGATACCGGCGGTGGAGGCTTTGATCGAAACGGTGACGACCGAAGCGCCCGAGTGTTTTTCGGTGTTGTTTAGCGCTTCTTGCACGACCCTGAAAATGTGCAAGCTGACCAGGTCGGGCAGTTTAGGCAATTCTCCTTGAAAGTCGAAATTGCATTCGATGCCGGTGCGCCTGCTCATGCGGTCCAACAAATCTTCGATACCGACTTTCAGCCCCCATTCTTGTAGCTGTCTCGGGGAGTACTCGTTGACAATGTCGCGCAGGTGCAAGACGACTTCGTCGATGATTTCGATCGTCTCATCGACTGAGATCTTTTTATCACCGGAGAGATAACGTTTGAGCATCATCAAATCGGCGATAACACTGTCGTGCAAGTCGCGGGCGAGCTGATTCTTCATCTCCTCTTGCTGATTGAGTAATTTGAAAAGCAGATTGTTTTTTTCAAGTTGCAATTGCTGTTCGATCGTGGCGAGCAAGGGTGCGGGAAGGTTTGGCTCACGCGCCCTGGTTTTCTCCTGGCTGAGCTGATCCAAAAATTGTTCGACGAAATGGAGAGCTTCGTCGGCTGACAGGCGCTCTTTATTTTGTTTCCAGGTATAACCATTTTCAGTCGAGGTGAGGCTGAAGCTGCCCTTGAACCTTGAGCCGAATTCGCTCATCGTGATATGAGGTACTTCTTTATTGGGCACGAGAAAAAATTCGATGCGACCACGAGAGGCGCGTACAGACAATATATGTGTACCGCCGGTCACTTTCCAACGGTAAAAATAAGTCGGTAAGTCGCCTGCTTTGCGTTCGTTTTGCTTGGCTAACCAGTTGACCGGCTCCTGGATACGGGTCGGATCGCTGACGACAAGATGCATCTGTGGATTGAGCTCAGCTAGATTTTTGCAATACTGTACGGCGTGCAAATTGAGTGCCGATGAGAGTTCTTCCGCCTGTTGACGCAGTGCTTCGGCTCCGGCGATGTTGCCTGTGAGCCGCTGGTGGGTGGTGAACTTTTCCTTGATAAATTCATCTTCGCGGTCGG
>JAGXAB010000201.1 GCA_018971775.1 Cyanobacteria bacterium REEB67 | reverse complement strand
AATCGACGATCACGCAATTTTTGCGACAAGCCGTGAAATAAATTCGGCCTGATCTGGGTGAATGAGCTCAAGAGAACCATCGACAACCCTATACAACAATGTGCCTGCGCTATGTTTCATATCAGGTCAGTATAGAAGTCATCGGTTTGTCCGAGGAAGAATCTTGTGACTATAAAGATAGTCGGTTAATCCGGCCTGTTTGAAAATTGAATCCCGTGTCGCATAACAGCGAAGTCAGCCCAGTCAATTGAGATTTGTTATATGCGGACATCCATATATAGATAAACCATTTTTTAGTCATTTGAAACGCCCATGCAAGCCACGTTTGGGAGTTTTCAATTTGCCGTTGTCAATGCCGGTGACCGGTCAAAGGTCGGGGCGGTATATCATAACTTTGACTTCAGCGATAGTGCCTGCCTAGCACTTTTGCCGGAGCTCCAGGCGTCCCTTTTTACCCGCAGGCGTTTAAATGGTGGACAGCATGGCCAGAATCTCCAACTCAGTCAAACCAGCTCAGTCTCTGGCGATCGCCAGGAAGCGAGCCTGGCATCTGGCACTCGGAGTAGCCTGCTCGATACCGCTCAGCGCTCAGGCTTGCCTGGCTCACTCCCCGGCTCCTCTATCTCAACCGGTCTCGGCTGCCTGGACGCCGCATTCTTTTAATCCTTCTGGTAATGCTTCCGGTGCCCATCATCTCGGGACCAATAATCTTCAGCACTTCTCCGCTTCGCCATCCTCTCCTCAAAAAGCGGCCCTGACTTCCGGCAACGTACTGCAATCAGGGCAAAATCTGCCGCATGCAATGAAGTTTTTTATGCAGCGCGGTGCCGCAGTCCATCATGCCGCTCAAAACAGTGGCAGCGGGGCCGATCTTAATCTATCCTCAGCGCAACTCAAGTTTCTAGCGGGCAACCTCGGCAATTTCAGCAGCCTGACGATCGATGTTGGCGGTAGGCAAGAAACGGTTTTCCTCAACACAAAACTAACCGCCGCCGAATTGGTGGCCGTGCAGCAAATGGTAACGACTGGTGCGCAAGAGATAAAACTCTCGGCAAATGGCACTGCTGCCGGTGGCACAGTGCAGTTGAACAACACGCTCCTCAACGCTCTAGATAGCGCTGCCGGGGGCGCCGTCAGTTCGTTGACCATATCGCGAGGAGTAGAAGTCGTAGACAACCTGAGCGCTCTGACGATGAGCGGCAGGCTCGCCAATTACGGTACCATTCTGACTGCTTCTTCTGCCGGCGGTAACACTGATGTTATTTCGGCCGCTTCGATAGTAAACGGCAGAAGCGGCGTAATTGGCTCTTACACGGGCGGTTCTGGTCTGTTTGCAGCCGATCCGGTCTTGACTGCCACCACATCTCTTCTCAACACCGGTGCGATCAGCAGTAGCGGCAATATCACAATCAATGCTCCGGTCGTCTCAAATCTCAGCGCCCACAGCTCGTCGCCGACGATTTCCGCTGCTAATAACGTCAGCATTAATACTAAGACCTTAAACAACGATGGCTTGATTTCCGCTCTCGGCAATATCAATGTAAGCAGTGCAAACGGGCTCACGATGAACGGTGCCGGTGGCACCATGCAAGCCAAAAACGGCAACTTCAATTTCAACTCTAATAACGCCGACATCGATATCAGCGGCGGCAATTTGCTTTCACAGAATGTCAATTTTGTTGCCGGTAGCGGCAATATCAATGCTTATCTGGATAATGTGACGGGTGTTATCAACAGCGTCGGCAATGGGGCGCACATACTCACATCGTCAGATGTAATGACACTGGGCACAAATCAACTTAGCGGCGATCCTACTTTTGCCGATATCAGCGGTGACATAAACCTGCAAGGGCAGCAAAATTTCAATGAATCGGCTGCCTTCCTGGCGGCCGGCAATATCAAAATCAATACTTCTAGTGACGTATCCCTGAGCAGCAACAGTAAGGGCTACAACATCATTATGCTGGCTGGCGGCACCGTCACCACCAATGGCGACCCAACTGGCGTCAACCCGATTGCGGCCGGAAAAACCGCAACGATCGATTTCAAAACTGGTGCTGGCGGCATTATCGATCTGACGACAAATAACACCCACAGCGGTACCGTCATCGATACCAGCAACAACTCAGGAGCTGGCGGCAATGTAATTTTAGAAGCCCTGGCTAATGGAGCTGTGGGCGGCACGATCAATGTACCGTCGATAGCCACCGGCGGCAGCGGCAGCTCATCCAACGGCAGCGTCACAATGATCGCCGGATCGGCTACGCAAAATGCCATCCAGACCACGCTCGTAAATATGAGTGGCGGCAGCGCACCGTCGGGAGCGGCGAATTTCCTCAATGCTCAACCGACAGGTAAAGCCACTTTTGACAGCTTCGGCAATTTCGTATCAAACACACTCAAAACCGGCGCACTGGTCAATGGCGGCATATCGATAGGCTCCGTCACTACCGGCGGCGCCAATTTGACAGCTTCCAGCCTCGGCCCCATCACTTTTAGTGGCTCGATAACGACAGATGCCAAAGGTGTTGGCAGCAATGCCGGCAACGTGCTCATTAACGGCAACGGCATCACTTTATCCGGTCCGATATCAGCCATCGGCGCAAACGGCGCCAATGCAGTTGTCGCTGGTGGTGCCGGCGGTGCTGGAGGACGCGGCGGTAACATCACTATAACGACCGGTACGGGCGATTTGACGATGTCTTCTTCGGTCACTACTACTGGTGGCGCCGGCGGTCAGGGCCTGACCGGAGCGGCGGGCAAGGCCGGCGGTAATGGCGGAGTCGGTGGCGTCGGTGGCAACATCAATATCACCGCTACATCCACAGCCACAGTTATCGCCGGAATAATCAATGTCAGCGCCCTGGGGACGACGGGTGGACAGGGTGGTGCGCCCGGCGACGGCGGCGCGAGCTCGGCAGCCGCGCTGAACGGAGGCGCCGGTGGCGCAGCAGGCTCAGGTGGAGCGGGAGGTGCGATCACCATCACCTCGACCGGCAAAATGCCCAATGACATTCATCTGACCGACACAGTGGTGAGCAGCGGCGGAAAC
>JAGXAB010000200.1 GCA_018971775.1 Cyanobacteria bacterium REEB67 | reverse complement strand
CTTGCAAAACGCTGTCATGTACTTCGTCGGCCGGTTGCGTCCCGGCCGACAAAGCCTGCGCTTTCGAGCCGTCGGCGTATTTATTGAAGAAGGCGGCGGCCATTTGCGAGCGCCCGGCGTTGTGGATGCAGGCGAAAATTACTTTCATTTGCCGCAGTCCTTTTTTCCAAAACTGATACTGACAGGCACAGCTTCTGGCATTGGAGCGCAGCAGGCAGAATTGGTCTGGGTTTGGAAGTCCGAGTCTTCACCGTATGTAGTGGCTATATCGGTTGTGTGGAAGCTTTCCCAGGCGACGCCCTGCGGATCGTGTACCCAGGCTTTATCGGCTTTGGCGTAGCAGCAGGTGGTTTGTTCTTGTTCGAGAATCGGTTGCGCGGCTGCTTTCAGGCGAGTGGAGATGATCTTGAGCGCTTCGCCGTCATCGACTTGAATGCCCAGATGGTCCAGGCCTGGCTCTCTGCCGCGGGTGGATATGGCAAAGTTTAGGCGCGGATCGTCGAGCATCCATTTTGCGTAATCTTCTTTGGTCACCGTGGGCGGCGCATCAAAAAATGTAGAATAAAACTTGATTGATTGCTCTAAGTTTGCCACCGCCAGGTGGACATGGAATCTTTTCATTAACACTTACCTCCATTGTCGGCGCAACAGTTTTCCATCAAAAAGCCCAGTAGCTCTTGCATCAGCTCGTAGTTGACCGAGTAAATAATTGACCGGCTTTCTCGCCTGGAAGTGATCAGACCGGCATTGCTGAGTTCTTTCAAGTGAAAGGACATAGTGGCCGGTGGCATTTTGAAGTAGCTGCTCAGATCGCCTGCGGCCATGCCGGCGGCACCTGTGCGAACCAGCAGGCGGAATACTTCCAGGCGTGATTCTTGCGCTAAAGCCCCCATGGCTTTAACGGCTCGGCTTGTTTTCATATTTCTAGAATAGTCGAAATATCTGAGTTGGTCAAGCCTTTTGTTGTTTTGTAGTTCGTCGTCCAGGGAAAAACGACGGCAAGCTCAAGGCAGGCCGTCGTTTCTCTGTACTGAATTTTCGATTACTTTGCAGTTTGGCGGTTGCCTTGGTTAGAACGCTGCTGCACCGGCTTCTGCTACGGCATGGTCTTGATCGCCGCTGCCACCGCTAACGCCTATGGCGCCGACTACTTTACCGTCTTTTTTGAGCGGGATGCCGCCGGCGAAAATCATAATTTTGCCGTCATTTGAGGCGTGGATGCCGAAAAACTGACCGCCGGATTGGCTATGGGTGGCCAGGTCTCTGGTTGTGATATCAAAGGCGCGGGACGTATAGGCTTTTTTGATGGAGATGTCGATGCTGCCCAACCAGGCATTGTCCATGCGCACGTGGGAGACCAGGTTGCCGCCGGCGTCGGCGACAGCGATATTCATCGGCTGACCGATTTCGACTGCCTTTTTTTCTGCTGCTGCGATTACTCGTCTGGCGTCTGCCAAAGTGACCATGGGATAAGTCTCCATTACTAATGATGGGCGATGCGGCGTGTTGGTTGTCTAATCTACCATCTTGGCTACGGCTGCTCTGGTCATTGCAAAGAGAAATTGTGTAAGCCAAAAGCGAGCAGTCTGGTTGTTTCCAAGCTGCTCGCTTTTTCATTTGTTCGATTCAATTGCTCCAGCAGTACCGCAGGCGGTGCTACTGAGCTTTGACGTTTCGTTCTTATTTAGCTCCGGCCGCTGCCATCTGCTTCATTGCTTCGGCGGCACGTTTCGGCATATCTTCCGGTTTGACGTCTTCGACGTGCTGAGCGAGCGACCACATCTGGCCGAAGGGATCGCTGAGCTGGCCGTAACGATCGCCCCAGAACATATTCATCAAAGGCATTTTGACTGTGGCGCCGGCTTTGACTGCTTTGTCAAAAGAAGCATCGACATTTTCACTGTAAATCATCAACGAAGCGGTTACGTGGCCGGCTGATTCTGGGCTGACGCAGCCTCTTTCGGAGCACTCTTCGCCCATCATGATGATCGAGTCGCCGATTTTGATTTCAGCGTGCATTACTTTTTTGCCGTCGGGCATGTGCATGACCATCACTTCTTCGGCGCCAAATGCTTTTTTGTAGAATTCGATCGCTTTTACACAGTCTTTCATGACCAGATAAGGTGTGACTGTGTGCATGCCTGCCGGGATGGCTTTCACGGTATTTGACATTGTTCTCTCCAGAAAAATTTTGTGGTGAATATTCAGGATGCCTTAGCTCGCGAGCAGTGCTTCGAGCTTGTCGAGACTTTGATTCCAGCCGAATGAATGACCCTCTGCGGATTTATCTACGGCAAATTTGGTGTGCTCCAGAACGATCTCTGTATGGTCTCCATGGTCGATAAATTCTACCGACACGACGGTGTCCTGAGCCGGCGCATTGGGCGACTCGTTATTCCACGTGTATACTACCTTTTTATCCTGGATTATTTCTTTAAATGTGCCGTGCACTGTATTTGTTCCGGAGCCAGTGCAACTGGCTGCTGTGATGCTATATTGGCCGCCGACCACAAAATCCTGTGTCACTTCTATGCTGCTTATTTCGTTGCAGCCGAACCACTTTTTCATCTGCTCAACTTCGGTCCAGGCGCGAAATGCCTTAGCCGCAGGGGCCTTGACTGTGCGTCGTATCAGCACTGTGAGATTTTCGCACTTGCTGATTTTTTCGCCGATATTTTTATTGTCGATTTTCGTCGATGTCATGATTTTCTTCCTCGCTGCTTGTTAAATAGTTTTCGAACGCGTCTAACTGTTGATTCCAGAATTTACCGTATGACTCCAACCACTTGTTTGCTTCCGACATAGGCTCACCACAGAGTCTGAGATAGTGGACGCGGCCGCGTTTTTCACGCTCGATCAGGCTGGCGTTTTCCAGCAGTTTCAAGTGCTTGGAAATGCCCGCCAGCGACATGTCAAACGGTTCGGCCAGCTCGAGTACCGAGCATGGTCCTTTCAAGGCGAGGGTGCCGATGATGGCGCGCCTGGTCGGATCGGACAGGGCAAAAAATGTCCGGTCCAGTTGTTCGGAGTAATATTTAACCATACGGTTGAATATCGCA
>JAGXAB010000110.1 GCA_018971775.1 Cyanobacteria bacterium REEB67 | reverse complement strand
CTCAAGGCGACATCAAGACCATACTCTACAAAATCACGCTTGACTCTGTAGACGGTGGACGTGCCAGCCGACAAAGCCGCCGCGATTTCACTATCCGAGTGCTGCCAAATTCCCGCAAGGGAACTTTTAAAGTGGTTTTTATTAGATTCAATACGTCCGGATCAAAATTCAACTTCCTTGCCAGCACTATTTCTTCTTCGGTTAAATTCATGGTTTTGAGGATCAGACCTTGGGTTTGGACCGGTTGAGATATTGAAGTATGGGACACGGGACTAGGGATTTCTGAAGTACGCCTGATGGGATTCCCTGTGATGATTGGGCATTCCGATTGTTACGCTGAAACCACTTGGCCGCGCATCTAAACAAAGCCCTTTCTCGAACGTCAATTGAATGGCTGTATCGACGCCGAACTGGTGCGTCACTGTGCCAGTTTGACCATTCACTAACCAGTTTGTCGTACAAGCGGAGCCTTCAATTTTGAAAATTTGCTTCCACGTTTGACCTTTTGCCTGCTTTAGCAGGTTATCCATGCTCTGTCCCAAAAAAAAATAAACAAAAACGGTTTCACCCTCTTCTAAAATTGGCCAGAGCGGCGCGCTAAGGCCAGTGGAAAAAATGGCGCAAAATAGCACTGCACAACTTTTAAGAAGAATAGATTTCAGGTGTTTCATGGAAGAACTTTGGAAAATGGAGTCTTAGCGTTAAACAAAAACCGGCGTCTCTTCTACAGTGACGCCGGATTTGTCTACGTCTTGTTCTAAAAATATCCTAGACCGGGAACGGATTGCGCTCGACAAACTGCGCCTGGTGCCAGTAAGGATAGGTCTTCGGCTTTTCGCTCGCCTTGTCGAGTTTGGCGATTTGATCTTCCGTCAGCTTCCAACCGACCGAGCCCAGATTTTGTTTGAGCTGCTCTTCGTTGCGAGCACCGACGATCAAGGTCGATACTGTTGGTCGGCGCAGCAGCCAGTTGAGAGCGACTTGCGGTACTGTTTTGCCGCATTCTTTGGCCACTTCTTTGAGAGCGTCGACGACTTTGTAGAGATATTCGTCTTCGACCTGCGGCCCGATATCGACGGCCAACTGTGAGTTCAAACGGCTTTCTTTGGGCACGCCCGTTTCGCGTGTGATTTTGCCGGTGAGGCGGCCCCAGCCGAGCGGCGACCAGACGAGGGTGCCGACCCCTTGATCGACTGCAAGCGGCATGAGCTCCCATTCGAAGTCCCGGCCAACGAGTGAGTAATAGGCTTGATGACCGACATATTTCGACCAGCCGTAGCGTTCGCTGACGCTCAGCGATTTCATCAGGTGCCAGCCGGAAAAGTTGGAGCAGGCGATATAGCGGATCTTGCCGGCGCGCACCATATCATCGAGGGCGCGCAGGGTTTCATCGACCGGTGAAGTAGCGTCGAAGCCGTGCATGTGATAGATGTCGATGTAGTCCGTGCCCAGTCTTTTGAGCGAGCGATCGACCGATTGGATCAGGTGATAACGGGAAGAGCCGACATCGTTCGGTCCTTTGCCGAAGCGGAATGTCGCCTTTGTCGAGATCAAAACATCTTCGCGCTTGAGATGGGAAATGGCCTTGCCCAGTACTTCTTCGCTCTCGCCATCGGAATAGATATCAGCGGTATCGAAAAAGTTGATCCCGGCATCGAAGCAGATGTCGACGATTCTTTTGGCTGTGTCCGCGTCGCTGGTCGCGCCCCAGGCCTTGAAAAATTCATTGTTCTGGCCACCGAAGGTGCCGGCGCCGAAACATAGCTCGGGGACTTTCAACCCCGACTTTCCGAGCTGTCTGTATTCCATGAAATGTCTCCTCTTCTTTTTTTTGTCAGATTTATTTTCAAGCAGATTTATTTTTCGTGCAGATTGGTTTTACGATCAAATTTTCGTCAGGCGTTTTTCGTAACAGCGAAATCTCAGGCCCGGCCGAAAAGCCAGACTGATTTCGCCTACAGGCTGATATCCAAGTTTTGGGAATAATTTTTGCGTGGCCGTGTTTTGAATGTTCGTGTCGACTTTGAGAATGGCGATATCGCGTTCTTTCGCGACCTCTTCCGCTTTTTCCATAAGGGCTACGGCGATGCCCTTGCCGTGGTGATCCGGGTCAACAGCTAGACGGTGGACGACTATCGAGAGCTCGTCGATATCCCAGCCGACTTCTGCGTACTCGGGCTCTTGAGCTGTGGTAATGGCGGCCACTCCTGCGAGCGCGCCATCAACTTCAGCCAACCAGAGTTGTTGCTTGCTGATGTCACGTTCGAATACGCCCGGATTGGGATATTCGTCGTCCCACTGTAGATTGCCGGAAGCGCGCATGAGCGGTACGACGCGCTTGACGAGCGCCATAATCGGCGCGATATCGGACATTGTGGCTGCTCGTATCTGCATGTTTGTCCTCATCTGTTCCGACTATTTTAGACCGATCGGTCGCTAATTTTTGCCCTGAAGAAATTTTCGAAACATATCGCCGCATTTAACAAACTGTGAATTTTTCCACTTCAAAACCGACCTTATTCGTAGTTTTCTCCTTAACCAGAAATAGAAATGTAGCTATTCTCGGACTATGGCAGATGATATGTCACATTTTCAATTGCAATTTCCGGCCGATCGTCATGACACCGCCGGTGATGCCTTTGTCGATACTTCACTCGGCAACGCCGCTGATGCCGCCAGGCAGGCGCGAGAGGCGCTGAGTATTGCCGCAGATACTCCGCTTCTCTCGGCCGCCGATCAGGAACGGTACGGCGTGTCGGTGCGCAATGCCGGCGATCACTCCGACATTTACTATCACGCCGGCGGCAAAGACAATCTCATCGCCGCAGTACCTGCCGGCGCTCCTGCTGCCGAGGTCGAAAAGAAGCTGGACGCGGCTCTTTCCACTGAAATGACCGATCTCAGCCATCGCTACAAGGTCAGCTTTGCCGCCTCAGGTGAGGATGTCACCAGGCAATTGACGCGGGAGCCCAGCTGCGAATACACAAGGGGCGCGATGATCCACGCCAAGCCCCCGACATTTGGCGATCTTTACGCGGCGCGCGAGGCCCTCGCTCATTCCGAGCCGAGTCAACTGGCGGCCGACGGCAAGAGCGGCATCAAAATGTATTTCCTCGACAAAGATTTTTTCACCGGGGCCGTTTACGGAGATAAAAAAGCCCTGGCTGTTTATATCAATCAGGATAAGGATAAAAAAATAGCCCTCTATGTCACGCCCGCCGGTGAAAAAATACCGTACACCGCCCTTGATGTACCGGCGACGGCGATAGACCCAAAGCCCGGCAGTACTCCGCCGCGCAATCTGGCCTATGTCCTCGAACATGAGATTGCCCATAATTCTCAGCATGTGCAGTGGAAGGATTTTCCCTACCTGCCCCCTAAGTTGCCCGAGAGCTTTGGCTGGCAGACGGTGAACCATATAGAAAAGGACAATCGGCTGGCCTACGAAAGCTATAGGTTGAATGGTAAAAATGGAGAGGGTTACATCAACGCCGCCGTTGATTGCAGCAAGGGAACCGCCTGGCTGACGATCAAGGATGGCCAGTATGTCGGCGCCGATGGCAAGCTGACTGACGATTACAAGCAAGCAGCTCAATCGAGCAACGATCAGGTGGCCGACCAGGCTCAGGTGCGCCCAGTCACATACTATTTCCCCAGCCCTGTGGAAGAGATGGCCGAGGGCATCGCCAGTCTGCGCAGCAGCGAAGCGACGCGCCGGCGCATGTATGAGCTCAGCCCGCAGTTGTATGCCGCCGCCAGAGCTTATGACGATCGGGAAATGCAAAACGTCTACGGTACTGATGCCAGCGGTCAGAGTCTGTACCTGCGCCGGCCAGACGGTACCGTAACGCCGCGCAACGCTGCTTCGCAGGCCGCTCTCGATGCTTTTGAGAATAGTCTGAAAGGCAAGCCTTAAAAGCAAGTCTTAAAAGGGTTGGATGCCGTCGCGGAAAAATAATTCACAAATTTCAAAAATCTTTTGAGAATTCTGTCCAGAAATTCTGGCGGCCGTATAGACACATTCACAAGGAAACCAGGACGTGATTCAAGATTCAGGGGTGTGTCTCGAATCACAAATGAATTAGGAAGGTCAGGGGTGTTCTTCTCAATTCCGGCAAAAGCCAGCCTGGTTGCCTTAGACGAATAGTCCGACAGGGGTGTTAGGGCCGTTCAAAAGGAAACTCAGTACTAATCAAAACTACGAAAAAGAGGTCTCCAGGACCTCTTTTTTGTCTCTGGCCAGAAAATCGACTATTTGCGCTACGACATCGACGTTTTGCAGGATGCGATTGTGGCCGGCTCCAGGTGTTTCGCGCAGAGTGGCGCTCGCCGCCAACTCGACGAAACGTCGCGAATGCGAGACCGATACTATTTCGTCGGCGGGATCGTGGAAGATGATCAGCGGTTGTTGGACCAGATGTGCCAGATTGGGTGTGGCCCAGTCTTCCAGAGGAGAGCGCGCTTCTTCCTTCAGAAGCTCGACAAAAAGGTCTTTTACCTCGGCGGGCAGGTCGACGGTAGCGGAAAAACTATCGATGATGTCGGGCAAAAATGCTGGCGCCATGAGAGCCGCTCGGCCTATGGCGGCGCCTTTTCCCATGGCGATACTGGAGGCGGCGGCACCGACCGAGTGGCCAACGACGGCGTGGAAAGGGCCGTACTCTTCGCTCAACGCCAGAACTGCACGGACAAACTCGGCTCCAGTTGTGCGTACACCCGGCGAGGCACCGTGGGCCGGACCATCAAAAGCATAAACTTCAAAATCTTCGGCGAGAAAACCGGGCACAAAGGCGCGCATACTCTCCGCTTGCAGGCCCCAGCCGTGCACGAGCAGCACCTTTGGTCGCGGCTGCGGACCGGTGCCCCAACGCAAGACCATTAAACCGTCGCGGGATGAGAGTTTCTCGCCATCGGGTACGCGGGGAAAAGATTCGGGCAATGGCAGAGCGGCCAGGCGCGGTGGCGTGCAAAAAGCCCACAATGCTCTCTTAGCCGCCTTCTGCGGAAATTTCTTGCTGAGGCGACCGAGGAAGTGGAGGCTCTCCGTTTCGGTTTCGGCGTCAACCTCAGAGCTAGAAGTATTGGAGAATTCGGTCATCAAGGTTTCCGTGTGTGCTGCTACCTTTCAATTTAGCCTAAAATCGTCAGGCTAAAATGAGTACAGGCTATTTTGTGTGGTTTTTAAATGATTTCGTTGCCCCGCTCTAGTGTCAGCTCCTTTACCGGTCGCTTTTTTCGCAGCGCGGGCCTGTTTCTAGCCATATTCCTGATTGCCCCGCTTGGACAGGCCGCCGAAAAATCACTGGTCCTCAATCTTGACGAATTTCACATCGAGCCCGGGCCGGCCTCGAAAAAAGCCCGCACGCTGACATTTCCTCAAGCGTACTCACTTGGTGAGATATTAATCGGCGAGAAGCCCGGAACTCCGGAAGATAAAATGCTGAGGGGCGCAGCTCGAGGCAAGATTATTGTACCTGCCGGTCACTACTCGGTTTTCGTGCCGGCTGAGCATTTCTATAAAAATCCTGACATAGCCAAGACTTTGCCCTCCGACGGTTTTGATGCCATGCAAGTGGCGGCCCTGTCGCTTGATGATTCCGAAGACGGTCTGTGCGACAGAGCGCTGGCGCATATCGGCCATTTTAAGGGATTGCTCGATCTCAGTCTCGATCGCTCGGACGCCGGTGATAACGGCGCGGCGTTCGCTTCTCAGTTGCCGGAGCTGCAGCGCCTATCGGCTGTACGCACACTTGTTGAGGGCAGCTGCATCAAGCAATTCAGCTGCTTGCAAAAGTTGCGGTACATCAATCTCGACGGTGACGCTTTGAAGGATGAGAATCTCTCTTACTTTGCCGACATTCCGCAGCTCATTTATTTGCGTGTCAGTCACGCCAATGTAGGCGATCTCGGTGTGAGAAATCTATCGACCTGCAACGGTCTTGTCACCCTCGATCTCTCCCAAAATTTTCACATCACCGACGCCGCTATGAGCTGTTTGACTCGCATGAAAAGCCTGCGAGTACTCAATCTCATGGGCACATCGGTAACTATGAAGGGGCTTTTGAAATTGAAGGGGATGCCGCTCAAGTATTTGCACCTGCCAGGGGTCAAGTATTCGCCGGCCGAAATCGCCATCTTGAACAAGGCTCTGCCGGGCACAATTGTGATCTTCTTTCACCCGCACCCCAAGCCGCTCGACAGCGACTCTAAGCTCCTGTTTGCGCCGCTCAAATAGGGTTAATACTGCAAGAGCTTTTCAAATAGTGTCGTCGGTGAGCTCGGGATAGAGCTCGTGGACATTGGCTTTAAACATTTGTACTCGCTGGATGACATCGGCTGGTATCAATGTCTGACGCACCGGCTCGGAGGTATATTTCTTGTAGCGAGGATCGATGGCTGCTGCTTTTCTTGCGTACTGATGCGCTTCTTTAGGCGATTTGAGCAAATCGAAGCAGAGGCTGAGATTGAGATAGGCGTCGGCGCAACGCTCGTCCAGCGAAAAGGCGGTGACGAAAAATTGCATGGCGATTGAGACCTGGCCGTCGGCAAAAAGTATTTTGCCCATAAGCAGGTGCGCTTCGCTATATTGATCATCGATATTGATTGCTGCCTGGGCGTCTTCTAGGGCCTGGCCCAGTTTGCCCTGAGCAAAATAGCATTCGGCGCGGCGGTGGAAAATGCGCGGATCGTCTTTGACGCCGATCAGAGCTCTTGAACAGTCGTTGATGGCGTCGTTGAGGCGATTCAGTTTTTGGAAGACCTCGGCCCGTTCGCGGTAATTTATCGCATCGCTAGGATTGATCTCGATTGCTTTGTTGAGATCGAGAATGGCAAAATCGGTTTGATCGAGAGCAAAAAAGGCCGAGCCTCGCTTGCGCAGATAGAGGGCCGCATCCTGTGAACAGCCTGCCTTCGAAATCGCCTTGCTGAAGATGCGCAGCGCTTCATCATATTCGCCCAGCATGTAGTGAAAGGAACCGAGAGAATTTAGTAAATTGGAATCAGAGGAAAGATTGATGGCAAATTTCATTTCGTCGAGCGCTTGATCGGTCTGTTTCAAACGCCACAACGCCCAGGCCCGAGTATGTCTGAAGGTGGCCTCCAGAGGGTCTATGCTGATCGCTTTGTTTAGTTCGATAAGAGCCTTTTTGTACTCCTCGTTGGCGAGAAGTATGGCGCCCCTGTTGTGGTGCGCCTCGGCCCGGCTGATCTGGGTCATGGTAAATACCTGGTTTAGGCAGGCTTTGACAATACCATCTTTGCGTGAATATTTCGTGACATACACCTTGAACTCATGGTGTTCCCCCCACTGCAAGCGGTCTATACCGTTGGCTTTGTCTTTGACTTCTCGTCTTATCCAGCGCAGGAAGCATGCGCTTAGAAGCGCAGTTTGATGTTGTTCAAGAGATTCTGGGTAGTGGGGTCCTGTTTCAGGCGCTCGGTCATGCCGTGCATGTCCGTTTCCATATTTTTGTTGCTCATCCCCGAAAGGGAATATTCGACCAGTTCGTGGATGTCGGTCTGGTAGGCCGGCTCCAGCTGTTCCATGACCTGGGCAATGTTGCTTAAGCTATTGATGCGCCATTCCTTGCTCTCCAGATCTTTGATCATTTCAAAGTCAATTTCAATCTGATTGCCGATCTTAGGACTGTAGAAGTTGAAGCCGACCTTGCCGGATTCCCGGCCAATGATATCGCTGGTGGTGCTACAGCAAGCCAGACCTTTGAAATTTTTGACGGTCAGGCCGTACTCCTCGAGCATGATACGGGCGTGGCGACCACGCTCTTCCGGCGGACAGTCGAGCAATCTACCGGGGACTGTGCTCGGATGATTGTGAATGTAAGTCTGCATGCGATTAAAGGCGGTTGTGCGCAGTTTTTTCGTTTCATTGGCCATCTCGCGACCGGCGGCATTGAGCAATTGTTTTAATTTGCCTGCGCCGGTATCTACTTGCGCCAACATCCGCCGGCGTTCGCCGGGTGCAGCCAGAGCCGGGGTCAGTCCAAAGTATTGGAGGGGACTTAAACATGTCTGGGTGAGGAGAATTGCGCTTTGCGGAGTTGTCGCTACGCTCTTGTGTATGGAGTCGAGCAATCCGTCGGTCATTGATTTTTTTGCCATGGCCAGAGCGCCGGCCAGCACTTGCGATTGGAAACCGGAAAGGTGCGGTGTGCTCAACGCCGGCTGAACAACGAGATCTTCAAGGAGGTGGTCAATGACATTGTCGATGACCACGCGCCTCTTCAACCCTGTTTCATCATGATTTTTGACAGCCAGGGCTGCTTCTTGAAAGGCATAGAGCGGCGAATTTGTCCAGTACAAATATCCGCCGACAGCAAGAGCTCCGAGCAGGACAATCAGTACAACAACTAGACGCAACAAGACAGGCACCCGATTTGAAATCAGGTCAAAGTATACCTAAATTATGCCTCTCTGAGTTTACGCAGCTCGGTTGGCGGTGCGATCAAATCCCGCGTGCGCTCATCAAGCAGACCTCTTTCGACGTCGATGCTGCGAGCCAGGTCTTTATTGCCAACCGATTGAGCTGCTCTCTCGTATGCCAGGCGCGCACGGTCCTGCTCAAGGGCGGCATTGATCAGCGGTTTGGTTGCGTTTTCGAGATTATTGACGGCACCTAACACCGACTTTTGACTTTCAACGAGTTGGAGCAAGGAGTCGAGTACTTGTGGATTGCCGTGAAATGCTCTGACCAGATCATCTTTTTTCGGCATCTCGTAGCCTTCTTCGCCTACTTTTTTAAGCAGGTTGGTCATCTTTTCTTTGTCCTGACCTTCTGGAAGGGACTTGGCCAGGTCGATGGTGTTATCGAAATCATAGTTGTAGAGGCTGTTTGCCTGCACATACCCTTCTTTGGCTGCTTTTATTGCCGGTGCCGTTTCTTTTTCGGCTTTGACATACTCTCCATCGGCATTGCGAATAGCCAGATTAAAGCCGGGAGCGAAATGCTTGAGTGCTTCACCCTTGTCTTTTGGCGCCAGTTGCGCTTTTTCAGCCAGAAAGCCGCGCACCACATCTTGCGCTTCTTGCGAAGGCCTGCCGTAATTGCTCAGGTCGGTGCGAGCGATCGCATGCAACGTTTTGTCGGCCAGGACTTTTTGTCCGTCAATTTTTGGCTTCGGCGGCTGAAGGTCATGCGGCCTGGGCGTTGGAACAGGCACATGGCTATCGGTCAAGCTGGTGGCGGGTAGATGAGCTCCGGCCGTGCTTGCATGTTTGTCGCCTGATGCGGCTTTTCCCCCGGCCCGGTTCTGTGGATGAGCAGCGTCCTTTGTCTGGACAAAGTTCGGGCGACCATGAATCTCGGGCATCAATTGCAATGGTGCGGCGTTCTCGCGGGTCGCCGTCTCCGACGGGCCGGTCAGTTTGTCTAGTCCGTGGATGACATTGTTGTAGAGAGACTGCAGTGGATTTTCCACCGGAGCGGCGGTCTGTTGATTATGAATAGCGTCCGTCATTAAAATGGGCCTCGCCGGGGGATGGTTTGTCCAGGTGGGCCAATATTAGACGGGTAGTCGTGAAAAAGACGTGATTGAAACAGTTCCAAGCACTGGTTGAGACGATTTCACCAGGCTGGGTCGAGATCCGGTAATATAACCAGGTGGACCAATTCGGGGGTTTAAGGCAAAAATGGAAGTGTTCCTTCACCTTTTATTCTCAAGTGCCCAGCGGCGCGGATCTAAACGTCCCGCAAAGCTGTTCGCTGTGGCCAGTAGTCTGCAATTATTAACTTCAATTGTCCTGACCACAGCCGCTCTTGCTTCGGCGCCCCTTCCCGGTGCCCCCGCCGCTGACCAGAGCAGTGCTCAGCCAAATGCTTCCTTTGATGTCGAGCCGATGCAGATATATACTCCGGATGCACCGCCGGAAAACCTGTCGGCACCGCCGGTGGCGCCTGTCACTGCCGCGCCTGCTCAAGTTGCGCCCGCTGTCGCTCCTCCTATCGCTCCTGTAATTACTGCCGCTGCGAGCGGCCCCGCTGCTCAGAAACCGCCGGCCTCCGCCCGGGATATCCAGACCTGGCAGAAATTGGAGAAAGCCGGAGAAAAGGCCTTTTATGCCAATGAATACGGTAATGCCGAGCGCTTGTTTAATCAAGCTGTAGCTCTGGCCCGCACTTTCACCGATGGTGATACCAGATTGGCTAAGAGCAGCGGTGAGCTCGGCCGCTTACTCACCGTCCGCGGCCGCTTCTCTGAAGCAGAGCCCTTACTCGAAGACGAGCTACGCATCAAAATCCTCGCCTTCGGCAATGGCGATGGCAAGCTCATTCCGGACATGGCATCGATGGTGCGCTTTTATCTTTTATACGGCACGGCTGCCAAGGCCGATCCTCTAACGGAAAAAATCCTCTCCTATGTCGAAGGCAAGCTAAACGAGGCTGGTGCCGAGACGACAGGCAAGGTCAAATTTCAAGCCGGGCAGCCCCTCAAGGGATGGGCCGGCGAGGCGGCTCCAGTGATGCGCAATCCACTCATCGAATGGGCAATCGCCTGCGATATGGTCGGAAATCTCTACAGTTCGCGCAAAGAATTGCCTGAAAATTTCGCCCTGGCCGACAGGCTTTTCAAAGCCGCTCTCGATGTCAAATCAACAGTGCTCGGCAAGCAACATCTGTCGCTGGCAAATAGTTATGACAGCCTGGGCGGTCTTTGTTTGCAGCGCCATCAGGATGAAATGGCCGAGTCGTATTTCAGAGATGCGCTTGAACATACCGAACGCATCCTGCAGCCGGGCGATCCGCAAATCTATAATCGTCTCGATAAACTGGCCAAGTGTTTGATTCTCGAAGGTAAATATGCCGACGCCGAAGTGCTCTATCAGCGCGCTCAATCCTTCTGGAAAGAGCCTTCCGAAAATGGAAGCGAAGCGCGGGCCATGTACGCGCTCGGCAATCTCTATGCCCAGGAGAAGAAATACGCCGAAGCGGCACCTCTGTTGACGAAAGCTTTGCAGGCTCAGGAAGCCTATCTCGGTCCGGATTCCGTTTCTTTGATTCCTTATCTCGATCGGCTTGCCTATGTCCAGTATTATCTGGGCAATCGCACCGAGACTGATCTTTTGCACGAGCGCGTCAAAGATATTGGTCCGGTACCAGGCCCCGAGCCAACTTTGACTATGAAGGCCAGACCGCTCGATCAATAAAGCCGATTGATCGAGTATTTTTGAGCATACGCTTTGAACAGTGTTGGGATATCCGCTGCGATTGGCTGCGCCCTTGTAGACTGGTTTGATGCGCTCTTTGTTGTAGAAAATTTTCTGCCTGTCGCTCCTGCTCCCGCGGGGACTGTTTTTTTATGCTGCCTGGTGAGGCATTGCCTATCGCCTGCCGAGCAGCGCCGACGAGATTATCGACCTTCGCACCAGAGTCGGTCGTCAATTTTCACGGCCATCACAACTCGTTTTTTGCGCCGGTCTGGCCAACAATCCTCATGGTTTCCCCGGACATGCCGCAGCGGCAGTACCTCTACCCGCACGACCACATTCGCTTGCTCAAAGATCTCAATCAGTCGGCTCAGATTTTAAATTCGGAGCCATTGGTAAATGTGCCCATGCGCTCGTTGAGATAGAGGAAGCTCGTGTAGATTTCGTTATAGGCGTCGCCGACAAGATAGTTGAGGGCTTGCATGTAGAGCTCATAAGCTTCTTCGTATTTTCGCTGTGCCTCCAGGCATTTGCCCAGAGTGGCAATCAGTTTGCCTTCCTCTTCGCGCGGCGCATCTGCCTTTCGCCAGGTTTCGAGCGCTTCACGAGCGAGTTTTTCGGCGGCCGCATAATCGCCGCGCCCGATCGTCTGCTGGACGCGCAGGAGAAGCGTCTCGGTGGAGCGCTTCAGGGGAGCAAATCTATTACCGGCATACATATTTTTATTGTAGAGGCAATTTAGCGAGAACAACTGTGAAGATGTCAGGCCTGTCTGATCCATGCCGGGCCAATGCCCCGTATTATTGAGGTCTCAGACGGAGACAATCAGATGAAAATCAAAGATATTTTGCAGCAGCCATCGATGCCGATAGCCGGACCGAGCTATCCGCCGGGCCCTTACCGCTTCGTCGATCGTGAGTATTTCATCGTCACCTATCTCTCCGAGCCTGAAGCCATTGCCGAGGCCGTACCCGAGCCGCTCGTGCCCGACGGCAGCAATACCGTCCTCTATGAATATATCCGTATGCCTGACAGCTCTGGCTTTGGCGACTATACCGAGTCAGGCATCGTCATCCCCTGTCTCTACAGGGACGAAAAGGTCAATTTCGTCGCTCAGATGTATCTCGATTGCGAGCCGCCCATTGCCGGTGGTCGCGAAATTTGGGGCTTCCCTAAAAAACATGCCAACGCCAAACTCGCCGTCGCCAGTGACACCCTGACCGGCACCCTTGTTTATGCCGGTCAACAGGTGTCCATGGGCACGATGGGTTACAAGCACCACGACATGATGCTCGAAGATGAATCTTCGGCCCTCACTGCTCAACAGATGATGGTGGCCAAGCTGAGTAAGACTCACGTCAATCTCAAATTGATTCCGAACGTCGACGGCACTCTCGGCATCGCCCAGCTTGTCGCTTTTAACCTTACTGACATCCATGTCAAAGGCGCCTGGAGCGGCCCGGCCCGTCTCCATCTGGTACCGCATGTCAACGCTCCCGTTGCCGACCTGCCGGTGAAAAAAGTCGTCGGCGGTTCGCATTTCATCGCTGATTTGACTTTGCCTTATGGCCGCGTGCTCTACGACTATCTAGCCGACGCCGCCGAAAATCGCAAACGGGATCTTGAACTATCATTTGCCGCAACCCAGTCCAGGCCCTAAAAGTTTTAGATGCCTGAAGCTGATTTTGATAGCGAAGCTCCGATCCAGCCGGTAGCAGTTGAGACAAAAAATGCGCCCAAGGCGTTAGACAATCCCAATTTGCGGCTCTATTTCGCCGGACAGATCGTTTCGTTGATCGGCACATGGATGCAGCAGATGGCGCTCTCCTGGATGGTTTATCGCCTGACAAACTCTTCCTATATGCTTGGAGTCGTCGGCTTTGCCAGTCAGGCGCCTACTTTTTTGATCACGCCTTTTGGCGGCATCATTGCCGATCGCGTCAATCGTAAAAAGCTGGTGTTGATCACCCAGACCCTGGCTATGATTCAAGCGACGGCTCTGGCCTGGTTGTCTTTTTCGGAAAATCCGCAGATCGCGCATTTGATCGCTCTGGGTGCTTTCATGGGCCTGATCAATGCCATCGATTTACCTACCCGCCAGACTTTCCTCGTCGATATGCTCAGCAGCCGCGAAGGGCTGCCAAACGCCATCGCTGTAAACTCATCGATCGTCACCCTGACTCGTTTGATCGGTCCTGCCCTGGCCGGCATCTTTATCGCCTGGGCCGGTGAGCGCATGTGTTTTGTCGCCAACGCCGTCAGCTACGTGGCTGTGATCATTGCTCTGATTTTTGTCAAAGCAAAACAAAAAGATTTTGTCGGCGTGCGGCCCAATGCCATCTTGCAGTTAAAAGAGGGCTTTCAGTATGCTTTTAGCTTTGGTCCGATCCGTGCCTTGCTGGTGATGATCGCCGCCGTCAGTCTGTTTTGTATGCCCTATTCGGTTTTGATGACCGCCTTTGCTAAAGATGTCTTCCACGGCGATGCCACCACTCTCGGTGTGCTCACGACCGGCTCAGGTGTCGGCTCCTTGATCGGCGCCGTTTATCTGTCATCGCGCAGAGGTGTGCTCGGCTTGGGGCGCTGGATCGTGATCAGCTGTCTGCTCTTTGGTGCTGGCTTGATCGGCTTCGGTCTGACCAGTAACCTCTGGCTTGCCTTGCCTATGCTTGCCGTCGCCGGCTTTGGCAGCATGATCTTGATGGCGGCAAGCAATACGATCTTGCAAACCCTTGTGGACGAAGACAAGCGCGGTCGGGTGATGAGCATCTACACGATGTGCTTCATGGGCCTGGCGCCTTTTGGCAGCGTCGTAGCCGGATGGCTCTCGACCAATATGGGCCTTGGCAAGACTGTGATTGCCTCCGGAGCATTTGCTGTAGTAATCTCTCTCGGCTTTGCAACAAAATTGCGTAAAATCAGACAAGAGGCGAGACCCGTCTACATCGAACGGGGCATACTTGTGGCAGAAGCAGACATGAAGGTAATGAACTCGTAGCAGTTGCGAGGGGAGCTGGGTCTATGTCCGATTTGACGCTGGCAAACCAACTCGAGCTCTCGCGCACAGAAGTGCAGCAGGCTCAGCGTCAGCTCGACTTGATGATGGCTGTGGCTAAAATGGCCGTTGATACGCCTGATGTCGCGTTTCTTATGACTCGCGCCCTGGAGTTGATCGCTACTTTCAATAATTGGGTCGTGGGGCAATACTGGCAGATTGATGAGAAAGAAAACGTCGCTGTTTGCAGCGAATGGTTTTATTTTGGTTCGTCTATGGCCGAATTTCGCAATGCCAGCCTGGATCGACGCTTCAGTCAGGGCGTGGGCCTGCCCGGGCGTTCCTGGGCTACCGGCCAACCGCTTCTTTTGCCGGAGATATCTAAAGAAACCGGTTTGAATTTTCCCCGTCGCCCCGTTGCTATCAGATGTGGTATCACTGCTGGTTATGGCTTCCCGATTAAAAATGGCCCTTTCGTTTTGGGTGTGGCAGAATTTTTCAGTTTCGAGCCGATCAAGACCGATCATTATGACGATCAGTTTTACTCAAAGTTGGGCGTGTATATCGGAAGTTTGATGGCGGATGCGGAAGCAAATGCCCTGGTGCGTCAACAGGATGGGATCAATAAAGCGGCGGTTGAACGTGCCAGCGCCGGCTTCATTGCCATTAATGCCTCGAGCCAGATCGTCGAGTGGTCCGGGCCGACGGCCGAGCTATTCGGCTGGGAAAAAGAGGAAGTGATCGGCCGTACATTGCTCGATACGATTATTCCGGAGCGCTATAAAAATCCGCACCTTCAAGGTGTCTTCCGCTATAACACCACCGGTGAAAGCACTGTGAGCAATAAGACGGTGATAGTACCGGCGGTGCGCCGCGACGGCAGTGAGATCAAGATCGAACTGCGCATTTTCCCGATTGTCACGCCGACTTTTAAAGGCTTCGGTGCCTTCGTCCAGCACGCGGGTCTGGAAAAGCCAGCGGCCGATATCAGTCTGGAGTAATGAGGAAAGGCAGGGAAAAATTGAAATTGCAGCGTAAAGATGTATTTGTGAGGTACTTGGCCTGGCTGGCGCTGTTCTTAGTCGCACTGCCAATGGGAACGTCCTCTGCGGCTCTTGCCGCTCCCGCTCGGGCGGCCAGACCAGATCATATCGCCTTGATACGCAAAGTTTTTCCTGATGTCACTAACGAGTTGACCGCGCAAAATAGCGTAAATGTAAGGCATATCCGGGCAGACTACGAGTCGGATAATTTGTCCGGTGCAATGAAGATCCGCGAAGAAGGTTTCTATCCGGTCACTAACGGCAAGCATCACGACTTTGTACTGGCCCTCGATGTCTCGCATACGGGTGATGCCCTCAATTCATGGGGAGGTGAAACTTTGCTCGTCCTCTTACGCATGCAGCCTCATCCTGAGGTGCTGGACGTGGCTGACATTCAGATGGACCGCGAATCTGGAGTGTGGGATAAGCCGGCAGTTTTAACC
>JAGXAB010000199.1 GCA_018971775.1 Cyanobacteria bacterium REEB67 | reverse complement strand
GGGCGCCACCACAGCGGCGGCCAGTCCATTTCTTTCTCGTGCTAACACAGACCTGAAAATCGCGCCTTCACTTGGTCACCGGCAGATCGACGACGGCCGGCTCGGGGGTGACATCTGAGCGGAATGGCGAGGCCGGGAAGTCGGCACCGTTGTAGAGATTGTTCAAGGGGTCGCCGGCCCAGGCATAGCGCACGGCGGTCGGCAAAGCCACGCTCGCACTGGAAACATGCACTGTATTGCCGACAATCTCAGCGTCGGCGGCAACAAATTTTTTGTCCGCGCCGCAGATTGTAAATCCGACCAGCTTGCCGCCCTTCGCTTTCAGACCATGATCCGTGTATTTAAAAGTGCAGATTGCTTGATTGCCCTTAACGGTCATGCCGCTAAAAATCGGCCCGGAAAAAGCAACCTTTCTTCCGTAGACTTCGGCAAGAGCGATACGCTCGAGCCTGAGGCCGACATCCAATTTGTTTTTTGGATGGATGTCCTTTTCGTCGCCGATGTCGACGGCGACGGCCATGCCGGTATTCGGCACCTTGAGAGTGAGCAGCTGCGCCTCGCGCAATTCAGCCCAGGGGCTGCGCACATTTGCATCTTCTCTTTTTTCGTAATTAGCCAATTGCACATAAAGAAAGGGCAATTTCGGCAGACCAAATTTCTGGCGCCAATCGTTGATCAAAGCAGGGAACAGGTGTCGATAAGCCATTGTTTCATCGGCGGCATTAGCATTGGATTCACCTTGATACCAGATCACACCGCCGATGGTGTAGGCCGTGAGCGGAGCGATCATGGCATTGTAGAGCATGCTGGGCGCATGAGGAAATTCAAGTTCGGAAGGTTTAGCCGGAGGGGCGGGCAGCTGACTTTTCTCGGCGGCGATTTTATCAGCGCTCAGCTTCCAATCGGCCATTTCTTTATCGTAAGTTTCAGACATCTGATGCAGCTTGGCCAGATGTTCTTTGGCCATTACCCAGTAGCGCTTCTGGGTGACCGGATCAGCCTCGAGTCCATCGAGGCTGGTCCAGACCTGAGCTGGTGTGCCGCCCCAGGAGGATTCTATTAAACCAACCGGTGTTTTTAGATCCTGGCTGAGAGCCCGGCCGAAGAAATAACCGACAGCGCTGAAATCCGCTGCCGCAGCCGGATTGCAAACTTTCCAACTACCCTGGACATCGGCGGCCGGTGCGGTAGCCAGACGTCTTTCCACTTTGAAGAGGCGGAGTTGATCGTGATTTGCCTGGGCTATTTCTTTTGCATGATCGTTGGCGCGGGCCAGGGGAAATTCCATATTGGACTGCCCGGAGCAGAGCCAGACCTCGCCGACCAGAACGTTTTTAATGTCGAGAGTGTTTTTGCCTTTGATCTCGATGTCAAATTTCTCGCCCGCCTTGAGGTGCGGCAAGCGCACTCGCCACTGGCCGAAATTGTCGGTTTTGGTAGACGCCTGACGATGTCCATATTTGATGGCAATATCTTCGCCGGGGGCGGCACTGCCGTAAAGCTGGGGACCGGCCCCGGCCTGCAAAACCATATTGTCGCTCTCAATTGCCGGCAGATGCACATCGGCCAGCGCCGCAGGAGCGAGACCAAGCGAGACGGAGAAAGAGACACAAAGCAAGGTGCCGAACAACGAGATGGAAAAACTGCGCATGATTACCCTATACGAAGATAAAGCAGCAATTTTACCAGTTTTGCTCAGGCGGCAATTTTCAAAAAGGCAAACTTATCGTGCAAAACCCTCAACGCCGATTCACGCAATTCGATCGGCACAAAAAGTGACAGGCGGTGTTCGGTCGAGGTCATCATCACGATCGGGAGGCCGGCACGGGTCAAAGCGACAATCGACTCCACTTCTATGGACGAGCGCACGTCGCGGGCTACGACCGAAATTTTAGCCAGATGATTATCGACTACAGGTGGTATGGTCTCGCCCGTTTTTTGAGCGAGCAGGTCAAGAGCAGCGGCCAGGTCGGCGCGCTCGACAGCAAAATGCAACTGACCGGCGGTGCCTTTCAAGGTACTGCCCACCTCGACATGGATGCCGGCTTCAAGCAGCAGGGCGATGATGTTCTTTTTCCAGCTCTGGCTGCGCAGACCGCCACCGGCATCGCAATGCAATTGCACATGACTCTGCGTAGTCAAACAAGAGAGACCGGCAAAATTACCGGCATGGTGCGGGCTATCCTCGACCAGTGTGCCGCTATCGGCCGGGTCAAACGTAGAGCGCACCCGAATCGGCACGGCGCGACGCATGGCCATTTCCACCGAGCGGGCGTTTAAAATCTGGGCACCGTTGCAGGCCAGTTCGTGCATTTCTTTGTATGAAATGGAGGGCAGTTTATAGGCCTGCGAAAGAATGCGTGGGTCGGCACTGTAGACGCCGTCCACATCGCTGTAGATATCGCAGCGCTCAGCGGCGAGCGATGCCGCCAGGGCGATAGCGGTGATATCCGAACCGCCGCGGCCGAGCGTGGTTACGTCACCTTTACCGCTCACGCCCTGGAAGCCGGCTACGACAGGGACATAGCCGGCTTTGAGAGCGGCAAGCAAAGCCTCCGTATGCACATGTTTGATTTTCGCCTGACCGAAATGTTCGTCGGTGAGTATGCCTGCCATGGCCCCGGTGTATGACTGGGCTTTGACACCGCTTTCTTCCAGGGCGATGGCCAGAAGGGCGGCGGAAACCTGTTCGCCGGTGCTGATCAACAAATCGAGTTCGCGTGGGTTGGGGCAACGACCGACATCAGCGGCCAGCTGCAAGAGATGGTCAGTGGTATGCCCCATCGCCGAAACGACGACCACCACTTCGTAGCCGTCCTTTTGAACGCTTTCGACCAGCCTGGCGACGTGCTTGATTCGGCCGCTGTCCATCACCGATGTGCCACCAAACTTAATCACTATTCTTTTCATTTTGATGCCTCAATAGCCTCATCCCGAGCGGTATTTCCTTTGAACGTACCTGGGGATGACAACCTTGTTATAACAAAAGCGATGTCAAATGAGCGACAATTTTGGCAGCACTGACGTCAAGATTTTGTCCAGATCGGGAGAGCGCCAATGAGCCTGCCTAAACCTCCAGCCTTTCAGTCG
>JAGXAB010000198.1 GCA_018971775.1 Cyanobacteria bacterium REEB67 | reverse complement strand
AATGCCGCGCGCAATTACATGCGATAGTATAGAAGGTCTGCCTCAGCCATCACACAGCTTGGAGGTGGCGGCCCTGGCGAGTGGCGATTTTGTTCGAGACTTCAGCAAATGTGCCACTAATGCCTATTTTCAGCGCCAAAAAGTATCGAACAAGGGCCGAATTAGCCCTGAAAATAGACCCTTTTTATCGAACAAAGCACAATTAGACCGCTTCAAAAGCCGAAAATATCGAACAAGCTGCGTATCCCGGTGAAATCGGCACCCTAAACCGGTGAAGTCGGCACCCTTGCCAATAGGTGTTTTTGGGGGTAGTCGGAGCGTAGCGACGCTAACCGATTTTAGGTGACATCAAATATGGTGCCTCTATCCTCCCTGGATATTATTGAATTTTAGTTACTAGTGGATAGTCTGTCTATGGGAAATGTCCCATTGAGAGCTAGAACTCGAGATCTCCATGCTCCTCCTTTCTTTTTGAGACTTTAGTCTTGAGCTGTATTTTGTGAGCGTTATGAATCAAGCGATCAAGGATGGCGTCCGCAATAGTAGGATCTCCGATTATGTCGTGCCAGTGGTCTGACGGTACCTGGCTGATGACTATCGTAGACCGTCTGTTGTAGCGGTCTTCCATTATCTCGAGAAGGTCTCGTCTTTGCTCGTCTGTAAATGGCGCCAGAGCGAAATCGTCGAGAACAAGCAAATCTTTCTTACTCATCGCACTGAGCAGTTCGAGATAGCTCCCGTCGGCTTTAGCCAGCGCAAGATCGTGAAAGAGTTTTGAAGTTCTTTGGTAGATCGCTGAGTAGCCTTCTCTGCAGGCTTTTTGGGCGAAGGCGCATGAGATGTATGTTTTGCCTGATCCTGTTGGCCCGGTAACGATTACGTTGCGGTGAAGTCGGAGCCAGTCGCAGGAGGAGAGCGCTACCATCGTTGTTTTATCCAGGCCCCGCCCAGATTTGAGATCTAGATCTTCGACGCAGGCCGAAAGGCGAAGCCGCGCAGCTTTGAGTCGCGATTGCAGTTGCCTGTTGCCGCGTGAAAGTAATTCAGCGTCTACCAGAAGACCGAGACGGTCATCAAAACTAAGTTCACCTATGTTGGCGAGTGCGTCTTGGTCTTCTAAAGCTTTTGACATTCCATGCAGTTTGAGCTTGCGCAAACCATCTATGGTTGGATTCTTTAACATTGTTGTGGTTCTCCGGATGAAGGTGTGCTGAAGGATTGTTTGCCGCGGATGTTGTCGTGTAAAACGACCAAATGTGGAGGCTTTTCAGGCAGTGGTCGAGTTTCCATCCCGTGCTTCAAAATCGAATTAATGCTTTTTAGAGAACACGCATTTATTGCAAGAGCCCGTCCTGCCGCGGCATTCAGGCGGTGATCGCCGACCTCCTTGGCTCTTCTGAGAATGCCGAAGCAGGAGCGATATCCTTGCTCCGGGTGGCTTCGCTCAGAGAGAATTTTTTCGACCAGGGCTTTGGTTTCGGGGCCAATTTGAGCAGCCCAACGGATGAGTCTTTCAGGTGGCCATTCACCGTAGTCTTGATGATTCTTGGGTCGATGCTCCTTGATTGTTGTTCGTTTGCCTTTGGTGATGTGACGAACATGGCTTGCGATACGCTTGCCGCGCAAGAAAATTTCTACGGTATTTGCGGAGGCTCGTATTTCAACTTCTCTGCCACGGTAATGAAACGGCACGCTGTACCAGCATTTATCAAATTCCACATGATAGTCGGCGATGTGTACGTGTGCCTTTCGAATCTCCTCAAATTGATATATCTCAGATGGAAGTGGCTTCAGAGCAGGCTTGTCAATCTCCTCGAATCGCGAAAGCCGAGAACCTGGTAGCTTCTTAAATGGTCTGCTGTTGAGCTTGGTGAGCAGCGCAGCCACCGCCTGATTGGCTTCTCCGAGACTGAAGAATGTTCGATTCCGCAACACGGCGAGGATTACTCTCGTCGCAAAACCTACGGCAGATTCCACTGCGGCTTTGTCTTTAGGATGCCGCACTCGAGCCGGGATGACGACCACATCAAAATGGGCAGCCATCTGAGCGAAGCTTGGGTTGACGTCTGGCTCGTAGGGGCAAGCTTTTGTGATGACAGGCTTGGGATTATCCGGGACGATCACTTCAGGGCAGCCCTGAAAGTATTGAAAGGCCAGCGCATGCCCGTTACACCAGGATTCTGCTGTTTCATTCCAAAACAATCGCGCAAAAGTGTAACTGCTTGCGCCAAGTGCGCAAACGAACAGATGAGCAGGAGTTACTGAGCCGGTTCGCGGGTCAACGATTGGCAGAGTGGTGCCGGCGAAATCAGAGAATACTTTCTCGCCGGCTTTATGATCTATGCGCATCGAGACATCCAGCGTCTTTTTGAACTGCCTGTAGATATCGGAAAATTGTGAAATCTGATATCCATCGGGATGTGCTTCTTTGTACTCCTGCCAGAGAAGCTGGAGCGTCACCCCCTTTTTCTTTAATTCTGCATGAATGTAGGCACAGTCCGGCTGAGGCTTTACCGATTCAGGCGGCGGACCGAACAAATGTTTTTCAAGCAACTCCTCATCATCCAGCTCCGGCGGTAACGGCCAAGAAAGACCGGCTGCGTGAGCTTTTTTTAAATACTCACCGATTGTGCTTCGAGCGCAGCCCAAAGACCGGCTGATTTTCTTTTGGCTAAGACCATTCTGGTGGAACAGTCTCAATATTTCGCGTATCATGCGCATGGTTAACCTCTCATTTGGCATCGACTACTCGTTTTCTAGTTGTTGGAGCAACACGAATACGAGTGTCGGTGCTGGTGAGTTAGCGTCAAATGCGCAGTCCGATATCTCCCAAATCGAAAATCAAAATCTCGAAAATATCTTACAGAAATCTGATCGATTTTCATCGAACATCTGATGATATCCGGCGATATTTCTTTCACCTTGGCAAGGGTGCCGACTTCACCGGTTTAGGGTGCCGGATTGATTCGGTGAGGGGTGCCGGTTTCGACCGAGAAATTCACAAAAGCACAGTCCATCCTCGCTAGCAAATGCATATACTGCTGTGTGTTGGACCACTCCCAATCCCGATGAATCTAGCTCTTTCAACCTTATTCAAGCAAGTCTGCAGGACGTTATGGTGTCTGAAATG
>JAGXAB010000034.1 GCA_018971775.1 Cyanobacteria bacterium REEB67 | reverse complement strand
CTTGATTGTCTTTGTCCCTTTTGCGATCAATCTTGTCTGGATTGGGCTCTTCTACCATTCTCTGCAGCAAGCATCACAGTGGATTCGCGAAGAAAACAAAGAGGGCGCAACAATCATAGCCGTGACGCGCTGTATAGGTCTGCTCAATCAATTTATCTTCCACGGTGCGGAATTCATCGGTTCCGGCGCTACAGAAGCGGCAGGCCGCAACTTGAATGCCGACACCGATAATCTCTTTGCCTGTTTCGCCGTCCTCAAAGCAAAAGCACAAAATGACACTGAGCTTGGTGGCATTATCGATAAGTTGAGACTGAATCTCGAAGCGCGAATGAAGGACATACGAGAACTGGAGCCGCACTACAAAGCACAGACTTTTGTCGCCGATATGAGTAATACTCTGCCTGAAAATTTTTGCCAGAATACCGGCAACGACATTACTATCTTGCTGGCCGGCCTGAACGAAAAGGAGCGGCACTTCGGCAGAACAATGGAGCTTATCGAAATCGAGCGCAAGAGAATCAGGTTGATTGCCACGATCGGCTTGATCTGCAATTTCTTTATCGCCTTTGCTATTGTCATTCTCTTCAAGAAGCACATTACGTCGCGTGTCTCTATACTGGTGCGCAATGCTAAGACGCTTGCCGACGGCAGCAGGCGCAGCGAAGTAGTCGCCGGTACGGACGAACTCAGCGCACTAAATGCCGAACTGGCGACAGTTCGAGCACAGCTGGCAAGCTCCTCGGCCTTCCGGCACACTCTCATGCAAATGATCGCCAGCAACATACAAGCACCGCTGCTCTCCTGCGGACACTCGATGGAGAGACTCGAGCGCAGCGGCTATAGCGGAGACGACGAACGCTGCCGCAAACAATTGCGGTCACTCAAAATGGCCACCAATGCCTGTATGCGACTGGTCGATGATTTGCTTCTGCTCGAGAGCCTCGAAACCGGGCAGCTGCATATTGACGGCCAACCCCACGACATCGCCGATGTAGTGGCCAGTGCAATCGAATTGCTCGCCAGTCTGGCAACGATCAAAGAACTGACCTTGAGCAATCTGGTCACGTCGCATATCGTTCGTTTCGATCGCAATCGCATCCAGCAGGTGCTCGTCAATCTTTTGGCCAACGCCATAAAATTTTCGCCCGCCGCCAGCACTATAAAGATTGAAAGCAAAATTATCGGCAAACGTCTGCGCCTATCGATTACTGATCAAGGGCAGGGGCTGGAAAAATCAGTGCGGGCCAGGCTCTTCCAGAAGTTCTACCAGACCGTGAGTGGCAAGCAGGCTGGAGGTACGGGGCTTGGCCTGGCCATATCCAAATTGATAGTCGAGGCCCACGGCGGCAGCATCGGTGTCGACAGTACCCCCGGCGAAGGTGCCACCTTCTGGTTTGACCTGAATAATTAGGGCGGATAATTTGTCATCTTTATGCTGTTTTTACGCCGCCTCAAATATTCTTTTTGAGTCGGTTACATCGGAGATTACAAACATGCAATTAGTAGACAACGTCCGCCACCTGGAAAACAGTCATCATGAAGGCGACAAACAGGGCTCAAGCCTGCACACCGAGGCCATGGATCTGCTCGCGCCGGGTAAGCTGGACTCTATGAAAGCCAATAGCATGCCAAAGGATCTGGTCAAGGACGGCGTGCTTCCGCATCTTGACCTCGACGAAAAAATGACCAACTCCGGCAAAGAGTTGAAGAATGCATCTTGCGGTGCTGGCGAATTTAAAAAGTTGAACGATTTCGCAGGCGCCCGCGGCGAAGCCCCTGGTGGAAGTGGAAGTGGCAGCGGTGGCGGCGGTGGTCATCACGACAGTGGCAGTAAAAATGAAGCCCACCGTTTCGTCGCCAAAGAGCTTCCCGTCCTGGAAATTCCTGAAGCCTCACGCCATCATTAGGCTACAATACGGATCAATCTGTCCAAAGGCTAAACCTGCGTCTGGTAATACATGGCGTCAAAAAGTTCTCAACCCGGCAAAGCAAATTTGTGTCCCGCCTGCGGCAAGCGATCTGTCCAGGCGGAGCAGGCCGGCTCCCTGACGTCCTATCTTTTTCAGCCATTCTATTGTTCCTGCGGCAGCAAGACAGGCCAGGGCAAAGTAAGCGTCAGAGCAGACTCAAGCCAATCGCAAGCAAAAAGCGATGGCGGCGATGAATTTTGCAAACGCTGCGGCCTGCAAAAAAGCAAGAGCAAGAATGAAGGATCGATCACCGTATTTCTCTTTCAAGACACGCGCTGCAAATGCCAAGACAAGCCGGATAACATGGCCGGTGAGATGGTCGAACGCTTCCGCGAGCTGAGTGCGAAGTCCCGCAGTCCCGCCGGTGCAGGCAACGACCTGAACGGCTTGATCAGCGGAAAACATCCCGGCTCCGGGCTCTCCATCGATCTGGCGCCCGGTACCGTCATTGGTGGCATCTATAAAATCATCGAAATGGTCGGCCAGGGAGGTATGGGTGAAGTTTATCTGGCCGAGCACAAGACTCTTCGTAAACCTTGCGCCCTGAAAATCATTCAACCGGATCGTCTGACAGAGAGCAGCTGGTCGCGCTTCCAACTGGAAGCCAAGGTCCATGCCGGCCTCGATCATATCAATCTGGTGAAAGTGACAGATCTTGGCATCCATGATGGCTGTCTGCCTTTTTATGCAATGGAATACATTCAAGGGCAGACACTTTCTAATTTACTGGAAATACGACGCCGTATTCCCCTGAAGATCGCCCTCGACATTTTCATGCAAGTCTGCGATGGCGTTAATTACGCCCATCGTAAAGGGCTATTGCACCGGGATTTGAAGCCAAGCAATATCATGCTGGTGAAAATGTCCGCCGACACGTTTGCCGTCAAAGTGGTCGATTTTGGTCTGGTCAAACAGACTCACTTCGATCGTGACAATCAAAGTCTGACCAGGGCAGGCGATGTCCTGGGCAGTCCTTTTTATATGAGTCCGGAGCAATGTCAGGGTGGCAAAATTGACATTCGCTCGGACATCTATTCAGTCGGTTGCAGTTTATTTGAGAGCCTGACCGGCCGTCCGCCTTTTGTCGGCGAAAACGCCTTAGCCATAGTAATCGGCCATCAGCTTTCCGATCCGCCAACACTTGAGGAGATTGCCGGTGCAAAGATCGTGCCGCCCTCGATGGAGCTCGTCATGGCAAAGCTATTGCGCAAAAATCCGACTGAGCGCTACCAGAATCTTATCGAGCTGCGAAGTGACCTGGAAAAAGTATCACTCGGCGAAGAGGTACAGCCTATCTACATCAGCCGCACACGGCAAGCAAATGGTATGGAGGCGCTTCCTGATCATAATCACGCCCCAGGACAAACGCGCTTTGACCAAGAATTCACGACCATATCAAATCGCTCCGGCAGAGTGGCTCTGATTGGAGGCGTCGTGCTTTCGCTGGTGTGCATTTCGCTGATCATTTTGGCCTGGCATGCTCTTGCCCCCAAGCCGCAGGCCAGGAAGCCAAATTCGATCGATCTCTCCAGTCGTTTCTCAGCCATTTCTGCATTTCGCGACAAAGGTCCTACACCGGCTTCGATTACAGACCGGGAACCATTTTTTCAGGGCGTGCAGAATGGTTTTCGTGTCTATAAATTTCCGGCCGACATTTCGATAGGCGACCTCTACCACCCAGACTGGAAATCCACTCCGGCTAGGGGGAAAGTACTCTGGCCGGTTAACGAAATATTCACTTTTCAACCAACCGTGGCCACCAAGCAGTTTCCCGTCTACTTAAGGCGTTTCCGGACCGGCGATATCCAGAGTTTACGTCTGACTGATTTAGATTTTATCAACTCCGGCCATGATCCCGTAATGCTGGAATTTCGAGACGAATTAACTCGCCTGCCTGGTCTGAAATCTCTGGACATGCAATTTTGCCACGCTATGGACGATAGTGATCTGCCCTGGCTGGAAAAATTCAAGGGCCTGGAGTGCGTGTTCATCGCCAAGTCGGAGATCGACGAGCATCTTCTTGCTCAATCTCCCTTTTTGCGGCCATTGAAGAAGCTGATTCTGACGGATTTCGAGGATTTGTCGGTAATTTTCAGAGGCTTAAAGGGAGCGCAGCAACTGGAAAATTTACGACTGTATGGATACCGATTTTCACTAGACGATGCTGAGCTTGTGGCAGAGATTCTAGCATTGCAAACCCTTGCCTTTGAGGCGACAAAACCGGACACCGCCGCCGCCACGAATCGAATTATCGAAGCACTTAAGAAAAGAAACAGGCTAAAAAATCTGACCATAGCCACCATGAAACTCGACAAAGATAGCGTCGAAGCGCTTCATGGATTTACCAGCCTTACTTCGCTGGGAGCCGATGAAAAGGCAAGTACCTTGCAAAAAGACTGGGGAGCCAAAATCAACCACAGCCTGCCATCATTGCAGATCAAAAACGACCGGCCCTGGTGATCGAAAGCAGGCCGGTCTCAAGGCGAAGCGGCGACGACCGGATCAAATGAGAGGGTCTGGCCGTCGGCCCCGGAAATAGCGCGCCATTGCTCACCGCTGCCGTCAATAATAGTGGTGGCATACTGGCCACTGCCGTCATCACGCGTGGTCTCGACAGATTGCACCTGGTCTATGCTTGTATTGCCATGGCCTGGAGTCTGAAAGGAAACCGAGGGCAGGCCGAAGCCACCAGAGCTGTAATCTATTTTGCGATGTTCCAGGCCACCGTTTGCGTTTACAGTTTCTTCCGCAGCATAAGATGCGGCGAACCAGTTGTTGATGATGCCATCCTGCAAATAGCCGCTGTAGGTATCAGTCTTGGTTCCATCGGCCAGATCGGCCTCGGTTTCGTTGTTGCGCGAAGCGGCCATGTCTCTGGCATCACTCCAGGTTTCGCCAAATTGTCCGAGACCTTGAGCCGGCGGTGCAATGACATTATAGATTCCACTTTGCGGTTTCAATGCCTCAACTTCAGGGAGCAGGGCCGCCGGCGCTACCGGAGCCACAGACTGAGAGTCAATAGTAGCTGGCGATACTACTTGTGAGGTGACATCAGTCGTGGTGGCAGCGGCGTTGGACTCGTCGACTGTCGGTTGGGTCGCGAGCGGGGTGCCATCACCTGGGGAAACAATCGTCGCGGGCACGTTGTCGGTGGTGGCAAGAAACTGGTTCTGGCGTGTCGGAATTGTCTGATCGGGCTGGGCTAAGGCGGCAGCGTCGCCGCTTTGCTGCGCCAGGGACGTGTCGCCCGTTTGTGGCGCAACTGTTGTGTCGCCGCGCTGCGGCGTCTGGGTCGTATCGGCTGCCTGAGCTGTAGTTGAGGCGTCACCGGCCTGGGTAGCTGGTGTCGCTTGCGTATCCGGGGCAGCCGCATCTACTTTAGCCGGCGGTGGAATCATAATTTTTTCATCGACGGCAAGTTCGTCGGGATTGGTTTTATTATTGTATTTAGCCAGGACATCGACAAAATTGCTCACATCGGCATCACTCGGTTGCTGACCGGTGCGCGTCGATAGAACATCGGCCGCCACACGCCAGTAACAGTCGCCATTATTGGCCTGGGCCGTATAGGAGGCGCTGCCGTCCGGCATGACCGATAAGGTGCGACCGTGTGTTCCGATCGCCTCGATAGCCGGTCTGGCTTCTTGACCGGCGACTGCAGTAGCGCTGTCCGCCGGAGCGGTGCTATCGGCAGAAGCAGGAGCTGTGCTTGAAGGCGCTGCCTCTTTAATCGTGCCTTCAGGTGGAGCGGCCACTGTTGACGGTGCCTGTGCCGGATGCCCCACAGCCTCTATATTATTCAGATCGCTCGTTTTGCGGACCTGCAGCTGACCGTCCTGAGTCTGTGTCTCCATTTCATCGGCATGAGAATTGAGAATAGTAAAGTCTTCGCTGAAACCAAGTTTCTTGAAGTCAACCTGCTGATTGATTTGATCGAGGTTATCCTTGAAGTGCGTCATATCCGATGCTTTCAGTGCCACCAGATCCGAGGCTGCGGCACTGAAATCGTCACCGGCCCGGCGCTGATTGAAATCGCTAACTGTTTGACTGACTGCATCACCACTATTATTCGCCATTGACCGCTCGCTCCTGTGAGGTTGTCCCTTTCGTCCGGGCTTCCTTTTCAAAGTAGTCGAGGCGGCGTAAAGACGGCATAAAAATCGTCAGCGTTAGGCAATCTATGGTATCGAGTGACCAGCTTTGACATAATGGGTAAGAGTCGCCATCTTAATAACGACTGAGCAGGGGAGTCTCTATTGAATTTTATAGATCTAAAACACCAAAACCTGATTCTGGCGCTGATGCCAATTTTATTGACCTCGAGAAATCCATGCACACTTTGACAGCGGCCGAAATTTTGATTTTAATTTGTGTCACCATTGGTGCCATCACCGATCTGCGCACGCGTATGATTTACAACTGGATCACATTTCCTGCAGCACTTGGCGGCTTCATCCTAAATGTTTGCCAGGCCTTCGCTGCCGGGAATATGTCCGCTTCTGGCCAGGCCGCGCTCTGGTCGGCAGCAGGCTGCGCCCTCGGCCTCCTGCTTGTCGCCGGACCGCAAGCGCTCAGGCGCAAGCAACTGATCGCGCCCGGCGATGCAAAATTGTGGGCGGCGATTGGAGCCTGCTTGTTCCCAATCAAGATGTTGATCGCCTGGTTCTATTTTTCGCTTGCTTACGCAGCGGTCGGATATGTCCTGCGAGCCCTGGCAAAAGGAGATAAGTCGGTCGGAAAAACTCTAATCCCGCTTGGTCCAATGATAGCCGTCGGTACCTATCTGGGCATTTTTCTGGATAAGCCCCTGATGCATTTTATGGGTTTCAATTGGTATTGAGGCGACTTTTCTTCAGTCGCCTCGCCAGTTAACAAGTCGGAAACCTCAAGCAAGTACAGCTCCGCTATAGTCCGGGATGACGTCGCAATCGGCCCGGCTATTTACCAAGATCACCTGAAGTCCTGAAGCGGCATCACCACCCCTGATGTCGGTCTTACTTTGCTTATGCGAGGACAGAAAATGACACACCAGGTCGAAGCTCAGGAAAATCTCAAAGTACAGCCCATTGAACAGCCTTCTGATGCGCTGGTAAACAGCCTGAGCGTGGCCGACTGGCAGAGCGTCATCGCCTCTACTAAAAGCGCGGTGGAAACTCAGGCGACATCGTCACTGAATTTTAATAACGATATTTATGGCTTGAACAAAGGGAGCGAAACTCTTACCACGGATGTGAAAGCTCTGGGAGAGATGACTAAGGGCTCCGCTGCCTATAAGCAGGAAATGGCAAAAATTGATGGTGACGAAACTGTCCTTCGGCAGGATGTATTTGCCCTGAAGAAAGACGCTCCTGATTTCAAAAGCTTCGAAGGCGTCATGCAAGGCGAGCACTCGACGCTCAAAGCCGACGCCAATACTCTCTGGAAGCAAGGATTGAAGAGCGATGCCGGTGACACCACTGCTTACTACCCACTCGGCAATTATGCCAAGGAATTCGAAAAGCGCGGCTCCGGCTCCGGCAATTCCGGCTCGGGTAGCGGGGATAAAATTCCACCGCCTGCCGGCTCTGCCTCTTATAACAATCTCGACGTTACTGCCAATCAGTTCGTCAACACCATTGCTTCCCAAATTGGGGGCAGCGGCAATATCCAATCTGACAGCGTCACTCAAAGCGGTCCAGACAAAATCGATTACTCAGCCAAGGGCGGTGCCTGGGGCGACATCCTCTGGCGCAGCGACATCAAATCCGCCCAGGCGGATAATGCCAGTAAAATTCAATTGAATGATACATTCAGTCTGACTGCCAGTCAGTTGCAAAATACGCACGAAATCGAAAAAGACATAGTTTTCCAGCGTCCGGACAAGACTTTTGGCATACTCGGCTCCCAGATCAATAGCCAAACAGGAGAAGTGGACTTCTGGAATACTCAAAAGTCGCAGTGGGTCGATGAAGGTTCCCTGGGACCGATCGAAGCCGGCAAACAATATGATCTGCAAATCGGGGCGTCGATAAACGACACGGGCAACGCCAACACCGGCACCTATAACTACGATTATTACGAGCTCAACGGCGTCAAACTCGATGCTAAACAAAATATGTTCAACACAAAAGCGATGAACTGGACTTCCGGAGTCTACGTCCAGACTCAGCTGGACTTTGGTAATGTTAAGAAGGGCTCGGTGACGGGGATGACAGATAGCAATGAACAGGTCAATGTCGCCTGAGCGAACCGGATCACCTTGATCTAAAAATTTAAGCCTCGGATGGCAACTTTTCAGGCGGCGGCAAGTCTCTCCTGTATCGGGCTAGTCTTGCCGGTCCTTCTGCACCGCAAATCAACAGGGTTGACGTGTCATTCGCTTCCAGATCATCTAAATCCAATGTCGGTCTTCATTGTCTTTTTGCTGCCGCTTTAGCGGCAACTGTCGCCAGTGTTTGCACTGTCGCCTCGTCAAAGCCGGCGTTGGCCCATCCGGCCTACCAGCTTTTTCCGGAGGAAGAAGCTCCCGCTGAGGCTCCTGCGGTCAAGGTCGCAAAAAAAACACGTCACAAGCAGCCGGCTAAGCTTGTAGATCCGAGCCCGTCAATAGACAGGAGCAGCACTGCCCACACCTCGAGCAAGGTCGCCTCCATAGAGGTACAGCCTGTGTCCGAGCCGGGTAGCAGTAACTTGACCGGTGCCGGTAGCCGTATAAAATCAATGACCGGCGGCTTTGATACAACCCTCAATCAGATCCCCCACCATAGTCAGGGCTATTTCAGAAGAGCAGAAGCTGAAGCTCGCGCTAGAGAATTCAAAGCGGCAATCAGTGATTGCGAGCTGGCCATCAAATTGAATCCCAGATACACTGAAGCCTTTTATCTGCGCGGCGTCGCCCGCCTGGCGACAGGAGACCTTAGCGGTGCCCTTAACGATCTAGACAAGGTCGTCATCCGCGATGACAACTATCCAGAAGTATTTTATACACGTGGCGAGGTGCGCGAAAAACAAGGTGACCTGCACGGCGCACAAGTAGACTGGCAAACGGCGCTAAAAAAAGCCCAGGAGAGCGGCGATCGCAGGTTGCAGGCAAAGATCAAGACGAGACTGAAGACAAATATCTGATCCTGTTGATTTATGCCAGCTTCTTGTACCAGAGCATCTGCACTTCATCGAACGACGCCGGATAAGCAAAGCGATTGATGCCACCAAGGGTGCAACCACGTCTGGCATAAAACTTGCAGGCGGCGACATTATTATTTTGCGTTTCGATTTTTAATTCGCTACAGCCCTTCTGGCGCGCCCAGTCCTCGACGGCCTGAAATAGCATCAATCCGACACCCCTGGATCGGTAATCTGGCGCAACTCGCAAATCCCAGAGCACCGCTTGTTCTGCTCGATCAATCATATTGACGGCAATAGTGTCATAAGCAATGACCGCCCCGCCTACGCGATTGCCGTCATCGCGGGCGACGAGGAAGCCCCACTTCGAAACATCGAAACGCCTGGCCCAGGCGCTCGGCATATCGTCGGCTACAGCGTCATAATCCTTAGTGCGCCAGTCGGGCAGGTGCTTCTCGACCAGCTTGAAGCCATTGAATCCAGGTTCTTCAACTACGATTTCAAAAATGCGATCGTACCGGAAAATCATGCAGACTTCGGCTTGTGAGGAGAGGGTGCCGATCGCCTCTTCGCTGACTGAAATCATCAATTTTACCTTGCTCCAGGAATTGGCCGCGCTCACCCTCTCAAGTACATATATATTTAGAGTTCTGTGATTTAGAGTCTTCTGCACTGGGACGCCGGGGACCTTTGCCTGTGAAAAGAGTTTTTAAATCATCGAGGTCGGAACCGCTCGAGTCGTCGTCATCGTCGAGGAAGCGCTCGAGCGCGGTGCGATCTGAAGGTAATTTGATCGAACCGCTGGAAGATGATAAACGGGAGATTGTCTTCGGTCGGCCCACATAAATATCGCCTTGAGTGAGCAGATATTCGTCGGAATTGATTTTAAATTTGAAGCGAGCCCCTTCCGTGCGTTCATTATTGCGAACGATGGCCACATGGCCAAGCGCTTCAACTATGCCGGTAACGCAGTCGTAAACGACATCGTCAGCAAACAAAATAGAGTTTTGGTCTTTGACTGCAACACGCACTGAACCATGGGCAATGACTCGTTCAGTATCAGCGCTCACCTCAACCTTGTTAGCCGAGATCGACCATTCTTTGTAGATTTTGGAGCGGTCGGGGGTCTCCGCTGGTATGTCTTTTTGAGCGGCTGTTTTTTCGATGGTCAAGACGTGGAGGTTGGTCGACTGCGTTTTTGCGTCCTGCGCTGAAACGTCCAAGGCTTGGCAGATTAAAAAGCCGGCTGCTAAGCCGACACTGAGAGAATAGTAAAAGCGCGTTCTTTTTCTGCGGCAGTTCAAATGTTCGAGCATTTCCAGGTACCGCCGCAAGTGAAAAACCAATTATAAGACGGATGGGCCGCCGCTGTCACTAACGTCAACGAGCCGGAATTATTCGTTCCGACCCTTTGACTTTTGAGAGAGCTTCTTGTCGGCCGGATTTGCCGATTGCTCCGCAGGCGCAGGGATAGTCACAGGCCTTGCGTTTACTTCGCTGTCTATCGTTAGCATCTGTGGTGGCGTCGCGTCCGGGGTGTAATAGAGCTCGATTCGCACCGTTCTATTCTCGCCGGGTTCCATTTGCAGTCTGGTAAATGGCGGCAGACGTTCACCACGGTGCGCTACGAGATGATAATAATGCGCCGGGGCATCGTCGGCGATTTTACCTTGATTGTCGCTTTCGCTAACTTTGATCACACCGCGGAAGAAGACCGGCCTGGCTTGCTCCTTAAAAAACGTCAAATAATCCTCGTTCTTGTCTGTTTTGAGCGGGCTCGACAGGGCGATTGCAACGGACCGGGTCGCTTTATCATGGCTGGTAATTTTTAAATCGATTTGATAATGGACACAGTAGTTGCCATGAGCGGCATAGGCGCTATTTTTATAACGCCTAATCAAAGGTGCCGCCTGTATTTCACCAGTGCCCATCGTCCCCTGCTCGACAGAGCTTACTGGGTATGCCACCGCCAGCGGTGTGGCGACCTGCAGATCAAGTGAGCGCTCAGCCGTCAGAGTACTTCCTAGCTGCACGCCGCTGACGCGACCGTAGACGATTGCCTGCTTGCTCCCGGGCGGCGTCGGAGCCCGCTTGTCGCCCTCGCGCGGACCGGCGAGATTGTCTTCTTCGAGCATTTTTTGCAGTGAGTGCAGATCTCTATTGCCGCGATCTTTTCGGCCTGCACCAAAGGCGCTACCACGCTCAATCAAATCCTCCATCTCATCTGTGGCGCTTTGAGGTCGCCATACTTCTGAGCGCTCAAATACTTCTAGATCTTCGCGGAACGAGCCGAGCAGCGCCAACTGAATCGGCTTTTTCGCCTCGGCTTCGGCAAAATAACTGCGACCATTGGCTGATGAGGCGCCGTAAACTTTGACCGGCAACTCGCTTACCAGCGCATACGATCGGGGAGCGACGTTAATCGTAAAAGGATATTTGAAGTCGGCTGCCCCGCGCACGTAATCAGAAGCGACACGGTCGCCCTGACCGGCGTATACCTTGCCCTCGTCGTCGGCGCAGAGAGGCGGCAGAGGCTGTACCGGTACAGGTGCATCGGGCTGACTGACATAGCTGGCCAAAGAATGAAAGGTGAGGGAAGCCTTGCTCGAAGCAGGGTTGTAAACCAGCAAACTGATTATCAAAAGTTTGCGCGGGCCACTTTCATCCTGCCTGTTTATATGATGGAAGAAAATGGTAAACGGCCCCTTGACTGCATACTTGAGATGAGCCTCGGGATGTCTCTTGTTTTTCGGGTCAAGAGTGGAGAGCAAGATGCCGCTGTCCGGCACAATCTCGGGAGAGTTTGAGTTAAACATCGGTACGCGGTCGAGCTTGCCCTTGAGCGGCTGGATGTCGTAATCGACATTGTACTCGCCCGGTTTAGTCTCCACCTTCTTTGCCAGAGCGCTTTCGGCGGCGCCGGCAGGGGCAGCGGCCAGCGAACTACGCAGGCAAACTGAAAATGATAAAAGGCCGATCAGGCCGCAAACACTATAAAATTGAAGGGCTCTTGGGTGTGACATGAGGTCATTTTACGTGATTCTCTCGCCATAGTTCACAGAACATTCATCGGCACCAGCCAAGATGGTAGCTGATTGCCGGTCCCGCCGGTAATGTCTAATTGGTTTTGATTTAAGGGTTTATTATGTCCAGCTATGACGCTATTTTATTTCTCTCATTCGGCGGCCCCGAGGGCATGGATGATGTGATGCCCTTCCTGGCAAATGTGCTGCGCGGCAAAAATGTACCCGAGTCGCGCATGAAAGAAGTAGCACATCATTACGAACAATTTGGCGGGGTAAGCCCGATCAACGGTCAAAACCGCGCTCTGATCTCGGCTCTGGAAGCCGAGTTGAGCAGTCGCGAAATCAAACTTCCTGTCTACTGGGGAAATCGCAACTGGCATCCGATGCTGGCCGACACGCTTAAACAAATGCAGGCCGATGGAATCAAACGCGTATTGACCTTTGTTACCTCAGCTTACAGTTCCTACTCCGGCTGTCGGCAATATCTGGAGGATATACAGAAAGCGGATCAGGCCAATGCTCAGGAGAGCGGCCAGGCAAGCGGCATAGTTGTAGACAAACTGCGTGTTTTTTACAACCATCCTGATTTTATCCAGGCCAATAGTGAGCAAGTTTCCAGCGGTCTGGCAAGGTTTAGCCCGGACGAACAGGCTACCTTGCACATTGCTTTTACCGCTCACAGCATACCCAATGCCATGGCCCAGACCTGCCAGTATCAGAATCAACTGCTCGAGACCTGTCGCCTCGTGACCGAAAATCCTATCGTGACCGGCCATTTCAGTGATTCCAAACTGGTCTTCCAGAGTCGTAGCGGACCGGCCGTGCAACCCTGGCTCGAGCCCGATATTCTCGATCACCTGCGCAGTCTGCACGAGGCCGGCGTCAAAAATGTGCTGGTCCATCCGATCGGCTTTATATCGGACCATATGGAAGTACTTTACGATCTTGATACCGAGGCCAGAATCCTTGCGGAGTCTCTCGACATGAAGTTTGTCCGTACGACCGCAGCCGGCACTAATCCACTTTTTGTCAGAATGATGGGAGATTTGATTGTGGAAAGGCTACAATCAAATGAGGGCTTGCAGCGGCAGGCTGTTGGTCAGGATCCGGCGGCACCGGATTTTTGCGATCCCGCCTGCTGTGCGTATACACCGGCCAGGCCGGCCGCCAGACCGGTTAGCTAGCAGACATTGTGCCGAGACTTACAGCGGAGACACGGCATTGACTGCAAAAAAACGAATCTTGCCTCTTTTTCCTCTGCCTGACGTGGTGCTTTTTCCCGGCTCGCCTTTGCCTCTTCATATCTTCGAGCCGCGTTACCGGGAAATGATCAATACCTGCCTGGAAAGCGACAAACTTTTTGGCGTTTTGCTTTACGATCCGAGCAGCTCTCAAGCCGCTTCGGTTGGCTCAGCGGCTGAAATAATCGACTGTGAAAAATTGCCCGACGGACGGATGAATATTTTTACCCTGGGGCGCAGGCGCTTCCGTGTAGTCAAAACAATTGAAGATAAATCCTATCTCCAGGGTGAAATCGAATGGCTCGAAGATGCGCCAGCCGGACCGGAGCTGAATAAGATCACAAGCGAAGTGCTCGACTACATCCGAGATATCCTGCGTCTCTCGAGCAAACTCACCGAAAAAGACGTCGACATCCCCGAGGATCTGCCCAAGGATCCGCTCGATCTCTCCTTCTGGGTGGCGAGCACCATGTACGGTGTATTGCCGGAGGACCAGCAGGCACTGCTCGAATTGCAAGACACACACGGCAGACTGACGCACGAAGCCAAAGTGTTGCAGGTGACTACCAAATTTCTGGCCGCTAAGAGTGCTTTGAAAGACGCCGTCGGTTGAGCTTTCCGTTTTTTGCTTTAAAACCAGTCATGGTGTCCGTAAACATCGTCTTGATGATCCAGTCTGTCCAGATAGGATGTGACCAGCCAGCCGTGATCTTGCAGGGCCAGTCCCATTGATGCCGGCGAAGAGAGGTCGTCGCCGCGCATGATGTTATAAGGTATGCCGACCAATTCGTGCGCCATGGTGCGCTCGAGGCTTGGTTGGACACGCACCATTCGGGCAAACTGATCCGGCGTGTGATGACTGTTGTGATTATGGAGAACGCCACCGGGGGATGGCTCGACGCGATAAACGCCGCCGCCGCCGCCCTGAGCGGAAAGATCTTGCTGGTGCAGAGTTTGCTGAGCCGCTTGCCTGCTACTTATATAGTTGCGCAGATCATGCCAGTTGCGCACCTCATCCGGTGCTTTGGCGGCCTGAAGTTCTGGGGTCGGGGGCAATTCCACTTTTTGAGCCACCGGCGAGCCATTTTCATCGAGGAAGCGGAATTGCTTGCCGCCGTCACTCTTCTCCAGCATGCGGATGTAGGCTAACTTACTCGGGATACGCACTTCGCGCACGGTATTATTCGGTAATTGCACGACAACCCGTCCGCCATGCTCGACCCAGGTTTGCAGGCCGTCTTTATGAGGAAAATGCGTGTAACCACCAGGAGTATTGTCCATCATATGCAGGTGATCGCCGTTACCGAGCAAAGCACGGATCGTGTGTTTATTGGCGTCCACTTCCAGATCGGCCATGAGTTTGCTGTTGAAGTGAAATTGTTTGAGACCGCTTGCATGTTCGATCATCACCAGCCGCGAAATTTGCTGCCCAAGATCGAGCTGACGGCCTTCGCCGCTATTGAAGCCGACCATGACCTTACCATCCGAAGCCACACTGGTGACGGCGGTACCGTCATGGCTGACATTGACGGTGCGACCGGGTGGCAAATTGTCGATTGTATAGAAGGTCTCGCCGTTGAGGCCGCGGGAAGCCTTGACCTGGATGCCGTCGCCGCCCACGCGCGCTCCACCGCTATTGCCCTGGTTGGTCATGGCCATGACCTGCGCTTCCGGAGCTTTGCCGGCATTTAAAAAATCGGTCAGGCGTTGCGGCCGGCCCTCGGAAGCGGCAGCGAAGACTTTGCCGCCGCGAAAAGCGCCAGCAGAGCCCAATCCCTCCGCTCCAGCCAGAGCCGGGGTCATTCCGGGTGGGAAGCCGCCAGCGAGCAAATTGGCTAAATGATCACGCGCCAGGGCGACGGTCGAAGCCACTTCCAGCTTAGGAGCTTCGAGCGGCAATCGGGCCGCCAGATGAGATGTGGCGGCGCCTGCGCCGACCATCAGGGCCGTATCAAAAATAACCGGTGATAGCGAAGCTTTGAACTCTTCACGACTCTTCTCGATATTGCCGCTGTTCAAAGCGCTAAAAGTGGAGGCGGCGCTCGATTCAGCCTCGGCCAGCGAATGCGCGTAAGAGATAGTACCGACGGCGGCAACGGCCAGGGCCGGCAAGCGTGTCCAGGTCGGTCCGTGCAAGGCCAGACCGAGGGCGGCGGCACCAAGGACCTGACCGGCAGTGCGGCCGGGATGATTGATTATTTCATCGGCGGCGTGCGAGAGGGTGCCTTCAGCGGCGGCGCCGAGCATGATTTTGCTGCGTTCGCCGACACTCAAATCACTGGGAGCCAGGGATTGAGCGTATTCGCGAGCGAGCGCAGAGGCTCCGGCGGGCGCCTGGTCCGTATTTCCGCTATCTCTGGATATTTCGCTGTTTACTGCCATCGCCACGGTTGCAAAGATAAATATTCTCTGATTTTCACGCACATGGCAGACCCGGTAAAGGGTGGGAATACGAATTGCGAAAAGCTCAATATAGATAATTGTCAGGCTTAAACCCTCTGCCTCAGGCCGTTAATGGCACCTTAGCCTACGTCTGCTATAACTATGGGCGAATTCGGGGTCAAGGACCCCACGCACCCCAAGCGCAATATTTTGCGAAAGAAGCAAGGAGCAGAGATTGTTTACTAAAGCTCAACACCTGACTGGTCTGGGATTGGCCCTGGCCGTGGTCGCCGGTTTGACAACAAGCGCTTGTTCGCAGGCCGTCGAGCCGAGCACTGCTGCCAATCCATCTAACAGTGCCGCCGCCCCGGCCGGTCAGACCAGCGCTGATGCAGGCGCACAGACCACTCTGGCCGGTGTTACCACGCCGAGCGGCCTCAAATATGACGACATCAAGGTTGGCTCCGGCGCCACCCCGCAATCCGGGCAAACTGTGGTCGTACACTACACCGGCTGGCTCACCAATGGTCAAAAATTCGATAGCTCGGTCGATCGTGGCGAGCCTTTCGAGTTTGTCCTTGGCGCAGGCAATGTGATTAAGGGTTGGGACGAAGGCGTTGCGACGATGAAAGTCGGCGGCAAACGCAAATTGACCATCCCCCCGCACCTCGGCTATGGCGCCGGTGGAGCAGGTGGCGGCAAGATCCCCCCAAATGCCACCCTCGTCTTTGACGTAGAACTGCTCGGCATTAAATAGTCATCCAACAAAATATTTGCGGAGAATAGCAATGACACAAACCAGTACAAGCGGTCTTCAATATGAAGACTTGAAAGTCGGCACCGGCGATAGCCCGAAGGCCGGGCAGACTTGCGTAATGCACTACACCGGCTGGCTCACTGACGGCTCCAAATTCGATAGTTCGGTCGATCGTGGTCAACCCTTCGAGTTTTCGATCGGCCGCGGCCAGGTCATTAAGGGCTGGGACGAAGGCGTGATGTCGATGAAAGTCGGCGGCAAACGCAAGTTGACCATTCCGCCGGATCTTGGCTATGGCGCCCGGGGCGCCGGTGGTGTAATCCCGCCGAACGCCACTCTGGTATTCGAAGTAGAATTGCTCGGCCTCAAGTAGCCTCCAATTAAGCCTGGATAGAGCGGCGGAAACCATGAAATCTGACAGAGCTACGAATGATCGCCAGCGAGCGATTTTTGCCCTTGGCCTTTTGTTGGTTTCTGGGTCCGCCGCTTTGCCATGCACGGCCGCGGATCAAGGTATGGCCGATAGCAGCCAGGGAAAAAGCGTGCCGGCCTCGCCAATCACTACCTCCCCTCTGGATGCACCGTCGGTTGCGCCGGCTGCGAAAAAGGAGCTGGAACAGCCAAGTCCGGTGACATACAGCCATAAGTTGCCGACCTGCCTCAGCGAGATTGCCGCCGCGACGGTCATCGAAGACGGCACCTTGCGGTCGGCCAGATCTCGCGAAACCCTTCTCGCCGCAGAAAAGCTCGGCCCCACTGAGGTCGACACTCTGGAGGAAATGGTCGAAAAAGCGACCCCGGCCGGCCGGCTCCTCAGTCTGGCTCTGCTACGAAAAATGAAGATCGCCCCGGCCCGATACCAGAAGCTTGCCGATAATCTAAACGATACGGTCGGTGATCAATCGGTCTCCTATATTTCTCCTAGCGAACGCTGTCACTATAGCGTTGCCGATATTTTGAACGACATGGCTTCCAGCCAGCCGCTTATCAAAATGTTGCCCTGAGATCAATTCTGTTTATAAGACCTTCGCTAGTCGAATTGGGGAATTTCCTTTGCTGACGGATGTTTAGCTGAAATTTTCCTCGGGCACAAAAAGATCTAGAGAGTCGTATAGAATGCGTGGTGAGCTTGGGAATAAGTTTGCGTGCGAAATCGTCAGGAGAAGCGATGTCCGCTGGTAACGAAATCGGGGATTTACTGTTAGACATCGGACTGATCACTCCAGAGGAATTGGCCACCGCTCATGAGGAGCAGACTAAGTCCGGAGAGCGGCTGACGCTCGTTTTGGAGCGACTCGGTTTATTATCTTATCATCAGCTCAAAGACGCGCTTGAACTGCAGTTTGGCGTCAATTTTTATTCGCTTTCGAAGACACCGCCGGTCAAGGAAGTGGCCGATCTGCTCGGCCTTAACACCAAGTACAAACATCGAGTCGTTCCAGTCGCCTGGGCCGGTACTCAATTTACGATCGCCATGGTCAACCCCGATGATCTGATCGCCCTCGACGCCGTGCGGGTGGAGTTGAAATCGGGTCATTTGAAAAAAGTGGTCTGTACGGCTGATGAATTCGAATTTTTTATGCGCGACACTTACGAAAGTCCCCAGGCCGCAGCTGCTGCTCCCCTCTCTACGGTTGAAGCAGCGACTGCCGCAGAGCCTGCCACGGCAGTCGCTGTGTCGATGCCTGCCCCCAGCGCACCGCCCGCCCTAGCCAAACCTGGTGTCAAAGTACCGAAAGGGCACTTGCAATCGCTTTTTGCCGATGACGACGACGATGATTTTGATGACGATGATGACGACATCCCCTTGCCGACGGTTCAGCCCAGCCGCAAACCGATGACCGTTCCTGAGGCTGCTCCCCAGGCGGCTATCCCGGCGCCGCCACCAGAGCCGCTAGCACCAGAGCCGCTATCACCAGAGCCGATACCACCGGCGCAGCCGATCCCTTCCCCGTCACTGCCTGAACATTCCGAATTGTCGGCCCTGCTCGATGCCGTTCTTCTAAATTCTGAGCCTGCTACCGCATCGACTCCAGCACCTGCTCCGGAAGTCGCTCCGGCTCCGCCAGTGGGCGTCGCAAGTATCGATGACGCTCCTATTCTCAAAATCGAGCCCCCAGCCGTCGACGTTGTCTCGGCGGTATTGAACGCAGACAGTGCCGTTGCACCGATCAAAGAGACGGACAAAGGCGCTGAAAACTCCGGATCGCTGCCGGAGGCCTTCAAGCTCGATCTGGCTAAATCACTGGGTCTCGATGATGATGACGATGATACCGACATGCCTTTGATCCCTTTGCCGACGGTGCAACCGAAGCGCAAACCGCAAGAAGTTGCCAGCGAAGCACCTGCTGCGGTGGCATCACCCGTGGCTGCATCTCTCGAAGCGCCTGCCATCAAAGCCGCGGATGTGCCGGCTCTTGCAGTAGCTCCTGTCGAAGCTCCAGTTGCTTCCGTAGCGGAAGTCGTTGCCGCCCCGGCACCAGTGGCAGTGCCAGCCCCCGCGCCACTTGTCGAGACTGCCGGGCCAATGGTACCGAGCAATTTGCCGGTGGTGCCTACTCTTCCCTCCGCACCTTCTTCCCTGCCAACGAATTCTGCTGCTCCACCAATTCCGAATATCCTGGCCAGTCGTAAACCGGCTGCGTCCGTGACCGCACACACATTACCAGCCCTCAACCGAGACATGATGCTTTCGCCGATGGCGGCTCAATCGGTGGTGCAAGATAGTGTCGTGGCGCCGCCTTCAACCGACAACAATCAACAGTCAACCGCAGCTGTTCAGACCCCTGTCTCTGTTTTTTCTTCTTCGACCGGCAACGGTGCCTCGCTGCCGACTGCTGAGTACAACATCGAAGAAGTTGTGGCGAGCGTCGCCGAACACCTTGTCGAATCGATCGAATCCAATAAGAGCTTCAACAACGACGCTTCCAGACAACTTCTCGAAGAGGTCGTCGAATCGGAACTCGGCGGCATGGAAGACACCGACATAAATAAGCTCAAAGAACAGCAAAATTCATCGATTATGCTGCTCGCCCATGAGATTATCGGCAAAGCAACGCAAAAGCGTTGCTCGGACATCCACCTCGAACCTGATGCAAGCGGCGTCACCCTGCGCTATTTCCTGCATGGAGAGTTGCTTGCAGACTGTGTTTTGCCGGGAGAGATACACCAGGCTCTGGTCAGCTCATACAAAATTATCGCCGGCCTCGATCCCAATGAACTACAAAAACCACAAGACAAAAAGATCGTCACCAGGGTGGAAGAGGATCGCGTCGAATTGAGAATCACCACACTGCCTTCGGATCATGGCGAGATGGTGGCGATTTCTATGCGTTTTCTCGGACAGGAAAGCTAAACACGGCACAAACGCCTGGCAAGCGACTAGTCGCTTTTGCTCTGTCCTTCAGAGGCGGCTTCGTCTTTATTGTCCTCGGTTTTCTCTTCGGCCTTAGCTTCAGATTTTTCTTCGGCTTTCTCTTCAGCTTTAGCTTCGCCGGCCTCTGAAGGGGCAGGTACCGTTTCCTCGCCCTCTTTTTTAGCCTCGGTAGAATCGGCGCCTTCTTCCTCTTCCTCTTCGTCCTTGCGCGTCAGAAACCACCACACGCTAAAAACGATTGTGCTGACGATGGCGATGCCTGCAATAACGTTCAGTACAGAAAATATGCCGATGATCACTGGATTTACGGGATGTTCGGTGAGGCCGACTCGAGTCGCTTCGACCTTTTCAGCCAGGGCCGGCGCGGCCCAGGCCAGATAGAAAATGGCCATTGAAAGAAAAGCTCCTAGCTTGGTGGAAAGGGTTTTATCTGTTGCATTGGTCATTGCTGGCAAAATTTCTTTCCTTAGTTGTTTATCGTAATCAAAAGAGCGGGGATGCTGGCAAGTATATTACCGCTTTTAGGAGGAACAGCAAAATGTCGTCTAATGACATCCAGTCAAGAATAGTAGCCTTTTTCCGGGAGCACTTTTGTTAAAAATGGGAGCCCGTGGGGTATGACATATAAGGAAGGCTTTTATATACCGACTTCTTGATTCGACTGGATTCAATCCACTCGAACAGTATCGCTACACATTCAATCAGTAAATTACCATGCAAAAAGCAAGTTTCACAGTCGGTTTATTAGCCATACAATTGCTCGCGCCTCTCCTCTTGCCGTCTCTTTCCTCCACACCGATCTGTCTGGCGGCGGGAAAAAGCAAGGGCGTCGAAGAGTCTCTAGTAATCAAAGCACCAGTCAAAATGGTCTTTGAAGGTATCCAAAATTCTCGCACCAGCAATCCTGAACAGCGTCGACTGGTGTCGCAGCATCAAGATACCTCGGTGATTGACGAAAAGATTTCGAATCTACCTGTGATCGGTACAGCCCATCTGGTTTATAGAGAAATCGAAGTCCCCTTCAAGCGGATCGACTACTTACTCGTCAGCTCGGACAAATTGAAGGCTTTTGAAGGAAGCTGGGAGCTGACACCGCTTGAAAATGGCGATACCAGAGTTTCGCTGAAAAGCTATACCGAAGTAAAAATATGGGTACCCTTTGCCAGAGAACTGTCGAGCAGCTCGACAATAAAAGATATCAATCGTCGTCTCGGCAATCTCAAGCACTGGTGCGAAGAACAATCCTGCCACGAAGCGCAAAGACATGAATCGGTCGAACCGGTGCATGTGACGCGACACAACCAGACCAGACTGGCTGACAATAGTGGCCACAGCAAAGTCCATGCAGACGCAGAAGAGGCTTTGCGCAAAGCAGTAAAATTGAACGACGAATAAGACTGCAAGAATGTTAGTGTAGTATTAGCAATGGTCCTATGAGTACTTCGCAACAAGGTAGTGACAATGAGCAGAGGGAAGCTGGGATCGGGTCAACATCTACACGTTGCTCTTCTAGCGACGCTTATTGTGGCTTGGGCAAACGCGCCGGCGACATTTGCCCAAGCGAAAAAAGCGAGCGCTCATCCGGTCGCTGTTGCTTCCGCGCCGGCCGCACCGACGTCTATATCCTGGTCGAACGATCTGAGAGTTGGTCTGGCTCAGGCGAAAAGCGCCAGGCGCTGGGTGCTTGTCGATTGTTATACAAGCTGGTGCCACTGGTGCAAAAAATTGGACGCTGATGTTTTTGAAAACCCCAACGTGATCAAACAGTTGGGTGGACACTTCACCTGGGTGAAGTGCAATACCGAAGATCCTCAAACCGGAGTCTGGGTCAGAGACAAGTATGGTGTCGACGCCTATCCCTGCATTCTTATCCTCGACCCGAACGGCAACGAAAAGGGACGGATCAAGGGCTATGTGCCGCCGGACCTATTTATAAATCGTGTCGCCAGCATCGTGACTCGTTAGAGCGGGTCATTTCAGCGAAAAGCTAATCCCAGGCCGTAAACGGATCAAAGACATACTTGTCATCATCCTTGCGGTCTTCCCGGCGCGCCACTGGAGTCGATTGACTGCCGAGTGGTGCCGGCAATGGCTGACTGGTCGTCACCGCTAGATTAGCTGATGGCGCGGGTTGAGCTGCTGATGCTACAGTTTGTTGCGGCAGCGGCGCTTGATTTGCCTGGGGATTGAAGGCCGGTTGACCAAAGGGCGTCGGTGCCGTTGGCAGAGCCGGACCAGGTTGTCCAAAGGCTGGCTGAGCAAACTGAGCTGAAGGCTGGGCCTGAGGCTGATTTGTCCCTTGAGGCGAGATCGCGCCCCCACCGACTCCGGGCGGGTTTTGTGCCGGCTGCGCAGCGGAGATGTGCTGGGCAAATGGTGATGGTTGAGGTATTCCGCCTGGTTGAGACTGATTTGCTGGTCTTGGCATGGGCACCTGATTCTGTCCATGATTTTGCCCCTGATCTGGCCCCTGATTTGGTCCCTGATCTGGCCCCTGAACTTGCATAGAATAGGCGAAAGATTGGACGGGATAACCAGCAGGCTGAGCATTTTGCCCCGGCAGGGCCTGACCATTGGTATTACCGTTGCCTTTGCCTTTTTCGCCCGGACCTGAATAATCGTCTGCCTGGCTCGATAGTGCCGAGACAATGGACGGCGGCATGGGAGCACTCGGTCTGGCCGAAGAGACACCCATATTGCCCAGTGATTTGTCGAGCAGACTTTGCTCGCCAAAATCATGCATCGGGCCGCCGGGAATGAAAGGTACAGTTTTTGACTGCGAATCGCGCAGATCGCTTGCATAATCGGTAGGAACGGAACCCTCATTGGCAGCGGAATTCAACCAGTTGATTACGTCTTCATGGATAACACCATGCAATTCAAGTTTTTGCGCCACCATCGTCAAATATTCGACGAATTGAGCGGATTTATTGCCGAAAAGGCGCTCATAATCTTTGCCCTGGGCCAGGACTTCTTTTTCGATGGTTTCGCGCAGAACTTCGACGACTCTCTCAGCCGTTTTCAAAGAGTCGTGCTGGAGTTTTTTCAACTGCCAGTCATTGTCATTATTAGCCAGATCTCTTTGCAAGAGAATAAACTCCGGACTCTCCGCGCCATGTGCCACTAGAAACATACCCAAAAAACGCCCTTTGAAGCATGCACCGCAAGTATCCGGGAGCGTTGTTAAGAGCCGTTTACAAAGTTTTGAACGGACTCCGGTTGCCAAAGGGAATGTAACCTTCCCTCGGATCTAAAATCTTACTATGACTAATTTCAAAAACACCAAGGCATCTCCCGATTGTCTAAGAAAACTGCGGACCAAACTACGACTGACAACATTGTTGTCCGGCCTGAGCATCCTACAGATCGCTCTGACCGATCCAGCCCAAGCCGGCCCGGAATATCAAAGACATTACGACCTCGGCAAAGATTTTCTCCAGCGCCAGGAATACAAGCTGGCAATGCAGGAGTTGACCCTGGCCGCAGGCAAACCGGCCACTCCGGTCGAGGTGGCAGCAGCCCTGGTCGATCGCGGCACCGCCCATAGTGAATTGAAAGAATATACGGCCGCTCTCGCCGACTTTGATCGTGCCATCACCCTTGATAGCAAGTCGCACCTTGCTTATAACAATCGCGGCGTTGTTTTCTTTCGGCAAGGTCAGCCTGAAAAGGCCATTCCCGATTTTGACAAAGCGCTCGCCCTGGACATCAATGATAAATACGCCGTCGTCAATCGTGCTGGAGCATATTTGATGACTGATCGAGCGGCAACGCTTGCAGTCAATACCGAAAACTGGTTGAAGCAAAAAAAATGGCATTCCGACTTTGCCGCACAAGCTGCCGTACTCACAGCACTGGCCTATCTTGCCGGCGGCGATAAGACCCGCGCTACCGCGATCACACAAGCGGCTGTGAAGAACCTGGACAAGTTGATCTGGCCTTATCAGATGCTCAGTTATTTAAACGGTAAGTTAGAGCCCGAAAAAGTGGTGGAAGCATCGCAGGAAAGCACCTATGAGCTCACTCAGGCAGAATGCTACATGGGTCTGGACTACTACATCCAGGGTAAATCCAGCTTTGACAAAGCCAAAGATAAGTTATCCTTCGTCGTCAAACATGGCACGACAAACTCAGTCGAATACTGGGTCGGTAAATATTACCTGGCGAAACTGGAGCCCCGGAAGACCTCACTACCGATTAAAACCGCACACTGAAACCGCGATGCCGCCCTTATCCAGCCTCAGGCAAGGACCATTAGTTTTTCTATTGCCGACCGCTGGCATCGTCCTGGCGGCCATTCTTTTCCTTTTGATTTGCCACGGCGCTATCCTCAGCGCCGATCTCTGCCTGCTCATCCCTCTGGTTTTGACCTGCTACTTGACCGGTTGGAAAATTCCGGGGAGGGCTTTTTTTATCGTCGTTGTACAGCTTTTTGCGATTAGTTTTTTTTGCCAGTGGCTGGCCTGGTCGCAATTTGGCCTGATTACCACACCGGCGGTTCTGGCTCTGGCGATGGCGGCCTCGCTTACCTGGGGCCGGGTGGGCCGAGCCGCATCTTTGCGGGCCAAGCAGGAGCAGAATAATCGTCTGGTCCTAGCCCTCAAAGAAAAAGAAATCAAGGAGGCGCATCTACTGATGGTGCGCCAGGATGAAGCTGACCGGCGTATGCTGGCCTCCGACCTGCACGATCAGGTATTGAACGATCTAAAATCGCTGCGTGTGGCAATCGCTTCCAGCGTAGAAGATGCAGCAAGTCTAGAGCGCATTAATGCCTTGCTCGATCAGGCCAGCGCGCAAGTGCGAGAAGTTATGGAAAATCTCACCCCATCCGTGCTGGAAAATCTCGGCCTGGTAAGCGCCATCGACGATTTGCTGCGGCGCTCGGCAATATCCGGCAAATTTAAAGCCCGCTTCAAAAATGAAGCGGGTGAGGCTTTCGGAAAGTTATCCAAAATCGAAGAACTTTTGCTTTTTCGTACTGTGCAAGAAGCGCTTTCTAATATCATAAAACATGCTTCGGCAAAAAAAGTGGACATCACTTTGAAGGATTGCGGCGATGAAATCGTCATCGCAATAAATGATGATGGCCTGGGTATAGCAAAAGACAAAGCGCGTGGTCAATCCCGTGGCCTGCGCTATATGCGTCAGAGAGCCGACCTCTTGGGAGCACGCATTTACTGGTTGCCGGGAGCGGATGATAAAGGTTGCCTGGTCGAAATACGTATTTCACTCAAGTCCTATGAAGAAAAAGTCTGATGAAGATATTAATCGCCGAAGATTTGCCATCGCTACAAGATCATGCGCGCGCGCTGCTTGAGCGATCGTTTGCCGAAAAAAACGTGCCGATAAGCGAGATTCAAAAAGCAAGCACCGGTCTCGATGCTGTTAAAAAGGCTGCCCAGAATCAGTTTGATTTGATACTCATGGACATTGCCATGCCCGAGCTGAACGGCATCAAAGCCGCAAGCGAGATCTGGGCCCGTCAACCCCGGGCAAAAATACTGTTCTGGTCGCAATATCACTATGAAGCTTATATCCGCGAGCTGGGTAAAATCGTGCCGGACGAGGCCATCCATGGTTATGTACTGAAGACCGAAAGTGATGAAAAAATGATCGATGCGATCAACTCTGTTGTCTTTTTCGACCTGCCCTACATTGCACCAGCAGTAGAGGCAGTTAAAGCGAGGCTGAAGGAGCGCAGCAGTGCCGTCACCGATCTTGAATACGAAACCCTGCTCGATATCGCAGCCGGACTGACCGATAAGGCGATCGCGCAAAAAGAGCATATTTCCTACAGGGGCGCGCAAAATCGGCTCTCGATGCTGCTGGCAAAACTTCTGAAGGGCGAAGACGGCTACCTCAAGGAAAGTGCAGGCATCGAAGTCTACAATCCGCGTGTAAGGCTTATATTCGAGGCGCTAAGACGAGGCCTGATTACGCAAAATGATCTGAGCAGCCATGGTCAGGGCGTTGAAGAATGGCTATATAGCGAATTTGGTTATGAGGTAGAGAAATAGCCTGAAAAAGTTGGCGGAGATCAAGTATGCTAAGCACTTCCGGCAGCAGGTGGTTGTTTTTCGATGAAATATTCTTTCAATATCCAGGCCAATGACGGCAAGCAGGATTACAGCGAGAAACTCGTCGTAGTGGCCTTCAACAACGAGGCCGGCAGTCATATTGCCCTCAAGTTGTTGGCCTACTTGATGTTTATCAAAAAGCGTCCGCGTATCGATGAAGATCCGGGCTGGAATGTGGTGCCTGATCTAATCGCCCGCGATGAAGCCGGAGAAATCAATCTCTGGGTCGATTGCGGCAGTGTTTCCGCTAAAAAGGCCGACACGATCGCCACCAAAGCGAGAGATAAAATAGAATTTTTTGTCTTTAGAAAAAATGAGCGCGAAATGGATCAGTTTTATAAACAGATTCAAGACAAGGTAAAACATTTGCACAACGTCAAATGCATCAGCTTCGATGATCGCTTTGTCGACGGCATCGGCGAAAATCTCGACCGTACGAACAATCTGGAAGCCTACATCACAGACGAGATGATAACGGTTACGATTGAGAACGGTTTAGGTAAGCATGAAGCATATTCGGTTATATACAGGAAGAGCGCCGAATAATTTTCTTGTCTCGGCCATCTCCAAGAGAAACACCGGTCCCCTTTCCGGGTAAACCCGGTGGAGCCGTGGCGATGCCTGCCCCAGGACCCGCCCCCGAACGGGGAGAGCCCAGTCCAATGGGCGGCAAACCGTCTCTGAACATACCGATGCCAGGTACTATGCCCGCTCCGCACGATTGGCGAGAGCCGGCGATGCGAGTGCCTTCGGTCAAAAAGCTGGCCGATCGTATCGAATCGCTCAAAAACAGCGGCGATTTATCTGAGCAAGAAAAGCTGAACATACTTCGCTTGCGCCTGGAAATGGCGCAGGAAGCAAGTAAGCGGAATGTACCAGCCTTCTCCCGAACGGAGCTGGCTGAGGCGCATCAGGAACTCGAACTGGCCCCGGTCACCGCTGACAAAAATCTGCAAGCAGAACGCCAGCAATTGCTCAAGGACATACTGACGGCACGCATCGCAAACAGCAAAACCCTGGGCGTCAGCGACGTCGACTCGCTGCGTGATCAGTTAGCAAAACTCAAATCGACCAAGTAGATTCACTAGCCATTTTTATCTGGATTGCTTGCGCTTTACCATGCGGTAGGCTGCCACCGTGACATCGTCAAAAAGCGCGTGTTGAAGCATTGTCACAGCACCGCTTTTGAGAGTGGCGGTGTCTTCATCGTCGAAGATTGCAAAGGAGACGAGCAATCTCCGCATCACAGCCATCACCAATTCGGCAAGAACCGTCACGTCATCATAATGACGAATCACTCCCCGGGCCATGAGTTCAGCCAGTGCCGCGGCGATTTGCGTGACCAGACGGATGCGACCTTCATGTTTGCTTTTTAGCGCGTCTTTGCGCTCCTTAGCTAAAGAGAGAACAACGCGTTCCTGATCGGCAATCGCCAGGGCCCAGTCCACCAGGGCCACTACTCCCTCCGGATCATCGATAGCCCTTACATTGGCCTCAAACTGAGCCGTCAGGCGGGCGAAAAAATCTTCGCCGATAGCTGCCGCAAGCGCCTCTTTGCTTTCGTAATAGAGATAAAGCGTCCCCTGAGCCACACCTGCTTCAACCGCGATGTCTGACATCTTGGACGTAGCATAGCCTTGCTTGATAAAGATGGAACGGGCCGCCGTCAATATTGCCGCTCGTTTTGCCTGGTCTAAAGTGCGGGCCATGAAATTACCATTAGTCGAATAGAGTCATTATCGCGTAGCCTTCATATGATTATAAGGGCGTATGGGTGAATTTATTCATTTACCACTCGAAAGAATATACATCTTCTGGACTCCCCCTTGGGTCCGGAAGAAGGCCAGCAATCTCCTTTATCCTCATATTAAGCGCTTTGTGCAAGGAAACCGGAGCTTCGTGCTTTCGCCCTTGCGAAACTGACTGGATTCATTATAAAATAGTCGGGTCAGTCCGCTAAAATGCCCCGCAAGCAGGAGCGCTTCTTGAAGAAAGCAAATAATGTTTGGAAAAACAGAAATCTGCAGCACCTTACGCCGGCATCAGTGCCGATCGCATGATTCGACATCGGCTGATTTTACTGACTCAAGTTTTGTGTATGGTTCAGGCCGGAGTTTTGACGGCTCTGGTCTGGACTGGCCAGGCGCAGCCCTGGCAGCTGGTCATATTGAGTGGTGCCCTTGGTGTGATTACCGCTTTTGATATGCCGATCAGGCAGACCTTTCTCGTCGATATGCTCGACGACCATGAACAGCTGACGAGTGCCATGGGAATAAATGCTTCGATTACTACGTTGACTCGCTTGATCGGTCCATTCACGGCTGGTCTCTTTGTCACCATGGCCGGTGAAAAAATATGCTTCCTGGTCAATGCCCTGAGCTATGTGGCGGTGATCGCAGCCCTGCTTTTTGTGCGCACCAAACAAGCAGATGCGCCCAAATTTCGCCATAGCGCCGTCTCTCAGATGAGGGAAGGCTTCGACTATACGCTAAGCTTTACACCGATCCGTGATCTGATTATTTTGATTGCCTCAGGCGGTCTTTTTGCCATGCCATTTTCCGTGTTGATGCCGGCCTTTGCCCGCGATGTCTTCCACGGCGATGCCACAACCCTGGGTCTTCTTACCGGAGCATCCGGAACCGGATCGCTTATTGGCGCCCTTTATCTGACATCGCTGAAGGGTACGCTTTCATTGAGCTTATGGGTGATACTCGGCTGCTTGCTCTGTGGCCTCTCGCTCGTCGTTTTCGGCTGCAGCAAATTTTTGCCCCGATCACTGCTGGCGGTGGCAGTCACAGGCTTTGGCAAATTTTACCGGAGTTGGCGCAACCCAAGTTGCCATCGGCATCTTCACCCTCCTGCTCGCCGTGGTTTTTGCCCGAAGAGTTTTGCAAATACATATGTTTGTCAGCCCTGAGGATCTAGCCCAGGGCATAGTCGAAGAAGAAATGGAAGTGTTGGCTGGAAAAGCCTGACATTGTCGCTCTATTTAAAGTCTCAGGCCGTATCGGCGTGCAGACAGTGGAGAATACAAACAAATGAAGCGAGGTCTATATGTCCGGAACCGCACTGCTTTTAATGGATCTGCAAAATGCGATCATCGATCGTCTCGGTGAAAATGGCGACTACATCGGCCGCTTACAGCAAGTGGCCAGGGCCGCGCGCACAGCCGGCGTGACCGTGATCTATGTAGTGGTGAAGTTTCGTCAGGATTTGCCGGAAATCAGTGCAAACAACAAAGCTTTCAGTCAGATCAAAGCAGCTAATATGCCTTTTACAGAGGGCAACGCCACAACAGAAATCCATCCGGCTTTCGCTCCGGAAAGAGGCGATATCATCGTTACCAAACGTCGTGTCAGTGCCTTCAGTGGCAGTGATCTCGATGTCGTCTTGCGCGGGAAAAATATCGACCATCTTGTCTTAACCGGGCTTGCCACCAGTGGTGTCGTTCTTTCGACGCTGCGCTTTGCCGCCGATCTGGATTTTAAAATGACAGTCCTGGCAGATTGCTGTGCGGATAGGGACGAGGAAGTACACCGCGTGCTCACCGAGAAAATTTTCCCTTCGCAAGCCGAAGTGATCAGTGGCGGCGCGTGGATTGAAATTATTTCAAGGCAGACGACAGCTAATTTGACGGCAAAATAACTTCGACGATATCGCCGACCCGAATCATTCCCGGGCTGTGCACAGTGCCGACCAGTCCGCGTCGGCCCAGAGCCGCCTTGACGAAACGATTCGGGTCGACATCGGCGTTTTCGAGTTTGACCGCTTTACCGGCATGCGTACACGGATCGTTTTCCGCTTCGACAAAAAGGACGGCCTCGGGAAAACGCAATAAAGTGCCGGACGGGAGCTTGGTAAAATTTTCGATGCCGGAGACAATCAAGTTTGGACCAAGCAGAGCGCCGTCCAGCAAAGCCAGATTGAGACCGGCGGCAATCACCGCCATTTCTTCCGTAGCCACAGCCGACCACTGCCGCCAGTTGCGGATCATTGTGCCGCGTGGGATGCCCCTGTCACGACTGTCCGCCTTTTTCAAGGCGCCGGCGTGCCGGTCGCCGACTATTCCTTCAGGACGCACTTCGATCAAAGCGCAATCTTCTTTGCGCACGGCTTTACCGCGCCCGACAAAAAGGGCGTCGACTCGACCGGTGTTTATCTTGCTCGAGGATGTTTGCGACATGACTCCTAGATTAGCGCATTTTGGAACAATCGGAAGAGATCGGCAAGGCCGCCGACGGTGCGCCCAGATCAGAAAAATTTCTCCTGTCGACTAGCGGAAACATGATTATAGCCTGCGTGAAGTGGACGTAAAGTCACCCGTCGCCTTTAAGGGGGTCGCAGTTTTTTGAGTTAAGGCCGATCACAGGAGCAAGGCCGTCAAACAACAATTCACGATCGATGGCCGTGCTCTCCACGATGGTGATAAGCGGCATTTCACCGATGGCCAAAAGGCGCTGACTATATTGCAAAATATCCTGATAGACCGGCAACGTCAATCTTTGCCTGCTAGACAATTTTACGATGCGAGCATTTTGCTCGTAGATCTGCTCACTTACGCCGGCGTTCAGGTCAGCAATCAAATGACCGAGTCGACTGTCCTGAAAAAGTGTCTGAGCGATCTCCAGCAGGTCATCATCAGCCTGTACAAGAATCTGAGGACGAAGCAGAGTTTTCGTCGGGGAAGACGATCGTGCTGATCTGGCCAGTATGGCGTCGCATACATCCGACTGGGTTTTAGGTGTCACCTTCACAAGCGTCTTTTCGTCCCTTGCTTGCAAGCGGCGACTGGAAAGTTCGGCACCAGCGGCGAGGACATTATCCAGCCGATCTTTATATTCCGAATCGACAAGCTCATCGCTTAATGGCTGACCTTCGACGAGAATATATTCACGTCTCGATTGCGCCAGCCCTAGCTCTGCTGCTCTTTCTCCGGGGCGCGCCCGGGCAGCGCCGGTAAGCGCCATGATGGCCACAAAAGCAAACTCGGCGCCGGTGATGTACTGCTTGTCTGTGCCAGGATCTTTGACGATAAAGCTGCGGGTTGGCCTGACGCGCTCCGAATCAGGTAATGATGAGGACGGATCTTGCCCAGTATTATCGTTGTCAGGTAAGTCGCTGTGTATAACTGGGCGCGTATGCGCATGCTCATCGGGCGCGGTTTGCCTCTCGGATATTTCCTCACTTCTCGGTTCGCCACGGAGCGATAGGTCCGACGTCGCTTCCTTTTTTCCGACCTTGCGGTCCGGCGAACCGCTCTGCTCGCGGCGATCAACCTGGTGCTGGAGCACCTCAGCGCCTGGGCCGGCTTTGGCCTCTAGCGGAGGGCGACGGTGATAAAATTCTTTAGCCAACGTCGGTCCTGTACTTTGAACGCCTCCTGTGCTGAATGTCTGACTGATTGATTGAACAGAGCTTGTTTTAGCTAGTTTCGTGAATGCCTTTGCGGAAAGTATTCTGCCGATCGCCTGACTCGGTCTAGAGTCTCTGGTATCAGTGTGCTCTGCCGGACCGCTCCTCCGGCTTTTCTCCTTGTTGCTCTTATCGACTATCAAGGGCGACTGGCTCATAGCAGGCAGCACTGCTGGATGTCCCGGTCTGTCTGCGCCCGATACGGCCGCGCGCGACTGCTGCCATAGCGGCTCGCGGTTTGATATGGATTTGAGCACTGAAGGTCGAAAATCCCGGTCAAATATCAACCCGGAGCGAGAGGCCGGTTGCGCCGCCAGCAGTTCAAAGCTTCTGGACGTCACAAGAGGAACGAAGCGAAGACTCGATGCCGCTGCCAGCGGCAATTTGCTCTGGGTCTTTTCGGCGTATTTTTCGGCGGGCTTTTCGGCGTATTTTTCTAACATCGATCGATGTGGTGGGGGAATAGACCTTGGAGACCCAGCATTGTCTGACTCTTGCTTTCGATCTATTTTTTTGTCTGCTGGCGGCTCCATTTTTTGATCTGGTTTCGAGTCAGTTTTCAGGTCTCGTTCTGGATCTTTTCGCCGCTCTCCTTTGGTCTTTGTCTCTATAATTGCTTTTTGCTCCGGATTTGGCTCTGCACTCCTCGCCCTTTTTAGTTCGGAGCTTTGCGGTTCATGCGGCGGCGGCGGCGATGCGCTCCGCGATTGATTGACTCGAGTACGACCGGGAGATTCCGGCGGGTGAGACGCTGCCATATCATTAGCTTGATTTGACTTGCCGGTGCGGCTCACTTGCTCGCGAACAGGAGGCAATGGCTTTGGAGGGGCCGGCCGTAAATTGCTGGCGTCGGCCAAACGGCTCTCACCACTGGCAGTACCAACTCTGGCTTCGATATGGCGCTCGACCTCGCGCATCAAGGCGGTGCGGTCGACAAAAGGTAGTCTTTTCGGCAAATCTTCGTGGATTTGACGGTAAGCGTGCACGGCATCAGCTTCATCGCCGCTCAAACCGGAATGATTATCGGCGGCAAATCCGGCCTTTTCCCTGCGGGCGATAATCTCTCGTCCTTTGAGATATTGCCTGGCCAGGGGAGCGTTAATCGATGCGCTAAATTTTTGAGCGAGATCGACATGGGCAAGAGCGCCGATCAGCTGGTTGCCGACGGCACCGCTCACTTCATGGAGGCTGCGCCCGATCGTTTCGGCGACATTTTCAGCGCGCGGCGGCGGTCCTTGGGAGGCCGCTCTGTTCCTGGCGCCGGCATCGGGTTCCTTTGGCTTTTCTTCCATAGTCACCACCCTGAGGGCAATTTCTTACCCCGCCGGGCGTCCGATAAAACACTCCCGCTCGCGCAATAATCAGTCGATGTACTGGATATCGAGGTGGGGCAAGCCCTTTTTCATTTTCTTAAATTCTTCGGACTGGCGGCCATGCTCATCTTGAAACCAGAGGATTTTCAGACCCTTAAATTTGGCCAGAATATCTACGTAGCTGCTGTCGACACCAGCTCCCATCAATTCCAGCTCCTGCAGATTTGGCATAGTGCTCAAAATCTGCAAGTTGGCCCGACTGAGTTTGCGATCGTCGAGGCAGAGATAGTAGAGTTTCGAAAGCGAAGCGATCGTCTGAAAATCTGCTGTTTTCAAATCAGTATCTTTCAAAGTGAGTTTGCGTAAGTGCTTGAGGGAAGGGAGGATATCCACCAGAGCCTGAGGCTTCTCAAGCTTAGCTAGATTGAAATCTTCGAGAGTGGCCCAGCAGTTTGCTTTGCGCAGCATCTCACCATCAAAGGGTCCATAAGCGCCATCGAAGGTTTTCAGATTTTTAAATCGATGCAGATACGGTACAGAAGCGGCCGTAAATTTATGGCAGTTTTCGAAATCCAGCATCTTCAAATCGGGGATTTCGCACACCTCGGCCAGGGTTTTGTCTGAGCTATACTGATCGAGGAATTTGACGCAGTCGATGTCTCCAGCGCTGAAGCGCTTCAGGCAGCCGTGACTGTGTTCGGCCGCATCGGTTGGAGTGAATGTCACCCAGACGTCTTTAACCGGGATGCGAAAGCGACCTCTGGCCAGATAAGGCCGCAAGTGCTTATCAATGACCTGGTCGGTACTGGTCATGACACCGAGGCTGATGTCTTTGGGGAAATCAAAATAACGGAATTTGACCCCGTCGCTATCGATAACTTCGCAGAAAGGCCGCTTGAGCAGAAGTGAAGTCGACGGGTATTGATCGACTGGAAACGGTGGCGTGTAATAGGTAAATTCATCCTCGAAGCCAAAGTTGTTATCTTTGTCCTCAACTTTTTCGTTGGTGGAAGCAGCTGCAGACGAAGGACCAGTAGCACCCGGCGATACAGGCGGCGCTGCTTTGCCGGCGACTATCGGGCTGGTCACTTTTGCTATTCCAGAAACTGGCCGGACGCCTCGAGCGACAAAAAGAGAATTGGCGAAAAAGGTGCCTGCCACAAGCACCAAAATTAGCAGAGAAATTCCGACCATCAAAAGCAGCTTTCTATTGCCTTTGTCCCTTGAGCCGCGCCCTGTGGCAGGCGAAAAGAGCGGTACATTTGCATCCTGTGCTGGCAGGGCTCGCTCCAGTATGGTCGGGGCGACGTCGAGCAGACCGGCAGGAGCAGGCTGCGGCGGGTCGACGGTGGCGCCCCCCGTCACTATCTGTGGTGCGGCGCCGTGCAGTGCCGCTTGCAGATCGCGACCGAGAGCGTCCATGGTCTGATAGCGTTCAGAGGGTTGTTTAGCCAGGGCCGTGGCGACGATATATTCGATCGTGGTGCCAAAATCCTTACCACCGGCGGCCTTGCTTAAGCTGGCAGGAGCGGCTGACTGGTGCATGATCATTGTTTCAGTGGGATTGCGTCCGCGAAAAGGGAGCACCCCGGTCAGCGCTTCAAAAAGCGTGCAGCCAACCGAATAGATATCAGACCTGGCGTCCACCCTTTCACCCAGACATTGCTCCGGACTCATATAAAAAGGCGTACCGACGACATCACCCATAGTGGTGAGCATCTGGTTTTTCGGATCTTTTGTTTCGGATAGCTTGGCGATACCAAAGTCGACGACTTTGACGTTGGCGCCGGCGGGACTGAGCTCTTTCAGGAGAAAAATATTGCCCGGCTTGATATCGCGGTGGACGATTCCTTTTTTATGAGCAAAACTGATGCCGGCGCAGACTTCGCTAAAAACGGAGACCGCTCTATTGACTGGAAGCGGACCGTATTGGCTCAGTTGTTGGCCGAGGTCGAGGCCGATCAGTAGATCCATTGCATAGTAGGGCAAGATACCCTGATGCAGACCAAGATTGTAGATCTGGACGATATTTGGATGATTGAGCCGGGCGATCGCCTGGGCTTCGTTTTGAAAGCGTCGCCAGGCAATCTCGGTCACTTTGTCGCTGCTCAGTGTCTTGAGCGCGTATTCGACGTCGAGCATGAGATGGCGGACATAGTAGACATGTCCCATTGCTCCGCGGCCGAGATAACCGTGGATGACATAGGTATTGCCGACCACATCGCCGACATTAAACTCACCGGGCAATTCCAGATCTTGTGAGAGGTTGTCAGTCAAGAAAGATTGCCTCGAATTCTTCTCTGTTCAGCTCCACCCACTGACCGGCGGTGATGCCCAGCTCAAAAAGACGGAGGCCGCCGACGGCGACGCGCACTAATCTGAGCGTCGGATGTCCGATTTTAGCGGTCATTTTGCGCACCTGACGATTGCGTCCCTCAAAAAGGGTGAGCTCGAGCCATGCCGTCGGTATATTTTTACGAAAGCGCACGGGTTTTTGTCTGTCAGGCAGGGTCGGTTCATTCGGGAGGAGCCAGGCTTGGCACGGTAGAGTCGCTTTGCCCTCTATTATTACACCGGCTTCGAGCTCGGCAATACTTTCTGCGCAAGGGATATTTTCGACCTGGGCCAGATAGGTGCGGGGATGATTTTCCTTGAATAATTTTGTCGTCAAGCGACCGTCGTCGGAGAGCAGAAGCAGGCCTTCGGAATCATAATCCAATCGCCCAACCGGATAAACGTCCGGCGGAAAACCAAAGGCAGCAAGTGTTATTTTGTCGCTCACACTGCCATCGGGTAGCTTTTCAGGCGAAAATTGGCAGAGTACCTCGAAGGGTTTGTAAAAAGCGAGATAAAGGCGACCTGGCGAATAGCGCATCACAAGCCAATTCCTCCAGCACTCTGCCGCTCCAGCTTAAGCACGTTTGCGAGTAAATAGTCGATTGCGCGCACGTCGACGCTATTGCCGACAAGACGGTAGGCTACTTCGAGAGGCACTGCTGGCGGTATCGTATATTGCGCCCCAAAACCGAGCAGCTTGAGGATTTCGGCCGGGGAAACAAAACGGGCCCCCCCTCCACCAGTTTCGATCAGCGAACCACTGGCCTGCCTGCAGCGGTGATAGCCACTCGTGAAGCAAATCAGATAGCTCCCGGGCATGTCGGCGTCGACCCGGTTTAGTACAGGCGCATAGCGCTCGAGCATGGCGGGCGAGCAATCAAACTGCTGACCTCTTTCAAAAAGATATTCTTGCAGCGATGATGGTGCCGATTTTAGCGGGGGCGGCGGAGCCTGGAGTTGAGCGGTACGGCTGGCGACGACGAACAGTCTCGGCCTGAGCATCGGCACGCCAAAATCGGAGGCGCATAATCTAATTTCCAGATGGCGATAACCAAGACTTTCCAGCTTTTTGATCAGGAGTGCATGAACGGCCGATTGTCTGAATCCCTCGACATTTTCCAGGCAAAGATGTTCAGGGCGTTTGAGAGCGAGCATTTCAATCAAGTGCAAAAACGATCTGGCCCGGTGGTCCTCTTCATCTTTTTGCTTGCCGCGGCGACTGAAGGGCGTGCATGGCGGCGACATCCACCAGAGCGAGGCAGCTGGCACATACTCCGGCTTGACGCTGTCCAGATTACGAGGGCTTGGCGTCAGACCGTGATTGTGAGCGTAGGTCTGATTGGCCCATTGACTCTGATCGAAGGCGGCGGCGATTTCGATGTCGAAATTAGCGGCGGCTTGAGCGAAGGCACCAATACCGGAATAAAACTCCAGCGCTCGCAATGACACTAATGCCCTGGCCTCCGCAATCTTTCAGAATTTAGCGGAGCACCGGTACTGGTGCCGTTACCACTGGCGGTGGCACTACCATTACCGCTGCTATTGCCATTGGCAGATCCGATCGCAAGGCCGGTCAGCCCGGCCACGACAAAATTGGTGGCGATCGCCTGGCGGAGACTTATTCTTATGCCTGGAGCAGGATCATTGAGTAGATTGCCGACGGCGATGGTGGCATTGTTGTCGAAGTGACCGACCATGTGCAAAACATAGCCCTTGCCGAAGGGAAAATAACAGGCCAGAACGCCTGCACGATCAGGATCTTCGATACTCAAATCCGGTGAGGCGACAAGGACGCGCACCAGCTCGGGCTTCAAAATACGTACCAGATGCGCGCCGGCATCCAACTTCCAGGCGGCATTGCGTACGCATCCGCGAGCGAGGACGGCGTCTGGATTGACGAAGGTGGCGGCGTACAAAGAGCGATGATTAATACCCTTATCCCAGGACACATAGCCGGGAAAAGTCTGGTCTAGAGCATTATCGAGGGCCCAATCGGTCGTGAGCAGATATCCGCCTCGCTGCACAAAATCCCGAATCGACTGCAGGCGATCACGTTTGACTCCACCGGCGCAATTGATGATCAACACTTTTGCTGGCGCTAATATCTCGGCATTGATTTCACCCGTGCGGATCTGCACATAATGTATGCCGAGCTTCTTCAGAGTTTTGTCGGCGTGGTCCCATTGTCCTTTCACATCGACAACCAGGCCGTCCGCCATGGACTGAGCCTCCAGAGCAAACTTGGGATGATTGCTGGTCAACCAGGCGCGAAAAGCTTCCGGCGGTACTTTTTCGGTGTGGCCGAGACCACCCTGAAGTACCGGACCATTGTTGATAAAGCCTTCCGCTGCGCCGCCGAGATTTACCCTCATCGTCTGCCGCCCATCCAGGGCACTGACCCCACCTTGCAGGGGATCGCCACCGCGCGCGCCACCATCCTCGGCGCGGACAACCAGCCCCGACGATGAGAGGATAAGGGCGGCAGTAATTGAGGGCAAAATTCGTCTCATGGCAACCACTTTATGATACGGACCAAGCTGATAGAATAGCCGCTTAAGGCTGCATGATTTCAAAATATTGTGCACGGCCTGACCGATTGTAAGGCTTGCTGGAAGCAGGGCTGATAGCGAGGGATTTTTAACATGTCCATGAAATCATCACTGATGGCGACTCTTCTGACCCTTTCGGCTCCTGCCATTTTACTAAATAGCGGCAGTCAAGCGTCAGCCTCTGCCCCGATCGGTGATGTCGGCGCTTCGCAAGCACCGACCGTTCCAGAGCTGACGACGCCTGCTGCAAGAAGGGCAATGTCAGGCTCATCAATCTCGACTGGTATTAGCAAAGCATATTTTTTGCATATTGAAGGTCGGGCCCTGCCCTTGAAGCAAGCGCTTGTCAATGGCGTAAATGTGCTTGGCGGAGCGGTCGTCTCCCTGTCTCTGCCCGTAAATATTTCCGGCTACACCCGCCCGGGTCTTAACACTGTGCAGATCGATTACGTCAGTGATCCAAAATCTAATCTGGTTGTTGCCGTCGAGAAAAGAACGCCCGGTCCAAAAACCGAATCACTGGCAAAAATCACGGCCGCGGCCGGCGAGTCCGAGGGGAAACCCAAAAGCACGAGCGTTTCTTTCAATTTGCCCGACGACGGCGCCATCGCCAGTGTAGGCGAACTCAAGGATATGGACAAAGCTGCGATCGCCGAAGAATTTACCCGTTTCTATCGCGCCCTCGCTTCGGCCAAAGCTGATCAGGTCCGGGCCCTTTATCGCCAGAGTCTGATCGACGAGCGCAAACTCTGCCCGGAGAGCGCCCGTTTTTTTGAAAACGTTCTGAACCGTGAAGTAGCCATACTCAAAAACAAAGATCTTAAACTCAGCCCGCTCAACAGCGACGGTCTGGCTTTTAAGGTCGAAGGCGACAGCGTCAAGCTCTACCGCCAGGACAGCAAGCCACTGATCGAAAGCAACGAAGTCGATACCCAGATTGCACCGTTGCTGATCGAAGTCGGTGCGCAAAAAGACGCCGATGGCAAAGCACTTGCTCAAACGCCGCCGCTCGATAAAAGACCGCAGCCGAAGCGCGTCAGGAAAAAACATCTAAAGGTCACTGACAAGGAGGCGGCCTTGACGGCAAACGCTGAATCAACAAGCTCACCGGGTGTTGAGAAAGCAATCGAAATTCCGGCCAGTGCATTCCAGCCGGTCAGTCAGGCTAACAATACGATCGATGACAGCAATGGGGAGCGGATACCGGTGGCAGCGCCCGGTGCCGCCACCGAAATCGCCCGCGAAATACCGATCGTTCAACCGACGGAAACACCACCGCTGCAAGTAAGAGCAAGTGACGGCATAATCGCCGCCACGGAGATCAAGGTCGGTGAGGCGAGAACCGTATTTGACGGCTCGAAGCCGAAAGATGCATTCGACGTGCAAACTGCCACACTTAATGGCGCAAACGAGCGCCGTCCCTCCAGAACATCCGTCAGGGAGCGCCTCGTGCGCTTCAATCTTTATTTCAAACCATCGAAACCGGACAATACCGGCAGACGCTCCTGGGTAGTATCCCTGCCTCCGAACACCTAACTAGCCTGATCCGGAAACGCGATTTTGTCAGCCAAGAAAATACTTTTGACCTTAGTGCTGATTTTGGCGGCCCTCTGTTTCTGCGCCTACGGATGGTTCAATGCCACCATCAACGCGCCGGTCGTACATAATCAAACCGAGACAATCATCAGCGTCAGTCGAGGCCGTTCGCTCGAAGAGATTCTCGCTCAGCTCGAAGCGGCCGGTATCATTAAGAGTGCAGTTTTGACCAGGCTCTACATCCGCATGACCGGACCGGCACCAGTAGTGAAAGCGGGCGACTACCGCTTTAAATCTCCGATCACTCCGGGAGAAGTTTTAGCCACCCTCGCCGGTGGTGGCATCGAACTGAACAAAATAACGGTGATTGAAGGATGGACGCGCTTCGACATTGCCGACGCCATGGTGGCCATACCAACTTTAAAATTGAAGAACAGGGCCCAGGCTCTCGCTTTGATGAACGACACCAGATTGATCAGCGATCTCGATCCGGTCGTATCAAACCTCGAGGGTTATCTCTTCCCCGATACTTATTTTGTGCAAACAACTACCAGACCGGCCGATCTCATCAAACAAATGGTGGCACGTTTCCGTGTCGTTTGGAAAGAAATTCAGGTAACCTGTCCCAATCCCAATCATTTCACCGTGCACAACGCGATCACAGCCGCCTCTGTTATCGAAACAGAAGCGAAATTGGCACAGGAACGTCCGATCATCGCTTCTGTCATCTATAATCGCATCAAAAAAGGGATGACTTTGAGCATGGATTCGACGATCGTCTACGCCAGCAAGATGATCGGCAAATGGAAAGGCAACGGCATCATTTATCAAAGCGACCTGGATTTAAAATCACCATACAATACGCGCAAGTATAAAGGTCTGCCGCCCGGTCCGGTCGGATCGCCGAGTCGTAGTGCAATTGAAGCTGCTCTGGCACCGGCTTTTACTGATTACATCTATTATGTACGCGAGCCTTCACGCAACGACGGCGCTCATAATTTCTACAGCAATCCGGAAGGATTTGAGCTGGGTGTGCAAAAATTGCGCGCCTGGGAAGAGGTCCAGCGTAAAGCCGGCAAGCGTTAGGGCAAGCGACAATCAGTCCAGAATCCGCACGCCATCACGAGCGATACGCATTTCGTGCAAACTAAGGTCGTGGGCGCTGGCCCGCTGCTTCACTATCGCCAGGGTCCGTTTACGTTCGCCTTTGACATTGACATTGAGCAGAATGACCGAATCAGCCATGTAGCTGAAACGCTCGCCGTTCATATTGAGACTGGTGCCAGTGATACCGCCCAGTGTTTCAAATGTGAGTATGGTAGTGACACCTTTGGCGCTAAAGGCCTGATTGAGCGAGTAGAGATAATCATGGATACGATTGGCATCCACGGCCGCTGTGATCAGATCGCCTACGGCGTCCACGACAATGCGCTTCACGCCAAGCGCACCAATCAAACTGAAAATTTTCACGACGATACTGTCTATTTGCAATTCGACAGGCGACATGTAATACAGATGCAGGCCATCTTTGACGAGCTGCTCGTAGTCGGCACCGAGGTTGGAAATGGAGCGCGCCAACTGAGATGGATTTTCCTGAAAATTCACATATAAGCTGGCCTCGCCCTTGCGCACGCCGTCTATGGCAAACTGCAGGGCCGCCGTTGTTTTACCGGAACCGGTCGGACCAGCGAGCAGGCAGGTGCTGCCTTTCAAAAAACCGCCGTCCAGTAATTTATCCAGACCGGTGATACCCGAGCTCACTCTTTCATTGTCGACAGTGTAAGCGGTGGACTCGGGAGGAGATACCAGGCGGGGGAAAATCTCAAGACCATCTGAGGTGACTCGAAATCCGTGCATGCCTTCATGATAGCTGCTTCCCCGCAATTTGAGCACGCGCACGAAGCGTTCATCACGCGTACTGAGAGGGTTACGCAAAAACTCGACGATACCATCAGCGATGGCGAATTCGGGGGCGAGATTACTTTGCTTTTCGGTATATTCACCGACCAGAAAAACCGTAGTCTCATAGGCCGTCAGTGTGCTGGTCAGCTCGTGCAGCATTTGGCGCAACTCTTTGGGAGATTCGATCAGGTCGTGCAAGGCGCGAAAAGAGTCGATGACAATAATTTTTGGCGAGATCTCGTGAATAGCTTCGTAAATTTTTTTTTGCAGAGCGCCGACGCCGCTCTGGGCTAGCTCGAAGCCGATATCTTGATACTGTACCGCTGTATTGACCTTCTCCTGGTCGAAGAAGGAGAAACGCTGGAGATAGGTCAGCACTTTCGATAAAGGCTCAGAAAGTGTAGTCAAATAGAGTATCGGTCGATCGTTTTCTCTGGCGTGATAAAAAACCATCTGTTCGGCGAAAACAGTCTTGCCAGTGCCGGGCTGGCCCATGATTATGTTCAGCGAATTCGCCGGAAAGCCGCCGTTGAGGATCTGATCCATCTGGGCATTGCCGCTACTGACAAATTTGTAGTCGCGCTTATCCATTTTGCGGCCCCTTAACGATCGCTTGTTCTAAGACATTCAAAACCCTGGACTTTTCCAGAGGTTTGAGGATAAAACCGTCGGCACCGGCCTTGCGAGCCCGTTCTTCAGCTGACAGGACACTAAAAACAATGACGGTAATAATTCTCTCGGTTGCCGGATCGCTTTTGAGAAGGCGACACAAAGTCAGTCCATCCAGCTTGGGCAACATGATATCGGCCATGATCGCAGCGGGAAGGAGTTTGCGGGCGTCATCGAGGGCTTCGTAGCCCTGGGCGGCAACGGTGACCCTGTAGCCGGCATCGGAGATAAATCTGCTGACCATATCGCGCACATACGGATCCTGGTCGGCAATCATTATTAGTTGTCCGGACTCTTTCATCGCGCCTTGCAAAAGAAAAAAGGGATAATTCTATTTAACTGACAATCATCCGATTGAAAAGTTTCTTCAGGGCGATGTAATTACAGATAAAAATTTTAGAATTCGAGCATGTCGGCAAACAGCTACAACCTATCACCGGCGGCCATTGCCTTGATATAGGCTCTCGCCTGCTCTCTGATCTTTTGCACTTCAATATCTGATTTACGCCTTAAATTTGCGTAGGACATTTGCATACGGTGATTAGTCTTAAAACTGTCTTGATTGCGGTCCAGAAAATCCCAGTAAAGAGCGTTAAAAGGGCAGGCGCCTTTACCGGTCGTCAACTTGGGGTTGTAGACGCATTTCTTGCAATAATCCGACATCTTATTTATGTAATTGGCCGAGGCGGCATAGGGCTTGGTGCCGACATAGCCACCATCAGCATGGAGGACCATGCCAATCACATTGGGCACCATTACCCAGTCATAGCCGTCGATATACATCGCCCAGAACCAGTCATTCACTTCTTCCGGCTGCAAACCAGCCAAAAGGGAGAAATTGCCCAGCACCATCAAGCGCAAAATATGATGGCTGTATGCATGCTCACGCACATGCGTGAGAGCTTCCCGCAGGCAGAACATATCGGTGTCGCCGCTCCAGAAAAATGCGGGCAGTCGATTCGTCGCCTTCAAACCATTGCGCTTGCGATATTCGGGCATCAAGCGCCAATAGATGCGCCAGATAAACTCGCGCCAGCCGATTAATTGACGGATAAAGCCCTCCACTGAAGAAAGTCTGGCCGTGCCATCCAGGTAGCGCTGTTCGGCGTCTCGAGCCAGTTCGAGGGGGTGGAGCAGGCCGGTGTTTATGTAAGCCGACAGCATCGAGTGATTCATCGATACCTGACCACTGAGCATAGCGTCCTGATAAGGGCCAAATTGATCCAATCGGCGATCAAAAAAATCCGCCGCTTCAGCAAGGGCGTCTCGGCGAGTGACGGCAAGATGCCAGGATTCTCGACTGACAACGCCGACATGCTCAGGAAAATGCTTGTTGACCATATCGATCACCGCGGCAGTGGTGTCGTCGGCGGGTGACTTTAGTGGTGCTTCGAAGTTGTGCACGCTGCCGGGCGGGTTCCTGTTTTCTTTATCGAAATTCCAGGCACCACCAACGGGCTCCCGGCCGTCCACAAGCAGGCCGGTTTTGACGCGCATCTTGCGATAAAAATTTTCCATCGTCACGCGGGAGTATTCACCCTTGTGCAGAGACTCAAAATCGGCAGCACTTGAAATAAACTGGCAATGAGGCGTGACAGTGCATGGCAGCCCTTCAAGAGCAGCGGTCATACGCTCGGTGACTCCGTACTCCGATTGATGCATCATGCGAAAATTGGTCGGCCTGTACCTGTCGATATGTTCGCTCAGAGCACTCTCGAAATCCTGACGCTCGGCGTAATAGTCGACATGCCAGCCCAGCTCGGTCAATTCGGCGGCAAAATGTCTCATCACCGAATAGATCAAAACCAACTTGTGCTTGTGGTAAGGACGTTGCCTGGCTCTGGCAATCGACTCAATCATCAAAACAGTCGTCTTATCCTGGTCGCAATCGAGCAGGGCGCTGTTGGCGTGCGAACACTGATCGCCGGTTATCCAGATCGTCGTCGTGCGTTGTTCAATCATGCCATTAGCTTAGCCGCTTCTTGTGACCGTCGGCGGAACACTGCGATTGCTCTGGTCTGGCCACGGTCCGGCCGCAATTTTTAAGCAGTCCTTTGGCCGTCTGGCTATTAGTGGAGCATTTCGACTATTTTAGTCACAGTGCGCCAGTTACGAGCAGTTGCCGCTACGCCGATGATTTTCTCCAGCTTCGATGCTGACCAGGCCACAGGCTGCTCGCGGCTTGACCGGAAGACGAGATTACCGGTCCGAATTAGATCTTGAGCTATGATATCACTGCTAAATGATTGCCCATTGATTGATCCGGAGAAAATGATGCTGCGCCAACTTCGCCACAACGATACCGCCATCGGCGCAAGCGCCGCTGTTTTTTGCAGTTTGATTGCAATATTTGCATGTTTGGGTCAACAGAGCGCTCAGGCAAGCGCCGATCAGGTCGTAAAAATCAGTGCCAAGCGCTTTGCCTACAGCCCCGATCAAGTAACCGTCAAGAAAAATATCCCGGTTATCTTGCAATTGACCAGCACCGATCGCTCGCACGGTATCGCTATCCCTGCCCTCAATTTGCGATCCGATATCCCGGCTGGTAAGGTGACTGAGCTCAGATTTACCCCACAAAAAAGCGGCGATTATCGCTTCTACTGTGATGTTTTCTGCGGTGACGGCCACGACGGCATGGAAGGCAAAATCAAAGTCGTCGATTGATCGGTTGGCACAAGTCTATGAAACTGGACAGCTGAGCACCTCAGTAACTCAGTAGTGATACGGTGTTTTCTTGGTCCAGGGATTGTTTGCATAAGCTTTGTGCAAGAGCTGGAATGCCTGGGTCGAGACGGCCGTAGTTTTCGCTTCATCGCTAGAGCCAAAGTGCGTTGCCTTGACTGTCAATGCCAGAGCTTCCGGTATGCGCGGGTCGGATGGATGGGCCTTAGCATAGGCGATGGCGATCTTGCCCAGATAATTTGGTGCGTCGCCGGCCGCCATCACTCTGGCGCTCTCACTTTTCCCGGTAGAGAGATCGGCAGCACTTAAAAAGCCCGGTCGCAGATTAGCCTTAGCCTCAGGCTCCGCTCCACCGCGATCGCCACTCTGCATGATTGTTTCCTTCGACCACCAGTTGTCTTGATAGTCGTCAATCTTACCGATGGCAGTACCACGCGCCGTACCGCCCGTGACAGTAGGCCTCATGCCGGGATTTTTCAAGATCAAAAGGACTGCGGCAAACTCTTTATCCTGATTGCTGGAGGCGCTATTAAAGCTCTGGAGCTGAGGAGCCATTTGCGGATAGGCACTTTGCAGAGCGCCGCTTACTTTTTGAGCGGCTTTGAAGTCGCCGAGGATAACGGCTCGACTGAAAGCAGCCTGAGCAAATTGTCCCTGATAACTTTTCGGCAGCCGACTCGATGATACGGCCTGGACAAAATCGCTCAAAGGAAAAGTAGAGTTAAAAGCCTGAGCCGCCTCCGGCAATAGCACCGGAGCAATCTTCTGATAGGATGCTGCTTTTTCGGCCTTGTCCAGATTGTCTGGCATTTCCTGGCTGTCGTAGCCGCTGCTGATCAGAGCCGGCGCTAAAAAGGCGAGCGAAATGAAATCGTCGACACTACCCGATAAGCGTAAACGCAAAAGATTGAGGGCATTAGCGGCAGAAGGAGATGGGGCTGGCACTGCCGCTAGCGCCGCTGCAATCGTAGCTTCCGCTTCTTTGCTGTGACCACCGGCCAGCAGTAGACGAGCTCTATGATAGGAGGCTGTGACATAGGCGGCGTCGCCTTTTCCAGCTTTAGCCAGGACGGCTTCTACAGCCGGGACATCGGCTTCGGAGCCCTTCAGTTTAGAGGCGTAAGCGATTGCCCAGAGCGCATTGCGATGCAGTTTAAACTTATCTGCAGCGTGTGCGGTTTCACTGGCATCGGAAGAGCTGAAGCACCAGATCCAATCGGTCATCTCTTCGCTACGCATGACCGGAAGGGCAGCACTATCTGCCACTTTCAATTTACGGCTCTGATCATCGCCAAAGGCATCGTAGTTAAATAGTCTATCGAGAGCAAACAAATAGCTGTCGGCCAGCGCAAAGGTGGAAGCGCCATCTGTCGGTTTCGACAATTCCTGAGCGCAGCGAACGCTTGCCCTGGCCGGATCGAGGCGCACTTCGACAAAATTGATCAAATCAGCGACACTTTTGGCATAATCTTTGTATTCAGGATTGGCGGCCAGTTGCTTGAGCGTGGATAGAGCCTGGTTGAGAGCGTTTTTGTCGAGAGCTTTAGGATTGCTCAGTGTGCCCAGGCGTACCTGCGTCCGCGCCACCATATAAGTTGCCACTTTCTGCCAGACCGAAGTTTTATCCTGGGCGATGAGCTCAAAAAGCTTGAGGGCGTCAGGTAGTTTCTGAGCATAGAAAAAGGCACAGGCCATTTGATAGGTGCGGTCCTGTCGCAGTTCAGCTGCGGCCGTTTCCGGTAGTTTCTCAGGGAAGCCTGGCTCGACGCCGGCCTTGTTGTTCTTATAATCATATTGGGGACCGGCACAGTGACAAAAGACAGCGTCCTGTCCTTTGATCCACTCCTTGCAAATCTGGCTGTCGGCACCGTATTTGGAGACAAGACGAGCGAGGGTAGCGGAGGCCGTTTTGAAAGCGTCGGAGGGGCAATTTAAATAATTGTCGTAATCACCTGAGCTGCGATAGACATCGCTGAATACGGGCATTTTGTCCTTGACGCCGAGGATGGCGCTGCGATTTTTAGTCCACTCCAGGGCGGCTCGATCATCATTATCGCCGGCAAAACCACTCAAACGCCGCGCCCAGAGATCGCTCATCGCCTTTTGCTCGCCGCTTGTCAGCGCCTTGCCATCCAAATAACGATAGGCTGAGATCAAATAAGATCTGGCATAAGTGGGTTGGACCAGGCCTAATTGGCCGGCGGCATAGAAACGCAGAGGTAAATCAGGATGGAGCGATGTCGTAAAAATCGTCTGATCGAAGAAAGGGCCGCAAGCATTCGCATCGGTGACTAGTGGTGAGAGCGGGCCAAGGACCAGGCTCAATGAAAGGCAGAGCGAGGCCGAAAGAGCAATCACTCGACGAAATGCAGACACCTTCTTCATTTAGATTTTCCTCTCAATTAGCTTCTTAACTTTATCGACACGCATTTTATTCCAACCACTGCTGCTGAATAAATAGACGGTCTTGAAATCCTTCAAACGGGAACCAAAGGCCGCGATCACGGCAGGTTCGTTGAGCGAAAAGCCGGGTGCTATCTGACCGGCGAGCGTGGCGGGAGGAAGACCACGTTTATTTATCCGCATCTTAATGGCATCGCTGGCCGGCCCCATAGAAAAGAACATCGGTACCACCATGTCGACCGGCAAGTCGGCCTGCGCCAGCCAGTTGTCGCCCAGACACCAGGAAGCCAAAGCCGTGATCGACAGATGCATATCGACAGGCAATCGCTTACGCAACTCGACAATAAAAGACTTGTAGAATGCTCGCTGGTCTCGAGCGGCATCGAAGTCAATCTGAATTGAATCGACGCGGACCGGACCTTTCAACGCCTCTCGAATAACCATTTGAGCCAGTGTACGAGCAATTTCATCAGCGCATTTGGCCTCGAGTTTTTTTATCTCGATACGCAAAGCAGCTTCCCTGTAGACGCCGACAGGCGCGCTCAGAGGGCTGAGGCTGCGCTCGAAGGCGAGTGGCGAGCCTGGCTGACGCAAACTATCGATAACGATCCGACCGACGAAATAACTGACGCCTGTGTCGTTTTTATCGATCGACGCAAGGTCATCATTATGCTGCCAGGACCAGAACACCACGGCCGGTGGAGTTGTGCGTCGATTCTCCGCCGCGCTGGCGGCCAGAGTCGGAGACCCCGCCCATATCTCAGGCCAGGCACAAATCGGGACGACAAGGAAAACCGGCACAGATCCGGCTGCCAGTGCTGCGCGTAGATAATGACTAGCTTTGCGAATTGGCTACGACCAACTTTTTCAGGAAAGAGGCAAGAGAGGTGCTCTGCTTTTCTTTAAACTGGGAGCGGATGGCGATCAGCTCAAGCGTCTTGGCCACGCGTCTGCGCCCGGCCGGCAGTGGATGGCCGGTGACAAAGGAGGCAATATCAGCCCGCTCGCTCTCACTAGAAAAGTTTGACAGAGCGTCAATCAGACGCGGCATCATATCGACACTCAAGCGAGCTTCGTAATCAGACCAGTGACTTTTGACGAAATCCCAGGCCAGATGCTTGCTTTCGCTCCGGCTGAGCAGACCGCAGACGATTTGGGTGACATCTTGCGATTTGACCTCTTTACTGAGCGAAAATTGCAGGCCTTGCTCGACCAGAGCCTTATCGCGGAAGTATGTCAGAGCACCGAGATTGCGCTGTCTGCTCTCCGGCTCCCTGGCTTCGATAAAGGCAGTTTTGATGCGTTGATATGTCTCTTCATCGCCGTTATAGGCGACGACATCGACGATTGAGGAGAGCAAGTTGCCGTCCAGACTTTTGGGATCGTTCAAATAGGTTTCGAATTGTCCTCGGCAATATTCGATGATTTTCTTGTCATCACCAATGGTGCCAAGCGTACGCAACAGCTCGCCGCGCAGACTGTTGATCAAATCATTGTCGCCGGGGCGACTCTTCATCGTCAAGCGATCGAGCATCGGCGTCAGACGCTTGCGCACCAGAGCCTGGAAGCCGGGTCGCATCTCTGCAGCAATCAACGATTCGAGAGAGTGCATTTGATGAACAAGCACACCCTGCACATAGGGATCGCTATCGGCGCTGAAGGTATCGGTGAAGGAGAGATAATCATCTATCGATGTGCGGCCGGCAAAAGTGAGCGCCCAGACATCCGAGAGGATCGAGATGCGCTCGGCGGCGCTTAGATATTTGGGGTCGGCTTTAAGTCTGTCGGTGAGCGTAGCCAGCTCGGCGCTGCTGTATTTCGTGCGAAAAAAGCCGTTACCGAGGCCGTTGACGAAAGTCGGCTTGAAATCAGTCAGGGCTATTTTCTCTACGGCATCAGTGAGTAACACTTTGCGCATGCCACCGCTGGTACCTTCAGCGGCGGAGGCGGCGCCTTTTAAAACGAGGGGAATTTGCCAGACCGTTGATTTGTCTTTTTTTGCCTTTGTATCACCATGAGGGAGGAGCATGAAGCGCTCCTGTGAAAAGCGGAAATTTGAGCCATCCTCGCCAAAGGTGACGAGCGGGCACCCAGGTGAGTGCACCCAGGCTTGCATGAGGGCCGAAACATCGGCAGCCTTCTCTCCTTTGCCGGCATCATGCGCAGCGGCGGCTGTCAGCGAAGACCAGAGATCTTCGGTGGTGGCGTTAGCGAAAGAATGCTGTTTCATGTAGCTCTGGATGCCATTTTGAAAAGTGCGTTCGGATAAATACATCTCGAGCATGCGCAGCAGAGCCGCACCTTTGCCGTAGGTGATCTCATCGAACATTTCGAGAGCATCGTTTGGTGAATTGACGACGCACTGCACCGCTCTTGTGGCGGCAATTGAGTCGCTACCGAGGGTACCACCGCGCTCGACGGCAAAGTCATCCCAGATACGCCATTCCGGTTTCAAATTGTTGACGGCCTTATCCGACATCCAGGTGGCGAAAGCTTCATTGAGCCAGAGATCATTCCACCAGGCCATGGTGACCAGATCGCCAAACCAGAGGTGAGCCATCTCATGAGCTACCACATCGGCGACGCGCATTTTTGCCGAGGTCGAACTGTTGTTTTCATCGACAAGCAGAGCCGTTTCTCTAAAAGTGATCGCACCGATGTTTTCCATAGCACCATGGGCGAAGTCAGGCACGCCGATTAAATCCAGCTTTTTGAGCGGATAAGGTACGCCGAAGTAATCTTCGTAATAGGTCATGAATTTGCCTGCTGAATTAAGGGCGAAATCAGTGAGATTCTCCTTGCCTTCAGTGCACCAGATGCGAATTTCCTTGCCGTTGACGACTATCGCTTTGCTGGGCTTGAGATGACCGATGACAAGGGCGAAAAGATAGGAGGACATCTTCGGCGATTCTTCGAAGGTGACCACTTTTTTGTCGCGACGCTGATCGACTTTTTCAAATTGTACGGCGGCGTTGGAGATCGCTACCATGTCGGTAGGAATAGCAGCGGTGACTCGATAAGTAGCCTTGTAGACAGGCTCGTCGAAGCACGGGAACATGCGTCTGGCATCGGTCGGCTCCATCTGAGTGGAAGCCATCTTGTGCTCTTTGCCTTCCTTGTCCTTGAAGGTGGAGAGATAAAAGCCGCACAATTTGTCCGAGAGCTTACCGCTAAATTTTAGAGACAGTTCGTACTGACCCGGGCTGAGCGGTTTGGCAAATTTGAAGACGACCGTTTCGCGTTCTTTGTTGCGCTCAATTTCGGCCTTTATCCAGTCACCGTGGCCTTTTTCGCTACGAGCAATGGACGCTTCATAGACGCTCAAATCAAGACTGTTGAGCGTGATTTCTTTTGTGCCCTGAGCGACAGTAATATGGACGGTCTCCGTGCCTTCAAAATCCTGCTGGTCGAAATTTGGCTCAAAATACAGATCGTAGCGTTGCGGCACGACTGTTTGTGGGAGACGCTCGTAAGCTGCTACGGCAGCGGGTTTGGTCTTTTTCTCACTGGCATCTGCCGACAGAGGAAAGGCCAGTAATTGGCTCCCGCCAAGGGTCAAAGTCAGGCTGAACGCCAATATGCTTTTGCCTGGACCGGCAAGACGACGAGTACGCGAAAAGACAGCCATGCAAGGCTCCTCAAACTCGGGGCGACAGCCCATATGATACAAACAAATGCCTGGCAAGGTCTTGCTCTGCGCAAATTAAATCGCCCATAAGACCCTTGGCAAGACGGACGCTTTGCATCCACGCGGCTCTGCTATCCTTACCTTTCGTCATGCTCGTTCGACCAGTGCCGGAGTACCAATGCGCCGAATTTTTCAAGCCTCTATCGCCTCTGTCGCTCTGGCTCTCGTTGTCTTGCCGGCCCGCACGGAGAGCAGCGATCCCTACCTCTGGTTGGAAGAAGTTTCGGGCCGGAGAGCGCTCGCCTGGGTGCAAAAAGAAAACAGTATCACCAAGGCTAAGCTCGCCTCTCAGCCAATTTTCTCCTCGATCGACAAACGTATCCTGAAAATTCTCGACTCCAAAGACAAAGTTCCCTATGTTTCCAAGCATGGACGTTTTTACTACAACTACTGGCGTGACGATAAAAATGTGCGCGGGGTCTGGCGCCGTACCACCCTCGAAGAATACAAAAAAGTCTCACCCGACTGGGAAGTTTTAATCGATCTCGACAAATTGGCCGCAGCAGAAAAAGAAAATTGGAACTGGAGCAGCGTCGACATTCTCTACCACGATTATGATCTTGCCCTTGTCTCACTCTCTAGAGGCGGCGGCGATGCCACGGTGGTGCGCGAATTTGATTTGCATAAAAAGCAATTTGTCAAAGACGGCTTCAACTTGCCCGAGGCTAAGAGCAGCGTGGCCTGGCGCGACCGCAACAGCTTGTACGTCGGTACCGACTTTGGTCCGGGCTCGATGACAACGTCTGGCTATCCACGCCTGGTTAAAGAATGGAAACGTGGCCAGCCTCTGAAAGATGCCCGGCAGCTCTTCGAAGGTCAGACCGGCGATGTCGGTGTGGATGCCTTTGTCGATCACGATCACGGCTATGCCTATGATCTGATCGAGCGCAAACCGACCTTCTTTTCCAATCAAGTTTATCTGCGCCGCGGCACTGATCTGATCAAAATCGACAAGCCTGATGATGCCATGCTCTCATGCTATGGCGCAAACGTTCTCTTCACCCTGCGCAAAGAATGGAAAATAGCAAAAAGCGAAACGAATGGACTGAAAAGTGACCAGACTTTCAAAGGCGGTTCGCTGCTGATCGGTAATTTCGAAGATTATTTGAAAGGTCGGCGCGACTTGACGGCAATCTTCGAGCCGAGCGCGAAGAAGTGTCTGGAAGGCGGCTCTTCGACAAAAAACTTTTACATCATCAATGAACTGGACAATGTCGTTACGCACAGCTATCTGCTGCAGAGCAAAAATGGGGCCTGGCAAAAATCAGAGATCGAAACACCTCCTTTTTCTTCCACGCATTTGAGTGGAGTCGACGCTGATCTGTCTGATGATTACTGGATGACTTCAAGCAATCTACTGACGCCTGGAAGCTTGTACATCGGCGAGGCCGGCACGAACGCACGCACTTTGCTCAAGCGCCAACCATCGTTTTTCAACAGCGACAATCTGGATATCAAACAATTCGAAGCGCATTCGGACGACGGCACGATTGTCCCTTACTTCCAGCTCAGTCGCAAAGATCTTAAGTTGAACGGCACAAATCCCACTCTACTTTACGGATACGGCGGCTTTGAAATTTCGCTATTACCAAAATACGACGCCATAAACGGCGCCTCCTGGGCCGAACGCGGTGGCGTCTATATTTTAGCCAATATTCGCGGTGGTGGAGAATTTGGACCGGCCTGGCACGAGGCGGCCCGCAAAAATAATCGGCAACGCGCTTACGAAGATTTCAGCGCCATTGCCAGAGATTTGATCGCCCGGAAGGTGACATCCCCTAAACACCTCGGCATTGACGGCCGGTCGAACGGCGGTCTCCTGATGGGCGTAATGTTGACACGCTATCCCGAACTCTTCGGCGCCGTGCACTGCGGCTCGCCGCTACTCGATATGAAACGCTTCAATCATCTCCTGGCCGGCGCAAGCTGGATGGACGAGTACGGTGATCCCGACAAAGAGAGCGACTGGTCGTACATTTCCAAATATTCACCCTATCAAAATGTTTCGCGAGAAAAGAAATATCCGCCTATCTTGATCACAACAGCTACCAGCGACGACCGTGTCCACCCGGGGCACGCGCGCAAAATGGCGGCGCGACTGCAAGAACTCGGCCATGAGGTGCTCTTCTATGAGAATACGGAGGGCGGGCACGGAGCCGCATCCAACAATAAGCAGACCGCCTTTATGAATGCCCTTGCTTATACCTTCCTCTGGGACAAATTACGCTAAAAGCTCGAAAGGTAGGCACCGCTAAAGCCTCCACCCATTTCGTCGCTCCCGGCCAGGGCAAAGATCAGCCTTTAAGATAGGGCCGACTAACCCGGGCGGGGGATGAATGTTTGGTATCCAAACGGTTAAGGTGGGAGAGGGGAGACCTTACTGCCATTTTACGAGGTTGGGGAATGCAAGCGATGAACAGCGCCAGGGTTCGCACAGCATTTGCAGAGGACGAACCGGTCCGCATACTGATTGTCGATGATGACCAATATTTCAGACAGATGCTCAAAGTTATCCTCATGGCACAGGGCTACGAGGTCATGGAAGCGCGCTCGTCAATGGAAGGCGAGTCTTTCCTTCGACTTAAGCCAGATCTTGTCATAGTCGACTACAGGCTGCCTACCACCGACGGCGCCGTCTGGATAAAATCTTTGCGCGAACGCGGCCTCAAGTTTCCGATCGTTTTTTGTTCAGGCTCGAGCTACTCAGCGCAGGTCCTGGCCAATCTGCGCAATGTACTGCAAGTCGATCTGATCGTGCGCAAACCAATCGCCCCTCGTGAATTTGTCAACCAGTTGCAGTCGCTCTTGCCTCAGCCGTGTTTAAACGAAGCGCCCGGCATCCAATCAATGCTAGCCCAGGCCGAAACACAAAATCTGCCGCTGGACGCTCCGCCTCAATCGGTAGTGGCGAAGGAAGGACCAAGCGATTATCAATTTCGCCAACCACCAGCAAATCAGAATGTCGTTTTTGATTCAGAGCCGCTTGCGGTGGCACCTGAGCCCTTGATCAGCGACTTCCTCAATCAGTTGTTTTCTGACCATGAAGACGAGTATGCTCTCTCTCAATCCGAAAAGGAAGAAACAGAGTTTGCCTTGCGTGAACTGGCCTTGTGCTACCTGAAAGACATGCCCTCGATCATCGAAGCAATCAAGGCCGATCTCAATCAGGCGTCCGCAACCGATCAATACACCTTTGTCGACCTCGCCACCACACATGCGCACAGCATGCGAGGTACTGCCGGATCACTGGGCTTTTTTGAAATCAGCAAAATGGCCGCAACGCTCGAGGACAAGTTAACGGAAGCACGGTCCGCTGCCAATCTCAAAGAGATGCTGCCTGAATTATTGGACTTGATCCTGTTTCTGGAGCAGGCGATCGACTGGGAGCAAACCAATCAAAATAGCGCTGTCACTTCCTCTCGCGTCCCGCCCAAACCAATGCGGGAAAAGCCGGAAAGCTCGGGCGTCAGCACAAAGCCAAAAAGAATACTGGTTATCGATGACGGCTTCGGTGAGGGCGAGGCACTTTGCCTGAGCCTGCGCAACAATCATCATTGCGAGACTGTCGCCGTCACCGATGCAGGGAAGGTATTGTCCTTGCTCGATCAATACACGCCTGAGCTGTTATACATCGGCACAAACGTTGATGGGAAGAGCGGCTACGATCTCTGTCGTATGATCCGCTGCAATCAAAAATGGTGGGATCTGCCCTTGATCGTGATGACGGAGGATTGTTCGATTGAAACGCGAGCCGAAATCTTCGATAGTGGTGCCACAGACTTTATTGTGCGCCCGATCATCGAGTCGGAGCTGCGAGCCAGACTGAACGCTTATTTATACCTAAAAAAGAGCGGTCAAACCGAAGTCTGACCGCCCCAACAACACCAACCAAAGTACCAGAGATAAAGCTAAACTTGCAGATGCCGGTTATTTGTCTTTGACGTTAAAGACTTTTTTCCACAGCGGGCGTTTCAGGCGGTCGTTTTCGGCGATTACGGCGTCGAGCCAGGTTTCCATTTCTACGACCTTTGACACTTCGCGTTCGAGCTCGGCGATACGCTGGGCCATTTTGTCCTGCTGCTTGACTTGAAACTCCAGATCAACCATGCGGTCATGGGCCTTATGTAGCTTATAGCCGGTTTCGAGCACGAGCTCATTGATCGACTCGATCTGCCCGAGCAAATCGAGGATTAATTTGATCTCCGAACTAACAGAACCACTGTTCATGGTGTCTTGAACGGTGCCTTCAATGGTAGCAGCCGTAGTGCCTACCTCACCACCACCAGTGACACCAGTGTGGGACTGTGTCGTAGCATTTTCGATCAGCTCAACATGACCGAATTCCAGGAGCTGTTCAAGACCTTCGAGATCGAGCGAATTGGTGCCCAACATCTGAAAACTTAAATCAGACTCGTCTTTGTTTGCCTCTGCCATGAACGTGACCTTCTAGCTAGTAAATAATGACACTGATATTATGGGCAGTATCACTATTTAGAGCAACGCTTGACTTCCCGCAATGGAGGCAAAAGAGCGGAATTAACCTGATTATCAGTCAGAATCGCCCGGATCATGGGGTGGCTTGTCGGACATGTCCGGATATTTGCCAGTGCCTTTATAGAGGAAATAGATGAAGCCACCAAGGATGGTGAGCGACAAAAAGACCATCAAGCTGACACCACAGATCATCAGTGTAAATCCCTGAGGATCGGTTTGACGAATGCGATTCATCTCGAACATGTAAACTTGAACGCTATCCACTAACCTTTATCCTCCGGCAGCTCGCGTTCTCGCCAGGCTCTGATCCCGCCTGCCATCGAAAGTACATTGGTATAACCCATTTTCTGTAAATTATCAGCGCTCAGCGCCGATCGGTAACCACCACCACAATAAAGGACTATTTCTTGGTCCTTGGATGGCACCACTTTTTCAATATCGCGTTCGATGATGCCGCGACCAAGGTGAATCGCTCCGATAGCACGACCTTCGACCCATTCGTGATCTTCGCGCACATCGATGAAGACAAAATCGCGCTTGCTTTCCTTATATTCCAGCACTTTGGCGATACTGATTTCGGTGATATGCGGCTTAATCGATGCCACCAGTTTTTCGAATGCTTCGCTATGTTGTACGGCCATTGATCTTCCTCGTATGTGGCGTCAAAAATCGAATTCGCTTATCTATCTTCCAGTCAAGAAGCCATTTAAGCAGATAAGCCTGCCCTTGATATCATTTATAAGGGCAAAATTGAGATTTGGCGCCTTTTAGGAAGCAGGTGCAAAAATAAGTATCTAGCCGGATCATCAAGGGGCCAATCATGCTTTATCAAAACTCTCAGAACACAGTCCAGCTATTTGGCCAGACTGTTCCCGAGCCTAGAGTTCTGCTTGACTTTCTTGGTTTCGAAACTCATGTGCGTCAGATTCGCGACAAGCGAGGAGTCGGCGTCTCGCCCCTCTGGTACGACCACGCCGGCTACTACATCATCGATCTTCCCGCTGACAAAATGTTCGGTCCGGGCGAAACAGTCAGTTTTCCAGCCTGCGTCAAAGCTCCGGACTATGAATTTGAAATAGGCTGCCTGGCCACCAGACACGCCCTGCTTACCAACCTGGATGAAGCGCTGACGTTTTTCAAAGAGCACTGCTATTTGACCATCCTCAATGATTGGTCGGCTAGAGACATTCAGAAGAAGGATATGGAAGGGCTGGGCCCGAGCAACTCGAAGTTTGTCACCGGCAAAAGCATCGGTCCGAAGCTCGTCAAAGCTTCCGATATAAAAATGGACGAAAACGGTGTCATGTCCATGGCCATGAAACTGAGCATCAATGGCCAGCTGCGCTCCGAAAGCAATTACGAAACTCTCTATCACACGCATCCAACAAGCGGAGAAAAGGCCGCCTGGAGCTTCCCTCGCATCTTTACTTTCCTCGGCAAACAAAACATTGCCGTACAACCCGGCTATCTATTCGGCTCTGGCACCGTCGGAAGCGGCTGCATCGCGGAATTTATGGCGAAAGTAGATCCGACGACTGGTGTCGAAATTGCCCCGGCCACTCTGCCCTGGCTCAAGGACGGCGATGTTGTCACTATGGAAGTAGAAGGCATCGGCGTGCTCGAGAACAAAGTTGCCATTAAGGAACTAAGCCTCGCCGGCAAATGAGCGCAGCGAGCCTGAGAAAAATAGAGTCACAAAATAATTGCCTTTGGAGGGATTCGAACCCTCAATCCCTTACGGGCAACGCATTTTAAGTGCGTCTCGTATACCAGTTCCGACACAAAGGCATAGGCGGGGCCTATTTTACACTATTTGCCGTGTCCGACGAAGGTAAGTTGAGTGCCGCCAGTTTCTTTTGTATCTCTTTCGTACTATCCGTGCCGCGGTGGGCGAGAGTACGTAACATAAGCGCAAAGGTAGCCGACCAGAGCACGGCAATGGCTGTAGCTAAGAAGTGCTTGACGGCAACCGGTTCGTGGATAAAATCACCGATGAAGCCGCAAATCAGCAGCGTAAGCGGGTCTGGATCGGTGAGTACACCTTGCTTGAGCCAGGTCAAAAATTGTATGCAGAAGAGACTGGCGACAACCCAGGCGCAGACCATTATCCGCTTGTTCGTGAGAGTGTGGCGCAGGGTGAGCACTTCCTGCGCGTCGACGATTACCTGCACAGGCAAGAGCATGTAGATTGCCAGGGCACCACAGGTGATGCCGGCCAGGATCGACTGAGCGGCAGTGGATTCAACCAAAACCGCTTGTGAAAAGTAAAAAGTGGCCAGACAAATCAGAGCATAGCTGAAGGCAGCCGCCGCCGACGCTCCGTCCGGACCAAAGGGAGCGCGCCACAAGGTGGCAACGCGACGCAGCGGTCTGGTCCAGACCGGTGCGCTGAGAAAAGCAACGATGAAATAAACAAGAGAGAGCAAGGGATTGATAGCCGCCTTGCCGCGATCGCTTTGATAGCGAGCGAGGAGTGTGGCCGCTTCGCCGTCTTTGCCCAGCAATTCGTAATAATCGTCGGCAAAAGCTTTAAAAGATTGGCTCTGGCAGTAAGTTTCGATGCGTGCCGACAGGAAGCCGCCCAAGACTTGCGAGGATAAATAATAAGGCACAGCAAGCAGATTGTAAGCACTGGCGTTGAGGAAAGTCGAGCTGGCGACCGGCTTAGGCAAGATAACCGGGTGAAGGAAGCGAGGGTCCTGGTGGAATTGATTGGCGGCCCAGCTGCGCACCGACTCCAGGGCATTGGCGTTAGCGGCAGAGTATTCGCTGTGGTGGAGAATAACGGCAAAGGCGGAGCGATTGACGACACGGTCGCCGAAGCTGGTATCACCGGGAAAGGCGAATTTCGCTTTATCGAGCATTTTTGCCGGCTGAACGAGCTCAAGAATAGGTTCTTTTACCCGGCCAAAATAGGACAGGCCAAATAAAAGCGCTACCAGTGCCACTATTACAGTGCCCAAGCGCCAGGGGCCGTTTAAGCTCACATTACTCATTTAATACCAGGACCTCGTCTATCACCCTGCCTCGGGCTGGGCCAAAGTATAGACGATTTCAAGCGGCTATTAGGCAGTCCTAGAAGCGCTTAATCTAGTATCCGGATGGTCGTTCATATGACCGCTCGAATGGAAGAACGGTTGAATGCTCAAATCGTAGACAGTGCGACCTGATGACTATTCCACCTTAAGAACTTATGACCTTCGAGAACTCAAATATTCGAACAGTAAATCTTACGACCGATCAACAATTTCCTAATTCGACCATTGACACATTCGTATTGCCGACAACTAAGCAATACGGCCGGTAAAACAGTCGTATTGTCGACAATACAAACCAGGGCTTCTCGACAGTTCGTATTGTCGAATTGCCGAGAATCGGAATTCACAGCAGTCAACAATACGAATGATCGAATTATCAACCTATTTATTCATTGCTTGGACAAAAGGGCCAGCTGATGCAAAACATTCTGATTCAAATACCATTGGTGTATCCTTCTAATCAGATCTATAGAGTCAAAGCAGATGAACGATCCATACATAGTATTTGGTCTCACAAAAACCGCCTCCGCCGGAAAGCTGCAGGAGGCTTTCAAAGACCTTACGCAGACGCTGGAAGCAACGCTGCATCTGGCCGGCGCCGCTGACGCAGTGCAGGCCGAGAAAGCTCTGGAGTCATGCCGAAAAGCTATGGCCGCCATCACCGGCGGTGGCAGTTTTGACTGCCATAAAAAGTCGCTGGACGGTCTTTCCGCTCGATTGCGAATCGGACAGCTCTGCCTGGCCACGCATCTGATCAGTCTGGAACAGCTACAAGAAGCAGTCGAAGTGCAGGCCAGGAGCGAGAAACAGCTAGGCGAAATACTCCAGGATCTGAATTTTATCTCACAGCAAGAGCTGGACGGACTATTAATAGGACAGGATCTGATTGTCGGCGATGAAGAAGTGAAAGATCCACAGGCCTTGCGCTTGCTTGCTATGGATCTGATCACGGAAGAGCTTGCTGTCATCGGACTGCTCGAAGGCCGTCTCACTGGCGAAACCTTTATCAAAGTATTGAACAGGCGCGGATGGTTGTCAAAAGACCTTACCACCGCCATTTTTGGCGCTGACTATTAGTCTTGCTCTTTAGCTTTAGCCCGCTTCGCGGCTGCTTTTGGGGGCGTTATGCCTAAGAATGTCTGGACGTCGCCACTGCGTGCCAAAAGACTTGGGTCCAGGGCTGTCGCGCGGGCGTATTCGGTGCGGGCTCGTCCCTTGTCCTTGCAAAACATATAGTAAGCGGCCAGAGCTAGATGCGCAGCCGGATCTTCTTCGTTGAGCATCATCGCTTTATCAATTTCATCCTTACCTTCCTTGAGCTTGCCTGTGTGGACTAGGACAGAACCAAGATTAGCGTGCATGCGACTGTCGGCCGGCCTGACTTTGACCAGGGATGCGTATTCTCTGAGCGCCTCAGGATAGTTACCGGTTGAGCGGTGCTTCTCGGCCAGGGCATAGCGCTCCTCGAAAGTGCGCTTGGCGTATACCGGCATCGCCATAAACAAAGCGATGAGCAAGCAAATCGGTAGGAGAGCGTAAGGCTGATTTGAACGCAAAATTGAGTGGCTGAAATGCAATGTTTTTACCTCCACCCCATTGTACCGATCCCCAGGCTCAAATTTTGCAGAAAGGATCTGTGCATTGTCTCCGGGGGTAGTATCACCCTCCGCAAAAAAGGTGAAGGGGTTAAAAAGGCTGGAAAATTGCCCGGCTGGAAACCCTGACGGGGATGGGCTTTCCAGCCGGTCGAAAGGGCCATGAAACATAATATACATTATCGGACGCCGTTAAAAGTCGGCAGGAGGCAGCAAATGTAAAAGTTGCACGTTGAAGATTTAGCGAATCACAACGACCCCGAGTCATGCGTGACCAATACCGCGAGGTATGCACGAAGTGTTGACAGGGGCACATGCGGGCAGTGTAT
>JAGXAB010000197.1 GCA_018971775.1 Cyanobacteria bacterium REEB67 | reverse complement strand
TCAAAAACATCGAGCATTTGTACAAGGACAAACGCGCGGGTGAAGTGGCCACGGCCATGGATAGTGTTGTTTATTATGAGCGCTGGCTGGAGCTCTGGGACGGCGATGATTGGCAGACATCAAAGACACTCGCTGATATACGCGCCTACAATAAAGAAGACTGCGATAGTACCTGGCTGCTCGCCGAGTGGTTGCGCGCACTGCAGCGCGAGCATGGCCGGGCCTGGACGCCCAGGCAGCGAGCCGAGCCGACCCAAGCCCAGAGTGATGCCGTTGGTTTGCGGGCGGAGGTGCAGAGCCTTGCGGCAAAAATGTTGGAAGACATCGCCGCTGATGGAGATAAGAAGACCGGTGCGATGAGTGTGCGTGAAATACTTGCGTATCTGCTTGAGTTTCACTGGCGCGAAGCTAAACCTGTATTTTGGGCTAAGTATGACCGCGCCGCGATGACTGAAGACGAAATGTTTGAAGACGTCGGATGTTTAGCTGGCCTTATAAGGCGTTCAGCACTACGCTAATCCGGCACAATTAGGCTGACCGTGACAACCTACACGATGCCACATTTTTCTTGCCGGTTTTGCCGCCGGCAAAATCATACGGCCTTGCCGACTGGCTTTTTGATCCGCATCATCGGGGCAAGCCTGGCTATTTGCTGGCGATTGTCGCGCGAAATTGGCCCGAACTCGACGAAGCGACGCGAGCTCTGCCATATCAGGAGCTCATCGATTTTGTCTGTCTGAAATCCTACCCGGATGCCAGGCACGCAGGGCTCACCGCAGAATCTGCCTTGTGGGGAGTCGACGTTGCAGATTACTACAAAATCGAAGAGAGGTATTTGCGGTCGCTCTCGACACCTTCACCTTTTCCCTTAGAAAAGACCTGGCCCGTCGAGGGATTGGTTGGGCGCATTGCTTCCGTCTGACTATTGGCCAAGGGCTGGAGGCAGGGCTCTGGCTTTGCCGGATAATGGTGAGGCGGCGGAGACTTATACGGACAGTAAGCGGCAGCTGTTGGTGGCGGGAGGGAGGTGAGGGGTGCATCGCGCTCTCTTTGCTCGCGTGCTGAAGGCTGCTCGCCGTTATAAATTCTCGATGTGTTCTTGAATCCTTGAGGATATGGAGGCTAGCGATGGCTGTCCTGCATAGTACAGAGCGGCTGTACTCTTATATTCTTTCTCGAACTCCTTGTATTCTTCGATTTCGTCAAATAGGAATGCAGAATTCCTGGCTATGCACAGTTCGTCCGCTGCAGGAAATCGCTGTTTTTTGCGCTGTTCGTATTCGTCGGTGCCAATGAATGCCTTGACGGCATCGACGTCAAGCAACGAATAGATGTCATAGTAATGCCGGAGAAAATTAGAGGGCATTTTGCCTGAGGCGCGAAACTGCCTGAATTTTGTAGAGATAGTCTGCAGCTTCTCTACGAATGTGTATTCCGGGTTGTAGCAAAGAATGCCAATGGCACGATTGTCGATGATATCAACACCACTTGCCTTGGCTTTTTCAAATGCCCAGGACGTAATGTCTGTTGAAATGTTAGGTGCCGTGTCGTCGAAGCCGACTTCCAGGAGAATGCCCGGCTTGACACCTTTAAGTTCTTCAGTCCGGGTCTCATAGTTGAGACGAATGACGCCATTGCGCAAGCGGGCGTCATCATATTCGGTGGCACGGACTGCGGATATATTGGGAATGTTAATCTCTGCCGTTAGCCAATCATAAAAGTTTCTGCGAGATTCTATGTGTATTTCTTTGTCGTGATTTTTCCCGATTTTCACATCAAGATGAGCGGGTGGCTCAAAGCGAATATCAATGTCTTCTGAAAAGCGTTTGATGATGCCGAACCCTTTGGACAGGGAGGTGCCACCTTTCAATTCAAATACAAATCCCTGTTGTTTGAGGCCCCACAAGCAGTGCATGATCCAATAGTCTTTTTCGACCAAGGTGGGCGTGATGCCTTCGTTAGTCGCAACAAGAGCGAGCAGATCTTTGAAGTCGGCGCGCTTATGCAAGAATTCAGGCATCGAGCCACTCCTTGATCATTTTCTTTGTTGCCACTGTTCCATAGCTTGATGTGGCTCGCGTTAGTTTGCGACGGTCGAGCTTTTGCGCTTTGAATCGAGCGTTGTGCAAAAGTTGCTCACGCTCCTCGGAGAGCTCACCCAGATTATTGAGCAAGTCAACAAAGAGAAACTCGAGCGAAAGCTTACTCGGGAATCGTGGCTTCATGCGAAAGTCAAATGTCCGGTTCCCGAAGGTGAAGCGTCCATGTCTCTTGTGGTTGTAGACAACGGTGCGATTGTAGAGTTGGGTGCCGCCCATCTCTAGCGTGTTGTAGCTCGCAGGCGAGAGCAGTAAAAAATGGTCGTCTCGAAGAAACGCAGCAACGAGATCGCTGTCCTCTGGTGGCAAACTGCCATACGCCGATTGGCGAGGCGCATAGTAGAGACCCTGTGACAACTTTTTCAGTCTGCCAGCATCTTGTAGCTGTTTCAAATGGCGGTCAACAGCACTGGAAGCAGGGGCCAGATCCTCTCGCCGGTAGACTCCACCAGCTCGAAGCCGTCGGGACAGAACCGCCGCGCCATTATGTTTTGTTTTATTTGTTGATTTCATTGCTGTCTGCCGGTAATTTCATTGACGTTTCATGCAACATAATAGCATATTTATGTAATATGTCACGCTTATAGCCAGAGCAGAAGGCTAGGCTATACTTGTTATTGCCCCCCAATTTATGGGGTATGAGTTTGGTGGTTTGAGTACCATATGTTTGTATGGTATTATACTCTGGCTGGGGCATTTAAAGCCTAAATTGTTTGCTTTTGCGGCGGCTGAAGTTTTGAATTTAATATTCGGCTTGCAGGCCGCCTCTCCGCAATCGAAAACGGCAAGCTAGCGGAGATTGATACGAAACTGGAGTAGCTACAAGTTCGATTGAATTGGCTGCTGGACTTTTACACCGGCAGCAAATCATCCCGAAACTTCTCGCTCCTCATCACAATCAAGTGATTCTTCGCCCTCGATAGCCCGACGTAGAGCTCGTTAACCAGCACATTCTCCGGCCGGCTGTGAATAGTCTCGTCAAGCTCAGTCACAATCACCACATTGCTCTCGAGCCCCTTGAAGCTTTTGATGGTCGAGCAGCCAATAT
>JAGXAB010000033.1 GCA_018971775.1 Cyanobacteria bacterium REEB67 | reverse complement strand
GTCCGGCTCATGGCCTACCAGCAAGAAATACAAGGTGCAACCGAAAGCATAAATATCGCTCTGAGTTGTCGCCTTGCCCCGCAACTGTTCAGGAGAGATGAAAGAATGTTTGCCGACGAATGTCCCCGTAGCGGTGCTGATAAATTCATTGGCGGCGCCGAAATCTACGAGCACGACTTTGCCGTCAGCCGGTCTTGTCTCACCGGGCTCTGTTATATCGCTTCTGGTCCCATCAGGTGTGCAGCCGGAAGGCGGCCCTTCGCCGGTGGTGACCTCTTTTAATTTTAAATTGTCGGAGAGTTTCTGGGGTGTCGGTTCGGTCATCTGCTCACCTGCTCAGCATCGAGTTTGACTCGTAAGCGACTATTCCCATTAAGCCCCGATCCCGATGAGCCACCCACCGGATTTTCCCTGTATATTTCACTGTCTCGCCTATAGGGAATCAGGAAATAGGCAGTAAGTCCGAGTTTGACTGGAACCAAAAGGTAAATATTTGGTCATTACATTTGTGTCTAATAAGAACGGCCTGGAGCAATCGATGAGTTACGAAGACGAAAGATTGGAAAGTATGCTGCTTTCGGAGAAGCAGGAGAAAGTATTCGAGGACTATGCGACAAGCCGACCCTGGGACGGCTCTTTGATTGTGATCGGTATTATTTTTGTCATTGCCCTCTGTGTGGTCGGCGGTGTCGCCGAGAAGAGTTTGAATTTCTGGGCGCCCAATAAGCCGGTGCCGACATCCGGCGTGGTAATAAGCGAACCGGCAAACGTTCCAGCTCCAATTCCAGCCTATCCGGAAGTTTACGTCCAGAAATCTTCCAATCCCAATCAAGCGCCCAGTCCATTGCCGCCCGGTCCTCCGCCTGTGACTGCCGAGCCAACGACAGTCTCCGCGCCATCGGACGGACGTTGAGCCATGAACGAAGTCTGATATAGCCAAGCGCGTCTTCGGCTACCCAGTTGCCGTGGAAGCCGTAAGGCACGCGCACCGGTAGTTGTATGGCGGCAGTGCAGCCATAGCGATTTTCACGGCCGATGAAGCTATCGTTGAGACGGGGGAATTCCACGGAGTGCTAGCATAGCGCTGTCTCAGCGACTTTCCCCGTGTTTAGATCAGTAGCCCAGCGCACCGGTGAAGGTGCCTTATTATTGCGGTCGAAAAATTTCGCTTCAACGTTGAGAGCATTTTTGACAACGTCGAGCACTACCCTATTATCTTTTTCGAAGGCATTTAAAATGTGATAGACGAAGCATAGCGGCGCTTCCAGCTAATTTGCTGCGCGGTCATCGGTAATCTCCAATCTTCAATCTCATTTAAAGGTGCTCATTTTTCTGTATCGGACAAATTGCAGAGCAGTGTCGACGAAGTAAAAGGCGCCTTCCACTCTGAAGGACACCTTTTCTTTTTGTAGTGCCTTTAGCGGTCGTTTACTTCATCGACATCTTTGTTTTTTCTTCGCGGTCCCAGATACGCAGATTGCGGCAAGCAGTGATGAAAGCGCTGGCATCGCCTGCATCCTTCAGCGGTACTATGCCGGCTTCTTCTTTCGTTTCGACGCCGGCTCTATTTAAAAGAGCAGCGGCGGCATCGTTGAAGCCGATATATTTGAGATTGGCATAGGCATCGGAGATGAAGTCTCTGGCCGATGCGTTACTGGCTAATCGGGCCGCCCCATCCGCTGAGGTCAAAACCGCCACGGCGTCGAAGAGTACCGATGGGCCACCGTTCAACCGGTCTTCGGCGGCAATTTGACTGCCGTCGCTGGCATCGACACCACCGATGGTGGGGGCGATCACATCCACGTCGGCACCTTCGGCGGTGGCAGCTGCTTTTAGCGCTCCGAAGAGTTTTGCGTCGATACCATCTGAAACCAGTATGCCGAGCTTTCTGCCCTTAAATGATGTCGGTCAGAGGTTTGTAAAGCTCGAAGTAGCCATGCGCACCGTAGCCTCTGGCATGGACGACACGCTCGGGGATGCGCTCATGATCGAAGTGAAAAATCCTATCGCGCAGGACCGGGTCTTCCAGTAATGTTGGCCCGTGCACATTTGCTTTCAATGAATTTTGGTCGTCGGTAATCGGAGTGCCAATTTGCGTCGTCATGGTCGGTAGTGACGAGCCGGCTGGCTGATGCGTTTCGCCGCCCTGACCGCTGCGCGTATCCACCTGGCCGAGGGCCCGCGAACCCTGATCGCTGGTATTGGTGGCATCGGCTGCATAGCTGGCCGGACAGTAGGGCAGACTTGAGAGATTGAGCGAGGCGGCGGTGAGGAGCACAGCCACCATTGACGTAGAAAGACGCGAAAATCTGCGGTACATATACACCTTTTTGCTTTGAACCTCTCTTGATCGTAAAAAAAAGGGCCTGACTCGAATCCGGATTGTTTCACCCTGACCGGCAGCAATCAGCGCTCATAAATGCCGACCAGCTCTCCTGAGTCGACGACATGATTTTCGATCGCTGTCTTAATGTCGGTAAGCGATGGTGCCTTGGGAAAATTAAGTATGCAATCGAGAGCGATTACTTGATAGTGATAGTGGTGCGGACCATGTCCTGGTGGCGGCGTCGGCGGCATATATGATGACCTGCCCAGGCTGTTGGTACCCATACGTACACCCATAGCCGCGCACTCCTGTGATATGCCGCTGGCCACGACAAAATTTTCTGGTAAGCCGGCGGCTCCAGGCAAGAGGTTGAAAAAAATAGCGTGGACGAAGGGCGTTGGTTTGGGTGCGTCGGCATCTTCCACGACGAGCAAGATGCTCTTGCAGTCGCCCGGGACGTTGCCCCAGGTCAATGTTGGAAAGAGGCCTTTGCCGTCGGCGGAATAATCAACAGGTATTTTGCCTTGACGATCAAAGACCGGACTGTTCACTTGCAATCCATGTGATTTATGTGCAACCGCTGGAATTTCTTCTAAAAGTTTTGAGTCGTCGGACCTGATCGGACGTATCACCCGTCCAAGAAACTCGAGAAGTCTCATTTCCCAACCCTTATAATAGTCGTGTCACCCATTGGTGGCCGACCGTCCGAAATGGTTAATGTTCCCGAATAGTGGACTTTTAATATTGACGCGGCTTCTGCGGTTTTGCTGCTATGTCCTTGCCTGCTTGAAATATGTCAGTGCCTTGCTGATTATTTCTTCTGCGATCTGGCCCAGGAGTCTTTGAGCGTGACGATGCGATTAAAAACTGGTGTTTGACCGGGTTTGCAATCTTTTTCGTCGGCGATGAAATAGCCCTGGCGCTCGAACTGGAAGCGATCCCCGGCTTTGGCTTCGCCGAGGCTGCGTTCCAATTTGCAGCCGGTCAGCACTTTCAAAGCATCTTGGTTGACGACATTGAGAAATTCGCTGTCTTTACCGGTCGGCGGAGATTCTTCCGAGAGCAGGCGATCATAGAGGCGCACTTCGGCGTCGACGGCGTGTCTGGCGCTCACCCAGTGGATGGTGCCTTTGACTTTGCGGCCGACCGGATTGTCTCCCGGTTTGACCTCGGTATCGTAGGTGCAGACGACGGCGGTGACATTACCGGCATCGTCCTTGATCACGTCTTTGCAGGTGATCAGATGGCCGTAGCGCAGGCGTACTTCCTTGCCGGGCGCGAGGCGGAAGTAGTCTTTGGGCGGCTCGAGCATAAAGTCGTCTTGCTCGATGTAGATCTCTTTGCAAAAAGGAATCTGGCGCGAGCCTTCTTTGGGCACGTCGTGGGGCCAGTATGAAGCGTCGAGCTCTTCCACTTTATCGTCCGGATAATTTTCGATGATCACTTTCAGCGGCTTGAGTACTGCCAGTACCCGCGGTGCCTTTTGATTGAGGTCATCGCGGATGCAAAATTCGAGTTGGGCCATGTCGACCGTGCTGTTTGCCTTGGAAACGCCTACGGTAGCGCAAAAGGCACGGATGCTCTCGGGGGTATAACCGCGTCTGCGCAGACCGGCAATCGTAGGTAGTCTCGGATCGTCCCAACCACTGACGTGCTTGCCTTCGACGAGTTCCTGCAAGCGGCGTTTGCTAAGTACGGTGTAATTGAGGCTGAGCCTGGCAAATTCATACTGATGCGGGCGCGATGGAAATTTCGCATAATCGATCAGATTGTCTATAGCCCAGTCGTACAGCTCGCGATTGTTTTCGAATTCTAGTGTGCAGATACTGTGGGTGATGCCTTCAATGGCGTCCGAGATAGGATGGGCGTAGTCGTACATCGGATAGATGCACCAGGTACTGCCCGTCATATGGTGCGCGGTGTGGCGGATGCGATAGAGCATCGGGTCACGCATTTTCATATTGGCATTGGCCATGTCGATCTTGGCGCGCAAAACATGCTCGCCGTCTTTGAATTCGCCTTTGCGCATACGTCTGAACAGGTCGAGATTTTCCTCGACGCTACGATCACGGTAGGGGCTATTCTTACCGGGCGTTTTTACATCGCCGCGATGAGCTTTGATTTCAGCGTCGCTCAAGCTGCAGACGAAGGCTTTGCCTGCCGTGATCAGATGTTCGGCATATTCGTACAATTTCTCGAAATAATCGCTGGCGTGATAGAGACCGTCCCAATCGAAGCCCAACCAGCGCACATCTTCCTGGATGCCGTCTTCAAAAAGAGTGTCTTCTTTGGCCGGATCGGTATCGTCAAAGCGCAGGTGACAGCGCGTGCCGCTTTCCGGCAGGCGCTCGCGGTATTCCAGAGCGAGACCAAAATTTAAGCAGATCGATTTGGCGTGGCCGATATGGAGGAAGCCGTTCGGCTCTGGAGGAAAGCGCGTGATTACTTTTGTGCAGCGCCCCGCTTGCAAATCGTCATTGATGATGTCGCGGATGAAATCTCCGGCTTTGGCCGGTGCGGGAGCGGGAGCTGGTACGGGAGCAGTCACTGGTCTTTCCTATAAAAGGGAGGTGAGGTTAACTCGGGCTTAAGTCAGATGGGCCAAGGCAGACTGGGAGAGTCGCTATTATACTGTAAACCTGAAAGTGGGTGAAATGCCCGTGGCGCCGCTTCTTGCTTACATTTCTTTTTCAAAAAAGCTTGTAAAGCGACTTCCTCGGGACTTATTGTTCGATGCTTCGCAAGGAGAGGTCGATGACGGTGCTGCGACCGCGCACGATTTTGTAAATACGCGCCGCCAGCGAATAGGCGGTCGGCTCCGCGTCGTGCTTCGGCAATCGCCCTTGTTCGGCCAGCCAGCGCGCTCGGCCCATTGCTCCGACCGTTTGCTGTGGTGTCATCCCCAGTGCCTGTAATTCTTGATGCCCGCTCGGGGTATCGTATTGACGCACGAATTCGCGGATGTTAGTTACCGTCTGCTCAGACAGCGGTTTTGAGGCTGCGATCTGGTAAAAATACTGAGATGTATTTTCATAGCCGCGGCGCAATCCCGGACGTGGTATCAGATCGGCCTTTGAGTTTGCCGGTCTGAGAGCGTCGCCGAGGTCGATATTGAGTACGTTCACTGTTTGGTGGTCGGATGCCCGGTCGAAAGTGTCGCTATGGGTGAAGCCGCCTGCCTCGGTCGGTTCATTGATTGCCGGCGCTTCTGGCGCAGATAGTCGGCTGCGATCGGTAAGAAAATTGAGCGAATGATTGTCCCATTCGCCGAGAATCAAACGCTGCGTCCAGGCTTCTTGATAGCTGCTTATGAAGTTGGGATCGGCCGCTACTTTTGCCAGCATCTCCTTTGGTGGCGAGCGGAAAAATGTGGCGGCACCACCCGGATGCAAGTCATCGAGAAGCGCTTTACCTCTCATTTCCTGTACATAGCCGTCGACGACGCGCCCATCGATTTCAACCGATCGTGCTACTGACACCGGCACCGAATTTGCCGACTTGAGCTTACTGCCCATGCCGTAGCCGACAAGCTCGGTCTGCATGCGGCGCGCGAAGGCTTCACTGCCGTCATTGGGCCTGAAGAGAACATTTTGCCAGTTGTTATTGCCGAGATCGATCGAAGCTCGATAGGTCGGCGTCATCAGGTGATCGTAGCGGGCCGTAAGTGTGATTGGCCCGTCTCGCAAGGCAGCCTGGTTGGCGTCGACTATTTCGCCGCGCTGGAAAGGCGTATTGCGCGCTTCATTAATGGCGCCCGGTGCATCTTTTATGTCGAGACGCAGCGAGCGTTCGGACTGCATGCCGCCAAGACGTCCGGCGGCAGTGCCGAGCGCGCCGCCGGCCAGGCCGCGGCCGAGTACCGCTGAGAGGCTGTACTGACCATCTCCCTGCTGCCATTGTCTGGCCAGTTCGTTGCCGGCACCGGAGGTGAAACCCATAGTGCCGCCGGCGAGAGTATTTTTCAAAATCGTATCGAAGCGGATATCGCCACGACTGCGCATGTATGCTCGTCCCCAGAGGACGTCGGCTGCCCCGAAACTGGCAGCGTCAACCGCTACTGATGCCGGGTTAAATGCCGTGCGCATCGTTTTGGCCAGGCCGTCGGCGTAGCTTACATGGCCTTTTGCATCGAGATAATTTTCGCGAGTCAATGCAGTTTCGGACGTGCGCTGCACTATTCCGAGCCCGACACCGGTCATTGTCGGCGATAGATTGCGGCTTTCCATCATGGCGAAGCTGCCTTTGAGCGCCACTGCCTTACCCAGACCAAGGCCTGCATCGGTTAACTGGTTTGAGAGCGAATCGCCTATCTTCGCCTGGTCGGCTACGTAAGCGAGGGCGAGACCACCGACGGCGAGCTCGCCTTTCATGAAGAGCGGTGCCATTTTGATAAATGATTTGGAATAGGAGCCGATTTCATCTTCCACTGCTTTTGCTGAAGCGGTCGGCGCAATCTTGTTGACGACCGGGTCGATTACGGCATGGACGGCCGCGTCTAGATAACTCTGCTGCAGCGCAGGATGTGGCTTGATCGCCTCGGGCAGGTGATCCTTGATTGGATTGTCCGAGTCGGGCAAGAGTGGTTCCTTTAATTATCGGCCTATTTAATATGAGCACTATGCCCAAAAGCCCCGAGAGTCAATCTCGGGCCGCGCCCAGCGGGAAAATTGGCCTAAAAAACAAAAACTGGCCGGTCGGGTAATTGTTCAAATTCCTGTTCGACAAAGCTATAAAGTCTGGCTGGGCGATAGGAGCCTTCCTGGGAAGTTTCGGCGAGCTCCTGCAAAACTCCGGACTTTAAAAAGCGCTTGCGAAAATTGCGGTTGTCGACCGAGCGGCCGAGCACTGCTTCGTAGACCGATTGCAGATCGCGCAGGGTAAATTTTGGCGGCAGGAGGCTGAAGGCCGCCGCCGAATACTCGATTTTGTATTTCAGCCTCTGGTGAGCGTATTCAACGATGCGACGATGGTCGAAGGCCAGTTTGGGCAGGTCGAGCACCGGCCACCAGGCGACGCCACTGGCGTCCGTACTGGCGCGCAGTTCGAGATCGTCTTGACGCAGAAGGGCTAGATACGAGACCGTAACGACGCGGCCGCGCGGATCGCGCTCACGATCGCCAAAGGTAAAAAGCTGCTCGAGATAGACGTCGCCGACATTTGTTTCTTCCAGTAGCTCCCGGGCGGCGGCGATTTCGACTGTACTGTCGTCGTCTTCGAGGAAACCGCCAGGCAGGGCCCAGAGATTTTTGAAGGGGTCGTGCTTCCTTTTAATCAAAAGGATTTCAAGCTGTCCCTGCTGGACGGCCATGGCCACGGTATCTACGGTTACTTTGATCGCTTCGGCTGGCATCTTTCCGGCTTTTTCGTCTTGCTTCGGTGGCGGGGCGGCGCTTACGGCGGGAGCACGCCGTCAAGTAACCGTATTGTAGACGATTATCGCTGCCGCTGTTAGCCCGTATTTTAGTAAGCCCGGTTTAATGGCCCTTTATCTAAAGTCTGACCTTGCCAGGTCGTCAAGGCATGTGCGTTTTCTTTGATGTTTTTGCAAACGATATCAGTCGTTTTACAATCGGTTACCGTCTCCTTTACAGTTTTAACCTTTGTATAAAGTCGTCTAGACAACGGTCTACAGCTTTTTATCCGCGTATCCGAAGATGGCCGCTGGCTACGATGGCGCCTACTTCTTGGCCTGAAAATGAAAATTAAGGTGGTCGGCCCGGGATTGTCAATCCGCTCGTGCTATAACGTAAAGTGTACGCTTGCTTTTTTGCAGTACGATCAGCGTCATTACGATCAGCGTTATAACAATAGGCTCACTGACCGGGCCGTTTTTAAAATCTACGGGGTTGAAATTAATGACATGCTCACTCTCGCTACCGCGGACAAGCAATCCCAATTGCTGATCGATGAAATCAGAGAGATGGCCGAAAAGCGCCATGCCGTCATTCTCGCCCACAACTATCAAATTCCGATTATTCAAGATATCGCCGACTTTGTTGGCGATTCGCTTGGACTTTCTCAGCAAGCGGCGAAGACCGATGCCCAAACGATTGTTTTTTGTGGAGTGCATTTCATGGCTGAGACGGCGGCCATTCTTTGCCCCGAAAAGCGCGTCCTCATACCTGATCTGGAAGCGGGCTGTTCGCTTGCCGCATCCATCGATCTAGCTCAGTTAATTGCCTGGAAGGCCGAGCACCCTGATGCGGTCGTTGTCTCCTATGTCAACACCAGCGCCGAGATCAAGGCTGAGTCCGACTATTGCTGCACTTCCGGCAACGCTTTGAAGATCGTGCAATCGATCCCGGAAGATCGCGAAATTCTCTTCCTGCCCGATCAGTTTCTCGGCTCCTGGGTGCAAAAAATGACCGGCCGTAAAAACATGCACATCTGGATGGGCGAATGCCATGTGCATGCCGCCGTTCATCCGCGCGAGATCGACAAAAAAATGCACGAGCATCCCGATGCCGAACTGCTCATCCATCCGGAATGTGGGTGTTTGACCCCGTACCTCGATCGCGTTGCCCGCAACGAACAGTCTCACAATCTCAAGGTCGCCTCGACTGAGGGCATGATCAATCTGGCCGCATCTTCCTCGGCCAAAAAATTCGTCGTTGCTACTGAGATAGGCATCCTGCATCGTCTGCAAAAGGCCAATCCGGAGAAAGAGTTTTTGCCGATCAGTGCCGAGATGAGCTGCCAGTTTATGAAAATGATCACTCTCGAAAAATTGCATCGCGCTCTGAAAGAGGATGTCTTCCACGTTACCGTTGCAGCGGAAACGGCTTCTCAAGCACGTCTTGCCATCGAGCGCATGATTTCTATTTTTTAGGGTTGTTTATATGAAAACGACGGGCATAAAAAAGACCGATGTTTTGATTCTGGGCTCCGGTCTGGCCGGCTTACTTCTGGCTCTGAGCCTGCTCGAGAACTCGGAGGCGGCGCTTGTGCTCGTTTGCAAAGCTGGATTGAGCGACTCTAATAGTTCCTGGGCCCAGGGCGGTGTGGCCGCGGTCACCGGGGCTAACCCTTTTGATTCGCCGCAAATCCACTACGAAGACACTCTCAAATCCGGGGCCGGTTTGACCGACCCCCGTGCCGCCGCCGAGATAATTTTTAGCGGTGGGCGATTGATCGAAGCCCTCGATCACCTCGGCGTCGCCTTCGACCGCAACCCTCAGGGCTTGCGCGATCTCGCCCTCGAAGGCGGTCACCGGCAGCCGCGCGTTTTGCACAGCAAGGACACGACCGGCCGATCGATTACATCGGCCCTGGTGGCGAAACTTATTTCGGCGCAGCAGGCCGGCAAAAATATCACTATCCTGGAGAATACCCAGGCGGTGCGATTGCTCTGCGACGACAAGCGCTGCTATGGTGCCGAGCTATTGAGCGAAACGGGTCTCGAGCACTGGCAGGCCGCTCATACGGTGCTCGCCACCGGTGGTCTCGGTCAGGTTTTTGCCCGCACGACCAATCCCGTCGTTGCCACCGGCGATGGTGTGGCGCTTGCCCATCGCGGCGGTGCTAATCTTGCTGACATGGAATTTGTCCAATTTCATCCGACCGCCCTTCGTCTGGATGGCGCCCCTGCTTTTTTGATATCAGAAGCGGTGCGAGGCGCCGGAGCTATTCTTCTCGATCACAAGGGACGGCGCTTTGTTAAGCGCTTCCATGAAGATGGCGAACTGGCTACCAGGGATGTCGTTTCCAGGGCCATTCATACGGTAATGAGCGAGCACGAGCTGAACGAAGTTTTTCTCGACCTTCGCCCGATCGGTGCTGAAAAAATCAAAGAGCGCTTTCCCAATATTGTAAAATCCTGCGCTCAGTATGGCATCGACGTTTTACGAGCACCGGTGCCGGTGGCGCCTGCCGCTCACTACATGATGGGCGGAGTGCAGGCCGCTGTCGATGGACGCACGTCTTTGACCGGCCTCTATGCTATCGGTGAGGTCGCCTGCACTGGCTTGCACGGCGCTAATCGTCTGGCCAGCAATTCTCTTCTCGAAGCCGGTGTCATGGCTCTCAGGCTCGCCGATTTGCTCAAAGATGTTCAGCTGTCCGAAGGCATGGTTGATTTTGCCGCTTTGCCGCAGCTTGCGGCTGTGGTGATACCGGATCAGCTCGAGGCATTTCGGCGAGCAATGTATCGCCAGGCCGGCCTGGTGCGCTCCGCCTCTGGGCTTTCGGCCATTCTAGACTACAAGGATTGCCGCTTGCAGTCGATAGAAAACGCCGCTGCTCACGATTTCACCGCCGCCAATATCTTTTTGGTCGGTCGTTTGATTGCCGCCGCCGCTTTGTCAAGGCGTGAATCTCGCGGCGCGCATCTGCGTGACGACTTCCAGGAAACTGCCGTTCACTATAATCGTGTCGCTGCCATATAATTAGTCAGTCTTCCCAGGACAAGGCACGACTTTGGAGAAAATATGACGGATCTTCCGGCCCGGCGACGACTGGTAGCAGCCAGTGCTTACAAGGATCTTTTTGGTGATTTGCGCAATCGGCCGGAGCCTGAGCCCAAGCCGACCGTTATGGACGGCAAAACGCTCGCCGAGCTCTTGGTTAAAAATTTCGGCAAGCTCGATCTCAACGGGGACGGTGTCTCTCTGCGCGAAATCCGCCGGGCCGAGACCATGCCTTTCAATTTTTCCGCCGAAGAGCAATTGATGCTCAAGGTGCTGGAGCGTTATTTTGAGACCATTTGCAACCTGGTCGATGATGAGCCCGGTCCCGACACTGTGATCAGTCATATGGACGTGCAGGTGCTGGCGCAATTTCTCGAGCATTCCTCCTTGACCATCGAGCAATTGCAAGAATGGCGCAGGATGGCAGGCTGAAAATGGCCATCACCCGCTTCGTATCCGCTCTTTTACGCTTTGTCGGTGCAAGCCCTGACCGTCGCCGGCTCCAGTTGCTGCTTTTTGCCATTTTTCTCGGTGTTATTCTATCGGCGCCGCCACTTCTGCCAGTCCATGCCGATACTTTGCAGGGTGGTGTCAGCGAGGCTGCCCTCGAAGACTGGCGCCGGGAGACGCTTCCCTTGATCAAGCTCGGTCAGCGCTGGTCGGATCAGTTTTTGCCCACGTCCAGCCATATCTGGTATCGCCTCAATCCTGGTCTTGCCGGCACCTGGCGTGCCACCACGATCGAGGTCTACGATCTGGCCGGCAACAAGCTACAGGAGCAGAAGAGTGCCAAGACGCAGACCTTCGGTGCCGAAATCGACCGCCAGGGAAACTTCTGGGATCGCCTCGATGTGCCTTCACTGATCAATGTAGAGCGCGAGGAGGTAATCAATCATTTGATTGAATATCCGCTGTCTGTGGATAATCTTTCTCAAGAGCCGACGGCCGATCAGGCCCGCCGTGTCAAGGAAGGCTATTGCATCAGTGTCGCTAAAAATAGTGGTCTGGTGGTAGCGATCATCCCTCAAAAATATACGGTCACCGCCCGCGATTTTAAGAAAAACAGCTTCCTCGCCGTCTCCCGGCATCTCGATCAAAATGTCTCTGAGGGTGGTCAAACTCCGACTATTCAGCACACACTCTATAAACGCGTTGGCGATTTTAAAGCCAAGCCCGAGCTTCTCGCCGAATTTATCGAATATTTGAAATTTATCAATCGGCGTGATCTCATCCCTCAATAGGATCTGAATAGTCATGAATACGGCTCGCTTTTTTCAGGTACTTGCCTTTACCACCAGCTGGGAGGGCGGCTATGTCAATCATCCGGCCGATGCTGGTCTGGCGACAAATTTTGGCATCAGTCAAAAGGCCTATGACAAGAGTCGTCGCGAGGCCGGCCTGGAGCTGCAATCGGTGCAGATGATCGAGCGCCTCGAGGTCTTCAATATCTATAAAGAAGATTACTGGCTGGCGGGAAAATGCGAGCATCTGGCAGCACCCCTCGATCTGGCGCATTTTGATACATGCGTAAATTTTGGTGTATCTCACGCCGCTATGTTTTTGCAGCAAGCTCTGGGAGTCACTGTCGATGGTGTCATAGGTGGCGAGACGTTAAAAGCGGCGAAAAATTGTGATGCCGTTGCTGTGGCTGTTTCTATTTGTGAAATGCGGATCGGCTTCCGTTACGATCGCTGCGAACAAAGACCTGATCAGAAGGTTTTTTTGCAGGGTTGGCTGAACCGCGACAATGCTTTGAAAAAGGCTTGCCAGGCTGTCACTGTCTAAATGTCATACCTGACAACGCTGTCCGCCTTCTCAAGGGGCTACACTAATAGCAGACAATTGTTTTTGATGCTTGCATCAGGTATCGCTCCGGCCGCGCCCCTATTTGAGATTTGTCCACAATGAAAAACTTTCAGCCGTTAATTGTCCCGATTTCCGTTTCTTTGCTTGCGTTCAGCCTGGCTGCTTGTTCATCCGGGGCGCCGAGCGCCGAGGGCGGTGGTGGCGCGAGCAAACCGGGGCATACCGTGATCATTGGACCCAATCATAGCGGCGGACCGGCATTGAAAGGCAATGATCATGTGATCTCGGTCGATCGCAAGGTCGAACAGTTTCACGCTATTGAGCTGGTTGATGCCGGTAAAGTACAGATCACCGTCGGCAGTCCGCTCAAAGTTTCGATGCTTGTCGATGACAATCTCGTTGATGCCATCGACACCAAAGTCGAAGGCGGTAAGCTCGTCATCGCCGCCAATAAAGACTATCAAGCCAATCGCGCCGCTACTTACAGTGTCGATGTACCGGAGCTTTCCGAAATCTATGTGTCTGGCGACGGCGAAGTCCTGGTCAATGCCGTCAAAGGCGATTTACTCAAAATCGATGTCTCCGGCGCCGGCAGCTGTTTCGCCGCCGGTAAGGCCACAAATGTCAAAATCAATTTGAGCGGAGCCGGGAATGTCGATTGCCTCAAAGTGGCCGCCGATAATGTCACCCTCACTGTCAGTGGTGCCGGCACCTGTAAGGTAAATGCTCTAAACTCATTGAAGGCAAATGTCTCCGGAGCCGGTACGGTCAAATATCTGGGCAGCCCTGCTTCGTTAAATAAGGAAGTGACCGGCACGGGCTCGATCATGCCGATGATGTAATGACGATGAAAATCATTGCCGCTTTACTTGCTGCAGGCTTTATCGCTGGTGGTACTTGCTTGTCCGTAGCCGCTCATAAGATCAGCGACAGTGACGTGAAAGAAGGCGAGAGAGCCGACGATAGTCCGGCTCCATGCGTCAGCTGGGTCGACCCGCTTACACCGCCGCATGCCGCTTTGTTGTGCATTCATGGACTTGGACTGAACAGTGGCGCTTTCACTAACTTCGGACGTCGACTCAGCCACCGCGGCATCTCTGTCTATGCCATCGATGTGCGCGGTTTTGGCTCCTGGATGAAGGCCGGCGGTAGCAAGAAGCTCGATTTTGACGGCACCATCCGCGATATCAAAAACACTCTTGATACAATCCACCGTCTCAACCCCGATTTGCCGGTATTTTTACTTGGCGAATCGATGGGTGGCGCGATTGCCATTCGCGCTGCTTCTCTCTATCCGGAGTCGATACAGGGTTTGATTTCGGCCGTACCGGCCGGTGATCGTTTCGGTGGCAAAAAGGAGGATTTGAAAGTAGCTCTGGAGACGCTCGGTCACGGTTTTCGCAAACAATTTGATATTGGCCAGTCGATTGTCAATCAGGCCACGCAAAATAAAGTGCAGCAAGAGGTCTGGGAAGAAGATCCGCTCAACCGCATGGATCTTTCACCGCTCCAGCTCATGCAGTTTCAGCATTTCATGGATGACAATATTCCCGCTGCTAAAAAGATCACAAGCATTCCCGTGTTGATCGTCCAGGGTTCCCTGGATAAACTGGTCCGTCCCCAGGGTAGCTGGGATATTTTCAATGCCATGGGCAATCGAGATAAGTCATTTCTCGCTTTTCCGAGCGAGCATCTCGTCTTCGAATATGGCCGCACCAAATCATTAGCGGAAGCACGCAAATCGGCACAGATAGCTGCCGTCTGGATTTACGAGCACTTGAGCGACAAGGACAAACGGCCTTTCAGCTATCTGGCCATGCGTAACATCTTGGCCGAGAGATCCAACGATGCTGTCGCCGCAGCAGGCGATAACGCCGGTGCCAGCCCGCAGGACCGACCTGATACTACCAGCGATGCCATGATCGCCGCCGAGGCTCTTTTTCAGGCCGCTAAATACAAAGAGGCTATTCCCGCATTTCAGGCCGTGATTGCCGCCGAGCCAAAGAATGTCGACGCACACATCTGGCTTGGTCTTGCCTATGAGCACGATGGGCAGCCGGCCCTCGCTTTTGGCCAGGCCCTGCAAGCGCGCCGTCAGAGCGCAGGCAGCCACCAATCGATGCGAGTCAATGAAGCTCTCAGCCAGATATCGGCTGATCCGGCCAGCCAGCCCGACCGCAGTGGCACGAAAGCTCCCGATTTGACCGATGGCAAGCCGACCGTGCTTGTTTTTGGTGCGCCCTGGTGCGTCGAATCTTCCCAGGACGATTCGATGATCGCCCACTGCCGCAAATATTTCGGTCCCGCCGTGCAGTTTAAAAAATACAATATTGACGAAGCTGCCAGTGCTGAGGTAGTCAAACAATTCGGCATTGGTCCAATTCCAACCTATGTTTTCCTTACCCCCGACGGCAGCGTAAAATCAACCCAGCTGGGACATAGCAGCTTTGCCAATTTTGTTCTTGGCGTCCAGGCCATCAACCACTAGGGTTGTCAAGCGGCTTCAGTTTCTTGCGATTTAATTGTGGCTGACCGATATTGTTAAGCTTCATTGTAGGATCAGGGACTTGTCACTTGTCTTCAGGGGTTGTAATCAATGTCAGCTACCGAGTCAATTTCGTTGAAAAGTCCGTCCTTGCCGGGTGCCGCCTATACAGTCGAGCACGAGCGTCTGAAAAAGTGGGTCGAAGAAGTGGCCGCTCTTTGCGGACCGGAGCGCATCTACTGGTGTGACGGCAGCGATGCCGAATATGATCGCCTCTGCGGCGAAATGGTAGAAGCCGGTACCTTTATACGTCTCAACCCCAAGCTGCGCCCCAACAGTTATCTTGCGCGTTCGGAGCCATCCGACGTCGCTCGTGTCGAAGATCGTACTTTCGTCTGCACTGCCAATAAAGAGGATTGCGGTCCCAACAATAATTGGATGGAGCCCGAATCGGCCAAGATTATCCTCAAGGATTTCTTTAAAAATTGCATGCGTGGCCGGACTATGTATGTTGTGCCTTTCAGCATGGGCCCGATTGGCTCTCCGCTTGCCCAGATCGGCGTGGAAATCACCGATTCACCGTATGTGGTGGTCAGCATGAAATTGATGACGCGCATGGGTAAAGCCGTTATCGATGCACTCGGCAAAGACGGTGATTTTGTCCCCTGTCTGCACAGCGTCGGCCATCCGCTCTCGCCCGGCGAAAAAGATGTGTCATGGCCCTGCGATGCCGAGCATAAATACATCTGCCACTTTCCCAAAACGAAAGAGATCTGGTCCTACGGCTCCGGCTACGGCGGCAACGCGCTGCTTGGCAAGAAATGTCTGGCTTTGCGCATCGCCTCAAATATCGGCAGAGAAGAAGGCTGGTTGGCCGAACATATGCTCATTCTCGGGGTAAAATCCCCCGAAGGTGAAAAATCTTATGTGGCGGCGGCTTTTCCGAGCGCCTGCGGCAAGACGAATTTTGCCATGCTCATTCCGCCCAAATCACTCGCGGGATGGGAAGTGAGCACCGTCGGCGATGACATTGCCTGGATCAAACCTGGTCAGGACGGACGTCTGCATGCGATCAATCCGGAAGCCGGATTTTTCGGCGTCGCCCCCGGCACCAGTGCCAAGACCAATCCGAACGCTATCGCCACACTGAGCAAAAATTGCATTTTTACAAATGTGGCGCTGACACCTGATGGCGACGTCTGGTGGGAAGGTCTCACAGATGAAGCGCCGGCCGAATTGATCGACTGGCAGGGACGCAAATGGACGCCCGATTGCGGTCGCAAAGCGGCTCATCCAAACAGCCGCTTCACTGTTGCCTCTACCCAGTGTCCGTCCCTCGACGAAAAGTGGAACGATCCAAACGGCGTGCCCGTCAGTGCTTTTGTTTTTGGCGGTCGCCGCGCATCGGTCATTCCTCTAGTTTTTCAGGCCGTCAACTGGGATTTTGGTGTCTACATGGCAGCCACGCTCGGTTCGGAAACGACCGCCGCCGCCGCTGGAAAAGTCGGCGAAGTGCGCCGCGATCCGATGGCTATGCTGCCATTTTGCGGTTATCACATGGGCGATTATTTTGCTCAGTGGTTGAAAATCGGGCATATGGTCACCAATCCGCCCCGCATTTTCTGTGTCAACTGGTTTGGCACCGACAGCAGTGGCAAGATCATCTGGCCCGGTTTCAGCGAAAATATGCGCGTGCTCAAATGGATCTTCGACCGCGTCCACGGCGGTTCCGGATCCGTGCAGACCGTGCTTGGCTGGATGCCTCGCTATGAAGACCTGGACTGGACAGGCCTCGAGTCTTTCGACCGCCAAAAGTTTGACAGTCTGATGCGCCTCGATACCGCTCTCTGGCTCAAAGAGCTCGAATCTCACCAGGAGCTCTTCGACCGTCTCAAGGAACGCATGCCCCGTATGCTCGTCCTTGTAAAGGAAATGCTCTCCCTAAATTTGGCCAGGTAATGCCGGTATCTATATAATGCCAGTAGTGCAGCCGGAAACAGATAGAGAAATAGTGAGGAGATAGTCAGTATATGTCACGCTTTTTATTCTTTATGTTTCTGGCTTCGGCCGGCTTCCTTTCATCGGCGCGGGCACGTGCCATGAGTTGGGGCCGGCCGCCACTAGCTGTCGTGGCCGGATTTGATCTCGAGCGCTATCTTGGGCGCTGGTATGAAATTGCTCGCCTGCCGAACTTTTTTGAAAAGCCGGATATGAGCAATATCATGGCCGAATACGATCTGCTACCCTCCGGTGATCTTTCTGTCTGCAATAGCTGCACCCGCGGTAATGGGCGCACAAGCGAGGTCGTCGGCATCGGACGCATCGCCGATCCGATTTCGAACGCCAAGCTCGAAGTAGCGTTTGCCCCGCCTGTACTGCGCTTTTTGCCCTTCGTCTGGGGCAACTACTGGATAATCGATCTCGATTTTGATTATCAATGGGCGATTGTCGGTGAGCCTTCGCGCAAATGTTTATGGATATTGTCCCGCCAGCCGGTCATGTCCGACGAGCTTTACAAGCGTCTTTGCAAAAGCGCCGAAGCCAAAGGCTTCGATGTCTCCGAGTTGATTCGACCGGATCAGAAAGCCTAATTGTTTTCGACCAACTCTGCCATGACCGCCGCTAATTGCTCGGCGATCTCTATTACTTCGGCATTGCTCAGGTGCGGATAAATCGGCACAGCGACCGTACTGATGCTCATGTCCGAGGCGTTGGGATTTTTCTCGGCACTACCGAGGAGATCGGCTTCGCATATTGGAATGCGTGCTTCGATCATACCCTGTGCCAGTTTCTCTACCACGGCTTCCGCGTCGTTGGAGCGCAAGACTGCGCGGTAGCGCACGGCGGTAAACTCAGCGGTCTGATTGGTATCGCCATCGCCACTGCCATTGGGCGTTCTATTTTCGGCCGCAGTTTCTTCGTCAAAGACCTGTTCGTCGACATCGAGCAAAGTAAAGCCGCTGGCGACATATTCGTTAAAAATTTCTTCGCGTCGGGCCAGCAAATTTGGTAGTTTGGCCAGTTGCACACGACCAATAGCCGCCTGCAGATCGCTCATGTGCAAGTCAAAAGTCGCAACATCGCTGCGAATCTGCTCGAGCAAATCGGTCTGCCGCGAAATCACCATGCCACCATAACCGCCGGCGGTGATGATCTCATCGACGCCAAAAGAAAAAGTGCCGAGCTTGCCTTGCAAGCCGACGAGATCTTCTTCGACCCTTGCTCCGAGCGCATCTCGGCAATCTTCGACGATGTCGATTTCTTCGGCGTAGTCTTTCAGGTCGCAGGGAAGGCCAAATAGATGGGAGACGATCGCTATTCTGGCACCACTGGCGATGGCGGCATCGATATCCAGATGGACACTGTCTTCGCCGATGTCGCAGACTTTTTCGCGACCGCCCGCCATGGCTGTCGCGGCGCGCAAATATTTGTAGCCGTAAGCCGGCAGTGCCACGTCATTTCCGCAGGCGCCCAGAGCTCTTAGGGCGAGATAGAGGGCGACGGTGCCGTTTACTACGGCCACGGCATGACCGTCGGGCAGGCCGAAGAGGCGACAAAACTCGGCTTCGAACATGCTCACTTCAGGGCCGGTGCCCATATTGCCGGAACGCACCAGTTGAGCTGCCGCTTGTTGTTCTTGCCTGCCTACCGTCGGTTTGGCGTAAGCGATTGTGCCTTCCAGATGCGGCGATACCTTGCCGCGACTATTTTGCATCGAAACCGGCTGAGATTTGGGCCGACCGGCGGCCTTGGACTTGCCACCTTTCCCAGCCTTATTGGCTTTGCCCGCGCCCTTGACCTTCTTGGCCGGTTTTGAGGAGCGCGCATCAGCCTTGGCTCGTTTGGCGCGTTTGGCAGAGTTGGCGGGTTTCATACGGCTCCTAAAAAATTAGATTTTAACGCCTATTGTCGTTGGTTCGTTAAATCATGCCGTCCGACCAGGCTGAAACCCGGCAAATTTAATCTTATCCTCTCTCTTTTCTAGAGAATTTCACGTGCGTCCTCATATCCTGTGAGCTGAGCTGATGACAAGGCCTCCCCCCGGTTTCATGGCGATTTGGAATCTTCAATGTCGACGTACCGAGCCGATCTAGCTTTATCGCAAACTTTCCAGCGTCTGAGCGGGGACCTTGTGCCGCTTGGTCACTCAGTCTTCCTCGATCAGACCTGGTGCGCCGAAGGCACATCTGCCGGCGCGCTGACCGGAGTAAACGACATCATCGACAGCAAATACCGGGTCCTTTCTCTGCTCGGAGAAGGAGGTATGGGCTCGGTCTACCGTGTACGACATCTCCTTTTGAACAAGGAAATGGCTCTTAAAACCTTCCGTCGGGCCTCGCTCTCACCCGATGTCTGGCAACGCTTCCAGCGCGAAGCGCAGACGATTGCACGCTTGACTCATCTGAACATCGTCCAGGTCTTCGATTTTGGCATTGCCGAAGGCAATAAGCCCTATTACACAATGGCCCTGCTCGAAGGTGAATCTCTGGCCGAGCGCATCAAAAGACAGAAACGTTTATCCCTGCGCGAGGCGCTGCCTGTTTTTGACGCCGTCGCCGGTGCTCTCAGTCATGCCCACAAACTAGGCATAGTGCACCGCGACGTCAAGCCGGCCAATATCTTTCTCGACCATAACGACGCTAAGCGAGAAATCGTCAAAGTAGTCGATTTTGGTCTGGCCAAGCTAGCCACGGTGACGGCCGACGACTCTCAAGGCCGCGAGCAACAGGCGGCCACGGATGCCGGTCTGGTTTTCGGCAGCCCCCTCTATATGAGTCCGGAACAGGCCAATGGCAAGGCAATCGACGCGCGCACCGATATCTATTCTTATGGCTGCACGCTATTTGAGGCCCTGACCGGTGAGCCGCCTTTTGTCGGTGATAATGCTTTTGCCACTATTCAGATGCATTTGTTCGAAGAGGTCCCGCGTCTGTCCGCTCGCTGTCCGGAGGCGGCCTTCCCGCCGGCCATGGAAAATGTTATCGCCCGGCTGCTGGCGAAAGAATCGCAAGAGCGATATCAAAGCTTTGATCAGGTGCAGGCCGATTTGAGCCGCATCGAATTGTTGCTCGATGGCCGCATTTCCCGGACCTCGAATAAGCCTCTGCCGGTGCTGGCTGAAAGCGAGGCGGACCTCGCCGCTGATTTTGCCCAGACCGGGTCTTTCACGGCGGATATTGCCGACTGCGAGGGGCATGACCAAAACCGTGCCTTTACCAGGCCTCGACAGCTCGTGACCGGACCGATCTTGCTCAGCGCCTGGAGTTGCTTCGTGCTTCTCTTCTTACTCCTGCTTAATTGGCCAGGGACTTGTAAATGGCTTGAATCTCTAGGTTCTCTCTCAGGTGGAGAGAAAACCAGCCCTGCTTCAGATGCCACTACTGGTGGTGCCGCTCCTGTCGCTTATCGTTATGTCACTAGCGATGACTTGGGCCGGCGTCGATTTACTTTCCCCGTCAATGCGAAAATCGGTTATCTTTCCTGGGTTACTGCGAGCGGTTGGCATAAACCGGTGGCAGCTGAAGGCACCATTCTCGTACCTGCAAATGCCCGCGTCACCCTCGATGTTAGCGATGATTTGAATAATCGACCGCAACTACTCGCCGGATTTGCCGCCGAGGACATCTTCGGCGTCACGCTCAATACGGAGACTACCTGGAATCCAAAGCTATTCGATGGCGTCGTCACTTATTTGCCGACAGTGAGTGCGCTCACGATAAATTCATCCAATTTTGATCGAAGGTTTATTGATCAGCTCAATCGGTTCAAAAATCTTTGCAGCCTGGACCTCGACGATTCCAATGTCAATGGGGCGGATCTTCTACATTTTGCCCGTCTGCGCAAGCTCATTCATCTCAATATTGGTGGCATGAAAAACGCTTCTCTGGTCATTCAGGCTCTCAAAGGCAATCAAGAAATGGTTGATATTCACATCAGCGATTGTGAGCTGGACGATGACGATATGCAAGCTTTGAGTACTTATCCTAATTTACGGATGCTCAATCTCAATCGCAGCAGCATTACTTTGAAAGGACTGAGGGCGCTGAGCAAATCGCCTCAGCTCTGTATGCTTTCGGTCAGTCCCGGGCCGTTGAGGGCGTCTATCATCGGCGTGTTGGCCAGTTTTAAGAAGCTGCGTTGCTTGCATGTCGATACATACGGTTGGAGCGACGGCGATAAGAACCGGCTGAAAAAGACCTTACCGCCCGGCTGCCTGATCTTCGAATCCGGCCCATCCTTCAGCAGTGGTTATCGGCGAATGTTCAAATAGAAATCGCTGCCTGCTTGACCGATTACTGCCGAAGCCAGGGTTGCTCCCCGCTGCGCCGCGCCGGTCAGCCGATCTATTGGCTCGGCAAAAGGCTTTTCACTTTTGTGATTGAGGAAGTCAGCCAGAACGGCACCGCAAAAAGTATCGCCCGCACCGGTTGGGTCAAATGGCTCGCTGCTGTTTGCGCTGCCAAGGTTTTGCACCCTTTGCGCCGCCACTGCAATCTTTTTGATCTGAGCTGATGCTTCGTCGGCCGCATAGATAGTGGCACCATTAGCGCCGTCCGTGACGAAGCAAAGCTGACCGGGACGGAGTTTCGCTTCCAGGCTGCAATCATCTGCCAGGAGCAGTTTTGCCTCGTTGGCATTCATAAAGAAAAAATGGCATTTCTTCAGCAACGAAAAGACCTGATCGCGGGAGGCCTTGACGGCACGCGCATAGGTGCCGGCCGATATCAGAGGGGGTGTGCTTTGGCTCAGGCTCTCCGAAATGTAGATGGCAAAATCTAATTGTCTCTGCACTGTGCTCAGAGCCGCGATGTGCACCAGATCGAAATTTTGGCTTGCCTTAACGCTGCTCGCGAGCTTCGTCGCCTCGCCGAGCATGTGGTCGAGATGCTCTGTCGTGAGCATACCTTCTGCTCCCCAGGAAGCTGCCAGGAGTGTGGCACGGTCGTCGCCATGATGAATGATTTCCAGTCGCGGCATATCTCCTTCGTCAATCTCCGGCCCGAGCCAGCGGAATTGATTGGCCATGATTGCTAGATTGCCGGTCAACTTTTTTGGTTTCGGCGCATAGAGGGTGACGGCAGCACCACAATGAGCGGCGGCGAGGGCGGTGTAAAATCCGGCCCCGCCTAAAGTATGACAGGTGCGCTTGTCTGAGCCCGTTTGCAGGCCGTTTTTTAGGCCGTTTTCTAAATGGATGGTATCGGCTGAGGCACAGCCAATGACGAGAATGTTCGGTGGGGACATGGTCCTATTTTAGATCGTCCGGCACTAGATTTTCGAGATGATGCGAGACCAGATAATCGCGAAAAGACGGTCTGAGATTCTCGCCCTGGTATGTATCAATCTGCTCGAAGGGCTTGACGATGTTGGCAATGATCACAGATTCTTCCTGTCTCTGCGGCTTGCCGTCGCTGTCGAAGGAGCGCACCGAGACGTCTATGCGAAGTGTATCCGGTGACGGAGAGGTAATAGTATTTATTTGCTCTTGCTGAACGATACTGACGATTTTATTGGTGCGTTTGGAGACGCTGATCGACACTTCTTCGTACTTGATCATCAGGCGATCTTCATTGCCCATGAGCGGCTTGATCGCCTTCACGTAAAGGACGGCGTTGACCAGGTCGCTTTCGACGTGTTGAATCGCCGGTACGTGTTTGAAATCCCAGATGCCGCCAAGACGGTCCTTTTGATATCCGGAGGTCGCATCTTGTCTGTTCGTCTGATTGACCATCGGCTGAGTGGTGACACCGGTGGCAAAATCATAGCGAGACAAAATCGTCGCCTTATCGCAATGGCGCACACCGGCGTACCAGGGCGGTACGAGAAACCATTCTTTGCTGATTTTAGTGTCAGGTTTCATCAGCAGGTCGTCGCTAAAAACCTTGCCGACTTGCAAACCATCACCGAGGCCAGGCAATTCTTCAGCGTGCTCTAGACCGCCCTGCAAGGTAGTTTTTGATGGACCTTCCATCTGTGGTAGGCTCGGCACAGTCGCCGATGTTGTCGCCGTGTCCATCTCCGAATCGTCGGCCCTGGCTGCGGCCGCTTGTAAAAGGACGAAGCTCAGTGACAGAAGTGTAGAGGCAAGCAGACGGGTCACCATGGCCTTTTGATTTTCCGGTCGGATTTTCTTCATTTCTCGGTCCCTACGGCTGGTAGACCCTTCTTTTACCAGAGCGTGCCGCAAATTAGGGATGAAATATTGTCAAGCGGGGTGCCCTATGCACTTCTGACAGAACTTTAAGATGTTAGTATGATCAAGATCTCCCTTTATGTGAAATATGCGGCGCGCTTCATCTGTAAAACTGGAATGTTTGTCCAGGACGGAGTTTCGAGACTTCGCCTGCGCCCTGGCCCTGGCGCTTTCAGTTAGCTTGAGTAGCGCTTTTTTCTTGACAAGCCGGGCGGCCAGCCCCGACCCTGGCATTGCTCTTTCGGCCGCTGAGCTGACCGAATTGCTCACTCAGCCCAATGTGGGCGTCAAAGCTACCAACCTCCAGGTTGTCGGCGCCGGTCCGGATGTAACTGTGCTCGCCCAAAAAGAATCGGCCAGCAGTGAGCGGGATTTGAAGATCGATGCGGTCTTTCTGGCCAAGGCTTTGATTGTGGCCGCTCCTAAACAAGTGAGCAGAGTTAAGGTCCTGTTTTCTCAGGCTGGTCACGATGGAAGATTCGTCAATATTTCCGATAAGCAAATCACCCAGTATGGTAGTGGCAAGATTTCGGCCGAACAATTTTTAGCAACCTTGCATTTAGTGCCGGTGGAGGCTACACCTGCACCGGATCTGGTGCCGGGTGGTCAGTATGAAAGACGCCTCCTCGTCTGGCAGCGTATCGAAAAATTGCGGAAATCTGGGACCGGCGTCGAGCCCTTCGAGGCGCTTTTCAGTGAAATAGAAAACACCGTCAAAAGCGGTAGAGACGATCCAGGCAAGAAGCTGAGTTTCCTCGAGAACAAACTGGCCGATCAAGAAGACGCTCTTGCCCAGGCCAAACGCACTGCGCGCGGGCTAGGGGTGCCGGCCTCTAAAAATAGTCAGAGTGGAGGCGGCGGCTCGACTGTTGCCGGTGCATTGCCGTCATTTCCGACCGGTGCTGCCGGTGGTGGCAGCCGTGAAAATCAGGGCGGCCAAAGTAGTCAGAGCGGTCAAAATAGTCAGGGGCCTATTCCTTCGGACCACGTCAAATTGCGGATGCTTTTCCGCGAGCGGGCCGAAAATTATATCAACATTGCCCGAGGCAAGGACTATAAAGTCGCTGAGCAAATGGTCTCGCTCAAACGACAGATCGAATTGGCTTTTGCTGCCGACCGCCCCGGACAGGGCTTTTTGTTGATGCGACAATTCCAGGCTCTGGCCAAGCAAACAAGCAACGTCGATATGTTCGCTCCGGGCGAATCTAATATTGGTCCCGGTGGTTTGCCGGAAGGCGGTCCGATTGGGGGACCGAGGGGCAATGGCGGTCCAAACGGTGGACCTCCCTAGGACGCAATGTGAACGAGCATAACCCCGATCCTAATCTTGAAACAAAAAAGGAACTCGCCGACTCCGCCAAAGAAGCTCGCGCTCAGTCTCGTGATCCGCTTGTCGGCACTGTACTCGATGGTCGCTTTGAAATCGAATCTGTAATCGGCACTGGCGGCATGAGTGTCGTCTACAAAGCTACTCAATTGCGGGTCAATCGTCACGTCGCCATCAAAACTTTGAAGCTGCAGCTCGACACCAAGGAAGTTTATCGAGAACGCTTCCAGCGCGAAATAAGCAGTCTTTGTACGCTCAACCACCCGAACATCGTCACCGTTTTCGATTGTGTGATTGGCAGCGACGATCAACCTTACATCATCATGGATTATCTGCGCGGTCGCAGCCTTGAGGCATTGATCGCCGACGAAGGGGCGATGAGTGTCGAGCGCTTTGCTCGTATTTCGATTCAAATCTGCAGCGCTCTCGAGCACGCTCACAAGCGTGGTATCATCCACCGTGATTTAAAACCGGGCAATATAGTCCTGATGGACGACGAGATGGACTTTGTCAAAGTCGTCGACTTCGGTCTGGCCAAAATAGGCGATCAAAATAAGCGCTTGACTCATTCCGGTGAGCTCTGGGGCAGTCCGCCTTATATGAGCCCGGAACAGTGCATGGGCGAGCCCCTCGACTCGCGCTCCGACATCTATTCTATCGGTGCGGTCATGTACGAAATGCTCTGCGGCAAAGATCCCTTCCCCGATGCCACCACTGTATTTGAATTTATAAAAAATCACACCACTGTTATTGCACCGCCTATGGTGGTGGCCAATCCACGCTGCAATGTCCCGCCCAAAATCGAAGCGGTCGTATTCAAGGCTCTGGAGAAAGATCCAGCAGCGCGCTTCCAGTCGGCAAAGGAACTGCAGGATGCAATCGTCGAAGCTTCGTCATCGGTTGTCGATCGGGAAAAAGGCGAATTTCTTAAACATCTCGCCCATCAGGCGAGCAGCAAAATACCCTCGGGTCAATCTAGCGATGGGGCGTTCAGTGGTGAAATTGCAGCTGCCGGCGGTGATACGGGTGGCCGAACCGCTTCGGAGGCATTTCGGCGTGCTCTCAATCCCTTTAGCCGCGATGCGAACGCTGCAAGCGAGGCTGATTTACAATCCCAGGGCAATCTGTCTGCGGCCAGCGAAAGTCATACACCGCGGGCGGTGCCGGCTCTTGCTCCGCCGGTCGAAGCAAGCAACACCACATCTTCCGGTACTTCGAGCGATGCCGTCGTTATTTCGCAAACAGCTCTGCCGGCTGATTCTAAGGGGCAGAGCCAAGCCACTACCCTACATGGTCCAAACGCCGCTAATCCCTCGAAGCCGTATCTACTTATTCTTTTGCTTCTAGCCGTGGCCATTCTCGTCTACGTCACCTTCCCGGCCCTGACAAATTTAGGTAAGCGTGCCGATACTCCCACTGCCAGCCCATCCGTTGATCTGACTGCTCCCAGTTCCGGTTCCGTAACAGATGCTCTTTCTCCCGGAGTAAATTCTGCTGCTTCCGCTAGGGCCCGAGCGCAGCTGACTCGTGATAAAGCAGGCAGCATAAATCCCTCTGGCGGTCCCAGTCGCCATACTCACGCGGCCGTTCGCAGGCCAGTTATACGGACGAATACTGGAGCAAGCACGCCTGTGCATTCAAATTCGGCAGCTTCCGCTTCGCCGGCGAAGTCCGCTGTCAAAGCCGCCCCTGCTAAGAACTCCGCTGACCCCTGGGCTAGGCTCGATAGAATGCGCTAGCGTGATGCTGTATGATGCTCGCTTTTTCCGGAACAATTTACCAGAAGCCTCTCAGGTTATTGATTGACTTGAGGAGCGTAGGCCGTCATTTGCGGTGCGGCGTGATAGGTAAACTGTTCTCCGCCCTGTCTCAACTGAGCGAGGATGGCGGCTGTTTTGAAGACGCTTGCGGCCGCTTTACGAGCTTGAGCGTTGTCCGATTGAGCCATGTGGCCGATGCCCTTCAGGCCACGCATCATGCCGAACATTTCGAATTCTGCCTGATAGAGTCTGGCTCCACAAGCTGTCTTGCTGTCCAGGGCTCGATAAGCGACTGCTTGAGCCGGATTGATTTCTTCGAAGGTTTGAGCGTTCGAGGACGTCAAAATTGCCGAGCGACCCGGGCTGAGCGTCGTTTTTTGCTCACCTTTGCTCAGAGTGACCGCACCTTTGTGGCCATCGTGCAGGTCGTAAATAGCGAGGGTTTTTTCCGATGCAATCAGGAGCACGACCGAACCCGATGCCACGTCGACCGTGCCGAAGGATGTTTCGACTTTGCTGTTGTGATCGGGTGCGAGTAGGAGAGCTCCATTCTCCAGTCTTTGAGTGCTGGGCGGGGCGAAATGTCCTTTCGACACGCCACCGCTGAGAGTGCGACCGGCCGACGCCGCTGTCTGCAGGCGGCTGATCAAGCCATTGCTTGCAGGTTCGGTGCTTTCCGTCAGAGCTGCCGCGCCGCTGCCATTGCCGCTTGTGAAGGCACTTTCACCCTGAGCTAGTTGGCTGTTGGCTGCATTATTAGCTACTGCTGCCGCCAGGCTGTTCAGGTTGAAGCTTCCCGTGTTGAGCGTCGTAAGTGCTGTCGGAGCGATGCTGCCAAAATTGGCTGAAGTCAGAGTCTGCGCTGCGCCGACAGTGCTGCTTGCCAGTGCTGTCGAGGCGACAGCCGGGCTTACCGTGGCCATGTTCAGAGCTGCCGCATTGATTGTCGGTGTCGGCACGGGCGGGTCGGCGGTGATGCTGACATTCGTTCCGACCGTAATTTGCGACGGCGATGAGGTGGAAAGGCCGGTGGTGAAGGAGAGATTTCTATTCAACGAAGTGAATTTATCTCCTGCTCCCGTAGCAATCGACCCGAGAGTATTTGTCTTTGTGCCGTAGGTAATTAAGTTTGGCGTACGCGAGCCGGATACGTCCGGTGCTGGCGTCGGTGTCACGCCCGCAGCCACTGTCGAGGCTGTCGGCACTGTCGTACCGATAGCGATGAAGACGTTACCCGCTGTTTTGTTTGTCGCCAGGGCCGCGACACCGTGGATGGTAGTGTTGGCGCCGATAGTGATTGTCGGCGTGTCTGAAGCGGTGTGGCTATTTTGCAGAGTGATATTGCCATTGCTGGTTGTTATCGTCGAAGCCGGTGCCGTGACCAGGTTTTGCTCGCTCGTATTGACGGCGATAGCGGCAGTACCAGCACTGATGCTGCCGATGTTGAGGCTGCCGGTATTGACGCTGTTGGTGTTGGTGGCGGTCAATTTGAGGCTGCCGACATTGGCCGTGCCGAGGGTGACGCTGCCGGCCGCCGTCGTATCCTTATTGAGGATGTTGACCGCTCCATTGACGCCAGTCGTCACATTGATCGTTATCGGTGAGGCGCTGCCGGTGTGGAAGGCTACCGATGTCGAGCCGATCGCTGAGCCACTGGTCGCAAGATTGATCGTGCCGGCGGTTGCTTCGTAGGTGCTGTTGGCGGCATCGACAATGGTGCCGGTACCGGAGGCGGTGAGGTTGATACTTCCACTGGTGCTGGCGATGATGTTGGCTCCCTGGGAGATCGAGCCCTTTGTACCGGAAGCTGTGATCGTCACATCTTTGCCGGCAGTCAGAGCGCCTTTGGTGGCGATGGCGCCGACGCCTGCAACTGAGATACTGCCGCTTGTGGCGGTGAGAGCTTTGGCGATCGTTACCGCTCCGGCTGTGCTGGTCAAAGTGACAATGCTGGCGGCGCTGGTGATGCCGTTCAGCGCGACTGCGCCCGTGCCGCTATTGTTGATCGTCACCGAGCCGGTGGTGGCTGTAACGTTCGCGCTTTCGGTAATCGCCCCCTTGGTGCCAAGAGCCGTCAAGCTGACATTGCTGCCGGCCGTAATCACGCCTTTGGTGGCCAGGACACCGGTTTCGCTAAGAGATACTGAGCCGCTGGCACTGATTGTTTTGGCCGCTGTCAGACCACCGCCGCTGGAGACAGTGATATTGCCGCCTGTATTGGCCAGAGCGTTCAGCGTTACCAGGGCGGTTTGTGTGTCGGTGATGGCCAGATTGCCCGCCGTTACCGATGCCGTGATGCTCGTCGCATTTGTGTTAAATGCGTTGTAGCCGCCGCCTGTGCTCGTCAATGTAATCGCTTTGCCGGTTACTGTAGCGGGCAATGTGATCGCTTGCGAGGAGGCGAGGTTTAGTGCAGTCACTGTGTTCAAAGCGGTGAAGGTGGACGCCGCGGCGACGTTTAAATAAGCGCTGCCCAGGGCATTGATACTGATCGTCGGAGCGTTCACGAGCAATGAATTGGCCGTACCGGCACCCGTGGCTCCCAGGTCTTTTTTGGCGGAGAGCGTCAGTGTACTGGTTGCTTTCAGACCGGAGGAGGAAATGCCGCGAGTGATTGAGCCGCCGTTATTGATGACGGTGAGATTGTCGGCAGAAAGAGGCTGACTGGCTGTGGTGCCGGCCAGGCCGTTGCCGGTGGCGCTGGCGCCGGCCAGCAGGAACGGCGAGGCTGAGTTTGAAATGAGAGTGAGATTGGCCAGGCCATGATCTATCTTGGTGGCGTTCGATATGTGCAGAGCGCCTTTGTTGGCAGCCAGGGTGAGATTGGCGTTGCTGCTCGTGCCCAGATTAATGGCATTGGCGTCTGCAGTCAGACTCGAGCCGGTGGCGATCGAAACGGTGCCACCGCTGCCGGTGCCGGCATTGGCGGCATTGAGTTGAATCATGCCTGCTGCCGTACCGATTTTGAGAGCTGAAGCTCCAGTCAAATTGACCGTGACTTCGCCGCCATTGCCATTACCGCCGGTTTGAGCGGCGGCGTTCAAGATAAGGCCGGTCTGGGTGAGAGTGGCGGCATTGATCGTGATGCTGCCTCCATCACCGGTGCTGGCGTTTGGCGTGGCGTTCAGGACATTGGGCACTTTGCCGAAGTTGACCGCGCCTTTAAGCGCAGTCAGGGTGATATTGTTTGCACCGGCCGGTAAGACGCCTGTAACGTTGATACCGCCGGTAGCCGAGCTTACAGTCAAATTGGTGAGCGGTGTGATGTTGCCGCCAATGGCTGTGGTCAGAGTGATCGTGCCGGTGCTGTTCAAGGACAGGTCGGTGGTTTTGATCTTGCCGCTGTTGACGAGGGCGGAGCCGTTGATGGCGATACTCTGCGTACCGGTCAATACATTTTGCGAGCCGATAGTGACACCACCGGGATCAGTTATCGTCACGACACGTCCGGCCAGGCCCTCTCCGTTTGCTATACCGGTCTGGCCATTGGTGGTAGTCAGGATCGTACCGTCTATATTGAAGGTCTGGGTATTGTTTGTCTTGATGGTGATGTCGCCGTAGTTGCCCAGGCCATTGTGGGTGTCGAGGTTGCCTGTAATCAGCACGCTCTTGTTGCCGGTCAGACTGACGTTCGCGCCGGCGATACCGATGGCTGAGGCGGTGGCATTGATATCGAGGCTGGCTGTGTTGACTTTTAATGCACCCGGCGTGGCTATCGATACCGTGCCGCCGCCGCCTGCGCCTTTGGCTGCGATGTTGTAGTTGCCGGCAGCTGATCCGATGGTGATGCCGGTTGTTGTGGTGCCGGGCAGATTGAGCGTGATCGAGCCACCGGCGCCGGTGGTGCCATTTGCGCTCAGAGCGAAGGCACTGTTGAGAGGCCCCGTTCCGTTATAAGCAAGGTTGGAGGCGTTGATATTGATCGTGCCGCCCTTGCCGGTGCCGTCCGCTGCTACCGTGATACCAGTGAGCGGGCTGGTGAAGAGACCGCTGGCATTGACCGTGAAGCTATTGAGATTGGTCAGAGCGGAGAAAGGATCGGCGCTGGCGCTGCCTTCTGTGATCGCCCCTTTGGCCGCTGTTAGGGTGAGAGCGGCGCCATTACCGGCGGTGAAGCTGCCGGCTGTACCGGTGATCGTCAAGTTGGTGGTGGCTGCGGTCAAATTGAGATTTTTGGCAGCCGAGATCGTGCCGTTATTTGCCAAAGTGGTCGTGGTGATATTGGTGGCATTGTCTGTGGTGGTGTTGCCTACCTTACCGCCGCCGTTATTGGTGAAAGCCGTAGCCGCTGCGATAGTCAGAGCTGTGCTGCCACCGATCGTACCGCTATTTGATATTGTCGGCGCCGTCAACGTGCCGGTGCCCGTGGCGATGGTGGCGCCGCTGTTGACGTTGACCAGGGTCGAGGCGGTCACGCTCAGATTGGTATCAGTTATGCTGCCACCGATGCTTGCCGTACCGGTGGTCTTGAGGGTATCGCTCTGGTCGGAGAGGCTACCGGTCTGAACGTACCCACTCGAAGAAGTGAGAGTGAGAGCGCCGTTTGTAGCGTTGATGGCGCCGCCGATCGTAGCGAGGCCGGTGACATTGATAGTGACCGTGTTGACGTCGCTGCCGCCGATAGCGCTGCCCGCCGCCGTGGTGAAAGCACCACTGGTGATATTTGTGGCCACGCCGTCGATTTTGCCGTTGAGAGTGGTGACGCCCGATTTTAGTGTGACGGCTGAGCCGCTGATCGTGCTGGCCGCGCCCTGCGTAAAGGCGTTATTAGCTGTGATATTGACCACGCCGCCAGTGAGCGAACCGTTGGCTGTGAGCAGCCCCGAGCCGGTTGTCGTCAGAGCAATCGTGCCCGGTGTACTGATCGTATTGCCGGCGGTCAAAGTGCCGCTCGCCGTCAGGCTGACGTTGCCGTTTACCGATGTTACTTTTCCGGTGGTCAGATTGCCGGTGTCAACAAAGCTGAACGTGTTAGCCACTTTGGAGTCACCGAGGGTGATATCGCCGGTTTGTTTGACATAGGTGCTGCCATTTGTCGAGCTTATCGTAAGAGTGTTGCCTGCTTTGGTCAAAATAGACTGGCTGCTGCTGCCGACATCGCCGTTCGTCGATGAGAGCGATACTGCCAGACCGGAGACGTTTGCCGTGCTCGTACCGGTGATGCTGCCGCCCGCCGATACGTTGACTGTCGATGACGCCGCTGTACCGACATTGGCTGCCAGCGATACATCGGAGCTGGCACCACCGCCGGTGATTGTGATATTGTCGCTGCTGATTGCGGCCTTAATCGCCACGGCCGTACCGCTGCCACTGCCGGTTATGGATATGGAATTGCCTGCGCCGGTGGCGGTGATTGCTTTGCCTACGGTGACGGAATTACCGGCGTTGAGGTTTATGGTCGTACCGGTGAGGCTGCCGCCGGGGCTGATGTTATTGCTTGCCGTCAGGCCGATGGTAGTTGCCGTTACAGAAGCGGCGCTGGCCAGAGTCAGGTCGCCTCCCGAATTTACGGCGACTTTGCTGGTCGTGCCGCTACCTAGTGAACCGTTCAGCTGAACTGCTCCTGTGCCGGTACCGGTGATGGTGATAGTGTTGCCAGTGACCGTGCCGCCGATCAAGACAGCATTGCCGGTGTTGGCAAAACCATTGACTGTGACTGCGCCCGTGGCGTTTATTGATTTGCTGATTGTGGCTGTGCCGTTAGTGGCAGTGGCAGAGATAGTGCCGCCGGTGAGGGTGCCTCCAGCGCTCAAATTATCGGCTGCCGTCAAATTGATGGTCGCAGCCTGGACCGATGCGGCACTCGCTAGAGTGAGGTCATGTCCGGAATTTACGGTGATTGTGGTGGCGCTACCGCTGCCTAGCGCTCCACCAATGACAATGTCGCTTGCTCCGGAAGTGATCAGAGTCGTTGACGCTGCACTGATTGGGCTGGTCAAATTGATACCGACGCCCGAAGTGGCCGAGTCGGTAAATGTAAATTGATTGAGAGCCGAGCCGGTTACGGTCGTAGCCGCAACTGAGTCGGTGACGTTGGCCGAACCTTTGGACGCATTGAGGGTAACCGATGCGCTGCTCAGATTTGGAGCGAATGTGCTGCCGATCGAGCCGTTTGTGCTGGTCAAGCTGACGCTCGTGCCGCTTACTATTTCACTGCCATTGGTGCCATCGATATTGCCGCCGGCTGTCAGGCTGACAGCACCAACGCCTGTGCCTACAACGGCGCCTGCCCCGAGGACGATTTTGCCGGCTGCCGCGGTGTCGTTGATTGTCGTGGTGGCATATTGAGCGTCGTTGACATTCAGCGTCGCCGCTGTTGAGTTTAAGGTAAGGGTACCACTGGAAGGACCGGCGGCTTTCAATGTCAGGGTGCCGCTGCCCGTATCATTTATAAAGGCATTTGCGGTGCTGCCTGTAATTACTGTGAGAGTGCCGGCGGAGGTGACCACAGGGAGCACCGTTGTGCCGATGTTGCTTGATGCGGTGAGCGCTACTTGATTGGCGGTGATTGTGCTGCCTTTCGTATCGATTATGGCGCCAGTGCTGGCCGTAATCGATGCTTTTGCAGTGCCGGCGTTGAGTGAAGCCGCCGCCGCCGCTCCGACATCGACTGTCGTGCCGGAGATTGTCAGATTGCCGTTATCTGTCGCCACTGCGCCTACTACATTAATCGCACCGGCGGCGTTCACTGTAAACTGGCTGCCTGCGCCGGTGGCGCTCGATGCGCCCAGACTCAGAGCGGTCGCGCCCTGGGTGATATTGACGCTGGTGCCGCTTGCTTGAATCTGGCCGACATTGGTGTTTACGGATATAGTCGAGCCGGCTGTCAGAGATGCCGAGCTGCCGGAGATAGTGTTGGTCGAGGTGGTGCTGGTGATGGCACCATGCGCGCTCAGGGTTGTAGCGCCACTGAGAGTGCCCAGGCCGCTTAAGTTGATGTTGTCCGGACCTTTGCCGGTATTGGTCGTGATGTTTACCGTACCCGCGCTGACTGCTCCAGCGATATTGATCGTATTGTCGGCGCTACCGCCGCCATTGGTGGCTAACTGCAGAGTGCCGCCCGTACCTAGATCAGACGCTGCAAGGGTGAGGGCCGTTGTACTGATGCTTTGCAGGTTGGCGGTTGAGGCGCTTCCGGTACCGGTCACTGAGAGCGTCGGGGCGCTAAATTTGATTACTGTGCCGCTCACGACTCCAGCATTGCCAGCTACCGAGACATTGAGGGCTGTGGTGGCAGTGAGCGATCCGCCACTTTGAGTGATGTCACCGCTCGAGGTGAGAGCGAGGGTTGCGCCGCTGACGGCGCCATTATCGGCGATGCCGTTGCCGATTAGATTAATTGTATTGCCGGCACTACTTACCGTACTGCTTATGGTGAGCAGGCCGGTCGCGTTCAGCGTGAGGGCGCCGCTTGTCGTGCTTACGGCACCACCGGTAGTGATCTTGCCGCTACCGGCCAGGACAAATGCTCCCTTGACGGATGAGGCTTGAAGGGTGACATCGCCGGTCTGTTGCACATAGGCGTTGCCGGTGCTGGCTGTCACGCTAAGATTTGTCGCTTGAGTCAAGAAGGACTGGCCGGTGCTGCCGATGTCGCCCGTGGTAGCGACAAGGGTGACTTGTTTGCCGGCCGCGCTGCCAGTGCCATTTGTGGTCAGGCCGGTACCGCCTGTGAGGCTGACGCTGGTCGAAGTAGCTGTGCCGATATTGGCGTTGACGGCTATAATGCCTGTGCCGTTGAGATTGATCGTACCACCGGTGATTGCAGTATTTACGGTCAACGATGTACCCACGGCGGTGTCTGTCACTTTGAAGGTACCACCACTGGCGGCGGCGCTGCCAGAAAGTGTAGCGGCCGTACTATCGGATACATTTACAGATCCGGCGGCGGCATTCAAAACCAGTGCCGCGGTATTGGTTTTGACTGCTGCCAGGTTGCCTATCGACCCGGCTGTGCTGGTCAGAGAGACAAGGGTGCCTTGCACGCCGTTCGTACTGCTATTGGCATTGATATTGCCGTTGGCGTTGACTGTGAAAGAGCCCAGACCGTTGCCGAGTATAGCTGCGGCATTACTAGCTGAGTTGAGTACGACATTGCCACCCGTTGCAGTGTCGATGATTGAAACTGTGCTGAATGGGGCTTGCGTGACGTTTAAAGTGGCCGCCGCTGAGGTCACTGACAGGGTGCCGGTCGATGCCGTTGTGTCAGTGAAAGTAAACGTGCCTGTCGATTGGTCGCTGACATAAACATTATTTGTCGCTCCCGACTGCGTCGTCAGCGCCGGTGTATTTGTCAGGACAGCGTTGGTCGAGCTGCCGATATCGCCGCTCGCCGTCAAGCTGACCGTGCTGGCGCTCAGGGCAGAACCGGAGGAGTCTGTGATCGCTCCGCCTGTCGTTGAAAGGGCGATCGAACTGCCGCTATTGCTCACCGCTCCGGCTATATCGATAGCACCGGCTGCCGTTACGACAACCGTTTTGCCGGCACCACCGCCCGTGGAAGCACCGATAGCCAGGGCATTTGCTCCTTGAGTAATGGCTACGTTGCCGCCGGCGCTAAACTGCAAGGATGAGACATTGGTGGTGGCTGTGACATTGCCGCTGGCGGCGATGAAATTAACGGCATTACCGTCTATTTTTCCACCGACACTGGTGCTGATGTTGCCGCCGCCTGATGTCAAAGTCGCGGCACTGGCTGCGATTTCTCCAGTCGATGTGACGACGATGTCGCTTGTACCGCTGGTGCCTGTCGTGAGCGCTACCGGTCCGCCGGAGATTTTTCCGGTGACATTTATTGATCCATTTGCCAGACTGGTGACGTCGGTGTTATCCGCCGTCGCTATTGTGATCTTACCGGTTGCGCCGGCCTGGGCCGAGGTGACAGCCAGGTTGTAGCCGGAGGCGTTGACGATATTGGCGCTGGCCGTTGTCGTCGGTGCTCCGCCAGCATTTATAGATAGAGACGCGGTTTCTACAGTAATCGGAACGGTCAAATCCGGGTTGAATTTACCGGAAGTAATACCACCGACGGTGATATTCACAGCACCATGTCCAGCGACGATCTGGGCAGCACCGCCATCTTGACCGGTTGCATCAGTCGATTCTCCGCCGCCGCCACCGGCTGAAAGAGTTGTCGCTCCCGCTCCGCCTTGCGGCGAAGGTGATGCCAGGCCGCCGCCTGCGCCACCTTGATTGAACTTACCGCCGGCGTTATAGCCGTTCAGATTGCCGCCGCCGCCATTGCCGCTCAGGAAGATCGCCGAGCCACCACCGCCACCGCCTGTCAGGCTGCCATTGCCATAAGCGCCGGCGCCACCGCCACCGGAGCCGACCGGTGCAATAAAGTTGCTGCCGTAACCGCCACCTCCCCCGGCCGCGAAATCGCCGCCTAGATTGCCTGTACCGCCGCCGCCGCCGCCGCCGCCGCCGCCGATAGCACTGCCGCCGCCGCCTCCGCCACCGACTCCGCCGACTGCTGTGCCGCCATTGCCGCCGGCGCCGCCGTCAAATGCATAAATAATTTGCGTCTCGATCAAGTTGCGCTGAGCCGAGATAGTGACTGTACCGGCCTGACCGCCCGCACCGCCTTTGGTGGCTGCTTGTGTCTCGGAGCCGCCGGCTCCGCCGCCACCGCCGCCGCCCGATACGTTTATAAAGCCGACCAGGTTGGCATCGCGACCGGCTGTGATCGTGACGTTGCCGCCGTTACCACCTTTGCCGCCGTCCGTACCCAAGAAGGAGCCGCTACCTGTTCCGCCGCCGCCGATCGAGAAGACATTGCCAAGCGATACGTCACGGCCGGCGTTGACTGTAATATTAGTGCCGTTGATACCATCTAATCCACTGGGAACGGGACCGAGGCCATAGATCTGGAAGCCGAAGTTGGATGCGTCTCGCCCGGCATTTATATTTACATCACCGGTGGCGTATGTATTGCCGTTAAAAAGGACGTCGCCGGCAATTTTGGTCGTCGATTGACTGAATGAATTGATGCCGCTGGCCGCTGTACCGCTGGCGCTGAACACCGCACCGCCGCTGATGGCGTTTGGAGTATAGGTGCCAAGTGTGATCGCTCCACCCTGGAGGTCGCCGTTGATATTTATGCCTGCGCCGGATGTGGCGTCGATACCACCGGCGATGACGCTAATAGCGCCGTTTTTTCCACCGGCAAAAGTCGAAGTGGCATTGATGGCAACGGGAAAGCTGAGCTTCTGGTCATTGGGGATATTGACCGTGCCGGAGCTTGCCGCGCTGCCGGCGAAGGCAACGAGTTGTACATAACCGGCATCGCCTGCGGTGCTCGAAGTATTGATCGACGTGGCCGGGGCGTTATTGAGATTGATTGACCCACCCGTGAGGCTGCCGCCGGTGACAGTAATGCCTTTGATCGCGTCACCGGTGAAATTTGCTCCGGCGACAATCGTGACGTTGCCGCCATTACCAGTGGTCGACGATGTATCCAGACCCTTGTAGGTACTGTCTGTGATCACGTTTTGACTGGCGACGATGGTCAGGTCTTGACCGGCCGTCGGCGTGATGCTGCTGGTCAATGTCACGTTACCGCCCTGGTTGAAAATCAGAGGGTCGCCAGAGGCATCGACTGTCCCCACATTAAAGTTTTTGCTGTCAGCGCCGATATGGACGTTATTTCCGCTGGCATTGACCAGGCCGTCGACTTCACCGAGGAAGGCCTCGAGATTGCCGCTGCCCGCCTTTAAATTGATGTTTTGAGCTTGATAGGTGCCGTTGTTGACGGCGAGGTCTGCATTGGTGGCGGAGATATTGATATTGCCGCTTTTCGCTTGAATAAGGCCGCTGGTATTATCTACGGTCAGGCCGGCCGTGCTGGCGATATTGACGTTGCCTGCAACGGACGTTATTGAGCCGCTATTGGTCAGGGCGGCGGTGTTCACATTGACGGCATTGGTGGCGCTGATCGATGCAGTGGCGTTATGAGCGGCAACGTTGTAGACAACAGGTGCGTTGATAGTCAAGTTATTAGCGGAGCTGATCGTGCCGTTGTTAGTGAGAGCGATTGCGGCGTTCAGGATTGGATCGGCTGCATAGAGGGCGGGGCTTGCCGGGGTTTGTGCGTAAGAGCCGATATGACCACCGGCGGCGTTGAAGATATTACTCGCCGCAATCGTGTCAGCACTGCCGGCGGTGCCCGAAGCCGTCAGGATAGAGCCATAGTTAGAGAGGTTGCCGGAGATGCTGAGCAAACTGAGAGTGTCAATGACCTTGACGCCATGAGCTATAGTCAAAGAGCCGATCGAGCCGCCGATGCTTGTATCGAGGGCGGAAAGCAAGCCATTATTTAAAGTGACTGTGCCGCCGGTAGCCATGCCGGCATTGTTCAATTTAATCGTCTGGCCCGTGCCGCTCAATACTTGCTGGGCGGCGACAAATTCGGCCGCGGTAAGTTTTGAGTTGAGGGCGATCACTTCTTGAGTGTTGCCCACCTGGATGGTGAGATTCTGGAAGCTGCCGAGACTGGCACCGAGGAAAGTCTGGTTTCTGGAAGCGAGGTTGATATCATTGTAAGCTGTTTGCGAAGTGGCGGCGCCTCGGTTGTGAATAATGGCGGCGGCGGCCTGGTGTAGGCTTGTGGCCGCATTGCTGCTTTGCAAGAAGGCGTGAGCGGCGGCGTGACCGCCATTTACAGTCGTGCCAAAATTTGTCTGAGCACCGAGCGGTGTTGCTTGCCAGTTGCCGATTTTTCCAGCCCCTGCCGTGGCATTTTGGAAGGCGGTCATCGGTGTCATATGACCCTGCCAGGCGCCCTGAGCTTGCGGTACCGGCACGTTGGCCAGGGAAGCACCAGCCGAAAGAGTGAGCGTATTGGCCACGCCGAGTGTGACGCATACCAGACGCTGTCTGGATCTGTAAGAAACTCTAGTCGACTCTAAGCTATTGGCCATTTGTATACCGTCCAAAAATTACTGCAAGAATGTGACACTGGGATACCTGACTGATGCCGTGCGCTCTTTTTATTGGGGGGCGCGCAGATTCAGCTCATATAAGTAGGTAGTGTGACATTGTCGGCCGGCCACTGACAATGTTGATAGTGACCAAAAATGGTGAAATCCCCCACTCGAGCCCAATTTTGTACCATTTGTGCGCGATTAATTTACGCACATTATTACGGTAGATTCAGGACGAGCCAGGAATAAAATCACTATTGCTATTTTTGATCGCCGCCAGGAGCGAAAGCGGTGATTTGTGGCGGGAGGAAATATTCAAAGTTATCCTTGCCGCCCACTTCCATGAGTATGGCTGCTGTTTTAACGATATTGGCCATGGCCCTGCGAGCTTTACCGTCATTCGAAGTGGCCAGGGTTTGCAATGGTTTCAATCCGCGAATCATGGACATAGGTTCAAATTCAGCCATAGATAGATGTTTACCGTCGTTTACGCTTTGCTCCGTCAGATGTCTGTAGGCGACAAAAAGGGCGGGGTTGTACTCGGCCAGGGAGGCTTCTCGCCTTATTGCACCTTGCCGGCTCGGGCTGGCGTCTTGTGGTCTATTGGTTAGGAAAGCGCTGCGCCCCGGTGTCAGGACGATGGCTCCCGTCGGTGCGGAACCGGCGATAAAAGTAACGGCACCGCGGCGATCGTCGTGCAGATCGTAGATGGACACTTGATTTTCGGTGCAGATCAATAGTGCAATCGATCCCGCCGCCAGCGACAGTCTGCCATGCGGAGTATCGACTACTGTGTCGCAATCGGGTGCCAGAAGGCTGACGCCGTCGTGCATAGTTTGATGGTCGACCTTGCTGCCTCTCGCTCCGATCGATAATCCGCCGCTCAAATGTTTCCGCTCTTGAGCGAGCGGTCCGTCAAGCCTGCCGGAGGTATTTCCGTTTTGATTGTCAGTTAGATTTGCTGTCATATTTTCAGTCAGATTTTCGGCCAGATTATCGTTCAGATTAGTCGTGTAGGTATTGCTTGCATAGGGTGCTCCGCCACTGCCATCCGGCCGGGGACCGGCGAGTGAGAATGTTGGAGAAGGAGCGGCATTGATTTGCATTCTTGTTGCGGGGAAATTTGCTGCGATCGCCAGTGGCGGTGCGCTCTGTGCCTGCGGTGTGGCCAAGATCAATGGACCGGCAACGGCTCCGGCAGGAGGGTCTGCTGTAATAGTGACATTGCTGTCGATTTGGATCTGCGTCGAGGGATTTTTACCGGTGCTGAAGGCAAGCAGGCGGTCGGTCCCATATAAATTGACATTGACGCTTATTCCCGGTCCCGGCACACTGATCGATCCATTGGGATTGGCGGTGGTGCCAAAATTGACCTGGCCGCTGCCTGAGATGGTTATTTTGGCATTGGCCGGCGGTAACCCGGCTACAGATGTCTTGCTCGTCGGCAGCGTACCAAGAGCTATGTAGACATTGCCCAGGGTGTAATCATTTTTGTTTTGAGCGGAGGCCTGCAGGGTGGCACCGCTTCCGATACCAAGGAAGGGTAGATTGCTGCCACTGGCGACATAATTATTTTGTAGAGTAATGTTGCCGTTGTCAGCTTGAATTGTGCTATTTGGCGCAATTTGCAGATTCATTTCATTGCTGACGATCGACACTCCGCCAGCGCCTGCCGTGACGCCGAGTACGTTCAGGGTAGAAGTATTTTTTGCACTGCTGCTTGTATCGGTGAAAATCAGGCCGCCGACTGTAGAGATATTGAGTCTGTCGGCTCCGCTCAGCGATGCATTACTATTGGCCACATAGGCGTTGCCAGTAATGCCCGATCTGATTGTCAGCGATGGTGAGGCCGTGCGGAAAGCTGCCTTTGTGCTGCCGATGTCGCTACCCGCCGTTTGCAGGAGCACTGTCGGAGCGGTCACTTTATAGGTGCCGGAGCCGGCGTCGCTGATGGTGCCCTTACCGGCAGCCGTGAGTAATATCGAGCCTGTGGTGGCTGTGACGTTATTGCCGATAACGAGATTGCCGTTCCCTCCACTAGTCAGCACTACACCATTAGCAGAGCTTATCAGTCCTGATATCGTCAGCGCTCCCTGGCTGACGATGCTGACGCCGCCCGTTGTGGCACTTATTGTATTTAGTTTGACGAGCGCTGTCTGTGTGTCTTGCACGTTGACGACGCCGTTGGTCGAGGCGGCTTGCAAAGCGGTCGCATTTGTCGTCAAAATGCCGCTCATCGTTGGACTGCTAATGATGACGGATGGCGCATTGATCGTCTCCCCTGTCAGAGAGCCGGTATAGTCGAATAATTTGCCGGCGGAAGAAACATTTAACTGCGCCGACGCTTTAGAATTGTTGATGAAGATACTGCTTGTGGTGCCACCACTAACGGCGCTCGCAAGATCAGCTGTAATAGCGAAAGGAGCGGTATGTGAAGCACCGATATTGCCGGTAGCAGAAATGAGCACAACAGAATGAGCCGAGGCCTTGATGCCGGTTTTAGCTTCGCTGATATTACCTTTGCCTGCCGCCGTCAGTGTTAAAGTATTGGTACTGCCGGCTGTTATCGCCGCACCGATACTGATTGCTCCGGCCGTGCCTCCAGCCGTCAGGGTAATATTTTTGGCGGCAGTAATAGCCGCTTTTGTAGTGATTGTGCCTCCGGCTGACAAACTGATACTGCCGGGACTGTTGATCGCCGCAGCCGCCGTTAGAGCACCGGCAGTTGTGAGTGTTACAGTGCCGCTAGCTGCCAGATTATTGACGCTAAGCAAGGCTGTTTGATTGTCGTTTATAGTGACTGAGCCAGCCGAGGCATTTGCTGATAAGGTCGTGGCATTGACGTTGACGGCGCTCAAATTGATGTCGCTGGCGCTTATATTGAGAGCCTTGGCCAACACATCGCCGTTGCCGACGAGAGTCCCGGCTATTGACAGTTGCAATGTTTTTGAAACGGAGGCGCTGAGAACTTCGTTACCGTTTTTTGTGGTGACATAAGCGTTGCCACCGGTTGACACCAGGCGCAGCGATGACGATCCATTAGCATCGACAAGGACAGGCGTCGCCAGAGTGCCAATATCTCCTTTGCCGCTGAGAGTGACTGCCGGAGCGGTAAGCGAGAGTCCTTTCACGCCGAGCGCGGAGCCTTCGACTATCGTACCGCCATTGTTGGTGATGACCACTTGATTGGCGACAATATATTGATTGGCGTCGCCGATACCATTGGCAGTGGTGGCGGCGCCACCGAGGCTGAAGCTGGCACTGTTGGAGGTGAGGCTCTCGCTGAGCAGGGACAGGGTGTTGAGCGTGCTTTGATTGTCCAGGTGCAGGAGCTTGCCACTGAGAGCGAGGCTGGCGCTGTTGCTTTTGCTGCCGAAAGTAAGGGCACTGGCATCTGCTGTCAGATTGCCGCCGGTCGCCACGGTAATGCTGCCATCGGTGCCGCTGCCTGAACCGCTGACGTTTGCGGTGATAGCGCCGCTGCTTATTTTAAGATTGGTCGTGCCGCTCAAAATCAAGCTGATTGTGCCGCCGGCATTGTTGCCTGGGCCAGAAGCGGCGGCAATTAGCGCCAGGCTGGGGCCGCTCATTGTCAGAGTTTTGGCTGCGATGGCGATGCTACCGCCGGCGGCGTTGTTCGCGATCGAGCCCAGTGTCGCCACTCCGGTACCCAGGCTGAGGGAGCCTTTGAGGGCGGAGATAATTACATTTTTAGCGGTCGGCTGGGTACCGGCCAGAGTGACATTGCCTGTGGCTGAAGAAATATTGAAATTAGTCTCAGCCGTGCTTCCATAACTACCGGTAGTGCCAGTGCTCAGACCGACGTTGCCGTTTGCGACAATATTAAAACTGTCTGTTTTAATAACGCCGTTATTGATAACACCAAGAGCGTTGTTTATCGTCAGACTATTTGCGGCAATACCCTGGCCGGCCGTAATTCCTGTCTGGCCGTTCAGATTGCCGACGAGGCTGCCATCGATATTGAAGGCTTTGGTCGAGCCCGAAGTAATCGTTAGATTGGCGCCTGTACCGCTGCCGGCCGTGTTGAAATCGCCATTGATCAAAACGCCCTTGCCGCCATTTAATATTATGGCGTTGCCGCCAATGGCTGCCACCGCCGTCGATAGATTGAGACTGCTCGGGGCAAGAGTGAGCGCGCCCGGAGTGATCAAAGTGACATCTCCGGCTTTGTCCTGTCCTGTCACCGAAATTGCGATATTGCCGGCCACGCTACCTACTGTCAGACCGTGGGTGGCTGTGCCTGTGAGATTGACAAAAACTGTGCCGCCGGCCGTTCCCGCGGCGCCGCTGCTGTTTGCGGTCAGTTGCAAGGCGCCGCTCTGGCTGCCGGCACCGTTGTAGGCAAGAGATGCCGCATTGATCGAAATCGTGCCACCTTTACCGCTCGCCTGAGGTGCTACTGAAATCATCGTCAAAGGACTGCTAAAAGTACTGCCGGCGTTAACGGTAAAGGAGTCGACGTTTGTAATCACGGCGAGCGGATTGCTCGTACCGCCGGTGATGCCTACCGTGACGGTGCCTTTTGCTGAAAGGGCGATAGCCGTCTGCGCTCCTGATTGCAGACTGCCGCTGCCGGTGAGAGCCAGATTGCCGGCGCTGTTCTGGAAGGTCAGAGTGCCTCCGGACGCAGTTTTGATTAAATTGTCGTTTTCGACATTCGGTGCGCTCAAAAGTATACTCGCACCGTTAATGATGCCGCTGCTGTTGTTGCGTACGATTGCCGCTGAGGTGAGGCTGACAGTCGACACGGCACTGCCTATGGTGCCGTCATTAAATAGCCCGCTGGCGGTGCCCGCCGTCGTTAGTTGAATATTGCCGGAGCTTAAGACACCGCTCACGTCGAGATTGCCGGAAGCGCTGAAGACAAAGTTCTGGGCACTGGACGCTGTGAGATTGACGGTCCCGGTCTGACTGATATAAGAGTTTTTGCTTGTATTGCTGCTTAAATTGAGCGCTGTGGTGTTCAAAGCTTGTGTGGCTGAGCCGACGCTACCGCCGCTCGAGGTCAGATTGACGGTAGCGCCTGTGAGCGCTGCTGCCTTCGTGCCGACTATGTCGCCTGTGGTGATGATGCTCAGATTGTTGGTTGAGGCAGTGCCGATTTTTGCATTGATCGCTACACCGGCTACGGCACCAGTGCCGGTCAGTGAAATAGTTTCAGCACTTACAGTGCTGTTGAGAGTGACGGCATTGCCGCTGGCGCTTTTGCCGGCAATCGTTACGACCGAGCCCGTGCCCGTTTCGTTGATAGTCTTGTTGACTGTGACGGTACCGGCGCTCGATATGAGCAGTGCTTTATTGCCAGAGATGGCTGTATCTATTGCGATGTTGCCGACGGCGTTTATGATCAGGCTGTTGCTTTTGATCGTCGCTGAAGACGTAAGGTCGAGGGAGCCGCTGGTCGTGAGGCTGAACGTACCCGCACTTCCTGCTGTACCGCTCAGCGATTTGATTGATGCAGCGCTTACGTAGATCGCGCCGTTGGTCGATGCGGCGCTCAGTTTCAGAACGGGGGCGCTGACAGCAATCGGTTGGCCACTCGTGCCTATGCTGCCGTTATTGCTGGTCAAGGTTATTGTGCTGCCTGTTATGGCTGGACTACCGGCACTTTCGGTAATGTTACCCGAAGCAAGGACAGTAAAAGCACCGCTGCCACCAATAGGAGTTGCCTTGGATTGTGAATTGAGAACGACATTGGCGCCGACCGTTTTATTATCACTGATCGTGACAATGGCGAAAGGGGCTTCGATTATATTTAGATTAGCCGCGACGCTCGTCAAGTTGAGAGTACCGGTTGAGGGCGAGGCGCTGCCGTCAAAATTGAGCGTGCCGGTGCCACTGTCGTTGATATAGGCGCTAGCGGCACTGCCAGTAGTGATCGATACCGTGCCAGCGTCTGTGCGTATCGGTGCTGCCGCCGTTCCCAGGCTGCCGCTTGTAAAAAGTACGACGCTTTGAGCATTCAGAGATGATGCTGCTGCCTCGACAATGAGATTGTTACTGCCACTATTGGCGGTGACGGTAATCGCTCCCAGAGGCGCAGAAATTGGCGCGCCCAAATTGATGCCAGTAGTGTTGCCGGTGGTGCGCAGGGTAATATTGCCGCTCGAAGATGTGATTGCGCCAGTGTCGTTTATCTGTAAAGGAGAAAGGACATTGATGTCGCCGCTGCTGGCCATACCGAGAATATTCAAATCATTGGTGTTTTGCAGAATCGAGGCAGAGGCACTGCTCAGTACCGTTAGATTACTGACGCCGCTTGCGATATTGATTACTTGACCGGCCTTCAATACCAGGGACGTGCCGGAAATATTACCGCTGACAACGGTTGCTATGCCGCCGTTGCTGCCGGCGGTCAATGTCGAATTTGTGGTGAATAACGAGCCGCTAATGGTGATCGTACTCGCGCCGCTCGCTGCACTGGTGTCTATATTGAGGGTCGCGCCCGACGCCGCGCCATTCAAGGTAACCGATCCAACTGTGCCTTGACTGACGTCGAGATTGTTGCTCGTCGTCAGTGTCAAACTGCCCTTGCTGCCCATATTGGCCTGATTCAAGGTGAGAGCGAAGCCAGAAGTATTGCTGATGTTTACCGAGCTTGCACCTGAGGTCGTGCCTGAGCTGGCAATTCTCAGGGTCGCCACTTCTGTGCTAATCGGCACTGTTGCGTCACCTGGCTTGCCCGAAGCCGTCCCGCCGACAGTGATGTCTAGCACACCATCTCCGGATACCATTGTGATACCGCCGCCGGCGGCACCTGTGCCGCTTACGTTTGTACTGGCGCCACCTTTTCCGCCGCTCGTAAGGTCTGTTGCCGCGCCTCCACCGCTTACCTGCGGCGTGATCGAGCCGGCTCCAGCTCCAGGGACCGATGGGGCCTTGTCTGAGTTAAAGGAACCGTTAAAACCGTTGACGTTTCCGCTCCCGCCAATGCCCACTTCCAGAAAAGAGCCGCCCCCGGCGCCGCCGGACTTGGACCCGTTTCCATAAGAGCCGCCGCCACCGCCACCGGCCCCGGCTGCGACCAGTTGCGTACCGTTATAGGTGACACCGCCGATGCCGCCCCCGCCTCCGGCGGCAAAATCCGCGCCATTGTTGCCGAAGCCACCGCCGCCGCCTCCTCCTCCGCCACCGACAGCGCTACCGCCGCCTCCTCCACCGCCCACTCCTCCGGCTACACCGCCGCCGGCGCCGCCTGCTCCACCATCGAAGGCCAGGACCTGCAAGTAAAGATTGACATCACCATTTTGAGCGCTCAGTACAACATTACCGGCTTTACCGCCAGCACCGCCTGCAGTGGCATTGGTCGTCTCCGACCCACCTGCTCCACCGCCGCCGCCGCCACCCGATACATTGATCACGCCCACACCGGTTATCGAGCCATTTTGAGACTGCAGTGTTATAGTGCCGCCATTGCCGCCCGTACCACCTGTCTGACCGGAAGTGAGGGCGCCGCTACCAGCACCTCCACCGCCGTAAGCGAGCAAGTTGCCGACCAGTATGTCGCCGCCGGCATGGATTGTGATGTTGTGACCGATTACACCATCAAGGCTATTGCCGGAGGTACCCGAGCCGATGGCGATCATCTGGCTGCCCTCATTTGTGAAAGCGGCGCCACTGGTGATAGTAATATCACCGGTAGCCTGGATAAAGCTGTTTAAGTCTATGTTGCTCTTGTTTGTTGTGGAGCCGGCGAAGAAGGAATTGATGCCGTTGACACCGACGCCGGCCGCGTCGTAGAGAGCGCCGTTGTCAGAAGGAGAAGTGTTACTTATATTGACCGTATGGCCAAGGATCTTGCCTGCTGTGGAAATGGCCGTGCCGGTGACAGCACCATCCATAATCGAGATATTGCCATTGGTAGCAGTCGGGCTGGTGGCGCTGGTGGTGGCATTGATGGCGATGAAGGATTTTGTGGCCGCTGCGTCATTTTGAATGGTGATCGTGCCTGAACCCGCTTTACTGCCGGCGAAGGCGACTAATTGGACGTAGCCTGCGCTTCCCACTGTGCTGCTGGTATTTATGAGGCTTACCACGCTACCGGCGGTATTTGTGGCGAGATTTATCGAGCCGCCACTGACGCTGCCCCCGCTCACATGTGTGTAGGCGCCTGATGGTCCGAAATTTGCCCCTGCGACGAGCGTCAGATTGCCGCCGTTACCGGTCGTCGACGAGGTGTCGAATGTTATGTTGCCTGAGCTTGTGATGTCACCGCCGGCAATGATGGTGAGGTCGGCACCTTTAGTTGGTGTTATGCTTGAGGTAAGATTGATCGCACCGGGATTTGTGATCAGCGGATCGCCGCTGGCGCAGATTGTCCCAAGCGTCAGGACATCGCTGTCCGCGTTGATGTGGACATTTTGACCGCTGGTATTGACAACGCCGCTTGCCTGTCCAAAATTGGCGCTCAGGTCGCCTGTGGTGTTTAGGTTTAATTCTTTTGACTGATAGTTGCCGCCTGCCAGGGAAAGATTGCCGCTGGCAGTCGATAGGTTGATATTACCCTGCGCCGCTTTAAATGTGCCCGCGCCTGTGATGCTCAGTCCCTGAACTGTATGGCTGGCAACATTGATGTTGCCGTTTAGAGAAGTAATGGCGGCGTTATTAGTCAGATTTTGCGTACTGATGTTCAGATCTTTAGCGGCGTTTATCGATGGACCATATGTGCCTGTTGTAGCGGTATTGCTCGCAGTGTTATTTGCGGCGCCATTGATCACAAGCGGGGCGCTGATGGAGAGACTGCCGGCACTGCTTGTCGTGCCGGCATTGGTCAGGGCAGTCGTGGCGACAAGAGTGGGGTCGGCTGCGTACAGACCGCTGTTGCCGCTGCCGTTGCCGCTGTATGAGCCAATCGCCGCACCGCGGGCATTTACTATGGAGTCGGCGGCAATCGTATCGCTATTGCCGGTCGCTGCCGATGCCGTGAGCAGGGAGCCGTAATTGGTCAGATTGCCGCTCAGGCTGAGAGTACTGAGTGTATCTATTACTTTGACGCCGTGGGCGATAGTCAGTGAGCCAATCGAGCCGCCGACAACGTCATTTAACGCTACGAGCAGAGATTTATCGAGAGTAATCGTGCCACCTGAGGCGGTGCCATGGCTGTTTAACTGAATCGTCTGGCTGCCGCTGGTCAAAACCTGTTCGGCGGCAACGACTTCTGCTGCCGTAAGCCTGCTGGTCAGGCTCACTACCTGACTCGTGCCGCCTACTTGAATGGTGATTTCTTTGAAGTTGGCAATATTTCCACCGAGTAAATTGAGCCTGGCCGAAGTGAGGTTGAGATCATTGCTTGCGGCGGTCTGGCCGAAAACGTGAAATTTGCGATTTGCTTGCGTCTGGAAGGTCGACGTGATTGCGCTCAATTGCTTATGCCGATTGGTCGCAAAAGTAGTGTTGGTCACCAAAGGATTGAGCAGGCGCGGCATTTGCGCTTGCGAATGCTGGAGAATTTGCTGAGCGTTTTGAATTATTCCGGCGTGATTTTGCCAGTTTGCCGTCATCGCTGCTTGGCTTGTGGTGCTCGTCATCTGTAGCGGATGTGCGCCCGCGCCCCAGGCCGCCGGGGCTTCCGCCATCGCTGCTTGCCCTTGCAAGGTCAGAGTGCCGGCCAGTGCGAGCGCGGCGCAGGCTCGGTCGCGAGAGGAAGTGGACGAGCCTGGCTGATTGTGGCGGTTGGTCATTTGGATGGTCACCCTGGCGGAAAGAGGCATCCATATATGTTAACCGTTTTGCCGCCGGCGGCAAGCAGGGAGAATGTTGCTGGACAACAAATTTTTCTATTGTCTGTAAGCGGTCACGGCTGGCGTGGCGTAATAGCCGAAGGGCTCTGCTCCGCCTATCTGAGACAAAATTGCCGCCGTCTTTAGTAGGCTAGAGGCCGCTTTTCGCAGCGCCGGATCTTGAGCGGTGATCATGTTTTTTAGCGGAGCGATGCTGCGAACCAGGGAAAAAACATCAAAATCCGCTTGATAGAGCAAGTGTTGCTCGCTTAGCTGCCGGCTGGTCAGGCGTCTGTAGGCGATACCCTCGAGCGGATTGACCATTTCAAAATGATCGTTTTCGCCAGCGGTCAAAATGGCGCTGCGGCCCGGCGCCAGATTGAGCGTGCTCTCTCTGTATTGGAAGGTGACGGAGTTTTTGTGCAGATCGTGCAAGTTGTAGAGCGCCAGACCCTTCGCCGAGGCGATCAGCAAGACGACTGCGCCTTTTGCCACAGCCACCGTGCCGTAGGGCGTCTGCACTTCGGTATTTTCCGCAGGCGCGATCAGCATCGGTCCGCTCTGCCATTCTTGCTTGAGTAAATTGCTGACGCCACCGCGCAGTGTGGATGTTTCGATGGCCGTGCCGGATTGCTTGTGGCCGCTTGCCCATATGCCGAGTGCAGTTTGACTTTGCTCGAGTGAGTTTGCTGGCCCGGCGCTGTTAATCGTGCCGAGCTCGGTGTTGAGCAAATTTGCATTGAGCACAGTGGCCGCTTCTTCCGCGTTTCCTCCACCAGGCAGTGATACGGCGGAAACTGTCGGTGAAGTAGGTGAAGGAGGTATGGTAGGCCTGTTGAGCGAAACCGTCGTCGCGCCAGTTACGGGCTGGTTTGACGGCTGCGCCGATAATAGCACCGCTTGCGGTGCGGCAGCGCCTTGCGCCGGAGCTTGAGCTGGAATTTGATTAGCATTTGAAACCGGCGGATCGGCGGTGATTATCACATTGGCCCCGACAACAATTTGTGTCGCCGCATTTTTGCCTGTGCTGAAAGCGAGAATACGATCGAGGCCGCTAAACTTATCGCCACTGCCGGTGGTTATCGATCCAGTCGGTGTCGTTGTCGTACCAAAAGTCACTTTACCAGTGAGGGTTGTGATAATCGTTGGGGGATTTGTGGTCGGCACCACTCCCGGTTTCAGAGCCGAGGCGGCAGGCACGGCGCCGAGCACGATATAGACATTGCCGGCAGCGTTATTGGCCGGATCGGCCGCCGATGCGTGGATGGTTGTGCCGGCTGCCACATCCAGGAGCGGCAGGGAGGTCTTCGATGCGGCGAACGTGTTTTGCACGGTGACATTGCCGTTCGCGGTTGTCAAATCGCCATTTAAATGCAGCGATTGTTCGTTACTGGCGATCGTGATTGCACCCGTCGATGCGCCAATTAGCCCGACTGTCAGGCTGCCGGTGTTGGCTGCTTTGGTGTTGGTCTCGGTAAATTTGAGGCTGCCGACGGAGGCTGCAGTAAGGGTGACGCCGCCGCTCATCAGTTTGTCCGTATCGGTGACGTAAGCATCGCCATTTGATGCTGTTGAAATGTCGACGCTATTTGCGGAAGTAGCTACAGCCTTAGTGGTGGCGCCGATATTGCCGCCGTCTGTAGTGAGAGTGGTCGAGTTTGCGCTGATGCTGCCACCGCCGGATATGATGGCGCCTCCTCCAAGCGCGGTCAGGCTGACCGCGCCATTGCCTGCCGTTATCGCTTTGGCCAGTGTAAGATTGCCACCGTTCGCTGTCACGCTCACGCCACCGGCGGCGGTGATCGCCCCTCCGATTGTGACCGCACCGGCGCTGTCGATATTGACCTGACCGGCTGCCGCTTTATTTGTAATCACGCCGAGGGTAAGCAGGCCGCGCTGACTGTCGCTGATGTTGATGTCTCCGGCGTTCGCTGTCGCGGTAATGCTGGTAGCGGTTGTTGCAAGCGAAGCGGCGTTGAAACTACTGACTGCCAGAATCAGGGATTTTGCCGCGACTGCACCGCTAGCGGCGGTGATCGCACCGGTGTAGTCGAAGATATTACCGATATTGCTCGCAGCCAGAGTCACAGACGAGGCTTTGTCGTTGATAAAAGCCGATGCCGTCGGACCGCGTCCAGTATCGATGGAGAGCACAGCCGCGTCGACGAAAAGCGGTGCCGTATGCGAGCCGCCAATATTGCCGCCGCCGCTGTTCAAGGTCAAATTGCCGGTCGTCAAAGTCACGCCTTTGGCAGCGCTGATTGTCCCTTTGCCGCTCGCGGTGAGTGTGATTTCAGCGCTTGCACTGAGGTTATTATTGAGAACCACACTGCCGGCGGTGCCACCGGCGAGCAAGTCGATTGAGGTGCCGGAGATAGTCGAAGTGGCCAGAGTTTTTATCGAACCGTTTGCCGATAGCGAAACCGCACCATTGGGAGAGGCTAAAGTATTGATCTGGACGCTGGCGGCATTGTCACCAATATTGATGGCGCCATTGTTTACCGTCACCGCGACAATGGTGGAGTTTGTAGAAAGCCCGGGTGTGATGCTGTTAACAGCCAGGATAAGAGTCGGTGTCGTCATCCTCACCGCTTGAGCAAGAGTACCGGTACTGCTCAAGTCCAGGACTTTGCCTGCGCTCACTCCGTCGAGGCTTATGGAAGGGGCGTTATCAACGATGTAGGCATTGTCGGCGCTTGTAATTGCTAGATTGCTCGCTTGAACGTCGAGCGGTACGGCGTGCGAGAGGCCGATGCCGCCTTTGCCGGCGACAAGCGAAACAGCGTCGGTGACGCTCGCGTTTGCGGTGATGGCGCCGCCGGTGCCCTGGATGATGGCACCGCCGATATTGGCGATCGCCACGGTCTGGGCCGATATGGTCAGGCCGCTGTCGGTGATGCCATTGGTTTTGGTCGTAGCGCCGCCCAGGCTGAAGGGCGTGGTGCTGTTCGATTGCAGGCTCAGATTGTCTATTGTTTGATCGCCGAAGCTTGCGGCATTGCTTATCAATAGAATGCCCTTGCTGATGCTGCCGGCGGTCAGGCTGAGATTAGCTCCGGCTGAGCCTTTGCCTGTACCAACACCGAGTACGGCTGCTGAGGCGTCGACTGTTAAATTGCCGTTATTGGCGATGCTGAGCGCACCTCCGACGCTGGAAGCGCTTCCTTTTGCCACGTTAAACGTATAAGTTGAGCTGGCGATGTTGACAGCAGTCGTGCCGGTCAAAGCAAAATTGACCGAGCCGCCGGCGTCGGCGCTCAGGCTGGCGTGCGCGTCGAAGCTGAGCGGTAGGGTGGCCTTGACGGCCATAGCCTGGAAGGTGATCGAGCCGGCCGTACCGCCCGCATCCGTTACGGCGAAGCCTGTGATCGTATCTGGTACCGTAATCGTGCCCTTGGCCGCTGACAGGGTGAGCTCATGCACGAGAGGCAGTGCGCCACTCAAGACGATGCCTCCGCCGCTGGAGATGATGTCGAGACCTGACATGTTAGCGTTCAAGTTGCCTGTGCCGGTGGGATAAGTGATAGTGGCGGCATTATTCAGGGTGAGAGTGCCATTGGTGCTGACCAGACCGTTATTTGTCAGCTGGGTCGTATTTAGGGTGATGTTGCCCGTGGAGGCGAGAATTGTCTCGCCGTTGGCCACGTTAATGCCACCGTTAGCGGTGATGGTCACGTCGCTGCCGCGGATGCCTTTGTTGCTTGAATCATTTATGATGCCTGCCGTGGTGGTGCCGGTTGGACCACCTATTAGAAACGGTGCGCTGTTACCGGATTTTAAAACGACTGTGCCATAGCTACCCGTGCCAACGTGCGTGTCGAGATCGCCGTTGATCAAAAGCTTGCCGCCGGCATTCAGGGTAATGTTGCCGCCATTGCCGTTGCCGGTGCCCTTGTAAATGAGGCTGGTCATATTGGCGGTGATATTGCCGGGCGTATCGACTTCGACCGTGCCGCCATTTGCTCCACCGGCATTTATACTGTAATTGCCCTTTGCCGTGCCAATTGTGATCGCTGCGCCGCCGACAAGATCGAGTGTGACCGAGCCGCCATTGCCCGTGGTGCCGGGGGCATTGAGGGCAAAGACTGGCGCGCTTTTGCCTGAATTGATGATCAGTGCGGCGGTAATGGAAATGGTGCCGCCGTTGCCTCTGGCATCAGGCTCAACTGCAAAGTGGCTGAAATTGGAGATGAAAGGTGCGGTTGTATTGATCGTGAGCGAATTTAAGGTGCCGTTGTTGACGCCTATAAGCGGATTTCCCTGATTATTGCCGGAGCTGATTGCGCCCTTTGCGCTGAGACTGAGCGCACCGCCGACAGGCAGACTGACCGAGCCATCCGGCCCGATGATATTTAGATTGCTGAGCGGACTGGCGAAGCTGACACTGCTTGTCGCCGACAGGGTGGCAGTGGTGGTGGTGGTACCGTCCGAGGTGTTCAAGTTTACAAAAAGGGGAGTAGTGATCACGGCACTGGCGGAGGTCAGCTGCTCGTAGTTGGTAATGCCTGTTGTGCTGCTCAAAGAGAGCGTATTATTGACGGCGATATTCGAATTTAGATCGGCACCGATTGTGAGCGCACCGGCAGCGCTGATGCTGACATTGTCGTGGATGACGTTGCCGGTGACATTGGCGCCGAAGCCGGAGTTGTTAAAGACAATCGCGCCGCTATTGGCGTTGCTGTCGATAGAAACCGCCAAAATGTCCGTGCTGGTATTGTTGACGTAAGCGTCCTGCACCATGCGGATACTCAGAGTATTTGTCGCCGTCACGATCGGAGTGGCCGCCGTGCCGATATTATTGCCGTTCAAGCCTATATTGGCGGCGGTGAGCACGACACCACCGGTAGTGCTTATATCGCCCGAGCTGACGATGCTGATATATGAGGTACTGCTCGCGCCTATTGTTGCGTTCAGGGCTACCGGCTGGTTGCTCAGACGCGAGTCGACGATACGGATTTGACCGCCCTGCAAAGGCGCGTTGACTGTGATCGAGGATGCGAAACCGGCTAAAATCAGGACACCGCTTGCTCCCGTGGCTGGGCCATTGATCAATATATTGCCGTAGGTGAAGGGTTCGCCGTTGATATTGGTGCCGCCAAAATTTATTGTTGCGGCTGTGCTGGCGCCAAGTACAGTCAAATTACCGGTCGGGACCAGGTCGATGACTGTGCCCGCGGCAGAAGAACCGCCCAGCGCTCCATTGGTGACAATATCTGCGGATGCACCGGTGGACCAGATTGTTATATTTTTCGCCGTCACTGCATTATTGATGGAGAGCACGCTGTTTGCGCCAGTTTCGATCAAGTTGAATGTACTTGCAGCGTTACCGCTAAAGTCAACGGATCCACTGGCGCTGTCGGTGGCATAAAGCGATCCCTTCGAGGCGCTGACCGTAAGAGCATTTGTCGTGGCGGCAATCGGGAAGGATGCACTGCCGACATCGGAGGCGGTGCTGATCAAAGTGACGCTCGTGCCCTGGATGCCGTCAGTGCTCGCTTTCATCGATATCTGGCCGCCGGCGCTTATATAGACCACCCCGCTGCCGTCGCCAAAAATGGCTCCGTTATTGGCGGTGCTGTTAATAGTAATCTTGCCGACGGCATTCGTATCTATTATAGAAACGTTGCTAAAGGCGGCGTTAGTGACAGCCAGTGCGCTCGATGCGGTCGTCAAGTTTAGTGCACCGCTTGATGCGTTGGTCGGTACAAGCAGCAGGTCGGTCGTGCCAAGTTCTTTAATGAAGGCACTACCGCTGGAGCCGGTAGTGAGATCGAGTTCGTTGCCGGCTAAAAGTGCAAGATTGTTGTTTACCGTCAAAGGACTGCGACCGCTGCCGATGTCGTTGGCCGATATCAGCTGGATAAAACCGGCCGTCAATTTGCCTGTGTTTGTGCCAGTGATACCGCCCGTGCCGGCACTGTTTAGATTGATAAAACCAGTGGTGATCGCACCGCCAATGGTGATACCGCCGGCTGCGCCTGTTTCAGTCAGATCCACAAAGCTCGTCGCTCCGCCGCTAACCGTGCCGCTGACAGTTATTGCTCCGCCGCTGGTCACGGTCAGGCCGTTTGCACCGGTCGCTATGGTACTGCTGCCGACTATATTTAGAGGGTTTGAGCCTTGATTGATCGTTACTGCCCCGACCTTATCTATGACCGTGAGATTAGCAATGTTTGTTGCTACGCTGACTGTGCCGGCCGACGTCATATTTAGATTGCCTGCCGTGATGCTGCCTGCACCGCTGGTGAAAAGACTGCCGGATAGATTGGCTGTGAAAGTGCCGGCATTGACTGGTTGCAAAAGAGTAACTGCGCCACCGTTCGCTCGCGTCAGGGTATTGTTCGAGGTGGTCAAGCTAACTGTGCTGTCTGCACCCGTACTGATAGCGCCTACGCTCAGTGCTGCTCCCGAGAGATCGCTCAAATAAACGCCGGCATTAGATGCCGGCGCCGTCACGGCAACCTCTCCCGCTTCAAATTTTAGAGCGGCTTTGGATGTGCCGACACCGCCGCCGCTGACGATTGTGATTGTGCCGCTGCCGGCTGCGACGAAGGCCTGCGTACCGGCAGCACCGCTGCCACGGGGAACGGTCGAGGCACCGCCGGCACCTCCCTCCGGATATTTACCACCGACTCCGCCGGCCAGGATGGCTGCTTTGCCGCCGCTGCCGCCGGTTGTGCCCGAGGCCTTGGCACCGTTTGTGCCGAATACCGTGAAGAGTCCACCGGCGCCGAGGGCGATGTAACCACCGCCGACTCCGCCTGCCGACATTGCACCTTGTAAGCCGCCACCGACAGCGCCGGCTCCGCCGCCCCCGGGTGCGTATTTGGAGCCGCCGCCTCCACCACCGGAGGCGTTTTCGCCATTCTTCGAAAAAACACCACCGGCTCCGCCACCACCAGCGCCACCGTATGATCCGCCTCCGCCGCCACCGCCCCCACCGCCCCCCGTAACGGCCCCATTGCCGCCGCCACCACCGGCGCCGCCGTTATAAGCAAATATTTCACCGCCGACGACAATCGTGCTGGCCAAAGGCGCACCTGCCGCCGAGAGCGTCACCGCGCCGGCTGTACCGCCGGCACCGCCCTTGCCAATCGCCTGCGTGTCGGAGCTTCCCGCTCCACCACCGCCGCCGCCGCCGGATACGTCTATGTTGCTTTTGACATTGACAGTGCCTGCCGTCGATACCAGGCTGACCGTGCCGCCGTTACCGCCGGCGCCACCGTTGACTGCCCCGGAACCTCCACCTGTGCCGCCCGCTCCAAATGCGTCAAGCTCTGTGGCCGAGATATTGCCCGCGGCATTGATGGCGATCGTGCCACCGGCCCCGCCTTGACCGCCGCTGGATGGACTGCTGGCACCATTGGCGGTGACGGTCGTGACGGTGATGTTTGCTCCGCTGACAAGATTTACTCCGGCCGAGGAGGTAATCGCCGCGCTCGTGATCGACCCCGCCGTCACCGCCGAGCCTGTGAAACCGCCGCTGCCGAGATTGCTCGTACCGTCGGTGAAAACCACTCCAGCCGGTTTACCAGCGTTGGCCGTTGGTGTTTCGGTTAGCAGGGTGACCTGCTTGCCGACAATCGGTCCGCTGGTTATGGCCGTACCGCTCGTGGCTCCGGCGATCATGATCACATTGCCATTGCTGCCGGTACCACTGCCGGCGGCATTGACCGTCACTTTGCCTGGCAAGATGATGCTGCCCGAGCCTGTGGCGGTGCCTGAATAGGCGACCATCTCGATATAACCGGCATTGCCGGCCGAGCCCACGCCGGCCGTTGTAATCTGGCTGACGGCGGCGCTGCCGCCATTTTTGCCGGTCAAATCGATGATACCGCCAGTAGTGCTGCCTTTGCCGACTGTTGCCGAGTCTAGCACCGTCGCTAGAGAATTTGTACCGCCCGGAGCGACATTAGCGCCGGCGATAATCGTCAGATTGCCGCCATCGCCGCCCGCGCTTTTACTCGTATTGAGCGCACCTTTGGCACCGCTGACGACATTGCCGCCAGCAATGATGGCCAGATCGGCGCCATTAGTCGCCGCCACCGTGCCGTCGATTACCACATTGCCTGCCAGGCTGACATATTGGGGATCACCACTGGCGGTGATATCGCCCAATTTTTGTGTGCCGGTGGTCAGTATGTGCACGCAATTGCCAGCGCCATTGATCGTGCCCGATACACTGTCGGCGCTGAAATCTATATTGCCGCTTCCCGCCATCAAATTGACCTGGCGCGACTGCCAGTTGCCGCCGCTGGCAGCAATATTACTGTTCAGAGCCACATCTGCGGTAGTGACGTTGATATTGCCCCGAGCGGCACTGATAGTACCGCCATTGTCGATGGTCAGATTTTGCAAAGAACCGCCTGCGCTGGCAGTCGCGGTTGCACCACCGGTGATGGCGGGGGCATTGATATTGATATTGATATTGACGCTACCGTTGGCCGAAGTTAAAAGCCCCTGGTTGATGAGACTCGCAGTCGTGACATTAAGATTGCCGTGACTTGAGATCGTGCCGTAATTGCTTATCGATGTCTGGCCATTTAAAATTGGGTCGGCTCCGTAAAGACCGTTCAAAAGCCCCGAACCGTTGTAATTTTGGATGAAAGCATCGGAAGCGTTGAATATATTGTCGGCGCTGATCGTGTCGCCGGCACGGGCGCCGCTTTGCGTCGCAGAAGCAGTCAACAGCGAGCCGTAATTGTCTAGATTTCCTGTGAGGGTGAGGCTGCTCAAAGAGTCGATTACTTTGACGCCTCGCGCAATCGTGAGCGTATTGATGCCACCGCCCATGGTTGCACTGATGGCGCTGATCAGATTATTATTCAGGGTGACGAGACCACCAATGGCGCGGCCGTCGGCCGTGAGGCGTATCGTCTGCGTACCGCCGTTCAGGATCTGTTCGGCGGCCACGACTTCGGCTGAGGTCAGCTTGCTGTCGAGCGAAACTACCTGTTTGACTCCACCCACTACTATCGTCAAATCACGAAATCCGGCCAGATTGCTCGCCGCAAAAGATGCTTGATTGGAGGTCAGATCAAGATCATGGGGGCCGGGCCTGCCGGTTGCGACACTTGCTGCCGTTTTAGAGCCGACCAGACCGTGCCCAAAGAGGGCCGTGCGCAGACTTTGATGGGCTATCGGGACCTGGCTGAATGTGTGCAGATGGGTTGAATTTGCGCCCTGGATGGCAGCCGACTGAGCGTAGGTGCTGAAGCTGGCAAAGGTGCTGCTCCCGGCGTGGTTGGCAGAAAACGCCGGGCCCGCCGTCGTTGAAGCTGATCCCATTGAGGCCGGCAGCGCTGCGGCATGGCTTTGCCAGTTGCCAGGCGATGCCATCGGCGCGCCAGCACCATTGGCCAGAGCCTGGCCGGCCAGTAAGGGGTCAGCCAGGGCGACTGTGCAGGCCAGGCCGAACGCTCCGATGGCGGGGCGACCGGCGTCGGACACCTCAGCAGCACGCCAGATGCGTGTTCTTTGCATGAATAACCTCGCGAGTTATTCGCATTATACCTCTGTATAAAATAGCTGCTGTATGAAATTGCTGCACTAACTGCTCCAGTAAATCTATATCGGTTCCTGCGCCGGCCAGGGCTATTTGTTTTCGCCCGGCTCGCTCACTTCGACATCGACCACCATGGGTAGATTTTCGTCATGGCCATCGCCGGCGACTATCAATTTTGGCACAGCCGGGCTGATCGCCGAAGCGGCATCGGGCGCTGCCACCTTTGCTTTCAGTGCGGCAAGTTCGTCGTCGAGGGCGGCATTTTTATCCATAGCCTTGAAGTCATCATCGACTTTTGCGCCGCTCAATTCACTCACCGCCTGCCCCTGCATTTCCTTGGCGCGGATTTTTTCTTCCCATTTGTCCATGCTGTTAGAGTCGGCACCGCTGGCGATGCTGTTGGCCTTGACCTGATTTTCGGCTGCCTTGGCGCGGGCGATGATGCCCTGTTTTTTGATGTTGAACAAGCGCAGCTGCTCTTCCATCTCGGCGTATTGTTGCTTGAGCGCGGCCAGCGTTTTCTTCTGCTCCGCTAATTGCGTGTTGAGCGACTGAATATTTTGATTGTGAGTCACTTTGCGCTCGAGGCACTGTCTGGCGATCTCATCATTGTTGTTCTGGACCGCCACCGCCGCTCGCTTTTCCCATGTGGCCAGCTCTTCTTGATTTTTTTGCAATTGTTGTTCGATTTGCTTTTGATTGGTGAGGGCGGCGGTCACCGCCTCGGTCAGGCTTTTCAGATTGCCTTCGAGCTGCATCGATGCCTGCTCGGCCAAAATCTCGGGTGTTTCCAGTTTGCTCACGGCCTTATTCGCCGAGCCCTTGAAAATGTTCATTAAACGTTCAAACATCGACAGAATAGTCCTTTTGCTGGAAATGTCGCCCAAAATCGGAAGGTTGCCGGTCATTGCCATTATGCCCAGCCGCGCAATGATAGCGCTTCTTTCGGGAGCAAAAAAGCGATATTTGCTACTTTCGCCGTCGGACGTGTAGCCGCAAGAACTGTTTTCCCTTGGCCCTTCAGGGGAATGAGCAAAGTAAGCAGGCTTTATAAGGTCCCGGCAAAGCCCTTGAGAGATGGTAATGGAAAAATATTCAAAACAGACCGATTTATGTGACATTCGCGCCCGGGGCAACAGTCTGGCTACCGCGCTCCGATTGCCGCCAGCGTTTTTCACTTTTTCGTTCCTGATCGCCTTAAATCTCACCCTATCGGCCAGTCCAGTCCTCGCCGATAGCGGCAATGTCCAGTACGGTTCGGTGGATGAAGAGAATCATTCTTCTTTTCGCTTAAAGAGGGCCAATCCAACCCCTTCCTCACCGCAAGTGAGCCAGCCCTCCGATACCATGTCCAGCGTCGCCACGCCAGATTTAACGCCTCTTTATCAGGCCCAGCCGACTCTGGACAATACTCCTCCGGTCGAGACCAGGTCGAGTACAACTTGGCGCCCGGGAGTAATTCTGACCGGCTCGGCCGGCGACCAGTCGCTCAATCCCACCTGCGATTTAACTCTGGCCGAGCAGCAAGCCCAGGAATTTCCTACCAGTCCCGAGGCGGCCTTTATCTATGCCGTCGATCTGACCAAAACGTCTCAGGTCGAGCGTGCTTTAAAGGAAGTACGTCGTGCCCGCAATCTCGCTCAGGCTACCGGGGATCCCAACTATTTCAGCCGAGCCGTCGGTCAGTACGAAGAAACCCTCGCCGCAGAACCGGATAACAATTGCATTCGTTACAGTCTTGGCTGGGCTTATTACATGCAAGCCTATCTGCTCGCCGAGCGCGCCCGAAAGGAAGCGCAGACCCAGGCTATTCTCGCCGGTCAGATGCCCCAGAGGCGCAGCAAAGTGCAGACCGATCTTCTTGGTGGCGCTTCCATTTTAGCCGCGCTGTTGACGGGCACCAGACCTGATGCCAGCGTCGTGCCGCACATCCCCGGCGCTCTGGAAAATACACCCGCCTGGGCCCAGCCGCAGATCAAAATCTTTTATCAGAAATGTTTGGCCGCCCTCGACGGCGTCAGCAAGAGCGATCCAAAAGATGCCTGGGCCGCCGTTTATGCCGCTCATGTGCGCGAAGAATACGACGGCGATCACACGGTTGCCCTGACAAAGTTAGAGCTATTGAAAAAAGCGCATCCGGATAATCCGGCCGCCGCGTTTTTCTTAGCTGACGCCTATGCCAGATCCGGTAATATCGCCGCCGGTGCCGGTGCCCTCACTCAGGCGCTCGGTTTGCATGCTGCCGGTAAGTGATTGAGTGATTTTTTTGTTTCTTGAGCTTATTTCAGCTTGAGCAATGCTTTGATATTTTCGACCGGACGCCCGAGGGCCGCTTTATCGCCTTTTTCGACGATTGGTCGTTGAATCAAATCAGGATGTTTGACCATAAAAGCAATAATTTCTTTATCGCTCAGGTCCGCCTTGGCCAGTTTGAGCTCGCGATAAACGGCCTCGGTGGTGCGCAACAAATCACGAGCGGGCATATTCATTTTTTTGAGTAATTCTGTCAGTTTGGCAGCGCTCAGAGGCTCGACATAATAATTGATTTTGTCATAGTCGATGCCTTTTTCTTTGCCGGCTTCGCGAAGCATCTTATCCACTTCGCGGCACTTGGAGCAGGACGGTTTTTCGTAAACTGTGATCTTATCTTTCATCTTATATGGGCACTCTTCAGATTTGTTTGCATCTTTACTGAGAATATCTGCGATCTTGAGATTATAAACCAAAAGAAAGCACATCTACCGCGGCTGGGTGGATGTGCCTTCCCTGGCGCTTTTTGCGCTGATTGTTGCTTTCGGAATAGTACTTAAGCCTGAGATCGCGAACCGATATCGG
>JAGXAB010000003.1 GCA_018971775.1 Cyanobacteria bacterium REEB67 | reverse complement strand
CGAGCTGCCCCGCCCGAAACTACAGGCCCTGGGCGCCCCCCTGGGCTCGCTGCCCCTGATCCAAAACTCCGGCAGCCTGGCCAAGAAAGGCTTTCCAGAGCACTTCGATGCCGTAGTGATGAATCCACCTTATCTCTCGACCCGCACCATGGACGATACCACCGCCGACTTCCTCAAAAAGCATTTCGCCCGCAGTTCCGGTGATCTTTACACCGCCTTCATCGAGCTCGCCCTTTCGCTTTTAGAAGATGGTGGCAAACTCTCGACGATCGTGCAGCAGAGTTTTCTTTCGATTTCACGATACCGCGACTTTCGTCTGACGCTCCTGGAGGAAGGCAGCTTAATCTCCTGCATTCAGCTCGGGACAGGAGCTTTCCCCTCGAGACCGGGAGAAAAAGTGAACAATGCCATCCTCACTATTGAAAAAGCAAGCAAGCGAAAGCATTTCAATTACCTGCGACTGGAGGGCAAAAAAGCGCACCGGCAGGTCAGGCAGCTCGGCCTTTCCCAACACCCTGGAGCGACGATCGACCACCGCACCGCCAGCGCTTTGATCGCCAATCTCTCCGGGCAACCTTTTGCCTTTCACTGCCCCCCGGACGTGGCGGCCCTTTTCACCAAACACCAAGCCCTGGCCGACTGCCATGATGATTTCGTTTTGACCAATGGTCTTTTCACCTGCGACAACAAACGCTTCGTCAAGCTCACCGCTGAGCTTACCGAGGAAGAGCGCCCCATTTACGTCCCGTATGACAAAGGCGGCGGGGCGAAGTGGTATCACCGCACGCCGCACAGTCTCTTCTGGCAGGATAAGGGCCAGGCCATCCGCGACTACCGCGTCAGCCGCGGCCAATCACGCAGCCTGCCCGGGGAGGCGCATTATTTCCAGGCCGGCCTGACCTACTCATATATAGGTACTAAAGGTTTCAAGGCTCGTCTGCTCAGCCCGGGAGCGATATTCGACATAGCCAGTTCGGCCGTTTTCAGCCGCAGATACGATTTAAATTTCCTACTCGCTTTTTTCAACTCGGCCCTGGTCGTCTATTTGCTCAGCATCCTCAATCCCACCGTCAACTTTCAAATTGGCGACCTGCGCAAGCTCCCTTTCAAAGCCCCGACGCCGGATCTGGAAAAAGCACTGGCCGCCCTGGCCAGTCGAGCCGTCGAGCTAGTCACACAGCTGGACATGGACAATTTGAGCCGCGAGCAGGTAGCCGCGATCGTGGCCGCAGAAGGTCTCTTGCAACAGCAAATCAACAATCTCATCTTCGACCATTATCAGGTCGGCAGCGAGGCGCGCCGAATTATCCTGAGCGAGACCTGGGTCAAGCACAGCCAGAAACTGAACAGGTAATTAATTCTCTGGCGCGCGAGCTAACGAGTCTACATGCGACGCCTGAGAACCGGTGGATTTTGATCCTGATAGTTGTTTGGATTGCGATCCTGATATTGATTAGGGTCCTGGCCATCCTGATAGCGAGGATCGCCTTGATAAGGGCCGCGGCCGGGCTGATCGCGATAGCGGTCGATCATTTCGCGCTGAGTCGGCTGCGGACGTTGACCCTGGGCCGCTTCGTTCAAGAAGCGCAGCGGTTGACGCATGTTGCCGTGCCAGGTGGCATTGGCCAGATCCTGTTTGTCAAAGTCAGGCAAACTAGCCACGGGTGTACGGAAATATTCACCATGCGGACCTTTCCAGCAAAGCGTCGGATTGCTCTCGCTGGTTATTTGCCGACCGGTATTGGGATCGATGCGCATATCGCGCACTTCAAAGCGCTGGCCAGTCTGGGGATCGAGGCGCAGGGCGACTATCTGTTTGCCCATATTGTGCTGCAGATTGTCCGCCAGAGGCCGTTCGTTGTTTAACTGCACCTGATTGGCACGGCGCTGCTCAGGCGAGACATCGGGACGGAGCAATTGATTGATGTGCTGCATCTGGCCCTCGTCGATCGGATGACCGGGAGTGGCGCGGAAAACCATGTATACATCTTTTTGATCGGCATACAGGGCGGGCTTGCGTACGGCAAATTCTTTGATGTTTCCCTGGGCATCGCGGTCGACGTAACCGTTCAATTTGACGCCGGTGCCTTCGTTGGCCGAATAATTATATTCGCTCGAGCCGACGAGATTGCCGGCGCGATCGTAATTATTGACCAGGTGAATCGGATTTTGCGGCTCCTGCTGACCGTCCCTGCCGATCACCGGCCGACCGGGATTGAAGCGCTCGGCGACACGAGTGGAGATACCGCCGTCGTTACCGTTATAGCCGATCCGACCAGAATTGTCGGCCACCTGCGTTCGGTCGCCGTAATCGCTGGCATTGCGATAGCCATTGTCAGTGTAATTGGCGGCACTCTGGTAGGTGCTATCACCGACATTACCGCTCGGATTGAGACCGGCGCGGTTATCAAAAAACGCTTGCTGGCGGGCATTTTCCAGACCGACTGGCACAGGACCGGGACCACGCCCGTCGCGCATCATTGTTTCGTCGGAGCTCGCATCACTAAAAACGCTCATTATCCTCTCCTAAACTTTCAATCTGAAATTGAACGCGTCGCTTATACAATGCCCTTTTTGCAGATCGGTCAAACACAGACGCAAGCCGGTCTCAGATTAACAGCGGCGGCGTCGCCTGTCAGGGGGAGAAACACGAAAATGGCCATTAAATTCCGGCTTTCTCAGGTCGAAGGGTTCAAACAGCGGCCAGATCAATCTTGACGGCTTTCTCCAGACGTACATCGAGGTCGACCAGGCAATCACCCACGGATTGACGCTTGAAGCCGAGACTGTAGGCAAGTACCTTCACCCCCTTGGCGTGTGCGGCACGCAGCACCTGACCATAGGCGCTATCGATCAAATCGGCTGGACGAAAGAGCCCGGCATCGGAGCGAGCGACCACATAAAACTGCAGGGCCTGCCAACCCTCACCGACGCCCTCAGCCAGAGTGCGCAGATGCTTACGACCGCGCTCGGTCTGTGCGTCAGGGAAGAGGGCGACACCGCCGTCGATATAGGTGGTCGATTTGACCTCGACCAGGCAATGCCTGACAGAGGCAGCAGTCCCATTCAGGCAGGCCTTCGCCGGGCCCGGAAGGGGATAATCACTCAATAAAAAGTCAAAGCGCGAGTCTTTATAGGTGTGCTCGGCCCGGGCATGGCTAAAAGCGGCGAGCGGCTCGAGCAAACCTTGGTTAAAAGCCTCCAGGAACAATTTGTTGGCCAGGGCCGATTCAACCAGGACAGCGCTACTGTCGGTCTCGACAAATTGCAGAGTCCAGGGCAATTTGCGCTTGAGATTGGCTGATTTTGCCAGCAAGACTTTTTGACCGGGCTGATTGATGCCGAGCATGCTGCCGGGATTTGGACAATGGGCGGTGATCACCTCACCGTCCGGCATGCGGACGTCGGCGAGAAAGCGCTTATAACGCTGGATCAAAGTCGCTTCGGTGAGACCTTTGAGAAGCACGTCCTAATCGATCAATCCGCCGCTTTTGGTGGCGGCGCGAAGAATGGCAGCGGGAATGCCTTTGAGCGGGATAGCACGATCGTCCGCCACATCGTCACCGGAGGCCAGCGCACCGCTGGCGGTGCCATCGACCTCGCCACCACTAATTCCCGATTTGCTTTTACCTTTCAGCCAGGCGATCATGGCCGGGTAACCGCCCTTGCACTGATGCGCCTCGACCCGACTGCGCAGGGTGCCGAGCAGGTCTTTTTTATTGATCGAAAGACTGATCAGGCGAGGACGCGTACCGTCACTACTCAACTGCCAGTTGAGCGGATCGTCTTTAAGCCCAAGATGCAGATTGGTTGCTACGAGCAGGTCGCCCTTGCTTTTTGTCTCGCGGAGGAAAGCGACATGGCCGCTACCAAAGATTTTTTGCCAGCGTGGATAATAGCGATTTTCGACCAGGGTCCGAATCGTCGCAGCGAGCTCACGGCGCTGCTCGCCATTGAGAGATTGCCATTCGCTCGCCGTAAGAGTGCGACTGGCAATCTGCTTGTAGTCTATAAATCTGGCCAGGGCGGCAAATTGTGCGGCCTGATGCCGAGCTGGGTCATGACCCGAGCGCGCGGCAGTCTTGAAAGTCTGGACGATTTGCTGGACCGTCGACCAACCGGGCTGACCAACAGAGCTGGTTTCACTTGTCGCGGACCTGGCGAGCGGAGCGGCGACTACGGTGGCCTGCAAGCCCAGGGTCAAGCAGAGGGCGAGGGCGGAGGACATATGCCCTGATTTTCGCTGTAATTCCAATTCCAGCCTCATTTTGATCGTTGCGAAATTTATGCCTGTCGCACTGACTAACTTACATACTAGCTTTATTACGGGCCAAAATCACACGGGAGAGCAATAAACCGAAGACCGACCAGGTGAGCAATATGAGGATATCACGCCCGAAGTCGGCCGGCGTTCCCAATATTACACCTTTGGTAAGGTCGGCCGCATAATACATAGGAAGAGCGCCGGCTATTCGTTGTTCCCACATTGGCATAGCTTTCATCGGGGTAATGATGCCCGATACAAACATCAATGCCACCCCCAAAATAGTGACTGTCATGGTGTAGACGCGGATAGTTTTGAGCACGCAGGCGAAACACAAACCGACACAGGCAAAGGTAAAGACCGAAAGCATCGTCGCCCCGACCAGACCGCCAAGATTGCTGCCCAGCGTATAACCGACAATCGGTGCCGTCAGCGCCATAGCCAGCCAGAGCACAAGGGAGGCCTCCAGGGTGACGGTGATCATCTTGGCGGCAATGGCGGCATCAAGTCCCTTGGGAGCGAGCACGATCTGCCGATAGGTTTTCTCCATCCATTCGTAGATCCAGCTGAAACCAAGATTCATCGAAGCCAGCACGTAACACAGATAAGAAATCAAACCAGCCGAAATATAGTCACGCAGACCGAAACTGACATGCTCGAGGGATTCGGAATGAATCGGTAAGTTGAGCTGATCAGCGCTCGAAGTGAGCACGGCGAGCAGGCCGGTGCTTATCTGCTGATCGATCAAAGGATTGTTGCCGGCGGTCAAAATCTCCACTGAATCTTCCAAAGGATCCTGAGAGACATTAGCGAGGGCGACGATTTTTTGCCGGGCCAGATCACTGCGGCCGCGGTTGAGATCCTGATATATACGTACTTTAAAACGCTTGGTGGCGGTCAGATTTTTGGAAAGGTCGCTGATGCCGGCCGGATCGTAAAGCCCAAAAGGCATATCGTCAGCGCCGGAGAGCGTGCTGCCTACGCAGACCAAAATAAGCACGGCCAGGAAAACACTAGCGATGAAATAAAGCGGCCGCCGCGTCCACTGCAAAATATCTTTTTGAATTATCGCCAGAACAGCGTGCATTCAGGACTCACCTTTAGCCAGGGCGAGAAAGACTTCCTCGAGATTAGGCTCACCGGTGGCAAATTTGCTGAAAGAAATATTTTCGCGGCGCAACCATTCAAAGACAGTGCGCAAATAAATATCGAGCTCTGCCCCTTCGGGCTGACTTATATAGACGGTGTGACGCAATTCGTCCAGCTGCACACTCACACCCAGTTGGCTCGAGAGGGCATCGAGCTTTGTTTTGAGTGCTGCTAGATTGTCAATTGCTGTAGACTGCTCGCCGCCTGCATCTGGCGCACCGAGGCGGATGGAAATGCCGCGCATGCCGTGGATTTTTTTCGCCAACTCAAATTGCGTGCCCTCGGCCACCAGCCGGCCGCCGCGAATAATACCGATCCGATCGGCCAGCAACTCCGCTTCTTCGAGATAGTGCGTGGTAAGCAAAATAGCGACGCCGCTCTTTTTGAGATCTTTGAGCGCCGACCAGATCTGCCTTCGCGAGGCCGGATCGAGCCCGACTGTTGGCTCGTCCATGAAGAGTACTTTTGGTGCTTTGATCAAAGCGCAGGCGATAGCCAGCCGTCTTTGCATGCCGCCGGAAAGATTGCCGGCCCGGTCATTGGCGCGGTCGAGCATGCCGGCGGCGATGAGCAATTCCTCGATGCGGGGTACGACGGTCGCTTTCGGCAGCCGATAGAGATCGGCGAGAAATTTGAGATTTTCATAGCAGGTGAGCTCGTTATAGAGCGAAACATCCTGCGAGACGATGCCGAAATACTCTTTGATTTTTTCGGCGTTTTTGACGCCGCTGTGGCCACAGATTTGAAAGTCACCGCTGCTCGGCGCCAGCAAGGTGGTGAGCATGTTGATCGTGGTGGTCTTACCCGCACCATTATCACCAAGCAAAGCATAGAGCTCACCGGGATAGATAGAAAGCGACAAATTATCTACCGACACACGTTCAGCAAATCTACGAGTCAGACCCTGGGCTACTATCGCCGGCGTCTCGCCGGCAGCCCGCGCTGACGAGCCACTCAGCACTGGGGAGTCGAGGCCTGGTTGCCGGGTGCGCCGCAGGCTTGCATCAGACTATCGATGTGTGCCACCTTCAGCACTTTGTACTGGGGCGGCTGAAGATTGACAAAACGCACCGAGGCCTTAGCCGAGTCAGCCCTGAGGAGAAGCTCCTCGAGCCATTCCAGACCTTCGACGGAAATAAAATTGCAAGCACTGAAGTCGAGCTCGAGGTCGCTTTTGCCGGAGGCCAGCAAGCGATCGACGTCATCGAGACCGCGGTCGAGGGCGCCTAAGATTCTTACTTTTTCGATTGCTTTAGCGCCGTTGTTTTCGCTCATATTCTCAAATCCTGAAGTTCAATTTTACCGATCGCCAGAAAGTTTCTGGATTGCTGGATTGCTGGGTTGAAGGGTTTACTAGTTGATAAATCGCCTATTCCGGTCTCTGCCTGGGCGGATAAGCGGAGATGAAGAGCTGGACGATTTCCGGCGCGAGCGCATAGCTTGGATTGGTGCGCACGCTCATGTCGTTAAACGCCGTCTCGACAAGCTCAGGCATAGCCGCTTCCAGCTCGGCCGGAGTAATGTGCGGGACAAGCTCGCTGATCGCAAGGGGGATATTGGCCAGGCGTCCGAGATCATAAATAGCCTGGCGCAGAGCCAGGATAAGTCTCGCCCGCGAAGCTTCGTCTTTTTCACCGCCGCCACCCAACTCGTCCTTCAAACCGATAAATTGCGCCGCTCGTGCGTATTTGCGGTCGGCAATCCAGAGCGGATAGCAGGGGATGGAAACAAACTTGGAGGGGATGCGGGCATTGTATTCGATTGTCGAAAGCAGGAAGACGGCGTTAGCACGGCCGTGTGGAATGTTGAAACGAGCACCGAGGGCATGCGCCAGGGCGTGATTGACACCGACCGAGGCATTGCCGATGGCCATGCCGGCCAGGGTGGCGGCATTGTGCAATTTGTGGCGCGGCAAAACATTGGTCGGATTTTTGATCACCTCAGGCAACGCTTCGTAGATCAGACGGAAAGCTTCCAGGGCCAGACCATCGGTATAGTCCGATGAGAAGGTGCTGACAAAAGCCTCCAGTGAGTGCGTGAGAGCATCGAAAGCGGTGTCGGCGGTGATATCGAGCGGCAGGCTGCGGGTGAGGTTGGCATCGATGATGGCGACATCCGGCATCATACTTTCGTCGATCAACGAGATCTTACGATGGCCGTCTTTTAGTACCGCAAATGGTGTCACTTCCGAACCGGTGCCGGAGGTGGTCGGGATGGCCACGAGCTGGGTCTTCATGTCCGAGGGAAACTCGATCATACGGTGGTGAAAATCGAGGAAATTGACGGCCAGGTCCTGAATGCGCAGCTCGGGATAATCGTAGAAGAGCCGAATGATCTTGGCCGCGTCGAGGACCGAACCGCCGCCGAGGGCGATGACCGTGTCAGGCTTGCTCTGGCGCATGGCGGCGACAGCACGCTCGATCGTGGCAAATTCCGGATCTGAGGAGATGTCGGAGAAGACTTCGACATGGCAATCCTGGGGCAAACGCTCGGTGACTTGAGCGAGATGGCCGCGGCGATTGGCCGTGCGCGATGTGATGATAAAGGCACTCTGGCACTTCAAACTTTTCAGATGTTCGATCGAGCCGGGATTGATATAGATATTTTTGGTAGTCTGGAAGCTGATCACATAATTGCGCCGGCGCGGGACACGCTTGACGTTGACCAGGTTTTTGATGCCGACGTTATCAGTGGTGATGTTGCCACCGCCTGTGCCGCAACCGAAACTCAATGTCGTATTGAGGTGGTTGTAGACACCACCGAGACCGCCAATAGATGTCGGTGAATTGACGATGATCCGACCGGCGTTGATGGCATCGGCAAAGCGCTCGACGACCGAATCGTCTTCGGCGAAAATACCGGCAGTGTGACCGGTGCCCCCTGCGTAGTTGATATCGAGGGAACGGTTGATGCCGTTTTCGACCGAGTCGACGAATACATAACCGAGGACCGGCATCAATTTTTCGACGGCCAGCGGGTGGTGGCGCAAATCACCGCCAAGAGGACAGAGAATCATTTTGTAGTGGCGATCAGTTTCGATACCGGCCTGATTGAGAATCAAATTGGCCGGTTGGCCGACGAGCTTATAGTTCATGCCACCAGCAGCGGTGATTACTACCGAGGCGATTTTATCAACTTCTTCGTCGGTGCAGATATAGCAACCATTGCGCTTAAATTCATGCATGATTTCATCTTTGATCTCCTGGTCAATGATCAAAGTCTGCTCGGAAGGACACTCGGTGCCGTTATCGAAAGTCTTGGAGACGATTATTTCCATGGCCGCCGATGGTACATTGGCGCTACGGTGGACGTAGACGGGCGTATTGCCGGAACCGACACCAAGAGCCGGTTTGCCGCTGCTATAGGCGGCGGTGACCATATTTGTGCCGCCCGTGGCAAAAATCAAATCGACTTCCGGATGATGCATCATCATTTCGGAGAGACGGCGCAGACGCGACGATTTTTCCACCCAGGAAATGAAACCTTTGGGAGCGCCGGCGGCAAGACCGGCTTCATACATAATTTTGGCGGTGGTATTGGAACTCTCCGCCGCCATCAAGTGGGCGCTAAAAACAATCGTATTGCGAGTTTTGGCAGCACAGATACTTTTAAAAATAATCGTCGAAGTCGGATTGGTCACCGGAGCAAGCGCCAGAATAACGCCCATCGGTTCTGCTACTTCGACCATATTCAATTCGGGAAATTCGCGGGTGACACCGACCGTTTTTTTGTCTTTGATCTGGTGATAGAGAAATTCGGAGGCAACGAGATTTTTCAGAACTTTGTCTTCAGTCAGCCCCATGCGCGTTTCTTCATGAGCCATGCGAGCGAGAGTGACGGCATTTTCGATCGCCGCCGCCGTCATAGCACGGACGATTTTGTCCACCTGCTCCTGCGAATATTGAGTGAAGACAGCCGCCGCCAGACGGGCCTGGCGCATCAAATGATTGGCGCGATCCGAAAGGGCTTTTTCCTGGTCAGTCGTTGTTGCGGTCATAATTTCAATTTTCCAATCACCCGGGGCGCATAGAAGCCGGTCGTCATGCTTATCAAGTGTAAGGCATTTCTCCATCTAAAATATGGCCATAAATACAGCCTTGATAAAATGTCACCTGGAGGTCGTCAAGCCCCCTCCAGGATACCGACGCAAGATAAATATGCTCTCACATAACCAAAAGAAAGCGGCAGACAATGGGGCAATCACGTATCAGTACGTAAGGGTTTGGGGTAATCCACATTGCATGTCAAGGTACAGGCTATAAGATATTGGCTGAAGGCAACATAGCCAGTAGCCGTTGAATGAGAACAATAGTGTGAAAAGTACAGACAGCACAACAGTCACGAAGAGAAGCGGAAATCCGGGCCTGGTGGCTTTCCAGAAGCTCGGAGCAATGGCGTTGACGGTGACGACATCGCTATCTCTGCCGCTCTGTGCTTTCGCCCAAACGCCCACTCAGACCCAAGCTCCGGACACAACTTATAGTCGACCGGCCAAAGATTTCAAATATCGCAAGCGTTTTATTGCGCCAAGCTCTGACCTCTATCACCGCATCGACTACGCCTCGATGCCCAGTCGCGACGCCCTGATGCTGCCCACCTACGAGCCTACTTACGGCAAAGGCACCGGCCCGAGCGCTAATCGTCCCAGTCTGAATTATCAACCCATCCACCCCGATGCGCCCCAGGAAGCACTGAAGGCGCAGGCCGAAAGTCTCGGCAACAAGAGTGCAAACATAAAGCCCATGGCCAATCGCCAGGGCTTGACTCCGCCTCCTCCACCGGCCAATCAAAAATTATTGCCCAATAGCTTGAGTGCAGGCACTGCGAGCAAAGTAAGCAATAACGGCGAAAGCGCGGGCAGTGCGCCGTCTTTGAGCGCCGCCCACATTGCCCATGTAAAAGCGCAGGCAGCCGCCCTGGTCAAACAGGGGCATCTGGCCGAAGCGCAGGAAATGCTCAAGCGCACCGTGCAGGAACATCCGAAAGAAACGGTGCTGCGCGCAGAGCTCTCCAAAATTTCTCTTGACCGGGCCCGTTTTTTCGCCAAACAGGGTAATGCGCAACAGGCCGCCAGTCAGGCTCGCCTCGCCATCGCTTATGGCAGCGCTTATTCAAACGCCAGCGAAAGCGCCTACACTGTCCTCGCCAGCAATCTGACCAAAGCCGGCGTAGACCCGCGCAACCCCGATGCCAGAGCGAGCATTGGAGCCGATCTCCTCGCTCATAACAATCCAATCGAAGCGGAAATCGAATACCGCCAGGCGATCAAACTGCGCCCAAATTCTTCGGACTTCTATATAGGAGCGGGCAGCGCCGCTCAGGCAAACGGCAATAACACCTCAGCAAAATTTGACTATCAAAAAGCGCTCGAACTAAATCCGGACAACCAGGCGGCCCTGAGCAAGCTTGGCATTTTGCGTTATCAAAACCAGGATTATATCGGCGCCAATGCCGATCTTACTCGCGCCCTGGTGATGAACGGTCAAGATACGGCTGCTGCGCAAGCCCTGGTCGAGCTCTGGCAGAGGCAGGTAAATGCCAGACCGGCTGATGCTACGGCACACCTCGGACTGGCACGCGCTTACCAGGTGACAGGCGATCTCGACAGCGCCAAGGGCGAATACAAAACCGTAGTCAAAATCGATCCCAATCATCCCAATCTACCGGCGGCCAGACAGAGTTTCAAACTGGCCCTGGCCAGACGTGAAGCTTACAAAGCATATGATTCGGCTCATTCGCTCGAGACCCAGGGACAGCTAGCGGCCGCCTATCAAAAAGCGTCCGACGCAGTCGAGCTCTATCCTTCCGAAAGCAATTTCCAGGCCTATAAGACACAATTGGCCGGCCAACTGCAGGCAGCGGGAATGCCGGTTTATGCCGCTTCCGGCCAGGCCATCCAGGCCCTGAGCAATCTAGTCCAGCAAGGCAACGGTGCTTTACCGACAGCAGCTGCGTCAGCGATACCGGTCGGCCTCGGCACAGCCGCCTCGCAATTGCCTGCGGCAGCGACGGCGATGGCCGCCGACAATATGTATCGCCCGCTCTCGACCGATAATCAAGTCAATTCGATGTCGGGATTTTTGTCCAGCCTGCGCAACTTCACGATGCAGCAGCAAACGCAACAACAGGCTTATGAAACAACCGCCAATCAAACAATCTCCAGTATCGCCGGCGTGCCAGCACCTTCAGGCGGCCCTGGTGCCGGTGGATTGGCTGGCAGCGGCCTGCTCGGCGGCGGCATCGGCGGCTCAATGCCAGGCGAAGGTCCGGCCGCAGCGGCACTGGCTGCAGTACCAGGCTTCGCCCCGTCCAATCCTCTGCCGGGAGGGGTACCATCGGCCAGCCTCGATCAAGGTCAAATTGTTGCGGCAAAACGCGCACCGGTAACGGCCGCTTCCGCCCTTCAATCGGCAGCCCAGGCTCTCGGCAATACAAGCGGCAATGGTGGCTTTATCGGCGGCTTTGCCTCCACATATGGTGCAGCCGCGCCTGCGGCGGCAGCAAGTGTCACTCCGGCTAGTACCGGTACGGCCACCACGCTTAGTTCGATGGCTCTTGGTGCGACCCCGGCCATGGCACCCAGTATCATCAACGGCCTCGGCCGTGCTGCCAGCTATCTGCACCAAAACCACGGCAGCCAGACGCAGACACAAACAAGCGGCGCCCTGACCCAGGCGATATCACCGGGCTCGACCAGCTACGGCTTCACTGGCTCGGGTAACTTCGCCACCCAGCAAACCATGCCGACGACGATGACGCAACGTACAATCGAGACCGGACCCGCCACCGCCTACAGTGGCACACCGAACGCTTACAATCCGGCAGCAGCCCCGTTAACAGTCAATCCCGGCGGTAATCTGGCCACGGCCCAGACTCTGTCAGCCAGCCCGAACAGCGATCCGACCGGTCAAGCGACAGCGCTCGCTCTGGCACCGCCGATAGCATCACCGGAAAAATCCGACCTGCACAGTTTGATACCGCCGGGCGCGGTCAAGCTCTATTTGACGGGCGTCAAGGCGACCAAGAACGAAGTGCATCTAGAGGTCAGCCTGCGCAACGACGGTGCAGTGCCCTTCAAGATTCCCGGCGGCGTCAAAGCGATCATCCGCACCACCGGCCAACCTGACCAGCAGGCGAAGGTCGCCTTCGACAGCAAATCTGTGGCCAGCGGTACGACCGTCACCGGCGTCATCCGCGTGCCGGGCAAAAATCTCGACCCGACCGCCGATATCATCATCCCGACCGGCAGTTTGACCAATGGCACTATCGCCGACATCCATCTCTCCGTGCCGATTTCGGCAAAATAAAAATCCTGGCATCGAGCCCCTACGAAAGCGCCAGCAGAACCTTTGTCGGGCCTGAAAAAGTCGGGACAACCGTACTCTTAAGCATGTATTATTTACAAAAGCGCTATTTGATAGGAAATTGAGAGCATCTTTATACTTTCCAGACAAAAAAGGGCCGATACTAGATTTCCGGGCAAGCATATCTGCTAGACGCCCTTAAATCCCCAAAATCAGCCGGCATCACTGACAAATATTATGGTAAACACAATGGTCCGCAGCTCGCTCAGCTCCTCGTCCAGCGACATCGAGCAGACGCCCGAAGCTTCGCCCGCCGCTATGACAGACTTACAAGGCTCACCAGCTCCGACCATTGAAGAGGTCGAGCACGCTAAAGAAAATCTGACCCGGCAGCAAGCTTCCTGGTGGCGCGTCATGTGCCTGACCGGAGTGGATTATTTTTCCACCCTGGGCTATCAGCCGGGCATTGCTTTTCTGGCCGCCGGCATCCTCTCCCCGGTCGCCACCGGCATACTTGTTCTGATGACGCTGTTCGGCGCTCTGCCCGTCTACTGGATTGTCGCTAAGGAAAGTCCCCACGGACAGGGCAGCATCTCCATGCTGGAGCGGCTCTTCCCCGGATGGCGCGGCAAAACTGTCGTCCTCGTCTTGCTTGGCTTTGCCGCCACCGACTTTGTGATCACAATCACACTATCGGCCGCTGACGCCACCGCCCACTTGATCGAAAATCCGGTGCTGCAGAGCCTGCATGTCATCCCGCACAATCCGATTATCATCACGATAGGCTTGCTAAGCTTGCTGGCCGGCATCTTCATGCTCGGCTTTCGTAAGGCAATCGGCTTTTCCACCATTCTCGTTACCGCCTATCTGGCCATGACGTCGATCGTTCTTTATACGGCCGTACAACATCTGGTCGCCAATCCTAATCTATTTACAAACTGGCAAAGTCAACTCAGCAGTGCCTTCGACAATCCGGTTGCAATGGTGGCGGCAGCCGCTCTGCTTTTCCCGAAACTGGCACTCGGTTTGTCCGGCTTCGAAACTGGCGTGTCGGTGATGCCTTTAATCAAGGCCAAAAACGACGACGATGAGCACCGCCAGAGAGTGGCCAACACCCGCAAGCTGCTCGTCACGGTAGCTGTGATCATGAGTATCGCCTTGATGGTTTCGAGTGTCTGCACGACAGTGCTGATTCCCGCAGGCGAATTTGCCCAGGGAGGGCAGGCCAACGGTCGCGCCATCTCCTACCTGGCTCACAATTATCTCGGTCCGGTGATGGGCACCGCATATGATGCCATCACCATCGCCATACTCTGGTTTGCCGGAGCATCGGCTATGGCCGGTTTGCTCACACTCGTACCGCGTTACTTACCGCGCTACGGCATGGCTCCCGAATGGACCTCGGCGACAAGACCGCTAGTCACCTTCTTCGCCGTCGTCACCATCGCCGTCACCATCATCTTCAAAGCCAGTGTGGACGCCCAGGCGGCCGCCTATGCCACCGGCGTCCTGGTGTTGATCACATCGGCGGCCATTGCCGTCACTACCGATCTCTGGATCAAGAAAAAAATCATCTGCGTCGGAGCGGCCATGCTCAGCGTCATCCTTGTCTATACAACGGCAGTGAACATGATCCTGCGACCGGATGGTTTGCAAATCGCTTGCTTCTTCATCGGCAGCATTGTCGCCATTTCGATGATGTCGCGCACGGTCCGCTCCTTCGAACTACGAGTCAAAAAAGTGGAGCTAGACGCGACCGCCATGGCCTTCATGGCTGATGCCAGAGAGCGTGGAGCAGTGCGCATCATCGCCCACAGACCCGGCGGATCGGCCTACGAGAGCAAGGCGGAAGAGCTGCAAGACGCACACGGCCTCGACGATCCCGAACACCATGTCATCTTTTTGGAAGTAAGCGCTCAAGATCCCTCACAATTCGAAAACGAAGTCTTGACCGTTCAGGGTGTCGAAATAGATGGCGGGTACAAAATCCTGCGCTGTCAGAGCCCGGCCGTGCCCAATGCCATCGCAGCGCTGCTGCTGCACATCCGCAACATTACCGGTATCACCCCGCACGTTTACTTTGGTTGGACCGAAGGCAGCCCCTTCTTCTATGTTTTCAAATTTATATTTTTCGGCGAAGGCGAAACCGCACCTCTGACGCGCGAAATATTACGCACGGTAGAAAAGCGCCTTCCCGAGCGCCCCGTAGTCCACGTGGGCTAATGCCTGTAGCCTATCGGCACGCTCCCAAAGAAGCAAAAAGCCGCGCAGTTCACTTAAAACCGGATACAAATAGGAACTTTCTGGAAGCCAGTCTGGTCGTTGCCTGAACAACTGACTGAAAGCAGCCCTGCTGAAACCAGTCCCTAATGCACACTAAGCCGGAGAATTTTTATGCGCCGTATAAGCAATTATGGCGGTCCTTTATTGGCCGTCTGCCTGACACTTACAGGATTGGCTCCAGTTTTGGCTGACACTACCGAAACAGTCACCACCCGCACCACAACCTCAGTCGCCCCCGCCCCTCTTACTCTTTCAGGCTCTACCTATGTTGTAGTCGATCCGCTCTCAGGCGCGATCAAAGGCGACTATATCTCAGGCACGAGGGTGATCGACGGCCTGCCCCTGAGCAACAGCTATGTCGTTATGGACAAAGTCTCACGCCGCATGGTCGGCACTTTCGACGCTAACGGCAATCTCGTCGATATTTCCAGCGTACCCGCCGCCAGCAACTTCGTCGTCTCCATAGACTCACGACGCACCGGCCTCGAGCGAGAAATCGACCGCTTGCTCGCCGCCGGACAGATCACCAGCGCCCAGGCTGCGGCGATGCGCGGCGACATCGGCAATCTCTTCCCTGAGACCACACTGAGCCGCACCGTCACCTACACCAACGCCATGGCGGTGGATGCAGGCCTGAACACGGTTGAGAGCCGCCTGCGCCTGTTCCCGCTCGCCCAGAAGACCTACACGTCCAAAGTAATCATGCCGAAATTTGTCACGATCAATGGGCAGGTCGTCCTCCCCGACGCTCTTACCTATCGCAAGATGCAGCTCGAAAGACGTATGGAAGATGAATTTGCCTTCGGCCATCTGACCAAAGATCAGTTCACCCAACTAAAAACCGACATGGTCGAAATCTCCAGTAAAGACGCCTCCTACCGTGCCGCCGGCAGCATCAACGATGCCAATGCCGCCCTCGAGGCTGCCGACCTGAACGCCCTCCAGGCCAAGATGGAGCAATACGTAGCCAGCGTCAATGCCACGATGCGTATCGGCAACAAATAAACTGTTTCCGAAAACTCCCAAAAATCCAAAAAATCCAAAAAGGAGCGCCTGAGGCGCTCCTTTCTCTCTGGCCTTGATCAGTCTTGCATCGATGCAATTTGCGACAATCTACATAACATAGGCTGGTTTACTTTTATAGAGACGCCTGATCGTTGCCTTATCGGCCGGGCTCAACTGCGTGACGATGCGGTTCTCGTGCATGATGTCGTCACGGTAGGGGCTGTGGGCCTTGATGCCGAGAGCATGACCAAATTCATGGGCGGTGGCACCGATCATTTTTTCCGGCGAACTGTTAACCAGTGTAGAAAGCTCGATGATTACAGGCTTTTGTTGGATATTGACGCTCATCGCCTGGGCAAGGGGATAAACCTGGGCACAGGTGTTGCCACCAACCATGACACCACCGGGGCTGGTCGAGTCACGGAAGGCGTCGACGAAAAAGACCATGATCTGCGCTTCGCGCGGATTGTCGGTAAAGGTAAAACTGAATAATCCTTCGTTCTGGAATTGCGACCATTCAGATATGCCGGCTTGCACCTGAACATTGGTTTCGGGGGTCCAACCATTAGCGACGGGCAAACCGAAGAACGGATCGCCACTGGGATTGACCTGCGGATCTTGCTGGGTGACAAGCATTTGATAGACCTGGTCAGGTCTCACTTTTTGCAATTCGCTAAAAGAGAGCTCGGGCAGAGACAGGCCCGGAGAAATCCATACTTTGAGCGGCATTTTCTTCGGCTCCCAGCGCACCAGTCCCATATTGAGGCTGGGTTCACCCGGATTGTAAGCAGTACTGTTGGTGCCCGGGGCTCGGTCATAGCCTTCGGTCAGATGCAAGCCCATGGGTGCTTGAGCGGCCGGTCCGGAAGAATAGGTCTGAAATGTCGCCGGTTGCAGGCGTCTACCCTGCGCGTTAGCGGCTTGCCCGGGCAGTTCGCAAGGCAAGAAAGCGCAAGAAAAAGCACAGAAGAAAAAGCCAAGCACGGCACTGGCAGCGACCGAAGCCTTCGGCCGGCCCGCAATGGGGCGAAGCGCAGCCCTGGACTTGGTATGAAATTGATCGGTTTGGGGTCTGATAATGCTCAAAGCAAATTCACAAAATTTGGTACTCTAGGGGCGTCAGTCTTTCGGGTAGCCCTAATCGCATAATACCCTTAGAGCAGCGGAGATGAAACATCAGGAAGCCGATGAGCAGCTACAGCTACGAAGAGCTATGTGAGCGCGTCGCTAACGCCATAGCCGGACAAATCAAGATTAAAAGTGATAGTTGCCTCGGTCTGCCGACCGGACACACGCCTCTGGGAGTCTATCGCTATCTTTCCGAATGGTCGCGCCAGGGCCGCATCGACTGGTCCAAAGCACGTTGTTTCGCCCTCGATGATTATCTCGGCACCAGTGAAGAAAACACCTTCCATTACTATCTGGAAAAAAATCTCTATAGCCATACCAATATAAGGCCCGAGCACAAATTTAATCCCTGTCACACCGACGATTACGACCGTTTGATTGCCGAGCAGGGCGGGCTCGATCTCACCATCCTCGGCATCGGCGGCAATGGACACATCGCCTTCAACGAGCCGGGCACCATTGCCGCGAGCTGGACGCACTGCACTTTTTTAAATCAGTCGACAAGAGTGGCCAATCAGGACAGCTTCGGCGAACTGGCCCATGTCCCGACGCGCGGGCTGACGATGGGCCTGGCGACAATCTTGCAGAGTCGCTGGATTATTCTCATGGCTAACGGCGAGAAGAAAAAAACAATCGTCGAAAACGCCTTTCGTGGCCCGGTGACCACCGACCTACCGGCTTCTCTTTTACAAAAACACCCCAGAACCGATGTCTGGACCGACTTTTCCCTGGATTTTAGCTTCCCGGCGGAAAGCCCAGCCTTAGTGTGATATCTTGAATTAATGAGCATTACCAAGAAATCCAGATTGCCCGTGCCGGCCCTTTCGCTGGCTATTTTTTTAACAGCCGCAGTCCTGGGCGGAGCTTCCGCCAATCCGGCTCTGGCCGATAAAACCAATCCTGATTTTGTACCACCGGAAATAACCCTGCCCTATCCGACGCCCTTACAAGCGGTGCAGACGCAGGCGGCAGGCCAGCCCGGGCCAGGTCAAGGGCAACAGCTTCAAAATCAACAGGGCCATCCCGGTCAAGCGCGTCCCGGCCAGCCCGGCGGCCAGGTACCGGGAATGACGGGGGCTAATGGTCAGGGTAGTCTCGGCTTTCAAATTCCCGGACAGATGTCGGCCATGGTCAATCAGGCCTCGCAACAGGCTACAACGCCCGGCCTCGAAGGGGCGGGCATGAATCCTTTTTTGATGAAAGGGGCGGATCGCTTGCGCCAGCCCCCGGGTACAGCCATACCGACCAAAGGCTGGTCGCCCTCATCCGGCACAGCGCAATATCCCGGCGCGCCAACAGCGGGATCGGGGGCGGGGGCGCCTCCACCGGTCACACCGGGTCAGCCCTATCCCGGTGCTCAAAATCCCCAGGCCCAGCTTTCCACTTCGGCCAATTTAGCCGGACAGAGCAGCAATCAGAGCAATCCGACGGTGGTAATCTCGACAAGCAAGGGCAATATAAACATCATGCTCTTCCGCCAGTACGCACCGCAAACAGTAGCGGCCTTTCTGCAAATGATTCATTCGGGATTTTACAACGGCCTCACCTTTCACCGGGTTGAGCCAGGCTTTGTCATCCAGGGCGGTTGCCCGAAGGGCGACGGCACCGGCAATTATTTCCCCCCGGGCAGCAATCAACCTCGCTTTCTACCGCTCGAGACCTCTCCCAAAGTCAGCCACAATGCGGCCGGAGTCGTCGCCATGGCTCGCCAGCCCGGCAATCCAAACTCGGCCAGCTGTCAGTTTTACATCACCCTGCAACCGCAGCCGCGCCTGGATGGACAGTACACCGTATTTGGTGGCGTCACGTCGGGCATGGATGTGGTACGTATGATTCAAAAAGGCGATCGCATCGTCACGATTACGCCTTCCGAATAGACCTCTATGCCCAATAATCTTCCGCTCGAGCTAAATCTGGAAGGCGGCATTGCTTCCCGGAAATTAATGGCACCTTCCACCCATTGCCCCGTCCTTAAACTGGGTAGGAATATTAGCGGTAAGGAGAGAGATTGAAGCAGATGAACGACCAGGATAATGGCTCAGGCGGCTCTTTCATCAATCTGAGATTCCTGGTCGCGCTTGCCATCGCGGCTTTTTCTCTTTTCGCCTACTTTTCCAACACCTCTTTCAATCCAGTCACAAACCAGAAGCAGCACCTCGACATGACCGCCGATCAAGAAATTGCTCTCGGCGTGCAAAGCGCTCCCGAGATGGAAAATCAGTACGGCGGCGAGGCGAACGACATCACTGGCCAGGCTCGGGTGACGCGTATCGGCGAATCAATAGTATCTCAGAGCGACGCCGGCAAGACGCCATACTCTTATAAGTTTCACCTGCTCGCCGATCCTAAAACGATCAACGCCTTCGCCCTGCCCGGCGGCCAGGTCTTCATCACCGAAGGGCTCTACAAGCACATCGAAACGGACGGCGAGCTCGCCTGTGTCCTCGGTCACGAAATCGGACACGTCGTAGCCAGGCATTCGGCCCAGCAATTGGCCAAGCAGCAATTGACGCAGGGCCTGACCGGTGCGGCGGTGATCGCCGCCTACGATCCAAACGATCGCAATAGCAGTGCCAAAGCGGAAATGGCTATGCTTATAGGCCAGGTGGTTTCACTCAAATTTGGCCGCAATGACGAACTCGAAGCCGATAAGCTCGGCGTGCGCTTTTCCTCGGATGCCGGTTACGACCCGCGAGCAATGGACAAGGTGATGGAGATCCTCGATCGTTTAGCGAAGTCACGCACGCCGGAATTTTTCAGCACCCATCCAAATCCGGAACATCGCATAGAACGCATTGATGAAGCAATCAAAGCAAAATATCCTGATGGCGTACCGAGCGGTTTGGTTCAATAAATTTAGCCGATGGCGAGGAGAAAACGCTACTAGCGGCGACGACCGTCATCGACGATCTGGCAGTCATTGCGGGTGCTTTCGTGACCGATTGCGGCTCCGGCTGCGGCACCGACACCGATACCGAGCAGAGCACCTCTGGCATCACCACGGGCGAGGGCACCGAGGGCGCCACCAAGCAATCCGCCTTTGATCGCACCGTCTTCAGTAGCGGCAGTACCGTCGCGGCAGACGACATGACCCTGGGGTGGCATGGGGCGCTCGACTTGACGGTTCATATGGCCGGCATAAATATCGTCCCGGCCGTGCTCGATGACGATGGAGCCGTCGCGCTGGACGCTAAGATCGTCGCCGGTATATTTTTGGTCTTTGCGGCTGGTTTCAAGCACGAGGGCATTGAACTCATTTGGAGCCATGCGATTGAATTCGTTGCGCAAAATATCGGCAACCTGACGACCCTGGCCCATATCCAACTTCTCAGCCAGTATGTTGGATTTTTGTTCGATTATTTCGTGAGCTCTTTCACCAGACATAGCATCTCCTTCAAGAAAAGTTGGTCTTGTCAACCACTCCTGGATAATACTTTGCCAATAATGACATTTTCGTGGCAAAAACAGCCCCGAAGATTAAATGTGGATTGCCCCACTTATATCGTCTACATAGGGCTATTTAACAGCGAGATCAGCCTTCAATGCCGGGGCGACAATCTGCATCATTTTGACGCCGCCGAGTTGATTCATGTGGACGGTGTCCCAAAAATCATAATCAGTGAAGCGCTTATCTAAAGATAGATCGAAATAGCTGACGTCCTGCTTATAACGAGAGGCGGCAGCGGCCACCTGACCGGAGAAGCGCTCATAGAAGTTTTCAGGCATAAGCTCGCGGTTGGCTCTGGTCAATGGCAGATTGACCAGGACTACTTTTATACCGCGTTCGTGGCAGAGTGCGAGCACACGCTCGAGACAGTCCATCTGCACACTGATGTCACGGTCGCCGATACCCTTATAGCGACTGCGGTATTCACGCAAACTGGACACCCAGCGCTCGCGGGCAAATCCCGTCAACCGGCGAGTGATGTCGGCGCCCGGCTCGGCGGCAACGGTCACACCACCGGCGGTGCCATCACTTTTCACACCGACGGCAGCTGGAGCTCCAGCACCGGGGGTGACACCACTGCTTTTTGCGATAAAGCTGCTCAATTTTTCGAGCAGACGATCCGACTCTCTTTGCATACGCCATCTACGGCCGTAAAAATAGCAAATTTCGTTGGCAATAAATTCCGCCTGCTCATTGAAGTGCGGCAGGAACGTCGCTTTGTATCTGTCCAGATTTTGCAAATTGACGATGCGCTTGAACGATACAGTCGACATCGGGCTGGTCAGATTGGCATCGCCAAAGTCGCGCGGCGCCACGCCCCAGAAAATAACGTCCGGCTTGCTCGGCCCATTCAAAAATTCAGTTACGTATAAGTAGGTATCCGAGCTCATCTGCCCGGCGGAAGCGAGATTGAAAATAGCCGGACTGCTGGCGGGGTCAATGCCTTTCTGCGGCAGCCCGAGAGTCTGGCTGAGGGCCATCGAGCGGTGGTAGTGGGCGATGTCTTCGATCTTGGGATTTATGGAAGCGTCCATTGCCCAGAAGGGAAACATCACAAGCGAGGAGCCGAGAAGGACGACTTTGGGCCGCTCCAGCTTGCTCGATTCTTTGAATTGGTGAACGGCCAAATCGATCAGGGCAGGATTTGTCCAGAAGTCTCCACCGCGGGCGTTTTTCTCGTCGTCTTTGAGACTCTTGGGCACGAGCGCCCCGGAAAAGGCAAGGTTAACCGCAGCGAAAATAGCCACGGCCGCGGGAAAAGCACGTTTGATGAAACTCCAGTGGGCCGCTGAGCGGCCTCCCGGCACTTTGCCGCCGGCCAGAACGGAAGCGAGCCGGGGTGAGGGCCGGTCTTGCAGGGCCTGCGGTATCTGCGGGCTGGGCTCGGTCGTTACGGACAAAAGGGGTCTCCGGCAGGGCCAATTAGCACTTGACTATTTTAGTCAAGTTTAGAGCCGATGTCCCCCTTTACACCTTAAGAACCGTTAAAGCGGGCAATACGACCTAAATAGAATTGGGGTCGGTATAGGCGGGCAGTTCGCGCCTGGTCTGCGTAAATTTTCTGGGCTGAGCTTGAGGAACGCTCGGAGGTGCGCCCTGGGGAGCGAGCCTGGAATGACCGCCAGGCGTTTTGCCGGCGTTCGCGCCGCCATTTGGACTGGCGGGCTGACCAAGGGGGCTTCCGGAAAAGGGCGTGATCGAGCTGCCGCCGGGGAAAGCATCAGGAATCCCGCCCGGAAAACTATTCGGAATCGCCGGAAAATCATCCATGCCCAGTCCGGGAGTGCCCAGCTGGCGCATCATCTGATTCATCTGACGATTCATCTGGTCCATTGCTTCAAAGACATTTTGTTGTCCACTCGGCCCCGGGACGGCACTGCTATTGCCCGGCCAGCTCCAGCTATGCTGAGAGGACTGATACCAACCGGTGACATTGCCCTTGTCGTCATAGATATAGCGGCTTATATTGCCATTGCCGTCTTCGCTATTTTTGCCGGGTCCGATCTGGATCCTGAAACCATTGTCCAATCCGCCACCATGAGCCCGGGGCAACGGGCCGCCCTGGCCAATTTGATTTTTGGAAATGCCGCGCGAAAATGGGGTGGAAGCTACCGCCGGATTGCCGGACTGAGTACTGGCAATATCCATGCCGATGGTCTTCTTAAGACGCTCGATGCGATCCACGTAAGACATCGACTGGGCGGGCATACCAAAAAGCTGGGTCTCCATCCTCGCCAAACGCGGATCGATAGCTTCGGAGGCATAAGTCTTTTTGAGGATGCGCCATTCAAGCGTGCCGAGGATCGGATAGTTGGTTTTGGAAGCAAGCTCACCATCAGGCTTTTGCGATTCTCGGGCGATTGTCTTAGCCGCTGATTTGTCGCGATTGACCACGGCCAGCTTGAGGCGGGCCAGACGCTCGGCATTAGATCCGGCTTGAGCGGAGCCGAGGGTAATCAATTCGAGCCGCTCGATGCGCTTCTCCATCGGGTCATGGCCGTAATGATGGCAAAAAAAACGATTCTCCAGGACCAGCACATCCTTTACCAGGGCCTGATCGGCAGGAGCCAGAATCTGATCGGGCACAGCGGCCGGAGCCGAGGAGAGGACAGGAGCGCCGGCAGCATTGCCCGTCCCATTTGCTCCGGCATGAGATTCGGGGCCGGCGGCGATCGCCTGCGAAAGACTGAACAAACCGGCGATAAGGAGAGTCGACGCGGTCGAGAAATAACGAAAAGTCGTTGATACTGCCATTTTTTCTTTTGCACTCACTTGGAATAACAAGCCCAAACCGGATTACGAGCCTATGACCAGCATACACCGTTGTCAACACCCACACTAGTAGCCTTTTTACTGGGTTTAAAAGGCAATGGACTTTGCGCTGCTGAGCCTTCTGGTGACGCTATTCACCGAGGTAATTTGGACGAAAAAAGAGCCCGTTTGTTCCGCGGAGGATCATAACGGGCTCGCAATCTAACTTCTGAACCCGGTATTGTCCCCGAGACGATTTATTTAGTCTTCGGAAGCTCTGAACTCGGCATCGACAACATCGTCTCCGGAGCCCTGATAGCCGCCGCCGCCCTGGTCGTAGCCGCCGCCACCGTTGGTGCCGCCGCCTGCGCCGCCTTCATACCCACCACCGCCTTCGCCGCCTTCAGCGCCGCCACTACGTTGGTAGGCAGCTTGTTGCAGGAGTACGAGAGCGCCTCTGAGTTCGTTCATGATGCTCTTGATCGTTTCGAGATCCGCTTCTTCTTTGAGTTTGGTGCGGAGATCGGCAACGAGCATTTCGCAACGCGATTTTTCGCCGGGAGTGACGCTTTCGCCAAGGTCTTTGACCTGACGCTCTACGGCATAGCAGATGCTGTCCGCTTCGTTGCGCACATCGGCTTCTTCCTTGCGCTTTCTGTCGTCCGACGCGTAGGTTTCGGCTTCTCTGACGGCGCGTTCGATATCGTCCTTGGACATGTTGGTCGAAGCGGTAATCGTGATGCGCTGTTCTTTGCCGGTCGACTGATCGCGAGCGGTAACGTTCATGATGCCGTTGGCGTCGATATCGAAGGTTACTTCAACCTTGGGGACGCCGCGGGGAGCAGGCGGAATACCATCGAGACGGAAGTTGCCCAGCAATTTGTTGTCGCGGGCCATCGGACGTTCACCCTGGAAAACGTAGATGTCTACCGCGGTCTGACTGTCGTCGGCAGTGGAAAATACTTCCGTTTTACGGGTCGGAATGGTGGTGTTTCTGTCGACCAGTTTGGTCATAACGCCGCCCATAGTCTCGATACCGAGAGACAGGGGGGTAACGTCGAGGAGGACGACGCCTTTGACTTCGCCGCCGAGCACACCGGCCTGGATGGCGGCGCCGACTGCGACTACTTCGTCAGGGTTGACGCTCTGGTTGGGCTCTTTGCCGCCGGTGACCTGTTTGACCAGCTCTTGAACAGCGGGGATGCGGGTAGAACCGCCTACGAGCACGACTTCATCGAGATTGTCATAGGTGAGCTTGGCGTCTTTGAGAGCCTGCTCCATCGGCATACGGCAACGCTCGACCAGGTGTCTGGTCAGCTCATTGAACCGAGCCCGGGAGAGCTTCATTTCCAAGTGCTTAGGACCGGAGGCATCGGCCGTGATGAAAGGCAGTGAAATATTGGTTTCGGTAACTGAGGACAATTCAATTTTGGCTTTTTCGGCCGCTTCGGTCAGACGTTGCAGAGCTTGTCTGTCTTTGCGCAGGTCGATGCCTTCCAGGTTGCTGAACTCATCGGCAACCCAGGTAACGATGCAATGGTCGAAGTCGTCGCCGCCCAGGTGGGTGTCGCCCGAGGTCGACTTAACTTCAAAAACACCGTCGCCCACTTCCAGAATGGATACGTCGAAGGTGCCACCACCAAGGTCGAATACGAGAATAGTTTCGTTTTCTTTTTTATCGAGACCGTAGGCAAGCGCGGCTGCTGTAGGCTCGTTGATGATACGCATGACTTCAAGACCGGCAATCGTGCCGGCGTTTTTAGTCGACTGGCGCTGCGAGTCGTTGAAATAGGCCGGAACTGTGATGACGGCGGAGGTGACTTTTTCACCGAGATACTTTTCAGCGTCTTCTTTAAGCTTGCGCAGAATCATCGCCGAAATTTCTTCCGGGGAGTATTCCTTGCCCTGGATGGCTACTTTACAGCCGCCATCGGCGCCTTCTTTGACTTTGTAAGAAACAATCTTGCGCTCGGACTCAACTTCGGAAAAGCGACGTCCAACAAATCGTTTGATTGAGTAGACCGTATTTTCCGGGTTTAGTACCGCCTGACGACGGGCGAGTTGCCCGACCAGACGCTCACCAGATTTGGTAAAGGCCACGACCGACGGGGTCGTACGACCACCTTCAGCATTGGAAACTACGGTAGGCTGACCGCCTTCCATCACCGCCACTACTGAGTTGGTGGTTCCCAAATCAATGCCTACTGACTTACCCATTCTTTGAAACTCCCTTCGGACCGTTTTGAAAGCTCAAGCTGAAGACCCCAACAAATTATACTTGGGTTACCGCCAAGAACTTAGTAGCTGACACAGAGTTTGTAGCGTGATGAATTGCTTGAAAACTGCTGCCTGAAATCATTTCTCGATTCCGAGCCGTGCTCTGGTAATTGTTTCCATGATGCCAATTGGCAAATCTAACACGAGCAAACTTATACAAAGATTCATAATTTGGACTTCTATCACTGCTTCTTACCACGCCTGATCCAAATAAAACAACAAGCGATGGATCTGATAAAGCCTTATGAAGTCGGCTTGACCGGCACCGAGTCTTCAAGACCAAGCAATTCACCGATCGCCAGAGCCTTAATTTCGACAGCAGAATTTTTTGTCCGTGCCAGCTTGACCAGGTCCGAAGACTGATAGCGAAAGAAGACCTGTTCCTTGAGGGGCTGCCAGTGCAGCGGTATCAAGCGCGTTGCCTTGATTTCTTCGGCGATCTGCAAAGCCTGATCGGGAGAGGCGGTAGCATATTTGCCACCAATGGGTAGGAGTGCCGTATGCACGACTTTACCCTTGAGTGCCTCGTGGATCAGTGGCGTATAAATAGTGGCGCCGGCGTGATAGAAACCCTCGAAGTAGTAGCCATTGACAGGCTTGCCCGGAGCAGAACTGCGGGCAAATAGAGTCATAATCGTCTTGCCGAGGCGATTTAAGGGATGATGCGCAGGGATGGCCGTTATATCGATGCCCTGGAAATGAAAAGTCTCGTTGTGACCGATGGCAATCAACCTATCAGCCGGTATTTTGCCGCGGTACTTCCGAGCCATCCACTTGATCAAATTTTTTGGGCCGGCAAAGTGACAGTGCCAGCGCTCGTAAAGTTTTCCCGCCATGAGCGCGCCATGGTCAAAATGACCATGACTGAAGAGGACTATCGACGCCGGCTCGAGACTGTCGATGTCCACGGGGGGCTGGAGATAGGGATCGACATAGATGCAAAGATTACCCACATCAAATTTGACGGCGCTGTGTCCCAAAAAAGTTAGATTCAACGAGCACTTCTCCGCGGGAGGCACCGGCTAGTACAATCAATGCGAACACTATTATCCACACCCACCGTCAGGTTCAAACAAGATGAAAAGGCCGGTAATTTTTCTTTCACGTGCAATCGCTCTACCTGTTTTGGTAGCAGGCCTCCAATCGACGCTTCTTGCCGGCGTTGTCAACGCCAAGCCTGAACCAAAAGAGTGGGCGAAATATTTAAGTCCGCTGCCGGAAAAAAATTATTCTCTCAACAAACAGCAAGACCGTGTGATTAAAAAGAAAGGTTTCAAGCGCATCGAAATATCCGGCGCTAAGCCTCTTTCTAATCGTGAACTCGGCTTCTTCGCCGTTTTGCCACTAAAAGAGATCAACAATCAAGTTTTGATCAAGGAACTGCTTGATAAGCCGGAAGTGAACGGTCTTTCGGTATTGCTTCCCTGGCACGACCTGGAGCCGAAGGAAGACCAGTTTGATTGGACTAAATTGGACGCCCTGCTCGCCGAAGTCAAAGCCAAGGACAAAACCTTGATTTTGCGAGTCTCTACCTGCGGTGCCGATCCGAGCAGCGAATCCGACACCCCCAACTGGGTATTTGCCGCCGGAGCAAAATCGCTTGCATATAAAGATGGCGAGGGCAAAGAGCACAAGATGCCGATTTTCTGGGATACAACCTACTTGCCGCGTTGGAACAATTTCGTCATGGCGCTCGGCCAGAAACTGGACAAGAATCCGAGTATTCATTCCATTGGCATCACTGGTGGTGGCTCCCTCGGCAGCACACAAATCGTGCCCGAATTTAGTGTACCTCTCAACAAAGCTCACTATGACGAAATCGAAGCCGCCCTGGTCAAAGATTTCGGCATGACCCAGAGGCAGCTTGTCGAACACTGGAAATATGTTGGTGATATTTTCCCGAAAGCTTTTAAGTCGACTCGTCTCAATTTAAATATCGATCCGCCGACGCCTAACCGCGCCGGCCAGGATAGCCTCGACGAAATCTCCGATTATCTTGTCTATCGTTATGGCGGGCGCATCTATCTGACGCGCGAGAACGTCGCCGATGCCAAACATGGATTTGACCAGTATCGCGTCTTGCTCAAGTTTCGCCCAGATACCCTCACCGGCTATCAGGTAACACCGGCGATCACCGTCAGCGAACTCACCAAGCTCGAGAAAAATGCTCTCGACGATGGCGTCAGCTTTATCGAATTGCCGGCCAATTTGCTCAACAGCGACGATGAAGCCGTTGTGAAAGCTTTAAATGACCTGCACAGCCACATCGGCTATCAGCTCGTATCGCAAAAAGTGACTATCCCGGCCGATTTGAAAGCCGGTGATACATTAAAAGTCGAATTTGCCTTTACAAATATGGGCAACGCAGCCGCTATGCGCCCGGTGCGCGAACTCGACAAAGACATAGCCGGCAGCTACAAAATTGAGCTGGAGCTGCGTGATGCCGAGGGTAAGACCAAAGCCATCCTCATGCATACCCCAAACATTCCCACTAATAAGTGGCTCTCCGGCAAGCCAATCACCTGGGAAGGTGAGCTGAAAACATCGGCCAAGCTCCCGCCGGGAGATTATTCGGTCTACCTTTCTTTGATCGAGCCCGAGACAAAGCGCCGGCTGCAGATTCTCGATGCGATTTCGAGCGCCGAGCCCAAACCGGAAACGGCTATTAATGTAGGCAAATTGAAGGTTATTCAATAGACTGGAATTATGAGAATCGCCCTCCTAGCTTCAAACATTGATTCTATACCGCCGCTGGGCAATGGCGGCACAGAGCAAGTGGTCAGTCTCCTGGCCGACGCTCTGGTCGAATCTGGCCACGACGTCACTCTTTTTGGAGCCGGCGACAGCAGAACTCAGGCAAAACTGGCCTCCGTCCACGACACGGCCCTGCGAAGCGACCGCAATGTAAGAGTACAGGACTGGCCTGCTTACGAAATGCGCAGCCTGATCAAATTGCAGGAGATGCAAGATCAGTTTGACGTCGTCCACAATCACATGGGCTATCAGGCACTACCGGCGATGGCATCATTGAACACGCCGCATGTCACGACTGTTCATGAGCCAATCAGACCTTTCTGTGCGCCGATCTATCTCAAATATTCGCACCTGCCTTATGTAGCCATTTCTGAGGCCTCGAAGAAGCTGAATTATGGCGACAAACTCAATTATCAAACGGTGATTTATAACGGCATCAGCGTCGGCGAATTTCTCTCTGAAAATACTCTAGACTCGGCCTCGGGCCAGGCGCGCAAATATTTGCTCTTCCTTGGCCGCATCTGTCGCGACAAGGGCACCATGGAAGCTATCGAAATCGCCCGCAAGCTGGCATTGCCGCTCATTATTGCCGGCAAGCTGGATCAAGCGGATGAGCCTTATTTTCGCACTTATGTAGAACCATATCTGGAGCCTGGCAAAATCGATTTTATCGGTGAAGTCGACTACAGCAAAAAGCTCGATCTCTTTGGCGGTGCCATTGCCGTGCTTTATCCAATCGCTGTTGATGAACCATTCGGCATCGTCATGGCCGAAGCAATGGCTTCCGGCACACCCGTGCTGGCGCTGGACCGTGGGGCGGTGCGCGAAGTATTGATTGATACTAAAACAGCCGTGATCGGAAAATCTGTAGGCGAGTTGATTACGCGCTTCGGTGAAATCGCCTTGATCGATCCGAAAAATTGTCAGCTGCGCGCCCTGGAAATGTTTAGCGTTGAGAAAATGACAGCGCGCTACGAAAAACTCTATCAAGCCCTGATGCGGGCGCGAAATATCGCTTAGTCGGCTGGCCGGCATTTGCCTTCGCCTATAGCTTATGAAATCAGCAGATTTTATTCGATAAAATCGAAAACCATTGTATTGGCGTTTATTTCAGCTTTTAAAAGTATCGAACAAGGCCTTTTTCAGGGGTCAAAAACAGGTCAAATTATCGAACAAGGCCCTTTTTTGGCCTGAAAAACGGGCAAATTATCGAATAAGAAGTTTGGCGATATCCTTTTTCAATCGGTGGCAGTAGGATAGAAGTATAGGAAACGACCCACTGCTGGAAGCCAAATATTTTGCATCTCGGTCCGCTAGTTTCAAAATCGGCAAGGTGGACATCGTGCGCCGCAGTGATGTTGCTGGTAGCAACCATTTTCAATTACGACATAGAACAGCAGCTCGGACCATGGATTGCCCCGTTGTTTGGTGTTGCAATCTGGTTGATGTTCGTTGCGTCATTTTTCATCGACATTATTCGCCAAATTAAAAACAAAGATAAAGAAGGCCTGAGCCGACACGGCTTTGTTTTAGTCGACTGCATCGTGATATTAATCGCAGTATTTTTCCCTTATCGAGAGGTACAAATTTTCCGCGACTTCAATGGCAAGCTGGAAAAGCGACTGGAAGTAATCAAACTCATAGAAGAAAATAAATTGCCTCGCCCATACAAACACGACCACTTGATTGCGCACCTTCCAAAAGATTTGGAATACCTTTCTGAAGGTGGTGGCGACGTGATTATTAGCGATAAAAATTACGGGCAGGCGGATACAAGGATGCTGGATAGACAGTCATTGCATGTGCAGTTTTATCTTTTCCGCGGATTTCTCGGTCATTACAGTGCCTTCGAATACGCGGCCGATGACAGACCTCCTTTTCAAGCATCAGAAGCGAAGCAACTGAGACAGATGGCGAAGAACTGGTATTTCATAGCGATGTAGAAGAATGTAACCTGGCCGACTTAGAAAGACGCACTTGAACTTTTGCCGATACGAAGGCTGCATGACCGAAACCAGCATCAATTACAAATGCGATCTCTGCGGGCAACGTTATGCAAAAAACGTTGGCCAAAAAATCAGCGGTCAGAATATTTGCAAGGACTGCGATTTCGGCCAGAGAGACCGGGTGCAACGCTACCAGATACGTGGCGTGTGTGAGGCTCTGACGCTGACGAGAAAGGATCTCGGACGCATCACCGGCAAATCGCCGGCGCAATTACGAGAATATTGGTCGGACGAATTTATTGAAATTGACGAGCCTGAATTCAAGCAATTGATCGAGCAATTCGTGCTTGTGTATGCACTGGCAAGCAAAATATGTGGCAGTGAAAATGATACTAAGGCGTGGTTTCGTGCGCCTAACGAAGGCTTTAACGATCGCACCCCAGCGGGCATGATTGTTAGTGGTGAACTAGATAAAATTTTATCGACACTGCTTGCCCCTGACGATAATTCTGCCCCATAGCAATTTAGCGAAACGATTTATTTTGTCTAGGCTTCGTCGCATCCAGAGCATCACTGGCCTGATTGGTCTGGTTAAACGTATTGGCACTAACAATCCGTTTCAATTCAGGGGCGGCGGCCACCGCGGCAGGTCCCAATAAACGGCACGCTTCTATGGCGCTGCATACTACGGTATAGTCGGGCGAACGAAGTCCCTGCAAAACGTCGGAAAGACATGAAGCATTTGCCGGTGCAAGCCGACAAAGTGCCTCTAAAGCGGTAACCTTGGCATATTTCTTGTCGCCATAAGCAACCTGACGCAAAGCCTGAAGCAACTGATTATCGACCCGACCATGCAAATTAAAGCACGCAAAAGCACAGGCTATCTGTACATCTTCCGATTTATCTGTAGTCATAGATTGCGCCAGCGCCGACAATACCGGAGCGTAAAACTTATTTGTCAAAACAGCCAATTGCCAACCAAGGGCCTCAGCCGCGGCTTTGCGAACTCCTTCATCAGGGTCCGATTTTAAAACCTCGGAAAACAGTTCAATGGCGCTGGAATCAGGTGACTGAAAATATTTATTGATTGTGATCAAATCGCGACGCACAATTGGGCTTCGCTCTCTCTGAATACAAATCAAAAGCGCGGGTCGAAACTCCTCATCTAAGCAATCAGGACGACCAAGCGCATATCTCGTTGAATTCACATCAAATTTATCGGCAAAGAATGCCAGAATTCTCGCCGCCTCGGCACGCTCAACATCAGACGAAACTGCAATTTTCGCTAAATCATTCCCGCAATTGACTTGTGAAAAGTAAAAAACTCCCTCAACCTCTTTTTCAAGGTCCCTACGGCGATGCATCGTTTGCAAAAGAGGCAGCACAGCAGGGACGCCCAGCCCGGCTAAAACCTCGCTACATAATCCCGACATTCGGTTTTCGGTAATTCGGTCAAGACAAGGCTTGATCGAAGGCTCTCCAATTCGCACTAAATTATCTGAGGCTGTTCGATGAACCTGTGCGATTTCTGCCTCCTGACTGGGATATCGCTCGCGTTGGTCACGATAGTACTTATATAAAACGCTCTGCTCCTCTTCATAAGCCATGTCGGCTGCGTGCGCCCAATCCAGCCAAGCATAAGGATTGTTTCGCACCCGAATTGCAGGCAGGTCCGGAGCATGCCAAATTTTGAGGCTCGGCCTTAATTTCCAGTCATCCGAAATCGGCAAGATAGGGCGGATCAAACACAAAATCCAAAAAAGGGCTAATAAACCAAGCAAGTATCTCGATTTTCTCATTTTAGAAGATCAGCCTTTTGCAGCCGCGCAACATAAGCCTTTTGAGTCGCACTGAAAGAGCTCAATGCCGCTTTTGCCTCCCATTGTGTGTTCTCATCATCTTCATTCAGGGCGATGGCAACGTCTCTTATGCAGCTGGCATTGGCCTTAGACAACTGACAAAGAGCCGGCAGAGCCGCCAATCGCACAGGCCTACTCATGCCATCAACACACTTTTGCAGTGCATTAATCAAATCAGTCGATGCTTTGCCGACAATATTGCCAGCGGCTGTAGATGCCGCTATTTTGATGGCGTCTTTTTCTCGGCCGTTTAAAAGCTTGGCCAGCGCTACCTCTATGCTTAATTTCGAATCGTCACTAGTTTCAGAATCAGCAATAACTTTCTGCAAAACCTCAAGCGCTGCTTTTCGACTTTCTGTTGACACCACTCCATTTAAAGGCTGCAATTCACCAATTATTGAATTAACAGTAAAATCATCAGCCGGTGAAAAATAATTTTGCACGAGAAGCAAATTTACCTTTTCATCGATAGTCTTAGCTCTAGCAAGCATGGACAGCAGGCGCAAACGAAACCTCATATCGACTGCGTGAGGTTTCAAAATGAGCACGGTAGGCGAGTGCTGATCTTCCTGGCTATCAATAAAAAAGGCGAGCAGTCTTAATGCGTTCTTAGAGCGATAGCTACTTGCCGGAGAATTAGTAGCTATTTTTGCCAGCTCATTTGCGGGATTTCCCTGCATCTTGCGAAAGGCCAATATAAAAATCGGTTGGTCTTTGAGCGTTGCCGGCATGATAGAGAGCATTGGCCCCACTGATATATCACCCAGATTGGCGAGCACAGAAAGGGCGATACCTTTTTGAAACGACTTATCGTTGAGCTCAGGTAAGCAAACTGGAATAGCACGCGCGCCAAATCTCGTCAGCCGGGCCACCGTCTCATCTTCAACCGCTTTCTCCACGAAATTGAAAGCTTCAGAGACGGTTAGATTTTTCCTTGTCGCGTTGACTGAACTTGCATATAAGACAACAGCGTACCGCTCGTGAGCTAATCTAGCTCTGGCCATCCATGCCTCTGGAGTGTCAGCAGTAGGCGGAGCAAAGAGAGATGCACGCGGTATCTCTTGAGCCGCAGCGCTTTGCGAATAGCCGAAGTGGTAACCTATCACGAGAATCACGACAGTGACCCACAGCCAAAATAACAATCTTTTACTGTGCGTCATTCCGCCTTCTCGATCACAGCCACATCTGGTTTGTTCGGGTCATAGTAGACATCGACCACTCGTCCGGCCGGATCTCAAAACAATTTATACCCGATTATTTCAATCAATCAGTGCAGGATTAGGCAAAAGTGCAAGACAATCCGGTATTGCCAGGCGGCTCGGTAAAGTCTAGATTAGAGTCGACTGATAGTGCTTCGGGCAACTGCAACTGCAATGGCAACAGCAATCTTTATGGACTGCATAAGTGGAGAAGGCTACAGCTGCACACCGACAAGGAAATAGAAATGAAAAGACGCAAATTGGGCTCACTGGGTTTGACGGTTTCGGAAATCGGTCTTGGTTGCATGGGCATGAGCGAATTTTATTCACCAGCCGATCAAGATGACAGCGAGTCGATCAAAGTCATTCATCATTATTTCGATCGGGGCGGCGATTTTCTCGATACGGCCGATATGTACGGCTCCGGTCGCAACGAAGTGCTGGTCGGCAAAGCGATAGCGCGACGTAGAGACAAAGTCGTATTCGCTACAAAATTTGGTAATGTGCGCGGGCCCAATGGCGAATTTCTCGGAGTGCGCGGTGACAAAAACTATGTGCGTGAATGCTGTGAAGCCAGCCTCAAACGCTTAAACGTAGATTATATCGACCTCTACTATCAGCACCGCGTCGATGCCAACGTCCCGATTGAAGAAACAGTGGGCGCCATGGCAGAGCTGGTCAAGGAAGGAAAAGTCAAATATCTCGGCCTTTCCGAAGCAAGTGCCACCACCATACGCAAAGCGGCACAAGTCCATCCGATCGCCGCACTGCAGAGTGAATATTCATTGTGGAGCAGAGAAATCGAAGCAGCGATATTGCCGACGATTCGCGAACTTGCCATCGCTCTGGTCGCTTACAGTCCGCTCGGGCGTGGCTTCCTGACTGGACAGATCAAAAAATTCGAAGATCTGCCCGCCGATGACTATCGCCGCAACGCGCCACGCTTCCAGGGTGAGAACTTCGCCAAAAATTTAGAGCTCGTGGCAAAAATTGAAGAGCTGGCAGCATCGAAAAATTGCACAGCCAGCCAGCTGGCCCTGGCCTGGGTATTAGCACAGGGCGAGGACATCGTCCCGATTCCCGGCACGAAGCGGACCAAATATCTCGATGACAATCTCGGCGCGACGAAGGTGATGTTGGACGCAGGCGAGCTTGAAGAGATTAAACGAGCACTGCCTGCAGTGGCGGGCGATCGCTATCCCGCGCAGTCGATGAGGGCAGTGAACCTTTAGCAGGCAATTTTGCGTTTCGATGATGCAATCAGTTTTGTTTTTCCAACAGATTGCTGGTGGCAGTCGATCCGATTACTGCCAGCGCCGCATGGGCTGGAATACTTTTATGCTCGGGGGATATGTAGCCGCCGTTGGCCGGGTGCCGGGGGATTTGATGGTCGGCGAAGGTCGTCGACTTCGGATTTGTATAAAGAGTCATTTCCTTGTTATCGCCCTGATATAGATCCATGCCGCCCTTACTGGTGGAAAGCGAGAGAATGCCTGATTTCTCGGCGCCACCATCCTTAGTCAGCGGTAGATCGACGTCATAGCTGGCCGAGATTCCCGCCGCCTTTAAATCTTTGATCAAAACATCCATAACCGGTTTGGCTGCTTCTGGATTACCTTTATATTGCTGCAGCGATTTTTCCACAGAAGGCAAATCTCCTTTCAGGATGCCACTCTCGAGCTTGCGCAAAGAGTCCGATTGATCAGGAGTCAACTTCGGTTTGTCGTCGAGATTTAGAGAATTTATGGCCCGCTCGGCGGAGCGTTCGGTAGAGCTTGGCAAATCGCTGCGAGTCTGGGCGGAAGTTTCGATATTACTAAACTGGGGCGACTCTAGCCTGACCGGCGGTTGTTCTACTTTTTCAGCATCCATGATGGCGAGCCTCAAGCGTTTAAGAGGTTTTGATTATGTGCACGGCGACGTTAAATTGACGCCAAATGCCCAAAGCCCCTCCACGCAAGGCTCGCCGCAGATGCCTAGCGCCCTGCTCCGGACTCAGGACTTTTCAGCCAATTTTGCTCCGCTTGGATGGCGATGCGTTCTTCGGCCGTCGGCAGGGCGCGTATGATAGACAATTTGCGCAATAAATCGCCGTGTTCGATAATCACATCGACTTCGCTGCCGACCTGACCCCGCAACTGGTCCGCTACACCCATCGCCTCTTCGCCAAATACCGACCTTCCATTGATGTCCATGATTTTGTCGCCGGCCATAATTCCGGCCTTATCGGCAGGCGAGCCAGGAAAAACTGACAGGACTTTGTTTTTGTTCAAGGCCATGCCGATGTAAGCGCCCTTCGGATCACCGCTGCCATTTACAGCGCCGGTCAGGTCTTTTGCGTCCTTGCCGAGTGAAATATTGGCTGACAGACTGAGGGGTTGATGATGCGACCAGAGCTCGCAACCGATTAACGAGGATTCCAGTAAAAGTGCGATCAGCATCGACCCGACAATTCTCATAGCGCGATCCTCCCAGGCGTGGTGTAACTCGTTTTATTAGAGTACGCCTGGAATGATCGGGGGTTGTAAAGCGGGGATTGGGATGTGTGAGATGATCGCAAAAATTGCCACAGCCCAATCATTTACACCAATTGTAATTGGCGGTTGACTGCGACGATTCGATAATTGGAGTCAGACGCTTATTTTTGCGCTTCAACCCATTTCCTTATATTGCTCACGGTGTCGCCGTAAAAACGCAAGTAAGTCTCCCTGGTTACGTAGCCGATGTGCGGCGTAGCCAGGACATTGGGAGCGATGCGGAAGAAATGATCAGCAGCCAGCGGTTCCTGGTCAAAAACATCGATGGCGGCCCCGGCAATTTCATCGTTTTCCAGGGCAGCGATCAAGTCTTTTTCGACCACGATCGGCCCGCGGGAGGTATTAATCAAACGTGCCGACGGTTTCATCAAAACCAGTTCGTTGTCGCTGATCAGGCCACGCGTCCGCTCACTCAAGACCAGATGTATAGTGACGATGTCGGCTTGCTTGAAGAGCATCTCTTTCGATACCAGCGTGCAGCCGACTTCAGCACAGCGGTCAGCCGTGAGGTGTTCGGACCAGGCAATCACATGCATACCAAAGGCCACGCCGATTTTAGCAACAGCCGAGCCGATGTTTCCGAGACCAACTACACCGAGAGTTTTACCGGCGATATCCTCGCCGACCGACTGCTGCCAACCGCCGCAAGCGACTTCATTGTTTTCAGTGACGATGTTGCGAGCACTGGCCAAAATCAAGGCCCAGGTCAGCTCAATAGTCGGCGTGGATGTATAGCCGGTATTGGCTATTTTGATGTGCCGCTCGGCGGCAGCTTCTTTGTCGATAGACGCATTGCCAGGACCGGTCGAACAGATCAATTTTAGATTCGGCAGGCACTCCATAATTTGACGCGTCAACGGTGTGCGCTCGCGCATGACGCAGACAATATCGAAAGGCCCCAGGCGCTTCACGACCGCGTCGGCGTCGAAGAGATGATCATCAAAAACAGTGATCTCGGCGCGCTCCCGGAGAACGCTCCAATCAGCAAACTTGAGAGCGACATTTTGATAGTCGTCGAGGATCGCGACTTGATATTTTTTACTAGATGTCATTTTGCCGCCGGATGAAAATGTAAGGTCTTATTCTAACCGGCGTAGAGTCTAATCCTTCACCAGGTTTATTGTCAGATCCAGTTTGACATCGTTACTAATCGTCGCAGCAGCAAGGCCGCCGATTTTGAATGACTTGCGCTCTAGAGTACCGGCGGCAACCGCCGTCAAATGATTATGACCAGTGGCGTCGGTGCTTTCCTTCAACGCCGCTGCCTCAAGCACTACCGGCTGGGAGATGCCATGCATCGAGAGATTGCCGGTGATCTCAAAGGAGCCGGAAGGTTTAACCTCAATTTTTGTCGAGCGAAACTCCGCTTGAGGAAATTTCCCTACATCAAAAAAATCCTTGGTTTTCAGATGCTTGTCACGCATCTTGATACCACTATCGATACTGTCGATAGCGACTGTGGCAAAGACATGGGCAGCGCCCAGATTTTTACCATCGTACTCGACGGTGCCGCCGAGCTTGGAAAAACCACCGTTGACCGGGACAGCTAAATTGGTGAGATGAAATCTGAGAGACGACGCATCGGCATCGACCGTCCATTTGTTCGAAGCCGCCTGGGATGGAGCGCTTACACTGACCCACAGACCAAGGCTTAGACCCAGCACAGTAGCAATTTTCATTGGAAGACCTGTTGAGAAGACCCTAAAAGCTTCGGAGAAAAACACGTTTCAATGGCGCTGATGTTACTACTCAGGTGGCGATGCTTCTATGTGTAAGCGTCCAATTTTTATGTTCGTTCGTGCAAACAACCCCGATACTGTAATTATCGATTTTGTTCAATCCAGCCTAATGACGGCGAAGACTTGGATATTTCTATCGATTATTATCCGGCTCACTCAACCTCTTTTTGATTTCATTCATAACTTGATTAACGGTCTTCGGCTTATAGTGCAAGCTTACTTCAACTCTCGATTTCAATGCCTCCACGTCATCGGAGCAATGGGGCAAACTCAATGCTTTGTCAAAAGCGACGATCGCTTCCCTATAGAGGTTGGTGCAGGAATGACTCGCACCTAGGTCTTTCTTGGCTTGCAGTTTAGCCATCATAGTCAGAATCAGACCCTGCATTCTATAAGCCTCGCTATTGTCAGGCGCGTACTTAGCAGCCAGCTCCGCCGACTTAAGTGTTTCACGGAAGATTCGCACATTGGCGCCCTCGTGCTCTACAAGTAACGTATTCAACATCAAAGAGCTATAGCTCTTTGTGATGTAGTCATCGGCGCTCTCGGGTCGTAAGCGGAGTACATTATCGCTGGTGCCGCAAGCTTCCTTGAAGGTCTCGATTGCTTTCGAATACTCTTTACGGCTTACTAAAAAATTTGCCTGAGACTGAATAGCTCGCGCTCTCAAACTGAGTAAATCGAGATCAGTCGATTTCTCCTTTAATATCAAGTCCAGTGCCTTAAGACCTCGAGTAAGATTATCAAAAGCACTTTCTCTTGGTGATATTTGCGCATCGAGAATTCCCATACGCGTAGCAGATATAGCCTTGCCGGTTTTCAGGACGAAATTCCCCGGGTGTAGAGCGAGAGCAGAATCATAGACCGCTTCCGCTTCCTTCATAGAATCCAAAGCTTTATAAAAGTCTTTTTGCCGAGCTTCTGCTCGACCCTTGCCAATTAAGGCTCTACCTTTATAGTCGTAATCCGAAAATTCAGCCTTATTTTGGCTGAGAATAGCGTTTTCGGTTTCAAGCACCTTGTCATAAGTCGCTAACGCATCGTCAAAGTCCCAGGCTTTTGTCTTCTCGTCAGCATTTTTTAGAAGAGCCTCAACCCCTGCATTTATTGCGTGCACGGTCAAATACGTCGAGCAAAATAGAATTAGGCCAACTGCATACCTGACTGCTTTCAAAAAGGGACCCTCAAATTTGATGACAAAATAAAAGCCGTAAATCCACTATTCCCAGAGAATGCTGAAGCAAGTGCGTCCAACGACCTACTCTGACGGCAGACTAGCAAAATTGCCTTACTAAAACAATTTTTTTCCGGTCCGCCATTATCATTCCAGCAACTAATTCATAAGCTCGACAAGCTCAATTGCCAGCGAATTCCAGCTCATAAAATCCGGCGCCCAGAGCGGACGCCCGGTTTCAGCGTCATAATTTTCGTGCAAAGTCTTGTTCTTCTCCAGGTCCATCCGCATCGAAGTCAGCACGCCCTGAGCCACTTCTTTTGCATCGGCCGAGCGGCCATAGCTGACCAGTCCACGACAAACGAGAGCACTTACGAGTATCCAGGCCGGTCCCTGCCAGTTGCTCACCATCGCCCGACCATATAAGCCGCGGGGCGAATTGTTATACAAACGCTCGGAAGCCGCGTAAGAAGTCAGACCAAAAGGTCGCAAAAAGTGTTCGGTAGACAAAATATTTGTTTCGATACAGAGCTTGGCCCGCTCCGGACTGGCTATGCCCATGCAAACCGGCGTCAAGCCAGTCCAGCTGCGCACGCGCACATATGACTTATCGACAGGGTAAAAACCGACATACATATTGAGCTCTTTGTCCCAGAGCTTTTCTTCAATCAACTGCTTGACGCCATCGGCTTTTTTCTGATACTCGCTGTGCAATTCCTGCTTGCCGAGACGGTCAGCCAGAGCGGCAAAGGCTTCGAATTCGCAAGCTATATAGGCGCTTGCGTCTACTGCCAGGATCTCGCCGTCGGGAAATTTGCCGAGGTCGGTGTTTTCGTCTTTGGCCGCTTCGGTCGGGTAGATCAGTGCGAGATTATCGTCGACGCCGCTCTCCAGCACATTACGCCAGTGATAAAGGCCACTATCATGACGACGATTCTTCTCGAAGTATTGTAGATACAGATGCAACTTAGTGAGCACGGCATCGGTCAAAATATTTTCTGCTTGCTCCGCATCATCTTTACCGGCGGTCTTAAGATGACGCTCCAGCGTCTGGCACAAAAATGGCTTGGCCTGGTCACCCTTATCCCAGATCCGATGAGGGCTGACGGTGCGCGGAATATGTCCGTCATTTTCCTGAAGAGCGAGGAAGTTACGCACTACATCTGGTGCCAATGCCGGCAGACCGAGGCGAGGAGAAACTTGCGAAAAGAAACAAGCATCCCAGTCATACATTTGCAAATAATGTCCAGTCGTCGAGCGCTCCGACACATCCGCTTTATCATCGGCCCCGGCTGTCACACCGAAGCTGGGAGTGACGAATCGATAGGGCAGCTCACCATCCGGCTTGTGCACGCATGTCGGCGCTTGTGCTTTGAGAAAATCCGCCAGGTTTTGAAAGTTATTCGCCATATATCCCCGCCCACTTCTTTCGCGACACTTTAGCGCGTCGCACTACATCAAAATTTCGTCCCTGAAAAAGACGGCGCAAGTATCAATTGTATCCCTTCGAGAAAAATCAATTTAGCTTTACAACCCGGCGCGAAGGCACCTGCCAGATACACAAAGTGATCTAGTTTACCTGAGCCGTCAATATTTAGACCCTTGAATTGGTAGAATCTAGGCAGTCAAAAGCCCTGGCTGCCAGCTCCCATCGAGGCAATGAGCAGCCCAACCAACAGAAGGCCACAACAATGTCTCCCTTATATACCTTCGCCCGCATCCTCCGATTGATTTCACTGGCTATGTTATTTGGCGGCGGTACCGCCACCGTCTTTGCCGCCATTACTTTGATCAATGCCGCTAAAGCACACGGTGTCGATGCCCTTGACGCAGCCGCGACCAATGCACCCGTATTTATAGAGTTCGCCAAAGTAGCTGGCATATTCGCCATTACGCTCGTCATCGCCGAAGCAATCGAAATCAAAGGCGACCTGCACAATCTCGAGGGACGCAATCACAAATGGCGCATGGGCCGCTATTTCGCCAGCATCGTCTGTGCCGTCTGCACTTTTATTTTCTCCTTCGCCATCGTGCCGCAAATGAGCACAGCTATGCAGACGATGAAAACCAACGAAGCTGCTCATGCGGAATTCGACAAAATGCACAAACTATCGAGAATGATCTTCGGCGGCGCAATTGCTTTTGCTCTTGTCTCCCTGGTCATACCAGCCCTGGGTGGCCGCAAAGTCACCGATTAATCGCCAACGCTGCAGGCATCCCTCGATAAAAACTGAAAACTCTTGCGACAGGAGAAAACCATTGCGTAAAAAAGACCTGCCTCTTAGCCTTTTAACGGGAGCGATTTGTGCCACTAGTATCACTCTCTTGAGCCTGAGTGATGCTTACGCAGCCGGGGCTGGCACCGGCAATGGCGGCTCCGCAAATCTGGCGCGCATCGACAATCGTATGGCGCAAAAAGATTGGGACGGCGCAGTAAACGCACTAAACCACGTTATCGCCGCTCATCCCGACGACACAAAAGCGATGATGATGCGCGCCACTTGTTTTTATCAGCTGGGCAACTACAAACTGAGCATCCAGGATCTCGATCAAGCCCTGAAAAGCATGCCGGGCAATGTCCGAGCCTTATTGCTCAGAGGCAGCAGCCATGCCAAACTCAATCAAGACGACGATGCGGTGAGCGACTATCAAGCGGCAATCAAATTGGACAAGAGTCTGGCTATTCGTTATTACATGAATGGCGGTCCGGCCGAGGTCAAACGTGACACCACAGGCAGTGTGCACGAAGGGCTCAACTTGCATGCCGTCAACGACTACCAAAAAGCAATGGATGCCCTGTATCCAAATGGCCTGAGCGCCGAAGACAAGGCCCAGGCGGCGACACCGGAGATGGTCGAAGTGACCCCTTCCGGAGGAAGCAAACCGGTCAACGTCAAAAGTGAAGATAAGCGCGATGGCAGTCCCTCCGTTAATCTTGTCGACAACACCACCCCTGGTGCCGGAGAATTTCAGGGCAACGCTCAAAAAGCGGTCGCCAATCTCACCGAAGTTTTGCGCGGCAATCAGAATAACGCCGAGACTTATTACAAACGCGGCAAAGCCTACCAGAAGCTTGGCAAGGTCGACAACGCCCTCAAAGACTATGCCAGCGCCATCGAACGCGATCCGCAAAAGTCGCAGTATTACATAGCCAGAGCATCGGTTTTTTACCAGCTCGGCAAAACCGATCTTTGCCAGAACGAGATTGGCAGAGCCCGCTCGGTCGATCCGGATGTACCGGCAAAGGTGGATTTCAATCTGCCCAAATATCCAGCGACTGTCAAATGGAATGGCGGCGACGGTCCAAGCAATCCATAACAGCGGCAGCGGACCTGGCTATCCAGAAGCTTCCGCCTAAGTCGGAAGCTTGCTTATTTTGCTCAAAATATCCCGGCCTTCCAGTCGCAGGCAAAGATCGCGATAAAAAAGACCATAGCCGGTAAAGGCGACACCAAAGGAAACGACGTTGAAGCAGGTATCGAGCATCGCGCCCAGGACCTGCATGCCGATTGATTTTGAAACCAGGCCAAGCCTTGCGTGCGTGTAAGTTTCAACGACATCGACAACGATGATCGGACTGAAGCAAGCGACATAGACAACCATCAAGGACAACGTCAAAAGACAAACGAAGGAGCCGCCGCGCAGCATGCGCTGCTTGAAGAAAAAAGTGGCGCGCCGGATACTCTCGCTAAATGCACTTCCCTCGCAAGCGATGATCGCCGTCAGCAGTGCTCCAAAAAGCGAACTTAGCGCCACCGACACAGTAAGACCAAAACCCATCAGTCCAAAGCCGACGCTTCCGACAATCAGGCGCAAGGGCTGTTGCATGGGAATGAACGATACGAAGAGAAAAGCGACGAATGTCCACAAAAGAAGCAATGCGAGCGGCGGCAGAAGGATGAGGTTATAAGCCAGGAAGGTGGCCATTCCTCGCATTTTTATTGTCTTGTAGGCCTCGGCAAAGGTCGCGTCAAGGCCTAAAATCAAACGGATAATGGCACTGGCGCGCAATAATAGCTCCCAGATGCTCACGCCCCAGACGATGATGCACAAGAGCACAATAGCCATGTGGGCCGCAAAAGGTGCCACTGCAAGCATTGATTTTGAGGCGATACCCACCCAATGATTGAAGCAAAAAAAAGCACCTTCACTGCCAACCGAGGCGCCAAGGGCCGGTACAAACAAAGCTGACCAGTAGAGGCCAAAGTTTTGCCTGCACTTCCGGAAGGACAGGCTGACTAGATCTCCCAGGGACAAAACCTTTTCAGGTAATTGGTCTATCAAAGCAAGCAACAAATAGTCAGATTAGGAAGCACGTGCGGCAGCGACAAGTATAATATCCTCCATCTATATATCATATTAGCGGACACTGGCATGCAAAGAGTCGCAAACAAACGCACCTACCTGGATCCTATCCATCAGGATATAGTCCTCGACAGATCTAAACCAGCCGAAAGACTGGTAGTTGACCTGATCGACACGGTCGAGTTTCAAAGATTGCGCCGCATCCACCAGCTGGGCGTTTCTCATTTCACCTTCCAGGGGGCGGAGGGCTCGCGCTTTACCCATTCCGTAGGCGTCATGCACGTCGCCTCGAGGCTGTGCGATATTCTCTGCTCGCGCACCGAGAGCGCCGAAAACGAACGTGCTCTCATCCTCGCCACAGCCCTGCTGCACGACGTCGGCCATGGGCCTTTCAGCCATGTCACCGAAAAGGTACTTGGCTACGATCACGAAGACTGGTCCTGCAAGATTATTTCGGGCGATACCGAAATCCGCCAGATCCTCGACAATTTTTCCGAGGATCATGGCCTGGCCGACAAAATAGTCAAGGTCCTCAAAAAAACATACAAACCAGCCTACGTCTCGCACGTCGTCTCCAGCCAGCTCGATTGCGATCGCTTCGACTATCTATTGCGCGACAGCTACATGACAGGCACCGCTTATGGCCTCTTTGCCCTGCAGCGCATTTTGCGTTCGATCGAAGTCGACGAAGAAAACGACCGCATGATCGTCGTTGGCGAGAAGGGCCAGATCGCCGTCGAAGACTATCTCTTCGCACGTTACTCGATGTACGCACAGGTTTATTACCATCGCAAAAATCTGGCTGCCCGTGCCCTTCTAGGCAAGCTGATCAAGCGCGCCCGTCACGTCATCGAAGAAACTCCCGGCAAAATAAGCTTCATCGACGAAGAAACGAAGCACTGGCTGACCGGCGGCGATCTCTCGGTGGAAGAATATCTCACCCTCGACGATGTCCAGCTGAGCTATCACATCAAACGCTGGCTAAAAGACCCTGACCCGATTTTGAGCGATCTTTCCGCCCGGTTCATCAACCGCCGCATTTTCAAAGCATCGCGCATAAACTCGCAAGATCCCGATGAAATCAAGGCGATCGAAGAACAAGCACGTAAAGTCGTCGCTCTGATGGGCTTCGATCCTGATTACTATGTGACGGTGGAATCGACCGGATTTCGCCCATACGACTACTATCGGCCGGAAGAAGAGCATCCGCAGACCAATATCGTGGTGCGCACCGACAGCGGTGACGTCAAAGAACTATCGCAACTTTCACCGACTATAGAAGCGCTGGTCAAAGGCGATTACACCGCCTACTGGCTCATCTATCCGGTGGAGGCATCAGAAAAATTGAGCGAAACAATCGCCTCGGCCCTGACCCACGTCGGGACGCATTGAAAGAGACGAAAGAGCAGCTAAAAGATACAAAATCAGTGAAATAAAGGACCCAGGCCATGTTCGACAATCTTTCAGACAAATTACAGGGAGCTTTCCGCTCACTGGCCGGCACCGACAAGATGACCGCCGACAACATCGAAGAAGCGATTCGCGAAGTACGCAAAGCGCTGCTCGAAGCCGACGTCAGCTTAAAAGTGGTCAAGATTTTCATCAGCAACGTCCGCCAAAAGGCGCTCGGCATCGAGGTCATCGATGGCGTTTCGCCTTATCAGCAATTTGTCAAAGTAGTCAGCGACGAGCTCACCACCATCCTTGGTGGCGAGCTTTCTCCCCTCGATTTGAAAGGTGCTCCAGGCATCATCATGATGGTCGGCTTGCAGGGTGCCGGTAAAACCACCGCCTGCGGCAAGCTCGCCCTCAAACTGAAGGGCGACGGCTTCAAACCATTGCTTGTCGCCTGCGATATCCAGAGACCGGCCGCTATCCACCAACTCGAAACACTCGGCAAGCAAGTCGATGTGCCGGTCTTCACCATTGCCGGCAGCCAGGATGTCCAGGACATCGCAGAAGCGGCAGTGGCCAAGGCAAAAGCCGAAGGTTTCAATCCGGTCATCCTCGACACCGCCGGTCGTCTGCAAGTGGATACACCACTGATGGCCGAGCTGCTCATCCTCGATAAGGTGCTCAACCCCTCCGAAAAAATCCTCGTCGTCGACAGCATGACCGGTCAAGAAGCGGTCAACGTCGCCGAAACCTTCAACACTCAGCTTTCAGTCACCGGCCTCTTACTCACCAAAATCGACGGTGATGCCAGAGGTGGTGCGGCGCTCTCAGTGCGCGAAGCAGTGGGCAAACCGATCAAGTTTATTTCCACCGGTGAAAAGCTCGACAACCTTGAGGCTTTCTACCCGGACCGCATGGCCAGCCGCATCCTCGGCATGGGCGACGTTGTCACCCTCGTCGAAAAAGTGCAGAAGAACATCGACGAAAAAGAAGCCGAGAAAGCCGTCCTCGATATGTTCCAGAATGACTTCAGCTTCGAAATGTTTATCAATATGCAGCGCATGATGAAGAAAATGGGCCCGATGGGCGACGTCATGAAAATGATGGGCATGGGTGGTGCGCTTGGCATTTCCGCCGAAGACCAGAATAAAATCGCCGAACAGGGCGAGAAAATGATGAGCCGCTACGAGATCGCCATCAACAGTATGACCGTGGCCGAACGTCGCAAACCAGAAATCATCGACTTCCCAAGAAGAAGACGCATTGCCAAGGGCGCCGGCATCAAAGATAGTGAAGTCGGCGAAATGTTAAACGAATTTGAGAAAATGCGCGAAATGTTCCGCATGTTCAAAGGCATGATGGGCGGTGGCAGCTTCCCAGGTATGCCCGGCGGCGGCTTTCCAGGTATGCCTGGCGGTATGCCCGGCATGGGTAATCTTTTTGGCGGCGGCCCGGGTGGTAACAAATTTGGCGCCGGCAAAATGCCTCCAATGCCCCCGGGTTTCGGCAATTTTGGCGGCATGGGAAATATGGGCCGACCGGGCTTCGGCGGCGGCGCGACCAGACCGGGTGGCTCCAAACCCTCGCCCCTGCCTCCTGGTGTCGCTCCACGCAAGAAGAAGAAAAAATAATCGAGCCGACCGCGGGTGGCTCGAAGACGCGCCGGACCAGCTGATCGGCCTTTGGGTTGCATTAGCTTAACAAGATATACCCTACGGACATACGGAACGGTCACTGGTGCTGCTAGAATAGCTCTTCGCACTCGTATGGTCGGCCTCGGCAGTCATATGAAGATTACTGCTTGCGGTTCCAGCAGGCAAAGTTTGCACTCTCGAATGGAGATAGAAGTTTCGTGGTTAAGATAAGGCTTACGCGCGTCGGCGCCAAAAAAGCACCGCACTATCGGATAGTCGCAGTAGACTCTAGAGCTAGAAGAGATGGTATGCCAATCGAAACGCTTGGCTACTACAATCCACGTTCTAAAGAACTCACTGTTGATAGGGAAGCGGTCGAAAAATGGACGAAAAACGGGGCCCAAACAAGCGATACGGTAGCAAGCCTTTTAAAAAGACCGGTGGTGGCAGCGGCAGCAGGCGCCTGAGCAGTCGACCTCGCCCTGTAAGCGACTCCACTGCTCCGGAAGATCTGGCCGAATACATCTTGAAGGTCTTGGCCAGAGATCCTGATGCTCTCCAATTCGAACGCCTCAATGTCGGACACGGCAGATGTCGTGTCGGCGTCACTTGCGATCCGACCGTAACGGGCCGTTTGATCGGCAAAGACGGACGTACCATCACGGCCCTGCGCTCGCTCATCCGCGCGGCAGCCAGTCGTGTCGGCAAGCGAGTAGACATCGAAATCGCCTAAAAATTAGAGGCCATTGACCAGCTCATCTCATAGCTTTGGGGGCGGACAGGACCTTCTTAATTTGCTCGTCGACAAACGAGTGATTACGCCTGCTCAGGCGGAGTCGGCAAGAATTCAAAGCGCCACGCTGGGCGTCTCAACCAGCGAATTTTTAGTCAAAAACGGCCTGGTTACGGAACGCCAGCTAAAAGAATTGGCTCCGTGGTTTTTCAATCAAACCAGCGCCGAAACACAAAGACGCAACACTGTCGAAACAAATGAATCGCTCATGGCCAATACGAGCGGTTCCTGCGACGACTACGACGTAAATCTGGCGCGCTACAGAGCGATCCTGAAAGATATTTTGGGCCCGGAAAGTTAGAGATTAACGCAGCGACTGCAACACCGCCTGTGGTGCCGCCGCTCTCACTGCTTTTTTCTGGCAATCTGATATTCCAGATGCTCTTTCATCTGCATTGCCAGATTGGAATCGAAGACTTTCGCAAGCAAAGCGGCATCTACGCTAGGATCGGTAAAACACTGAGAGACGTCTGCTAGAGTGACGCCATTGCCGTCTCCACCCAGGTGCGTGATCTGATCGCCAGCTCCAATCTCGCCTTCTTCAAGCACCGCCAGATAATATCCCCACTTACCGCTTCTGAAAAAGCGTCTGACCATGCCGGGGTCGGCCAGCCTGATGCCCAGCTTGAAGCAGGGCATGCGCGGCTGCGTCACCACAAATTGCGCCGTGCCGATCTGCAATTTGTCACCAATACATAACGAAGTCTGGTCGAATCCGGAGGTCGTTAAATTTTCACCGAAGCTGCCCCACTCAAGGTCACGCTCGGGCAATTCTTGCTTCCAGTAGCCATAATGCTCGGAGGGATAAGCGTAGACCGCCTTGTCTCGCCCTCCGTGCACAGTCAAATCAGCCTGCTCATCGCCATCCAGATTTAACCGGCGCACTTTGACTTTGCCTTCCACAGGCAATTTAAAAATACCAGTAGCCACCAGGCCGCCGTTCCATTCAACATTTTTTGCTTTGCTAACGCAAATGCGCAAAACGGCTGGAGCTTGGGTCATTGTCTTCAATCCTCTAATATTTACGGTTGCTGTTCCGTCAGCTCTTTTAAATAGCTAATTTTCTTGCCGACATAGCCACTATAAATTTCTGCGAGCTTGAGCCCGTCTTCACCATCGAGGAAGCCGCCGCGTAAGACATAGCGGTTGAAAAAAGTCCAGGATGGATGAAGAGAAGCGCTAAGCGGATTCAATTTTTTTTGGTAATAAGCTGGTCCCCGGCCAAAATATTCTTGCGCCGAAAGCCTCGCATACTTGTCCATAGCCTGTTCGAAAGCGGCGATGTCTCTGTAGGCATAATGGTCCATCGAATGCTTCAGCTGTTTTACCGGCCCATCCATCTTGATCGCTTCATGTACTAAGCGCAGCCCGAAACGCCCCTTTGCTTTCTTAAAAAGACGCAACTGGGCGTCCGGATAAAAGCCACCATGGGCAATGGCACGGTCACCGATATACAAAACTCGCGGCAATTTGTAGCCATCGTAAGCTGGCAACTCGGGGCTCTCCAGGAGAGTTTTGATTTCCTCTACCAGAGCCGGCGTCAATATCTCATCGGCGTCGAGCGAAAGGACCCAGTCGCATGATGCTTGTTCGATGGCGAAGTTCTTTTGCCTGGCGAAACCAAGCCAATCCTGATGCATACAGCGCGCGCCGGCGGCCTCGGCTATCTCGATAGTGCGATCCGAAGAGCCGGAATCAACGACAATGATTTCGCAGACGAGCGGCTTAGCCGCTTCGATTACACGGCCAATCGTGCGTTCTTCATCTTGAGCCACTATTACCAGAGAGACAGGTTGCATCAGACCAACTCAGTCTCAGCGCCGCAAATGGATAACATGGTGCGCCTCGTCTACCGAATAGTGACAATCTCCAAAGAATGACTGCCCGAGTAAGGGATGCGGCATTTCTGATTCCATGTCCACAGCGACTTCGATATTTTGTTTTTCGATCGGACCGAGCGCAATAGACTTGACAGTGACAAGGCTGCACATCGATGTTCCAGCGATTCCGACACTCTTTTGCAGGGGCGCATCATCAGGCACGACAAGACCAATCGACTTAGCGTGGGCCGTAGTCAGGTGTATGCCACTAGCACCGGTATCAAAATACATCGGAATTGTCTTGCCGTTGACCCGCACCTGGACGATTATTTCTTTGCCCTCGCGCACAAACGGCACAGAGTCGGTAGACTTCGAAGGATCATTGTAGATGGAGCCGCTACGCGAGGTCTTTTTGACAAAATTAATCGATTTGGCATTGTTATCAATCGTGTAAGTCATGCCCTGAAAAAACGTCTGCCCGATTAGAGGTGTGTCCAGTTCTTCCTGGACCGTGACTTCGACATTGCGACGCTCCATCTGACCGACGGTAACGGTACAGGGCATTCTCCATGAGTGCTGCGGTACACCGCCCACGCCCTGGACCATACCAGTGGGAGCACCGGCCGGAAGTGGGATGCCCAGGGCCCGCAAATGATTTTTACCGACAACAATGCCTTCCGCACCAGTATCGAAGATAGAATCCAAAGGTCGATTATTGAATTTTGCGCCGATGACCATGCCACCGCCTTCATTGCGGAAATAGATCCGGGCCTCATCGGGCATATCGGCAAGGGATAAGCCCGCTTTATTCTCCGTATTAACCGAAGCAGGCCTGCTGCTGATGGGAGCAGGTGCTGACGGAGTTTCCGAAGTCCCAGGGGCTGCACAGGCCGGAGCCATAGCACCAATGGCGGTGCGAGCGTGAGCGGCTGCTTCGCTGTTGGGGAAATACTGCATGATCTGATTGTAAATCGCCTTTGCACCGCTGACATCGCCGCTGTAATGAAGACAGAGCGCATAGTAATAGTAGAGATTGGAATCGCTGCGATTGGCGGCAATCGCCTTGCGGAACGATTCAGCGGCCTGGGGATATTGCTTCGCCTTAAATTGGGTCATGGCAGTCATGGCCATGCTCGGAGCCGCCGACTTGGCCTGGGCGCCGATGCTGACGCTGCCGGCCAGGCTGCAAGCCAAACCAACTACAATCAGGCCTATTTGCATGAGACGCGCCCGCGATTTCGTCGAAATGTGCTCTTGCATCTATGCCGCCTTCAGCCTTGCCCGGCTAGTTAAACCTAATCGTATGATTGTCGTTGTCGAAACTGTAGTTCAGATCGCCCCAGAAATCTCTGCCTAAGAGCGGGTAAGGGATTGTTGCGGTTGAATCCACACCAACTTTCATATCACGCTTATCAACAGAGCCTAAACGGATAGAAACGCCAGGCACATATGAGCCAATGGAAGTGCCGCCTACACCGCTGCCTACCATAATTTCAGCATTTTCCGGGACACGAATACCGGCAGCATCGGCTTGAGCTTTTGAAAAAAGAGTGCCACCAGCACCAGTATCAAAACACATCGGAATGTTGCGTCCGTTTACCTGAGCATTAACAATGATGCTACGTCCCTGAATCGTAAACGGTACGGTGCGAGAGTCCAAACTAATAGACCGGCTCGAACTACGGGAGCTCGCAACTGCGGTATTTTTCGGAGTAAAGCGAATGCAGTTGCTTTCGACTGCATAGTTCATGCCCTGAACGAAAGGAAGGCCAAGAAGAGGGGCATGCTCTAAGTTTTCCTGCACACAAACCAAAATGTGCTTGCGAGTCACACCGCCAACAGTGACATCCATATACTCACCCTGAAGATTTTCAATCTTGCCACCCACTCCACGACTGCGACCGACAATTTCAGGTCCGGGCATAGGCAAGCCGAGCTGAGCAAGCGTATTTTTGCCGATCAGAATGGTTTCAGCGCCTGTATCGAAGATTGCCTTCGTGCGCCTGCCATTGAAGGCGACGTCAACCATCATGTGATCGTTTTCTCGCTCGAAGTTGACCAGACTCGATGACGGGATGATGTCACCGTTACCACTGCCGCCGCCGACACTGCTACCCCTAAAAGTCTGAAGCCTGGTCGGAGCGGCACCGCCGAGAATGCTCGGATCGAGACCGGCAAGTGCCGCCTGGGCATAGCTCGCCGAGGGCGATGTGGGGAATTTCGTCAAAACATCGAGGTAGGCGAGCTTGGCTGCCTGTATCTGCTTGGAGTACTGTAGCGAAACGGCATAGTAATAAGCGATGGTGGCATCATTGGGATGCTGACCCATGGCCACTTTGTATGCAGCTGCGGCATGGCCGTAATCTTTAGCCTTGAAAAAAACCGTGCCCTGGTGCATGGCATCAGCGGCGCTAGCTTGATCACTTACGGAGAGAAGCCCAAATCCCAGCGCCAGCAAGAGGCTCGAGGCCATTGCCGTCAGTGCCAGTTTTGTGGCCATAGCCTGCAGGCGAGTCCGATAAGGCACCATAACCACTCCTCTCAGCGATGACGGGAATTATTCAGACACCACGGTCGACTAGTTTTATACACCGAGTTCTTCTTTGATAATCACTTTTTGATACTCGGAAGTGCCTTCAAAAAGCTCGGTAAGTTTGGCATCCCGGTAGAGTCTTTCGACATCTTCTTCCAGGCTGGCGCCCATTACACCAAAGACCTGCACGGCTTCGCTCGAATGCACTCTGGCAACTTTTGCGGCAAACATCTTGGCCATAGCGGCATACTGGTGAAATTTTTCAGGCTCGTCCGCTTGCGACCAGGCGGCGCGATAGGTGAGCATTTGGGCGGCATGCCGGTCCATGGAAAGATCGGCCAGCTTCCACTGGATGCCTTGAAATTTACTGATCGACTGGCCAAATTGTTCATGGGTGCGAGCGCGCTCGGCGCTGAGCTCGAGGGCGCGATCGGCGAGGCCGAGAGCAGCGCCGGCCATTACGGTCTTGCTGACGTCGAGGGCGTTGAGCAGGGCTTTTTCGACCTGGTCAGCTTTGACATCGGCTCCGCCGACACGATTGTCGAGGGCGACAGCGTGGTCGACAAAGGTAAGATCGTTCACGACCGAGGCACGCATACCTAGCTTAGAGCGGGCCGGACCGACTTTTATACCGGCCGGTGCAGCGCCCGGCTCGATATCGACTAGCCAGAGACTGAGGTTGGTGCCGTCTTTGGCCAGCACGGCCAGCAACTGAGCGATTTCACCATTGACCACCCAGGCTTTCGCTCCATTTATAGAAGCGTTGCTGCCCGAAACTTTCACTTCGGTCGTGATGGCTTTGTAATCGGAGCCGGCGTTGACTTCGCTAAAGGCCTGGGCGCCGAGTAGTTCACCCTTGGCCAGCAGGGGCAGGTAACGCGATTTCTGCTGTTCCGTACCAGACTGGAGCAAAAGCTCGACCACGGTGTAATGGCTGGCCAGAGCGAGACCGAGACCGGCCGCATAACCGGAGATGATTTCGGCAAAGAGGGTCAAATCCAAGAGGGTGCCGCCGCGTCCGCCATAAGATGTGGGGACGTTGATGCCGAGATAACCGGCCCGAGCCAGCAATGCCAGCGCATCTTTGCAGCTGGTGCGACCCTGATCGAGATCCTGAGCCATAGCGGCCAGGTTATCCGCAACAAATTTTAAATACTCATCTTGCGCCGCTTTATGGGCCAGGCTTAAGAAGGTGTTCACGGGGACGACCTCTCCTGCGATTACTATAAAAACTAACTATCAAATGGTGTCTAAACCTTGATAAACTCCAGATCATAGCATTTAGGACTAAGTTTAATTGTATGACCATGCTTGCAAAGTGGATCCGTAAAGCGTCCAGCCTTTTTTCCGAAAAACCCAAGGTAAAAGTCGATGATTTCGGCATGGAGCATTTTTTGCTCTATCACGGTCTGGCCGGATCCAGCCCGGAAAATCAGCGTGAGTTCAAGGACGTGCGCGCCGACATTCTCTCGGCCATCAGTCGCACAAATTCACAAAATCTTTGCATCAATATGAAGCTTGCCCCGCTCTGGTGGGAAGACAAGCTGCGCCGTATTTTCGATGAAGCGCAAAGCGACTCGCTCGACGCCACAATCAAAACTCTTTTGCCCGAGGTCAGCAGCGGTCAGGACGGCCGCGAACTTGATCCGCTATCGCACGAAGATTGGCGAGTGAGAGCCAATGCCGCCGCAGTGATAGCTTTCCTCGGCGCGCACCAGGCGCAAGAGCGCATGATCGCCGCCCTGGATAATACCGCCGGCGGTACCAAATCAAACACTACCGGCAGCGAACCGAGCCCTGCTTTTTGCCATATCTCTCGCTCTCTGGCTGGATTTCGCACCGCGGTCGCACGTGATGCCATCTCCAAACATCTTCTCAATGGCGAGCCCTGGATTCGCGTCGATGCCGTCAATGCCATCGCCAAGTGGCCACTGGATGAAATCTCCGGCCATCTATCCAGCGCTTTTGCCGAACATCATGCCTTTGTCGATTACGCCTCGGTTGCCCTGGCCCGCTCGCATTCGCCCTATGTCATGCTAACCGCCAACGACGATCGCCTCGCTGATTTGGGCGCCAACGTACTGGTTGGCTTATTCGAGGCCATGCGTGGACCATTCTCAAGTAATCCCGATCTGATGCCAGAATTGTTGGTGCACAGATGTATGGAGCCACTGCAAGCAGCGGCAACGAAACAGGCAAATCCGGTAAAGCTACGAGCTTTAAGCCAGCTTGCCGATTGGCTGCAAAAAAACTACCACGAATACAGACTGGAAGCAGAGGGTTATCCCGAGCCCGAAGCGATCGCCGAGACGGCTCAGCATGCCGCTCGCCTGATCTCGGATCTGGACATCGAAAAGTTTGTGAGCGATGGCCTGACCGAAAGCAAAGCCGATAAGAACGGCCAGAAAATTGAACGAAGCGCGCTAAGGCATGCCATCAAGCTGGCCGGCGAACATAAATTAAAGGCGGTAGTGCCGGCTCTGACAAAAGCTCTCGATGACGCTCCCCCCTACCGCGACGACATCGTCGAAGCGCTCGGATTGATCGAAGACGCCGGCAGTGCAGCTGTTTTGATCAAGTTGGCCCGAGCGATGGTCAACATCGATGACCGCACAGGATTGACTCTCAGTGCCAATCCCATCGCTGAAGCCAGCCCGGAAAAAGCAAAGACCTACTGGTATATTCTCCGCGCCCTTGGACATCTGCCCGGCGACGATTCGATCGCATTTTTGCTCCTGGCGATCCAGGACGAGGCTTCAGACAAGCGCGAAGAAGCGCTCTCCTCGCTGATCAAACTGTGGAGCGGCAGCAAAGGCAAACTGAGTCGCGCCGCCGATATCAAACTAGCGGTCCAGAGAGCCATCGGCGATCCCTCTGCCCAGGTGCGCACCAAAGCCCTTCAAGGTGCGGGCCTGATCAATGATGCAAGTTTTGTCGTTCCAACGGCGAAGCTCATCAACGCCCAGGAAATGTCTGTCGTGCGGGCAGCCTTTGCCGCCCTCGAACAGCTCGCGGCAGGCGGCCATAAAACGGCCATCGGCACAGCTCTTGCCGAAATAAAAGGCGGCCTGAGCAACACCATAAAAATTAAGCGAATTGACGAATTCATCAAGCACCACCTGTAAGGCCGGGGAGGCCCCGTGATAAGGTAAAGTAGTGCCGCGATTCAGATGTACAGGAGCAGTCAGTGGATTCAGAGCAAGAACTGGTGTCGAACGCCAGCCAAAACTCGAGTGTTGAGCCAAGTCAGGCCCAGATCGACATGGACTTGCTCGCTGACAAATTGCTCGCTCAGCAGGTGCCCGGCGTAGAGCTGGAAAAAGCACCGAAGGTACCGTCTAAATCGTACAAGCATCCCATGGCAATCGATTTGCTTCTGGCAGTCGGTTTGCTTTTTGCCATGGCCGGTTTGACTGTCAGTTTCGTTAAGACCTACATCACCCATTCGGCCAAGACCAGCATCTTGCAAGGCAATTACAAGGCGGCGATTGGCATTTTGCATGGATCGCCGATTCCAGAATTTTTTGGCGGCGCCGGTACAGACAGCAGCGAAGACCTGCTCAATCAGGCCCTTTATCTTGATGCTATGGAAAAACTCGACGCCAACCGCGATGACCAGACGGCCCTGCAAGAGCTGGCTAAAGTCAAAGCAACGCAGGGCTCTTACTTTTATGACCTGGCGCAGGATCAATTCCGCAAATTGAAAATGCAGGCCGATCCGCAAGCGCCCCCGGCCGCCACCCCCAAAATAGAAAGCGCGAACAGCGAGAGACAACCGCCTGCACCCTCTCAAGAACCCCCGACATCGCAAGGGGCCGCCTCGCAACAGCAAAGCAGCCCCATTCAAGCTCCGCTAGCGGAGCCTTCAGCTAAATAAATCGACTAGTCGACGATGAACTTCTTATAGTCTTCGGCACTCATCGCGGCGTCCAGCTCGCCCGGATTGTCAAGCTTGATTTTGCACATCCAACCGGCGTTGTAACAGTCGAGGTTGACGAGCTCCGGCTCGGAGTTGAGCTTATCGTTGACTTCGAGAATCTCGCCGGATACCGGCATGAAAAGGTCAGATACTGATTTGACCGACTCGATAACGCCAAATTTTTGCTCGGCCTTGTATTTCGCGCCGACTTTGGGCAATTCGACAAAAGTGACGTCGCCAAGCTGATCGGCCGCAAAAGCGGTAATACCGATCACAGCCGTATCACCCTCTTTGCGGATGAACTCGTGACTCTTTACATATTTCAGATCGTCGGGATGACTTAGCATGGCGCTTGGATTCTCCTTGGCATGGCGCTACCAACTTGTAAGAGATTAATAGACAATCGACTGACTTGTACCGCTTGCTTTGTGAATGTAACCGAACTAGAACAAGCATGTGATGTGATCGTGCCATCCTATAATTCTACGAAAATCTTGTGCAACAAACCAAGATTAGGCTGATCCGTGGTCGCCGGTTGTCAACGACGGGTCAATATAAGCAAGCCGTCATCGTACTCCTTACTTGTATGGCCGCACTTCTTCGGCAATCTTCTCGCCAGAACTCTGTTCGGCTAATCGCAGCTCATAAAGCTGCTGCAAATTAAGCCAAAATTCGGCGGATATCGTAAAAAATTTCGACAACCTTAGTGCAGTTTCTGGGGTTATTCCTCGCTGCCCGTTAATTATTGAAGTTATTCTACCTGCAGGCACATGGAGCCGCAGTGCAAGCTGGTTAGCGCTTAAACCTAGAGGGCGCATGAACTCCTCTTTAAGCACTTCACCGGGATGGATGGGTTCAAACTTTTTATTCATATTCATTGCATTCATTTCGTCAGTGACAATCAATAATTTCTACATCACAAGCGTTGGTTCCAGTCCATACAAAACAAATTCTCCATTGGTCATTTATTCGAATACTGTGCTGCCCCTTTCGATCTCGCTCCAACGCTTCCAACTTATTTCCAGGAGGCATACTCAAGTCAGTCAACAGAATGGCGGCGTGCAGCATATTAAGCTTTCTCCTGCCCACACGTTCAAACGACATGAATCGCAAAACACGCTTCTGCGCAAAAAGCGCTTCTGTTTCCTTGCATTTAAACGATTCAATCATACAGCAAACGTAGCACGCACTACGTGCTACGTCAAACGGATGCAGATTCGCTAAAAATTCCGGCTGCAATAGAGACAGAAGGGGAAAGAGGGGTTGATTGGCTGCGAACATCCCGGACACAAACCCGCCTGTGCATCAGGAGTCGCAGGCGTTGAAACTGTTGATGCCGGTGCCACTGTGGGTGTGGGTGTCGGTGTGGGTGTGGGTGTGGGTGTCGGTGTGGGTTTGGTCATGGGTGTGGGTGGGGATATGAATACTGGTGCGGCTGCAGGTGACGCCGGCGTCGGTAGCCCCAATTCCGGCAGGGTAATTGGTATCGGCGGTAAGTCAAAACCGGGCGCGGATGTGGCCAGGTCGGTGAAACTGATCGTCGGCGTCGGCGCTGGAGTTGGAACAGGAACTGGAGTTGGAGTTGAAGTTGGAGTTGGAGTTGGAGCAAACCCGGGCAAAGGCGCCCTAGCCTCTTCGACCGTTTCTTCAAAAGCGCCATAAGCAGCCTCGGCCTGCCTCGCCGAAGCGGACTGCTGATATTCCAGGGCCGCCTCACTTCTGAAATCGTTCTGAAATAGTGGTTGCTCCGCATCTGCAGAAATAATGGGCGGCAAAGAAGCAGACTCAGGCACCGCCAGTGGTGCCGCCTCAGGCATCGCTGTTTGTGACATCGCCTGATTAGGGGCGACACCCTGCAGCTGGGCCTGCGGTTCGAGCAAAGTGCGGGACAAATATTTCTCGGTCAAGTCGGCCAGTTCTTCAAGTGTGCCGTGCGGTCCTTCATAAGGGATAAAACGCAATTTGACTACTATTTTTTTGCCGTTGAATTGGTCTTCAATGGTGACCAAAAGGCCAAGATCCATGCGCACGGTGACATCGGGATCGCGCTGATCCAGACAGGGAATATTTGCCGAAATTGTGGTCGGAGACCCACTATCGATATTCACGACGTGCCAACCGGCTCCGCAAAATCGAAACTTTGTCAGCGCGCCTTCGATGATCGGCGCAGCATTATCAATCGACATATCCAGCAGCAATGGCTCGCGGTCATGGAGCAAGCCAACACCCGAATTCAAAGCAGAAACAGTCTTCGAAATATCGACATGCCTGATATTGCCGTCTTCGTCTTCAAATTGCTCCGGTTGTAAGTTGTTGAATAGAGCGCTTCTGGCAATAAAAAAAAGACCAGGAACGGCGACAAGAAGGAACATAAAAATGTAGACGGAAGTATGATCAGTCAACTTACACTGGCCCCGCAATAGATGCAAAAGGTAAACCCGGACTCGATATCCTTGTGACAGTTAAAACAGGTTTTCGTAGGGGTTTCCGGAGGAGCCTTGATCTTCCCTGCTTTCAGATCAAGAGCAGTGCGCAAAGCTGCATTTGTAGAATCGATGACACGGTCGGCACTGACTGGCTGACCGCTCATCACGACATAGGACCATTCAAGCTCGGTCTTGCTCGGCTCGAGACGGTGAAAAAGCATATTCATCAAAATATCGACGCTGCCTTCACCGCCCACCGGCTTTCCGTACAGACGCGCCTGAATACGGCCTTCTTCACCACGGTCGTAGGTAATCCGCCAGCGGCAACCGACAATCAATTCGTCGGCCAACACCGACCGTACCGCAGCCATAGCATCGAGGCTGGACAGGAAGACCTGCATATTAGGTGGGATGCGCCCGGAACGTTCGCGACTTTTAGAACCGCGCGATGCAAATTGCCAGATCAGCATGCCGGAACTCAAAATGAGTATCAGGCTCAAAATCCCCACTGCCATCAGTAGTGTATTGCTGGATTCGGGCAACTTTTATCTAGCTCCGCTTGCGCCCTATTTTTTACGCTTATACCAGGGGCGCTGTACTACAGCCGCGTTAATTCGACTATCGCGTATTTGCACCTGCAAATTTTCTCCGACTTTGGCGACACCGCGATTGACCATGGCGAAAGCGATCGGATAGCCGACAAAAATACCCTGCGTACCACTGGTGACGAAGCCGACTTCTTTGTCATTGTGAAATACAGCATAACCCTGACGGGGAATGGCTTTGCCTTCGGCTTTCAGACAGATGATTTGACGGTCGAGTTTGCCGGCTTTTTGCTCAGCCAATACTTTGCTGCCGATGAAATCGCCTTTTTCCGGTTTAACGCTCCAGCCTAAACCTGACTCTATAGGAGTGATGTCCTTTTCGAGTTCGTGGCCATAAAGTGGCAAACCAGCCTCCAGCCTCAATGTATCGCGAGCACCAAGGCCGCAGGGCTCGATTCCATATTTAGCGCCGCGCTCGAGAAGCATGTTCCAGAGCCATTCGAGACGATCGGTGGCGACAAAAATTTCAAAACCATCTTCACCGGTATAGCCGGTGCGGCCGAAACTAAATTTATTGCCGTCGACGACAGCTTCGCCGTAGCCGAAGGAAGGCAGCTTGGCGACCCAATCACCGACGATTTCACTGAGCATCGGCACAGCCGAAGGTCCCTGCAAGGCAAGCAATCCGGTCTGCTCGGAAATGTCCGTCAGCTCGACTTCAAACTTGGATTTATGACTGTTCAGCCAGGCGAAATCCTTATCGATGTTGGAGGCATTGACGACCAGCAGATAATCCTCTTTGCGACGATAGACGATCAAATCGTCGACGGTGCCGCCATCCTCGTAGCAGAGCTGACTGTAAAGAGCACGGTCAGGCTCGGTGAGGCGATTCAAATCATTGGCGATGACATGCTGGATAAAGTCGTGTGCGCCGGCACCGGTGACGAGAAACTCACCCATGTGCGAAACATCGAAAATGCCGACCTTCTGCCGCGTGGCCATGTGCTCGGTGACGATTGATTTGTATTGCACGGGCATATTCCAGCCGGCAAAATCAACCATGCGCGCCGAAAGCTTGACATGCGCTGTAGCTAAGGCAGTTTCTCTCAGGGTAGTGGCAACCATCTCGGGACCTCTCACTGCTGGATCTTAGTCAGCCGCGACTCGGTCAGCAATTTGATTGCCGGCCGGCTCGGGCGACTTATAAAGATACCACTGCTGGCCGCCGGGCAGACAAACCTTAAACTGACAATCAGCTTGCAAGACAGTCAAGAGAAAAGCGAGGGATTGATCGCTCAATCCCTCGCCTCGATTATGCCGATTGCTCGGACATGGTCTATGCCGCTTCGTTCAATTTCTTGTCGGCATCGTCTTTTGCTTCTTCGTCGGATGCTTCTTCGGCTTCAGCAGCTACTTCCTCTGCTTCTTCTTCCTTGGCTTCTTCTTCTTTAGCTTCTTCGGCTTCAGCAGCAGGTTCTGCCACTTCTTCTTCTTTTGCTTCTTCTTTAGCTTCTTCGGCTTCAGCAGCAGGTTCTGCCGCTTCTTCTTTTGCTTCTTCTTCCTTAGCTTCTTCGGCTTCAGCAGCAGCTTCTGCCGCTTCTTCTTTCGCCTCTTCTTCCTTGGCTTCTTCCGGCGGAGCTTCTTCCGCTACGGGCTCAGCAGCCTCAGCTGCGGGCTCCTCTTCTTTTGCTTCTTCGTCTTTTGCTTCTTCTGTGGTGCCTTCTTCTTTCGTTTCCTCCGGCGCCGCTTCAGCTACCGGCTCGGCAGCCTCGTCTTCTTTGTTTTCTTCGTCCTTGGCTTCTTCGTCTTTAGCCTCTTCGGGAGTGGCTTCCGCAGCAGCTTCTGCGGTTTCTTCTTTTTCTTCGTCTTTTGCGTCTTCGTCTTTCACTTGATCATCCTTAGAATCTTCATTCTTTGCGTTTTCGTCGTTTACTTCTTCAGTTGTTTCTTCGCTCGCCGCTTCGCTTGTATCATCAGTCGCTTGGGGAGTAAGTTCTTCGTCAGCTACTGCCTCTTCTGTAACTTTCTCTTCCTCGTTGTTTTGTACCGGTTCCGCTGCTTTGCTTGTGTGTTTGTGTTTCTTCTTAGACATAGCCCCTTACTCCTTCAGTAGTGATTGCTCATAAATCCCATGCTTGAGCGAACCTGAGCTGGCAGCCCAGGCCGATTGAAACGGAGACGCCAAGGAACAAGCTCAGCGCAAAAGTACACCGAGTCTGGATTTTTCCGCAGCAAAGCACGCGCCCCAGGTGGGAATCGGATGCATCGCCTCGGCAAAGGACTTACACGAGATTGAACCCTACACTTCTATTTTTGCAGATCTTTCCGATCTACGCAGTGGTTGTCAGCATCTTTTTTGGTTAAAAATTGTCTTTTGGCAAAGATTTTTTTTGGTATCGGAACTGGTGGCTAAATTGCAAAATAGATGGGAGAAAATTTGCTATATTTCCGTCGCAAATATCGACGCTCAATGCTTGCCGAGATCATCGTGCAAAATTTCCTTCTTTTTAGTGTTTAGTTTTAGGATTGCCTGTTCATCAGCATTTTGCGTGGTACCAGGGGCATGCGGCGGCTCACTGGCATGGCTCGGGTTTGCGTTAGCTGCGCGAGGCTTCTCGTCGTGATGCATTTGCGCTTCCTTTGCTTGCTCACGTTTGAGCTCAGCCTTCAGTTCGATGATTTCTTCAATCGGCTGCATCTCTCTCATGCGATAGCTGACAATGTGCACTGTGCGGATGACATAGAGCAGGTGTTCCTGTGCAACGACCAGTTCCTGCTCACGCAAAGCAGCATTCGTCTCCTCCAATCGGTTACTGGCGTCAAGCAGCTTGTGCAGCGCGTCCTGATATTTCTTAGCCCAGCGCGCGTCTTGATCCAGGCCTGAATATTTACTGGCCTGATCCAGTTCGTTTACCTGGTGCAAAAGCTCGGCGACGACCGGGTGCAGACGACGCAAATATGTGGCCAGCCGATGCGCACGTTGTTGCTTACGTTTCTGAAACCAGCGATAAATGCTCCAGGCCACCCAAAGCCAGAAGAAAAAGAACAAAAGGCCGAGGGCCAAAAAGAAGAAAATCATCAGACCCACAAAAACAGGCATGGCTTCTCACAGGCTTCCACTAGTTTGATAATAACCGACCCATCCATCCCTAATAAGCGGCTGAGGCACTTGACAACAATTTAACGTCAAATAGTCTTCACTTGTCAGCGGAGCGTAAGTACGCCTATGCTACACTCGACCCAGATAATGGCAACCAGGACAGGCCAAAACCAGAGCCCCGACCAGGAAAACGAGAAGAAAGCCATGCAATTGCCCACCTGTAGCTCAGTCAAAGACGCCCTCACCGACTTGAAAGAAATTTTGAGTCGCTCAGTCAGCGCCAACGGCACGACCCGCCTCGAAACAGCCAAAATCCTGGCCAATATCGAAGCGACTATCACCTCTATAGAAGAAAAATCACTGGCGCACGGCGACTTCCCCGTTGAGCTAGGCGTGCCTACCGTGAGCGGCCTGACTTCACCGGTACCATCGAGCCTTTAAAGCGACTTTGCCTTCAGCTCTGGGCGGCGATATATTCGCTGCTCAATTTCAGCACTTGCTCAGCCAGATTCCTCGCAGCATCAGGTTTTCCAATCTCACGCATGCGCTTGCGCATTTCGGCCAGACGACCATCATCGTTTACCAGAGCGCTGATCTGGTTATAAATCGTTTCGCCGGTCAGATCTTCTTGCATGATTACCGTCGCCGCTTTTTGCGATTCCATGTAGCGCGCGTTATGGGTCTGATGATCCTGGGCGGCAAATGGATAGGGGATAAAAACGGCCGGCGTGCCGGAAACAGCCAGTTCAGCCACTGTCATCGCCCCGGCTCTGGTGACGGCCAGGTCGGAAACAGCGTAGGCAATTGAGAGGTCGTCGAAATAAGCGCGCAAATGATAGCGGGGACTGCCTTCCAAACCGGGAGCCAGACGCTCTTTTACATCATTGAGATTTTTATCGCCGCACTGATGGACGATCTGGATATGCGGCTCGAGCTCGAGCAAACGCGGCAGAGCTGCTACAACAGCTTCGTTGAGCGCCTTGGCTCCCTGCGAGCCGCCCGTGACCAGCACTGTTTTCAAATCGGAACGCAGACCAAGCACGGCAGCAGCGGCGTCGCGCTGGATGGGCGTGAGGAAGGTGCCGCGCACAGGATTGCCGTTAAAAGAAATGCGACCGAGCTTGGTGCTCATTCTCCCGGCTGCACCCTGCATACCGAGTGATATCAAATTGGCTCTTTTACCAAGCAGACGATTGACTAGCCCAGGATGAGCGTCAGGTTCGTGCACGGCGGTAGGGATTTTGAGCAAGCCGGCTGCCGCCAGGGGTGGTGCCGAGGCATAACCACCCGTTCCAAGTACGGCGGTTGGTTTGAAAGCCTGTAAAACGGCTTTGGCGCGCATTATTGCGGCAAACATTTGGAAGGGCCAGGTAAAAAGCTTGAGCGACAGACTGCGCGGCAGGCCGGATACTTGCAAACCGACAAATTCCAGGCCGTTTTCGCGGGCCAGCTTTTCTTCCGGATGACCGCTGGCCCCTATATAAAGGATGGCCTCAACGTCGGTACGGTCCTTCAGATGCTCGGCCACAGATAGAGCCGGATAGATGTGTCCACCCGTGCCGCCGCCAGTCAAAACGATGCGGTGTCCGGTCATGGTCATACCTTCAGGCGAAACCACCGCTGGGTTGGTCATCCGAGAAGTCTGGATTGTCTTCGTCTTCAGCAAGTACGCCTCGATCACGCGAAACCGATAAAAGGATGCCGACCATGGAAAGAGTAATGACGATTGATGTGCCGCCATAACTGATGAAAGGAAGAGTGATGCCTGTGACCGGTACGAGACCGGTAGTCACCATCATGTTGACCATAGCCTGGGTACAAATGGCGCTGGTGATACCGATCGCCAGGAAGCGACCAAAGAGAGTCTTAGCTGCCAGGGCGGTTTTAAAACCGTGGAAGCCGAGCAGAGCAAATAAGCCGACGATCAAAGAACAGCCGACCAGGCCAAATTCCTCGGCCACGACCGCGAATATGAAGTCGGCGTGCTGAACGGGCAAGTAGTAGAGCTTTTGCAGAGAACGGCCAAAACCGAGTCCCCAGATGCCGCCGGCCGAAATGGCGTACTGAGCCTGAATAATGTTCCAGCCTTCTTTTTGCGGGTGCAAATAAGGGTTGAGCCAGGTTTCGATGCGGGCCATCTGGTAGGGAGTTTTTTGGATGTGATGCCAGACGAGGATAAAACCGCCGACGATCGATCCACCGAGCAGGACAAAGTTTGTACCGCTGGCGAAAATCAAAACGAGCAGGCTGCTCAGGATCATCGAGGCGGTGCCAAGGTCAGGCTGTTTGATAACGATGCCGGCCATGAGCATGATCACGACGAGGCGACAGAGTATCTGACGATGCCACCAGAAATATTTGGAGAGGCCGGAAGAGAGCAAAATGATCGTCGCCACTTTGCACATTTCGGAAGGCTGGAATTGCAGAGGACCTAGCGAAAGCCAGCGCGAGGATCCCATGGTTGTCACCGAAAGTCCGGGCACCATGGTCAGACAAAGAAGGACGAGCGAGATAATCGCCAGGGGCCAGGCGAATTTTTTGATCTTGCGATAGTCGTAGCGACTGATTGTGAACATGGCAAATATGCCGATCACAAAAAAGATCGTCTGTTTGCGCAAAAGCGCCGTCGAATCCTGGAAAAATTCCTGGGCTTCCGGGGCGGAGGCTGAATAAACGGCCATCAGGCCAAAACCGCAGAGACTGAGAACGACGCCGACAAGGGTGCGGTCGATAGCGCCTCTAAACTCGGGAGTCGAGGGGCTGACACTTGTGCTGTCGCTATTTCTGGCAGACCCGCCGCTACTGCGACGACGCCATCTATCTTGCTCTTGCGCGGACAAGATCTTTGAAGACACGGCCTCTATCCTCGAAATCCTTGAACATATCGAAGCTCGCACAGGCAGGTGAAAGTAGAACCGGACCCCTCTTCAGCTTGCCTCCCAATTGCACCGCTTCCTCCATGGTGCCGACTGGATATATCTCATCGAATCCAACTTCTCTCAGAGCTCTTTCGATACGCTCTTTTGCTTCACCAAGCAATATTACACTTGCTGCGTGCTTTTTGACCGACTGAACTAGATCATTCAGCGAAGTTCCCTTATCTTTACCGCCGGCAATCAGCACTACTTTTTTGCCGGGAAAAGCTTCCAGAGCCTTGATCGTCGAATCGGTATTGGTCGCTTTCGAGTCATTGTAAAATTCAACACCGTCCACGGTATCAACATATTCGAGGCGATGTTCGAGGGCGGTGAAGGAAATCAGGCCCGCTTCGATTTGTTTTTCATTGAGTCCGGCCAGACAGCAAGCCGATATCGCCGCCAGGGCATTTTCCAGATTGTGCTTGCCGATGATTTTCAGATCGGCGACATTGCAGACTACGCGCGAGCGCGAATTGTGGCTGTAGCAAAGAAAGTCATCTATTAGATATGCACCCTGTATGCTAGCCATTGCTTCCGTCGAAAGGGAGAAGGGAAATATTTCCGCATTTGTCGGAGTGCTGGCCACGACCGAATCATCCATATTGAAGACGGCAAAAGAACTGCTCGGCAGGTGGGCGAAAAGCGAGCGTTTAGCGTCGACATAGCCATCAAGGCCACCGTGAAAATCGAGATGATCCGGAGTCAAATTGAGCCAGAGAGCGATTTCGGGCGCAAAGGTCGGAGAATATTCAAGCTGATAGGAACTGACTTCGACAACCAGATAATCGAGATGACTGCCGTCGACCAGACTCAAAATGGCTCGACCGATGTTGCCGCAGGCCGGCGCTTTCAAGCCGGTGCGCTCGAGCATATAGCTGATTAAAGATGTTGTAGTCGACTTACCATTGGTACCGGTAATGGCAATGAAGGGCACTTTGCCCTTGAGCTCACGGTAAGCGAGCTCGATATCGCTGATTACTTCTTTGCCAAGACTGCGAGCCCGTTTGATCACTTCCGAATAAGGAGGGATACCCGGACTTGTGAGGATCAGCTCCGGCCAGGCTGTCGCTCGTTCCGAATGAGCGCCGTATTCGGCTTCGACACCGAGGGCTTTGAGCTCGGCGACAAACTTGTCGCTTACTTTTTCGCGCGGCGTCGACTCGGAGATCAAGACTTTGGCGCCACGCTTCGCCAGGTAGGACGCAGCGGCCAGACCGCTTCTACCCAGACCTAAAATCGTGATTCGTTTATCTTTCCATTCAGCCACGCTGGCATTGTATCAGGTGGGTTATCAAGGTTAAAAGACGATAGCTCTTAACTAGCAAAAAAGTGTGTCCGATTCGATATCGAACCGGACACCGCAAGAGTTTTATGAGTGCAAGCTAAACTGAACTTGTTTAAGCGTGACCTCTCTCTCTTTCTTTTTGCTCGAGCTTGAAGGCTTTGTTGGAGAGATTGTCGATCTTCTTATTCATCTTCTCCAACTCTTTCGGAGGCATGTTGGGCGTGAGCGCTTCATAAGCCTTATATTGCACGATCGCTTCGCGCAAATCCTTGGAGGCCTGCGGCTTGAGGCGTTCGAGAGTCTCGGCCAGACCGATACGAGCATCGGCTACTTTCGGATTGCCGTAAATGGCCGAATGATATTTGTCCACCGCTGAGCCAAGCTGGCTGCGGCGAGCCAGGTCGCTGGCCATGGTCAAATCCTGACGCGAGGCATCTTTGGCTTTGGCTACCAGAGCCAATCCGCGCGTGGCACGCTCCTGACCGCCGGGCATAGTGCTGGCCTTGCGATAAGCCGCTTCAGCATCGGGCAGATCTTTGATCATCAAAGCAAGATCGGCTACAGCAAAGGCTTGTTTTGGATCGTTAGCATTGCTGATTACCTGTTGCATTTGTTGATCAGCGTCGGCAAAGCGGTTTTGCGCAAGCAAAGCCTCGGCGTATGCCACTCTTTCGCCATCATTTGAGGGCGTGCCAAGCTTGGAGAGATCGACTGGAGTACCGGCCATCGAACGCAACTTGGCCTGAGCCAGACGCAATTCCATGTCATTAGGATTCATAGCCACGGCTTTGTCGATCATGCTCTGGGCATTTTCGTATTCGTTGGAGACAAAGAAGGCACCGCCAGCTTCTTTATTTGCTTTCAAATAATAGGCTCTGGTCAAACCTTTGGCAGCGGCGGAATTTCCCGGGTTTGTGGCGAGTACGGTGTTGTACTCTTTCATCGCGTCGTCCAATTTTTCCAACTTCAAACTGGAATCAGCAACGCGCAGATGCAGGTCGGGATTGTTCGGCATCATTTCCAGACCGGAGCGCAATTCGCTGATCGAAAGCTCCAGGTCGCCGCGCGATTCTCTGATGTCGGCAATATGCAAATAAGCATCCGGATTTTCCGGCTTGATGCTGATCGCCTGGTTGTACTCTTTGACGGCGGCTACAGTATTGCCCTGAGCTGCGTAGACATCACCAAGAGTGAGATGGACAGGGGCGGAATTGCGGAATTGATAAAGAGAAGTATTGAGCTCTTTAAGCGCCTCGTCGTTCAGGCCTTGCTTGTAGTAAGCGCGACCCAGTCCGTAGTGCGCAGTCGAATTGCCGGAATTGAGTGATATAGCCGTTTTGAATGCAGATACCGAATCGGCGTACTGGTCCTTGCTCAATCTGGCGATACCCAACTGAGCGAAGGCTTCAGAGAATTTCGGGTCGAGAGTAGTGGCCTGTTTGTACTCGGCGATAGCATCGTCGAGCCTTCCCTCTTCCTTATATATGTTACCTAGAGTAAGGTGACCTTCGGGCATGCCCGGATCGATGCTGAGTGCCTGTTTGACTTCCGCTTCAGCGTTTTTGAGCGTGGCGTCGCGGTTTTTGATCACTGTGCCCGACGATGAAGTGAGGCGGTTAAACATAACCATTGCCTTACCGGCATGTGCCATGGCATTTTGCGGATCGAGGGCCAGCACCCTATTGAAGTTTTCGTCAGCGGCATCGAGCTTGTATAGCTTAGCCAGAGCCATACCGTAACCGACAACCGCCGGTACAGAGTTATGGTTCTTTTCCATTTCGCCTTTATAAAGATCGGCGGCCTCGTCATACTTGCCGCCCAGCATCAGAGAATCGGCGCGGACAACTTCGCGCGTGATGCGGATCTGGTAAGCGCCCTTTTTGGAAGCAATCTGCAGTCCGTCGGCGGAGCTGACCAGATGACCGGCCGAGCGGCTGGTGGACTCTGCCACGCCCTGCACAGGTAGTGAGGAGTCGGCAGCAGACCTGGCATGTGAGGCGCGAGCCTGAGCTGCGGTCCAAGGTGAGTTTGCGGCAAGCGACAAAGTCGCGGCCAGAGCCAAAGACAGTGCCTTGAACGAATTTCTATTAGCCATGAAGTTCTCCATCGATTGGTAATTCCCTGACTCTCGTACTACCTATATAAGAGGATTGAACAATCCTCTTTACGAATCAGTTATGAGACGTGAATCGATTTACCATTGGGCAAATTGTATCAACGTATACTTTAAATCCGAAGCAGAATTATCATATGTAGCTGGAGAGCCCGAAAAACGCCGCTCTTGACGTCTTGCTTCTTTACTCAATGCCGTTTATCCGAGGAAATCCAGTTGTCAGGTCATTCTAAGTGGGCCACTATCAAGCGCCAGAAAGCAGTCACAGACTCGAAGCGCGGCGCAGCCTATGCAAAACTTTCGCGTGAGATCATTGTTGCCGCCAAACAAGGCGGCGATCCGACGGCCAACTTTCGCCTGCGACAGGCTATAGACAGGGCTAAAGCCGAGGGTATGCCGAAAGACAATATTCAAAGAGCGATCGAAAAGGGCTCCGGCACTGGCTCTCAGGACAACTACGAAGAGCTAGTCTATGAAGGCTATGGTCCGGGTGGAGTAGCACTCCTGGTCAAATGCACGACCGACAATCGTAATCGCACCGCCGGCGATGTCCGCCTCTTTTTCTCCAAAAATGGCGGCAATATGGGCGAAAGCGGCTGCGTCAACTGGATGTTTAAGGAGCAGGGCGAAATCTACATAAGTAAGGGTGCAAAATTCGACGAAGAGGCACTCCTCGGAGTAGTGCTCGACGCCGGTGCCGACGACCTCGATGCTTCAGACGAGAACCAGGCCCTGGTCGTCTGTCCGGTTGAAAAGCTTGAAGGGGTGCGCGCCGCCCTGCAAGCCTCCGGTTATAAAGTCGATTCAGCAGCGCCGACAATGGCCCCTAGCAATACCGTCGAAATAACAGATCGAGACACAGCCAGGGTTCTGTTGAAATTGATCGACACTCTCGAAAACTCGGACGATGTCGAAAGCGTCTATGCAAATTTTGAAATGGATCAAGAGTGGCTCACGGAATTCTTGAGTTAAGAGCTGCGCAGAAACGTCTATTATCGACCGCAAAATGGCCTTTAAACTGTCAAGTTGCTTGATCCTTTCTTGAGCAAACACCGCTTGCAAACACAATAATTTACGAAGAAAGATTAAGATCCCACTGTATATACAGGGACCCCCGATCAGCGTGCTCAAACTCAGTTGTGCCAACGCTTTGAGCAAGTTCTGAAAATGCATTTACTTAGCAGGGCAAAAAAATAGGCCAACTCTTACACAGCTTTTACAGACTGTAACCAAGCGCTCGGAGTGAGGAACAAATGACATCATCATTAGCCGCGCTTCATCAAGGCAAATCTCGTGCCTGTAAGGTTGGCGAAAGAAAAAGAATGACCTCGATCAAAGCGTCGAAAAAGTCAACCTCTGTAAACTAAACTCTTTCCAAGAAAGGGGTTAACACCAAGTCCTGTCCAAAAAATCAACCTTGTCAGGAGATTTTTGACGACTTGCTACCCGGTCTGTTACCTTTTCGCCTGCTTCGGACACCGAAATCCGAGAGGTTGTCGAGGGCACTTTAGATAGATGCCTGAAAACAGAAAAGCCTCGCCACAGGAGAAGGACTCAGCCCCAACTGCCAGGCGCCACGCCAGGCACTAGAAGAGTTAAAACCGACGTTATGCAACTGGTATCAACTACAAGTAAAAAATTACTGGCCGGAGCGCTACTGGCAATGAGCCTGAGCGTCTCCCTGGTAAACAGCAACAGCGCCTATGCTGCCGCTACGCCAGGACTGGACATCTGTCCCGAAGTCTCCGCCGCTACCTGGGAAGAAAACGATCAAGAATGTGCCACCGTCACTATCAACGGTAAAGACCTGATCGTCTTCCGCGGTGAAACCAATGCCGGATCGGCCGAAGATCGCGCCGAAGACATCGCCGACAAGCTCAAAGATTTGCTCAAAGACGGTAAACTCGACGCCAGCAAGCTCGTCCCTGCCAGCGAAGGCAACCTTGCCACGATCCGCGTCGATGGCGTCACCGTCCTCAAGTTTGCCGTTCCCGACCTGAACAATAGTGCGCCCGCTCCGGCTAACGCCCCTGCCGGCCCCGCCAACCCCATCGACTATAGCTTTAGAGTGGTAAATGCTCTGCGCTGCGTCCTGGGAGCTCCGCAATTGCCCTCCAGCTTCCTCAAAATGGTCGACAGCCAGGGCACGGATGCAGCAGCGATTGCCTGCCTGACAAAATCTACGGCTCCGACCAACTTTTCACCAAACTTCTCCGGTCATGCCTCCTGGTATGGCGGCAAGTTTCACGGTAGAAGAACCTCCAACGGTGATCGTTATGATCAAGACGGCTTTACAGCTGCCCATCGCACCTTGCCTTTCGGCACCAAACTCCTGGTGATGAATCGCAAGACCGGCGCTTCCTGCGTGGTAGAAGTAAATGACCGCGGACCGTTCGTCGACGATCGCGTCATAGACCTTTCCCGCGGCGCCGCCAGCAAGCTGAAAATGCTTTCATCCGGTGTGGCCGTGGTCGACTGCATGGTCATCGATCCCAATAAAGCTCAAGAAGAAGACTGACCGATCTCTGACGGCCTATAACAGATCTGTTAAGTGAAGCGCAGCACATCTAGCCAGCTTTTACGAACGGCCTGTTAAAATGCCAGAATGTCTTCAACCAACGATAAAGGCAATGTCCGTGTGCGCATAGCACCGAGTCCCACCGGCAATCTGCATGTGGGAACAGCGCGCACGGCTCTTTACAATTATCTCTACGCCAGGCGTCATAACGGCACTTTTATCCTGCGTCTCGAAGACACTGATGAAGAGCGTTCGAAAGAAGCTTACACCGACGACATTATCGACGGCCTCAAATGGCTCGGCATCACCTGGGATGAAGGTCTTACCGTCGGCGGCCCTTACCCGCCCTATCGCCAAACCGAAAAAATCGATCATTACGCAGCCGAAGCGCAAAAGCTTATAGCCGCCGGCAAAGCCTACAACTGCTATGCCACCACCGATGAACTGGCAGCTTTAAAAGAAGAGCAGAAGGCAAATAATCTGCCGACGCGCTATGACAATCGCAGCCGCAACCTGAGCGCAGAACAAACCGCGGCAGCCCTGGCTGAAGGCCGCGTCGCATCTGTGCGCTTTTTGATCAACGAACCGCAGGTAGTGTCATGGCAGGACCAAATTAAAGGCGAAATCTCCATCGACACGGCCGATCTCGGCGGTGACATGGTGATCGTCAAATCGAACGGCGTAGCGATCTACAACTTCGCCGTCGTCATCGACGATGTCGATATGAAAATGACCCATGTCATCCGCGGCGAAGACCATATCCACAACACGGCCAAACAAATTTTGATTTATGAGGCAATGGGCGCCCCCATGCCGCATTTCGCCCATGCACCCTTGATGTTTGATATCGAGCGGCAAAAACTCTCCAAGCGCAAACACGGGGAGGCAGTGCATGTCGACTATTACCGCAAGCAAGGCTACATGCCAGAAGCAATCGTCAATTATTTGACGCAGATGAGCTGGACTCATCCGGAAGAAAAAGAAATCTACACCATGGAAGAAGCCGGCCGCCTTTTCGATCTCGATAAGGTGAGCAAGTCCAACGCTGTCTTCGATGTCGATCGTCTCAATTGGTTCAATAGCCACTACATCCGCAGCCTGCCTCTTGATCTGATCGTCGAACGCTCGCAGCCTTATTTGCAGGTCTTCAAAAATGGCGAGAGCTATGAGGCTGCCGATATCGAGCGGATGATCTCGATCGTGCGCGGCGGTCTGACTAAACTTTCGGAAATCGGACCGGCCCTCGAATTTTTCTTTGTCACGCAACCAGAGATTGCCGACGATGTCAAAGAAACGTCAATCGCCACCGCCGGCGCTCGCCTTGTGCTTGAGAAATTCCTGACGGCATTACCGCAAGTGCCCTGGAGCGATCAGGCCGGCTGCAAAAAAGTAGTCGACACGCTCGGCAAAGAAATATCGATCAAGGGCAAAGACCTTTACTGGCCGCTCCGGGCAGCACTCTCGGGCACCACGCACGGACCGGATCTCGGTGCGATCATATCCATACTGGGCGAAAAGCGGGTGCGTGAGCGCCTGGAAGCCGCCCTGGGGCTCTGTAGCGCCTGAATTCTTCGCATAGGAAATTCAGGGTCCACGCCAGGCGCAGTACAGAGGAAACAAAAATCATGACTATTCAGGTGTTCAATACACTGAGCGGTAAAAAAGAAGACTTCGTGCCGATTAGCGGCAAGAAAGTTTTGATGTACGCTTGCGGTCCGACTGTCTATGACCTTAGCCACCTCGGCCATGCGCGCACCTTCATCATCTGGGACGTTGTCTATCGCTATCTGAAATCAGCGGGTTACGACGTCACTTTCGCGCGCAATATCACCGATGTCGACGACAAAATCATCAACCGCGCCAAAGAAGTAGGGATCGGTCCGGAAAAGCTGGCTCGCAAATTTACCTATTCCTACTGGCATGACATGGCTTCGCTCAATGTCGATTTCCCAGACTACGAGCCGCGCGCCACCGAATACATCACGCAGATGATCGCCTTTGTCGAACAATTGATCGAAGGCGGCAACGCTTACGAAGCGGGAGGCGATGTCTATTTTGATGTTTCCTCTTTTAAGGAATACGGCAAACTGGGCAAACAAGACCTCGAACAACTCCTGGTCGGCGCCCGCGAACAGGTAATCAATCAGGATGCTCTTTCGGCGCTGAAGAAAACACCCGTCGATTTTGCATTGTGGAAACGCGCCGCCGAAGGCGAGCTCGGCTGGGCCAGTCCCTGGGGCCGGGGCCGTCCGGGTTGGCACCTCGAATGCTCGACGATGATCAAACACATCCTGGGCGAATCAATCGACTTGCATGTCGGCGGCGAAGATCTAGTCTTTCCTCATCACGAAAACGAAATCGCTCAATCAGAAGCACTGCACAAAAAGCCTTTAGCCAAATACTGGCTGCACAACGGCTTTGTCCAGATCAGCTCGGAAAAAATGTCCAAGTCGCTGGGAAATTTCAGTACGATTAGAGATCTGCTCACTACTTTTTCACCAGATACGATCCGTCTTTTTGTTTTGCAGACTCACTATCGCAATCCGATCGACTTCACTTTAGAAAGCCTGGCCGCCACTCATGCAGGCATCCAGCGCATTTTGAAGGCGGCCTCTTTTGCCGGTACATCGCAAAATGGCGCTGGCGTCGAGGCATCGCCGGCGGCACTATCGGTAGCCGAAAAATTCAAGAGCGATTTCAACGAAGCGATGAGCAATGACTTCAACACAGCTATTGCCATTTCGCATCTATTCCAGTTTGCCGATGCGATCAATAAGACCAAGGACGAAAAAGACAGGCATTTCCAGGCCCTGGTGCTGGTCAAACACGCATCGATACTTGGCTTGACTCTGGAAGATAGGCGTCTGCAAATCGATTCGCCACTGGGCAGCAAACTGGTAGATCTTCTACTCAATTTGCGCCAGGAAGCAAAGGCTAAAAAAGACTTCGCATCATCAGATTTGATCCGCAAAAGTCTCACCGATCTTGGCATCAATGTCATGGACTCGGCCGCCGGCGTCACCTGGGAACGGATCTAAAGTCTCGAAAGTCCATTTGAACACTACACAAACCGAGGGCGCCACCATTAGTGGTGGCGCCCTATTATTACAAGTAGCCCGGCAAAATTATTTGGCGGTGCTGTCGGTCGTCGCATCCTTTGCCGAAGCAGCCGGCGGATTATAGACGAATTCGCAAAGGAAGGTCTGTGAATCACCTTTGAACTGCGCTGGCAGCGGTCGAATAAGTGTCAGTGCGGAGCGACAGGGGCTGGAGCAGGAGTCGCCGGCACAACAGGCATACTGCCGGCTCCGGGATAAGATGTGGTCGCTGTCGGTACGGTACCACCGCTCAAAACCGGCTGGGCCTGGCCCTGGGACTCGACCGGAGGGGGCGGCATCAGCTGCGACTGACCGGTGCTCTGCAGAAAGGCGCAAAAATTTGCGTAGTAGTCTTCCTGATAGTCTTTGAAAATCGGCACGAAGGCGGCGGTCTGCTGTTCGTAGTATTCGGCCTTGAGCGGCTCTTTATGAAGAGGGTGGCCGTCCTGGTCAAAGTGTTCGTAGGTAATCGAAACATAGGTCTTACCGGGCGCGGCCAGGCGGAAGTTGTGGGTTTCGAGCTTCTGGAAGGCGCCAACGACGGCGCGGGTGACTTTGTCGACGGTGACCGACTGACCCTTGAGGCGGATGATTACCTGATTGTCGTTCACCATTAAAGGCTCTTCCAGGAGAATGAGATTCATATCGATACTGCGGTCGTTTTCGACGACAAGCAAAAATGGCTCGTTGCGCTCGTGCCAGATGTGTCCCTGGCTGTCATATTGGTAGCCCCTCCAGCGGTCGCGGCGCGATGGCTGCACGACAGGCGGATTGCCCGGGTATTCGTAAATCATCGTATCGCGGTGCCAGCGGCCGGCATACCAGGTCGGTATGCGATACCAGGATTTATTAGTGTGAAAAGCCGGCAGAGCCGATTTGTCGAAAGGGTCACCGACACGCATACCGGGCTTGACCGGGTCAATTATCACTTCATGAGAAACCCCTCCCTGAATCGTCTCCGCCCGGACCGCGACCGCGGACAGAACCGGCAACAGGCAAGCTAAAGCAGCACAGGCGGCTGCCTTGAGCAGTGGCGAAGGCTGGGGATATTTCTCACTTGTGGGGAAGAATGACACGGATGGATACCAGAACGTTTTGACTCGGGAGCTCGTATCAAAGACGGCCTGTTCGGTAGGCTCTCAGACACATGCCAAGATATCGTAACCCGACATTCCACTTTAAAGGGTTAATCAAACCTCAGTTGGGGGAGGGAGATTCCCATATTGCCGCCCTACCGGAAAGGTCAGCCACTGCTGCCGCAAAAGTGTTTAACAAGGTTGCGGCGAGATGATAATGGATGGATAGTCATATTAGCGGCAGCGAATTCTTCAAGCGCAAGATCCAGACAAATAGTAAGACGAGAGAAGTCGAGTTCGGAGTGATAAGCGAAAAGTAGAGGGCCACCACCTGTGGTATTAAATTCGCCTGGCTACTGATGGTCACTCAGCTGTAATATCGGCCTCGAAAAGGGAGGATTAACCGCTTGTCCATAAGCTATTCAGCTTTTATAAAAGAATTTCCCAGCACTGCTGATTTGCAGCAATATCTTCGAGATTTACCTGGACGACTTCGATCCGAATAACCAGTTCGGCATCTATACCATTAGAGGATCGAGCACCGCCAGTAGTGGCAAAATAAATATTAAAAGAGGGTGTTGTCAGTCATTGTGGCTTATCAGCCGCTAATGTGAGCGGTACCGAGAATGACGCCACTGGCTGACTCACATTATCGGAATTTGATTGGGACCTTTAATACTTGTGAAATGTGAGTTAGGCACCAGTGCCTGGCTTGTCGTGCATATGTCGAAAAAAAGGCAAACTTTTGGACATATCAGAAGTATATGTTCGTTTACCTAACACGTTCGTTTACGTGTTAAAATTCGATGGTGTTTTTTAACATGTCGGGAATATTAACACATGCCATTTAACAGTCAGCAGCCTTATAACAACTTACCTCCTCTTCCCCCAGAGGAAGAACTTGAAACAAAAGCCGTTCTAAAAAAATGCACGAAAGCCCACGCTGCGCTGGCGGAGTTAAAGGGAGTTGCCACGACGATTCCTAATCCGGCCATCCTTATAAGATCTATTGGTCTGCAGGAGGCGCGATTGTCTTCCGAAATAGAAAATATTGTCACGACAACTGACGAGTTGTACCAAGCTTTTGCCGACACAGTGGAATCTATTAACCCCGCAGCAAAAGAAGTATTGCGTTATTTTCAAGCCCTGAGCGCCGGCGTTAATAAAATCGACATGCAACCAATACTATCCACCAGCCTCTTTTGCGAAATCGCGAGCACGATAAAGAAAACCGACATGAGCGTCCGCAAAATGCCTGGAACTAAAATCGTAGACGCAATTGGAAAGACCATTTATACGCCGCCGGAAGGTGAAGACATAATCCGGATAAAGTTAAGGGATCTTGAGGAGTTCATTCACGCAGATTCAGCACTGGACCCACTGGTGCGCATGGCAATCGTGCACTATCAATTTGAAGCTATCCACCCTTTTACAGATGGGAATGGCCGCACCGGAAGGATTCTCAATATTCTGTTTCTTATCCAGCAGGGGCTGTTGGACTTGCCAATTCTGTATTTGTCGCGATATCTCATCGAGCACAAAAGCACCTACTATAGCGGGCTCAGGGCGATAACAGAATCCGGCGATTGGGAGTCATGGATCTTATTCCTTCTGGACGGAATCGAGGAAACATCCATAAGTGCGCGGCAAAGAATTGTCGAGATCAAAGCCGCGCTGGAAAGAACACATGCGCTGATGAAAGAGAGGATACCAAAAATCGCCTCGAAAGATTTCGTAGAATTGCTCTTCTACCATCCTTACTGCAAAATCCGGTTTATTGAAGAACATCTTGATGTTAGCAGGCAGACAGCTGCAGGCTATTTGAAGTCACTCGAAGAAATAGGTCTGCTGGTCGGATTGAAGCGCGGGAGAGAAATGTACTTCATCAACAAGCCACTTCTAGAAATCTTGGCTAAATAAAACGGCGCAAAAAAAACTCGACACTCGAAACATGCTTTCGTCACTATGCGCGTTGGATAGAAGGTGCGACGTCATCGGAGCAAGAAAAACTGATGCAGATCTTCCAGGCGCCTACCCCGGAAGGTTGCCCACAATTGCCAAGCTCTGCCGACGATCTTGTACCTGGAATCGTACCGAAGAAAAAAAGCGAGCCCGAAGACCCGCATCATTTCAGCTTCTTGAGATAAAAATCGGAGAGGGTGGGATTCGAACCCACGTGGCTTGCACCCATCCGCTTTCGAGGCGGCGCCGTTATGACCGCTTCGGTACCTCTCCTCATTAGCAGATGGCATTTTAGCAACAAAAAGATAGTCGGCGCAGTTGCCAGCAGGGGGAGGATCTACAAACTTAACCAAGCCAATGAAAAAGCCCGGAAAATCCGGGCTTTACAAGACTTTCAATTTTACGAGAGCCTATTGGACGTGATGTCCACCGGGACGACCGGCAATCTGCACCGAGCTGCCGCTTTCGGCCGCTGATTTGAGCGAGCTCAGGGCACCGGCCATGTCGATTTTGGCCTGACGACGGATGAGCATCTGCGGGATGAAGAGGCCGCCATCGATATAACTAGCGTAGGTGACAAGGGTAGCACGGCCATTTTCGGTAGGCTCGAGCTTCCAGAAACCATCTACTTGTTTGAAATCTCCGGAGATGCGGTGCCATTCGAGGGCATGGGGAGCGCTCTCTTTGATTTCAAGGAGATACTCATAAGTACCGGGTACGCCGGCCGGTGCGATTTCGTGCTTGACCATCTTGGTCGCACCCTTATCAGTCACCAGCTTGCACTGTTTGATCTGCGGAAATACCTTAGTGGCATGATCGTAATCAGCGAGAATTTGAAAAACTTTTTCGGGTGGAGCGTTGATTTCCATTTTAGCGACGACATAGGTTTTGCCGTGCATCTGCTCTTCGCTCATGATATTGGCGTTGTGGCCCTTCGCAAAAGCAGCCTGACCGACAATGATCACGTTTTCGGAGTTCAAAATAACGGGCGAAAGTACCGCGGTAGCTGCCAGTGATACCACAGCAACTGCCTTCTTCAAATTAGCCACCAAGTTCCTGCCTTTCTGTTCGGAAGACAGAGTCTCACGAAAGATAAAATTGCATCGTGTGGAATACAATACTGAAATCCATTTAATTGTCAACTCTGCCACCCAGAACGGTATCACACTGCCAAGCGATAATGTAGACGCTAGTTAGATATAGAACCGGCTCACTGGGCTTATTCAATCAATAAGAATCGATTGCGTTAGGCATTCTATCTGCTGTTGACTTCCCAGACAACCCCCAATGCCCTAAAAGTAACTAAGGTTCCCTTTACAAATACTCATGCGAAAAGTCCTGCTAATCTACAACCCAAGCGCCGGTTCGGCTTCCGGGCCTGAGCTGTGGCTTGGTGCCTGCATACACAGATTGTGCAATAGTGGCAATTTTGCCGTAACATCGCTCGCCACTCGCCGTGATACCACCCCTGAAAACCTGCTCGAACATTGCGGCACGGCCTTCGATCTGATCATCGCCGCCGGCGGCGACGGCACTGTGCGCATGGTCCTGCACGCCGTTGCCAGCCTGAAACTTGGCGTTCCAGTGGGAATTGTGCCACTGGGAACCGGCAATTTACTGGCCCGCAATTTACGAATCTTCGAAGAAAACCTTTTGATCGACCCAATCGAAAAAGCCATCGACATCATCCTCAAAGGTGAATCGTCTCTCATAGACCTGGGCTTAATGAACGGTCACTATTTCGCGGCGGCGGCCGGCTGCGGCCCTCTGTCTGATGCCTTGATCACTCCCCATCGCCGGGACAAAGAAAATTGGAAAATGCTTGCCTACGCAGGCTCGATGATGCAGACTCTGGCCGAGCCGCCGATGCATTTTTCGGTCACCGCCGATGGTGAGCACTTCCAGATTACCGCCGCCGGTATATTTATCACCAATATCGCTGATTTAGGTGTCGGGATGCTCTCCGAAAGCGCCTCCATGCACGACGGCTTGCTCGACCTGTGCATTCTCGCCCCGAAAGAATTTACTGATTTCGTCCACTATGGTTTCCACTTCGCCACCGGTTCGGCCAATCCAATCACCGGCGGCAAAGCACCTTATTATGTGCGCAAGATTAAGACGGTAAGCATCGACACTGTAAAAAAACGCCGGCCGCTCTCCTTCTTTCAGAAGGAGCTGGCTGCCTTCAAGTACGGCCTCACCGGCAAAAGACCGAAGTTGAGCAGTACCGGTCAAGCCATGGCCATGATCGATGGCGATCCTTGTGGGCGACTGCCGATAACAATCGAGACAGTACCAAATGCGGTGCGCGTCATTCGACCGATGGCGCCAGCCTGATCGGTATTTTTATCAACTTAGCTTCTGGTCAGTTTTTAGTCAGATACTGGCCAGCCAGCTCGAGCTGTTCGTCGCGGGTAGCCACGTCTTTATCGAGCCGAGCCGCCAGGACATGGCGCAGGGCATCGCCGAGCGCCGGTCCGGATTTGTGACCACGAGCGATCAGATCGCCGCCACTGATATCGAGTTTGGTATCGGCGAGTTCTTCCAGATATGTTTTGATCGCTCGTCGCAAATCGCTGCCGACCACCGCGATCGCCGCGGCGATGGCCAGAGCCTCCCGAGGCAAACCGTGCATCAGGTCATATATTTCGGAGCGCTTCATGCTGCTCAGAGACAAAGGCATCTGGCGGTGTAGATCAAGACCACTCTCGATGATCTGCTTTTGTTTATTGGTCAACTGCAGGCGCTCGAGTACGCCTGGCACACGCTCAATTGGCAGCTCAGAGAGGAGGGCTCCGAGATAAACAATCCAATCTTCCTCAATAGGATAGCGCTCCAGAAGCCTTTCGGCCCGGCGAATCGCCTTACGCGTAACGTCGCAATAATGGAGCTGACTGTCGAGATAGCAGAGCTTGCCCGAGAGTTCGCCTAAAATATTCAGTGATTTCAATCTGGTTGGAGCCTGCAGTATCAAGCGCAGCTCCTCTTTCATGCGCACGCCGCCGAGATCGTCGAAGATGCCCATGGCGAGGGCACGCTTGGCCTGCTCGAGGGTCTTGGTCTCGAGCTGGAAGCCCAGTCGTCCGGCAAAACGAGCGGCGCGAACGATCCTGGTTGGATCTTCGATAAAGCTGAAGGGATGCAATATGCGCATCACTTTCAGTTCGAGATCCCCCAGTCCGTTGAAGTGGTCGACAAGTTCGCCAAAATGGTCCGGATTGAGACAGACAGCCAGGGCGTTGATCGTGAAATCACGGCGAAGCAGGTCATGTTCTATTTTGCTCGGCTCGACGTCTGGAAGAGCGGCCGGCTTTTCATAAATCTCAATACGCGCCGTCGAAAGATCGACGTCGCGATGCGTGCGCTGAGCGCTATCGGTGAAATACATCAGTGTGGCGGTCTGGAAACGTTCGTGCGTAGCCATCAATTTAAATTTCTGCGGATGCCTGAGCACAAGCTGCTCGGCAAGGGCGATCGCCGAGCCCTCGATAACGAAATCGAGGTCGAAAGTCGGTCGTTTCAGGAGAAGATCACGGACAAAACCTCCCACCGCATACGCCACCATATCCCTCTCGAGTGAGATGCGGCCGATTTCTTCGGCGAGCCAGACTGTGTGCTCATCCATCTTTCGCATGCGCCCGGACAAATTTTCATTTTCCATGCTGTGGGCGGCAGGCAAAGATTCGACCGTAGCCTTTTTTTCTTTGGCATAGTCGACACCAAACAGGCTATTCAACACGGCCTGACGAGTGACCAGACCGACGAGCTGCTTGCGCTCGTCCAGTACCGGCAGACGACCTATATCTTCAGCGACCATGATTTGCTGGATTTGATTGAGTGGCGTCTCTAGCGCAATGGTCAAAACAGGCTTACTCATAAAGCCGGACACTTTGGCGTGGCCGAGGCGATGATGCGTCGACTGATCGATATCGCGGCGCGAGACAACGCCGAGCAAATCATCGCCTTCGGCTACGATCAAACCATCGATCCCATAGCGCAACATAATGCGCCCGGCCTCGTCCATCGAAATATCCGGTCGCACGGTGCGTACCGGTGATTCCATCAACTGTCGAGCCTGCGGCTGATGGACGACATGGCGACCAATCGTCTCTTTCAGACGCTCGACCAGCTCACGAGTCTGGCCGCCTTTTACCACCGCCGAAGCAGCTCCCGGATGTCCGTCGCCGCCAAATTCCTGCATCACCCGGCGCAAATCCAGGACCTTTGGATTGCACCTGCCGACGATATGCACGCGGTCGCGCATGTGGGCGAGGGTGAATGCACCTTCGGCATTATTCAAATCAAGCAACTGCCTGGTAATGGTCGCCAGACCTTCTATATATTCAGAGTGCTCGCTGACGGCAAGCAAAAATCGATGACCGTGGATCTCGACTATTTCAGTGTGATTGAGTAATTTTTCGAATAGATCGATTTGCTTTTGTTCTAACTGCGGCCTGATATATTCGCGCACCACCGAAAGATCGGCACCTTTGCCGATTAAAAAAGCTATGCAATGAGCGTCCAGGGCAGTGGTGCCGGAGAAGGTCAGACAGCCGGTATCTTCGAAGATGCCGATGGCCAGAACCGTGGCATCGAAGGGTGAGAGGGGTACCTCGGCCTTGATGATGCGATCGACTAAAATCGTCGTCGCCGCCCCGGTCTTTTCAAAAACAGAATCAACCGTAGCCTGTCCGATCAGGCCCTGCGGATCGACTGTATGGTGGTCAAAAACGGTAATCGGCCGGGTCAGCTGCGCTCGACCGCTCAGGCCTTTCGCCTGCTCATAACCACTGATGACCAGTCTGCGCGAAGCTTCGTCGAGTCGCTCCAGGTGCTGACAATCGACCAGAAAGAAGCGCGAAACTTTTGCCAGATCAAGATGCTTAGCCTGCACGATCGGCAAATAACTGCGGTTGAGCGTCAGAAAATTGCGCACATTGCCGGTCAGGGGATAGCCAAGAACCATGCGGCAGGCAGGAAAAAGCTTCGTCAGCGCATATTGCGCAGACAAAGAATCAAAATCCATATTGCTGTGCGAAAGGGCTATTTCCAAACGCGAACTCCCGACCTCATTGTTCCCCAGTTTAGATTACAGATAGGCGATTTTGGGTACTTCCCAGGTAAGTGTACTGGAGCTTGCGACGAATGGACCCGCTTGGTCAACTTTATCTGGTTTGCACATTTTTAGGCTGGGGCTTCATTATCGCCACTTTTGCCCTCGGCCAGTTCGGACACGGCCATAGCGTGCACACAGACGGTCACCACATGGGCGACGGCGGTGGTCATATCGGCGGCGCTCATGATGCCGGTATCCACGGAGCGCCGGGCGGTGGGCATCACATGACCGTCCACACAGCGGCACACGCAGCGCATGTTGGCGGACATACCGATATCGGTTCGCACGGCTCCGGTCATGCAGGCGGACACGGAGACGGTCATGGCCACGCTGGCGCCCACGGGCACGGCGACGGACACGACAATGCCCTGGAAAGTACCCGGCAGACGACGGCAAATCCGATCGTCAAATCCCGGGACAATCAACTCTATTTCACCTTGCTGGGCATTTTCAGCCCGGTCACCATGTCGGTCTTCACGGGCTTCTTCGGTTCGGCCGGCTATATTGCCTGGCACTATTTCCCCTGGCTCTCGTTCTTCACATTGATTCCGGCCGTGCTAAGCGGCGTCATTGCCGTCAATTTTGTCAAGAAAGTGACCGGCATCGTCATCAGCAAGCTGGCCGCTTCCAGCCTGACGCGCAAGGAAGAAGCGGTCGGCCGTATCGCCCAGGTAAATACGCCCATCGTCGACGGTCGACTCGGTGAAGTCAGCTATGTGATCGGCACGAGCCGCTTCAACGCCTCGGCAAAAGCGGCACATGCCGGACAGGAATTTGCCCGGGGCAGCAAAGTGATGATTGTCGAAACAGAAGGACCGGTTGTCTTTGTCGAGCCGGCTCGCGATATCGACCTTGAATTGATGTAGTCGCCAGGCGAAAATACCGTTCAAAAATTTCCGGAGCCTGGGGGAAAATATTCGCCCGGCGGCTGGCGCGCAAACCTTGCCATAACTAGCAAAATCGCCAGTTGTCAAGACTATTAAGGAATTATCGCGAGCCCGTAAAAAGGCACCATATCCGGTATAGGATTGTGAAGTCGAAAGAGACCCGGATCGCAAACAAACAAGCTGAAAACCCGGGGAAAGACTAAAAACCGACAGGAATCCCGACAAAAATCCAGTCAGTCAAGCGAAAGAAAATATCAGACGCACAAGGTTTTACACAGCAAAATAGGGAATAAGCCACGAGGAAGCCGTTGTTTTAGGCCGCCACTCGATGGCTCAAGAGGAGTTCGTTCATGGATATTACGCTGATAGGTCTAGTAGTGATAGGAGGCATCGCTCTGCTGATGGTCTTCTATTTCATGCTCAATCTTTATCAAAAATGCGGCCCCAACGAAGCGATGATTATCACCGGTGCGGTGCCTGGTGGTATCAAGGTAGTTCGCGGTGGAGGCGATATCGTCTGGCCGCTGATCAACCAGAAACACACACTGTCACTGGAAGTTATGACTATTGAAGTCCACTCCCAGGCGGCTATGATCACGAGAAACGGCGTTCCGATTTATGTCGAAGGCGTAGCCCAGGTCAAAGTCCGCGGTGATGAAGAAGCGATTGCCACAGCGGCGGAACGCTTCCTCAACAAGTCAATGGACGAGATTGCCACAGTTGCCCACGAAACCCTCGTCGGCCACCTGCGAGCCATCTTGGGCACGATGTCGGTCGAAGATTTGATCCAGAGTTTCGACAAATTTGCCACCACTGTTCAAGAAGTTTCGGTCGCCGACCTGGCAAAAATGGGCCTGACAGTTGATTCTTTTACGATCAAAGAAATCAGAGATACAGTCGGCTACCTCGACGCTCTCGGTAAGAAAAATACAGCCGAAGCCAAGCGCAGTGCCGCTATCGGTGAGGCGCAAGCAACGATGGAAACACAGATCGCTCAGGCGAACAGCTCCAGAGATGCTCAAATCGCCCAGGCCAACGCCGCCGAAGAAGGCGCCAAGGCAAAGCTCGCCGCCGACACCCGCGTCGCCGAGTCGAGCAAAAACTTCCAGGTGAGCCAGGCATCCTACCAGGCAGAAGTATCGAGGACCAAAGCGGCTTCGGACATGATGTACGAAATCGTCAAAGCCCAATCGCAGCAGAAACTGGTCGAAGAAACACAGAAAATCAAGATCGTCGAAGCTCAAAAAGAAGTCGAATTGCAGCAAGTCGAGGTACAAAAGCGCCAGGTCGCCCTCGAAGCGGAAATCACCAAGCCCGCCGAAGCGGAAATGAGCCGGATCAGATTGATGGCTCAAGCCGAACAGGAAAAACGCAAGATGATGGCCGAAGCCGACGCTCTGACCACCAAACTGCAGGCCCAGGGTCAAGCGGAAGCCACCAAGCTGAGAGCATCAGCCGATGCCGAAGCGCGCCGCGCCATGGGTATGGCCGAAGCGGAAGCACAGAGAGCCAAGGGTCTTGCCGAAGCTCAAGTAACAGCCGCCAAAGGTCAAGCCGAAGCCGACGCCATGTCCAAAAAAGCGGAAGCCTACAAACAGTACAACGACGCTGCGATCGCCAACATGATCATCGACAAACTGCCCGAGCTCGTAGCCGCGGCCGCATCGCCCCTTTCCAAGGTAGGCAATATCACTTTGCTTTCTACCAATGGCGATTCGACCGGAGCAAGCAAGATTTCGGGAGATGTCTTAAATGTTGCAGCCCAGAGCCTGATGATGGTAAAAAGTCTGACGGGGGTCGATCTCACCGATACACTGAGAAGGAAAATCGGCAACGGCACAGATCAAAGCAATGGTCACGCCCCGGGCGGACTCCTGCCCGAGCAGCCCAAAGTGCCGCCGACCGCCCCTCGCCCTAATCCGTAGTCCCATAGCAGGTATCAGGCATTCGCAATGGAGAAAGTCCATCAGCACTAAACGCATCATAGTCATTGGTGCAAGCGGAGTCGGCAAAACCACCCTGGTGGAAGCGCTGGCTCCGCTTCTTAGTCTGCCGATCATCCCCGAGCTCGGTCGCAAGTTGTGCCTGGATATGGGTTATGAACGCATTGGCGACATACCGCAGGGCGAGCAGGAAAACTTCAAACGTCTGGTTTTAGAAGCGCAAATCAGTCGCGAGGAAGAGCTCGGCGCATTCATTTCGGATCGCTCCGCCCTTGACTGTTGGGTGCTCTGGCAGCGCTGGAATATCTGCTCGGCGATGACTTATGACACCGAGGCCGTTTACGAAAGCGCCAGGAGGCAGAGCCGGGCTTACAGCCACATTATCTATATCCCGCCCATGTTCGCCCCGCCCGAGGACGGATTTCGCTGGACCAATCTCGATTACCAGAAAGAAATCGACCGATTGGTTAGAATGACCCTGTACGAATGGAATCTCCTGGAGCTGACATTGACGATCAAAAGCGCCGATCCGGGCCCCCGGGTGCAAGAAGCCCTGAGCTGGCTGCAAAACAAATGAGCAAACGGGTAAGGCTGCCGGCGGCTACGGCAATTTCAGTGCTGGCACTGACCAATCTGGGCTGGTCCAGAGCCCTCGCTTCGTCAGGCGAGAGCAATACTGTGCCACCGCCAGGGACCCAGCCGGGCAGCAAAAACAGCGCCGCCCTTCTAAAAGATACAGTCGCAACGACTCACCCGAGGTTGATTTCCCTCGCCCCGTCAAACACAGAGCTACTCTGCAGTATCGGAGCCGCATCCGAAATAGTCGGAGTTTGTTCTTTTTGCGACTTCCCCGGCTCGGTCGGAGACGTCAGTAAAGTCGGCACCTTCGTCTCCGCTAATCTCGAGCGCCTCAGCCGCATCAAACCAGACCGTGTCCTGCTTGTCTCCGGGCAGGAGATGCTCGCCGCCCAGCTCAGTCACAACAATTTCAAAACCCTCACCCTGGATAATACTCACCTGGAAAACATCGCCGGCAACCTGCTTAGCCTCGGTCGTCTGGCCCATAAAGAGAGCGAAGCGAAGGCCGTAGCGGCTGACTTCGAGCAGTCACTGCAAGCCCTGCGTGCCATCGTGCAGCCGGCGGCAGCAAAGCATGCACCGACGGTTTTTTACTGCGTCTGGCCGCAGCCGCTCATGGCCGCCGGTCGCGATAGTTTCCTGAACGAAGTCCTCACCACCTGCGGTGGCACGAACATCGCCGGCACTGTGCCGGCGGCTTACCCGCGTTATAGTATGGAACAGCTCGTTTTGAAAAACCCGGATGTGATTATCATGCCCTTCGAAGCGCGCGGCCAGAGCTTCCTGGAAAAAACGCCCTGGACGATGCTCAAAGCAGTCAAAGAAAAACGTCTCTATTTCCTGCCGGATCAAAAGCACGACATGCTTTCGAGGCCGACCCTGCGCGTTCTCAAGGGCATCGCCTGGCTGACCGCCATTTTGCACCCGGAAGTGGCTCCACAACTTAACGAATGGCAAAAAAGCGCCAGTTATTTGCAGTGCGCGGCCAAGGGCTCCTTTTAAGAGTTTCTTTTGATAGTGATCCGGCCTCTCTGTATATGCTCGAGATCCAACACAGTGCTGATAATTTTACCCGCGGTTCATTGAAGATTGTTTATCTAAAATATTGAGCAGAAAGGGGCCCAATCGTCAAATTTTATGCGCTGCCCCTTTCTGCCCGATTAAAAGCGATCGTTTGGGCAAAAATCAGCCTTACGGTTGAATACGTTTTCTTTACGGTGATCTATAACTCAGGCGGAAGGGGCATTAGCGTCTATATAATCCACACAAGTGAAAGGGCTCAATAGCCATTTCCAATCAGCGCTCCGCGCAGGTACCATGAATCACCTAATTGTTTGCGGCATCAATTATCATTCGGCCCCCATCGCTATTCGGGAACGGTTCTGCATTCCCGATTCCTGCGTCGGACATGCTCTGGAAGGCCTGAAGTATTTCAAACACATAAAAGAATCGGCAATCTTGTCAACCTGCAATCGCACCGAAGTCTACGCGGTTGTCGACAATGTCGCCGAAGGCATGCGGCAGATTGAAGCCTTTTTCCAGTCAGTGCAATCGGTGAGCGATCACGGTGTCCTCCGTCCAAATTTCCGTCTCTTGCGCGATGACGTGGTCCTGCATCTCTTGCGCGTCGCCTCAGGCCTCGACAGCATGGTCCTCGGCGAAGGCCAGATCATGTCCCAGGTAAAAGCTTCTCATCAGGCTGCCCTCGAACACCGCACCTCTGGACCGGTCCTCGATATGATCTTCAAGCTCGCTTTGAGCTGCGGCAAGCGCGTCCGTTCCGAAACATCAATGGGTCGCCGCGCCGTCTCTGTAAGCTCGGCCGCTGTAGAGCTGGCCAGAGAAACACTCGGTACGCTCAAGACAAAAGATATTTCGATCATCGGCCTGGGCAAAATGGGTCAGATCTGCGTTAAACATCTGCTTTCCGAAAATGGCGACGGCAAGATCAATTTGTTCAATCGCAGTCAGGCACGCGTCGACCTTTTCCTCGAAAATAAATTGAACAATCGCGAAAGACTCGTATCCGGAGCATCTTTTGACGATCGGACAGCGGTAGCCGCTCAAAGCGAACTCGTGATCGTCGCCAGCCTCGGCCACGATTTTGCTCTCAAACGCGATGACTTTGCCCGCCACAGGCCCGCTTCGATGAAGCGTCAGATCGTCATCGACATATCGGTGCCGCGCAGTGTCGATCCGGCCCTGGCCGAAATCGAAGGCGTAGAGCTCTACGTCGCCGATGATTTAAGCAAAATCGTCGGACGCAACCTGGCCGAGCGCGAAGCTCTCGTCAGCGAAGCGGAAAAAATAGTTTTTGAACAGTTGGAAAATTTCCACAACTGGGAGCGCTCACAGCTGGTCGTACCGACCATCGCCGAACTGCGTGAAAAAATCGAAGCGATTCGTCTCGAACAAATAGCCAAAAATTCCGTTGCCGGTGGTGCTCTCGGTGATTCCGATTTTTCCAGCAAAGGCGATATGGAATCAATCAGCCGCGCCATCGTTAATCAGATTTTGCATCATCCGACCGTCCATCTCAAAGCGACCAAAGATTACGAAATACTCCGTCAGCAAGCGGAAGCACTGCGCAAACTCTTCAACCTCGATCCGATTGCCGCCAATCAAGACAACTACGCCCATCGCAGCGGCGACTTCAAACTGGAATCCGCAATCAAATACGACAGGCCTAAAACTGGCAGACACAGTCAGTTGACTAAGCACTAGCTCGCAGTCGGAAATACGATTCAGTGACACAGTCAAAATTAAAACATTTGAGAATCGGGACAAGAGAGAGCAAACTCGCCCTTCTGCAGACGGACATCGTGATCGGTGTTTTGTCCAGACACTATCCCGATATAAGATTTGAAGTACAGCACATCACCACCGGCGGTGACAAAATCCAGGACCGTCCGATTGCCGCCATCGGCGGCCGCGGCGTCTTCGTCAAAGAGCTGGAAGATGCGCTCTTGCATGACCGCGTCGATCTGGTCGTGCACAGCTTGAAAGATTTACCGACCGATCTACCCGAGGGTCTCACCCTCGCCTGCGTCCTCGATCGCAGCGATCCAAGGGATGTCCTCGTTAGCGAAAAATATGGTGGTCTGGCCGAACTACCACCGGGGGCCACAGTCGCCACTTCCTCTCGTCGGCGCACCGCGCAGCTCCTCGCACTGCGGCCGGATCTCAGCTTCATCGATATGCGCGGCAACATACCGACCCGTCTGCGCAAACTGGCCGAGGGGCAATGCGACGCCATGGTACTGGCCGCCGCCGGTCTGATTCGTCTCGGCCTGACAGAAAACATCAAAGAATATCTCTCCTTAAGAATAAGCACTCCCGCCGTCGGTCAGGGTGCCCTCGCCGTCGAATGTCGCCTTGCCGATCATGACCTGCGCGGCATCCTTCGCGAAATCGAAGACGCCGATCTGGCCCTGGCCATCCAAGCGGAACGGGCCTTCCTCGATGTCCTCGGGGGCGGTTGTTCGGTCCCGGCTGGAGCGTTGGCGCAGGTCGAAGCGGCGGAAATAATACTGGACGGCTGCGTTGCCGCCCTCGACGGCAGTGAAGTCTTCCGCGATCAAATCAAAGGCCCCAAACAAAAGGCGAGCACTCTCGGCAAAACTCTAGCCGAGCGAATGCAGAACGCCGGCGCCGAAAAAATACTGGTGGCACTGCGAGGCTCTTCACCAAATGTGGTATCACCACCCTGAGAAATTTCTCGAACGTTTAGACGGCATCAACATCCTGGTCACCAGGTCCGTAGACCAGGCCGACATCTTCGCCGGTTTGCTGCGCGACCTCGGCGCCAATGTTTCCGAGATACCAGTCCTGGCGATCACGCCGCCGCAGGATTACAAAGACCTCGACCGCTATTTGCGCGACTTGCCGAGCTACGACTGGATAGTTTTTGCCAGCACCAATGCCGTCGACTACACGGTAGCCAGGGCCGCCGCCCTTGGCTTGAGCGACGCCCTCAAGGCGGTCAAGCTCGCCGTCGTCGGACCATCCACGGCACAGGCCGTGACGGGTCACGGCTATAAAGTCGATTTTTGCCCCTCCGCTTTCGTCGCTGAAACTTTGATCGAAGAGTTTCCCGACTATCCGCATCTGCAGGGCAAAAAAATCTTCTGGCCCAGGACCAATATCGGCCGCACCGTGATTATCGATAAATTTAGCGAGGCCGGAGCCCAAGTCGACACGGCCGTGGCTTACCTGACCGACCTGCCTGCCGACCACGCGCACCTGGCAAGGACACTGGTAGGCGCCTTGCGAGCCGGACATATAGACGTAATCACACTGGCTTCGGCCCAGTCGGCGCGGAATCTGGCCTCGATGATCGAAGAAGGCCTGCTCTTTGAAGCGGCAGAGCCAGGCAAAACGACAACGAAAATTGAAAACAATGAAGAAGCGATGGCGATGAAAAGCAGCACGATTGCAAGCAAAGAGGCGACAATGCAAGAGCTACTCGGCGCGGTGCAAATCGCGGCGATCGGACCTGTGACCGCTAGGGCCGCGCGAGCGGAGCTTGGCCGGGTGGACGTCGAAGCATCGGATCACACGATCATCGGCCTGACAAAATCACTCTTGGCATCATTAAAATTCCCACAGAAAGGGACCTGATGAGCCTTTGACCGCGGCAGAAAGCGATATATTTAGTGTCTATACTTATAAGATAAGAGACTCATACGAGAAAGGCCAGGGAATGAAAGAGACAACGACGAAAGAGCGCGCTCAGGTCCAGAAAGCTTCCGAATTTCAGATTCCCCGCGTCACCCCTGACATGCGTATGCGTCGACTGCGCTCCAAAGCGCCATTGCGCTCTATGGTTCGCGAAACCCACCTGCGCCCCGAACAATTTATTTATCCCTTTTTCCTCGTCGAAGGTCAGGGGATAAAGACGCCGATCAGCTCCATGCCCGGCATTCATCAACAAAGCATCGACGAGATGCTGCGTGAAGCGGAAGAAGTCGTCAAACTCGGTCTGGGATCGGTCTTGCTCTTCGGCATACCAAAGGATAAAGACTCGCAAGCCACGGGCGCCTGGCACGAAGAAGGCATCGTCCAGAAAGCGACACGCGAATTGAAGAAAAATTTCCCGGATTTGCTCGTCGTCGCCGACACCTGTCTTTGCGAATACATGGATCACGGTCATTGCGGCATAGTCCACAATGGCAATATCCTCAACGACCCCTCCCTGGAAATCATCGCCCGTACGGCTGTCTCTCAAGCCGCCGCCGGTGCCGACATCATCGCGCCGTCCGACATGATGGACGGCCGCATCGCCGCTATCCGTCAGGCCCTTGACGCAAACGGCTTTGAAAACATACCGATCATGGCCTATAGCGCCAAATACGCCTCCGGCCTCTACGGACCTTTCCGCGAAGCAGCCGAATCGACACCGCAATTTGGCGATCGCTCCTCCTATCAGATGGACCCGGCCAATGGCCGAGAAGCGCTGAGAGAGATAGAATTGGACATAGCGGAAGGCGCCGACATCGTCATGGTCAAACCCGCTTTGCCTTACCTGGACATCATTAGCCAGGCTCGCCAGATGACCAAATTACCGATTGCCGCCTATAATGTCTCTGGTGAATACTCTATGGTCAAAGCCGCCGCCGCCAATGGCTGGATCGATGAAAAGCGTGTCGTTTTAGAACTGCTTACGGGAATAACTCGAGCAGGCGCCGATATCATCATTACCTACCATGCAAAAGACGTTGCTTCGTGGCTTAAAAACTAGGGTCCAAAATGAAGACTAGCACTAACTTTCAAATCAGCTTCGCCAACGCCTTCGCTGATCTCTATCTGGATAAAGAAAACGGTGAATTCGCCCTCGATTTCAGACGGCAGGAAGTGACCATTTATCTGGACCATACTCATTATCAAGCCCTGGTTTTGCTCGTCCAGCAGAGTCTCGAGGATGAACAGTTCGTCGAATATCTAAACTGGCAAAAAGATCCGCTCCAGTGCGAAGAGAGTCAAATCGAGGTTTGCGGACCGGATCACATGATCTGCATGGCCTGCACACCCAATTGCGAGCGGGTCAAATTGACCTTCGACATCGGTCTGGCCATCGACCTTTCCTTTGCTGATTTCCAGGGTCTGGCCAGCTTGATCAAAGAAGCACAGGCCGACCTCGAATGGCGTCGCGAGCTGCTACGCCTGAACGCTCAGTCCGATTCAGACTCGGATCTGGACGGACCGGATTTTGCCGCCGGCGGTATGGATTAGGAGCGAGGCGGTCGAGGATAGCACTACTGGCGGTGCCACTCTTCAACCGATTAGATCGCGGTACACAGTTACTTTGCGTTGCAAGAGACTCTTCAAATAACGCAGTCCGGCTTGATCGGGGAAGACACGCTTGGGCACGATATACATGGCTTGAGCCCGTTTACCGACCAGCAGCAAAAATTGGTCTTCGGTTTCCCAGCACTCCTTAAAATGCCACCAGGCAAGCACGGCATATTTTTCACCGGCTCTGATGCCGCAGCCTTCTTCAGTAAATTGAAAGACAAAAGGAATGGCATAGGCCTCGTTTTGCAAGGTCCGCCTTTTGACGAAGAGAAATATGGCCAGAGCATGGGCAAGAAAAAGAGGCAGGACCAGGAGCACATAAGGGCGCAGTTCGTTCAAAACTTGTTTACAATAATCGAGCATACCCCAGACATAACCGATCAGCAAAAAAGAAATCGGCAACCAGAGAAGATAGACAATATAAAAGCGAGCCAGAGCAATCAGGCGTTTGCGGAAGAAAAAAATCTTCTCTCCCTTTAGAATTTCACCGCTTTGATATGAAATTTCGACGGCGACGCCGGAATTGAGCGGACTTTCAAATTGCAGTACATCACCGGTCGCACGCAGCTCGGGCGAAGAATTCGCAGTGATCTTCGCTTGATCGACAAGCCGAGCCGGACTCTTTTCAGTATTATCAGCGCTATCAGCTTTTTCAGATCCTTCAGATCCTTCAGCTTCTTCAGCGACACGCACGACCTCGGCCACACCTTCTTTGATGCTGCGCTGGGTTTCGGCCTTTTCAAAAGCAATTTCGACATTGCGTCCGCGCGCCCGTGAAAAATTACGCACATGCTCTTTGATTATCCGGCGCGCCGTATCCACTTCTGCTGCACTTTCCAGGCAGCGCTTGGGCAAAACGAAAACGTCGTCGACCGAGCTGGCCAGGACGAAGGCGGTCGGCGTCTCCAGAGCCAGGGTGAAATAACGCCACTCCAGTACACCGGCACCGGAGGCATATTGAATCTGGCAGCCGAGGTCATCGAGATAGTAGGTTAGCGGAAAATGAAAATTGGGACGATTGTCATAGCTGCGCATCAACCGACCGCGCAGTAATAAAAATGCATAGAGACAGAGCAGGGGCGGGAAAACAAAACCGGCCAGGCACAGCAAGAGCACGCCATTGAACAGGTCGAAGCAGTCCAGGTTAGAGGAGACACCGCCAACTCCAAGAGCAAAGGCCGTGCAAAAAATAGTGATCAAGGCCCGCGGCATGGCGAGCTGGCGGAAGACTGCCCAGTAGCCGTCATTCACTTCCTCCGGTTTATAGGTCACCAGGAGAAAGACCGTCTGCGGAGAATTTTGAGGATCAGATTGATGAGGCACTGTAGGCGGTGGCATTAAATTTCTTCTACAGTCCTCACCGCAAAAAACCGTTTATACCTGCGAAACGACAAAATAAATCCAAAAATCGCCTTAAGCCTACACTACACCAGGGCGGGTCGGAGGGGAAGGTCATTTTCCCGCCGACGCTTGTCAGCAGAGCTTATTAATCTTGGCGGTAACATTGCTCAGTGAGATTTGCTCTTTCGATCGGGCTTTCGTCTATAATCAGAGATCACAGATCGTTGGGCCGCGGCGGAGGCCGACGAACCTGGTCAGGGGGGAAACCCAGCAGCCATAAGTTGAATTCTTCGGGTGCGACCCAGCGGTCTGCTTTCCAATCCTACGAGAACCGAGCAAGAAGATGTCAAAATCGTCTAAGGGCCATCACAACAACGATCACAGCGACAATGACAAAGATGATCAGAGCCGCACACTATTAGGACAGATTCTCGTAGAGCTGGACTATATAACGATCTATCAGCTCGACGAAGCGCTGCGCATCCAGCGCGAGGACAAAGAGCACGACCGCGAGCCCAAGCCCCTCGGTCAGATTTTGCTCGAGCTCGGCTATTGCGGTCCGAACCAGCTCATCCGCGCCATTCAGGTGCAGGCCGAATACAGAAAGGCCCAGGCCAGCAAATAGCGGTCTGCTCACAGCTTTTTAATTCAGCTTTCAAGACAGTTTTACTATGTGGCTACAATGTAGCCACATTTTTTTTCGCTCAAAACCCGGGGGAATAGCGGTTTCCAAGGGTGCTCCCAAAGCGCTAAACTTCTCTATGTATTTACGATCGGCCTTTTTTGTCCTCTGTGTCTGGTGGCGGTAGCTCTTTGAATCTAAGCAATAAGCTTATATTTTCGTTCATCTTTGTCGTCGCGCTTGTCGTAGCGGGGCATGTCGGCTATTCGGTCTATTTCGACTGGCGCACCACCCGCGCCGATGCCGGTCAGGCCTGCCAGGATGCCTCGCGGAAACTGAACGATTCACTGCGTAGCGCTGAAGATTTGACCAAGCTGGTCGCCGATAACCTCCTCAAAGATTCGGGTTTCATGGCCGCCGCCGAGGCTAAAGACAAATCGGCTCTGGCCGGAGAGATCAAACAAATCTGCGAGCGCTTTTCCTTTGCCGGTTATGTCTGGGTCGTCGACGACAAGGGCAATCTCGTCTATGCCAGCGACACGCCAAAATTGACCGGTTACAACGTTTCTCAGGACAATTACGGCATCGAAGTGGCTCTGTCCAAAGCGGACAAGTTTTACTCCGGAGTAACTTTTAACGACAAGACAAAAGTCGTGGCACTCAGCTATGTTTCGCCTCTCAGCGCCAAACCTCACAGCGGTGTCGTCGCGGTCAATCTACCGATCAATATGGACTTTCTCACCGGCCTGGCCACCCGCTTTGGCGTAGAAAATCCGGCCGACCTCGGTATCGAGCTCGCCGTTTATGCAAAAAAAGACGGCCGCATCACCGCCTTTTCCGAAAATATGAAAGACGGCACGGCGATCAAATTTTTGACCACGCTCAACAATAACGGTCTGGACAAATCGATACCGAAATGGGCACTCGATGAATCCGGCTCGAAAAGCAAAGGCGGTATCGACTTCAGCCTGGACGGCTTGGCCCGCTTCTTTGCTCCCACCCTCGGCTTCGAGCGCGATTTTGCCTGGTGGCGTACTTTCCAACTGACAGCCCAGGACAGAGAAGATGTAATCGCCTACATTTTGATTGCTAAAGATGTACCGAGCGAATTTTCCAAAGTTTTCGAAACGACGGCCCTGGGCGGTCTGGTCGGGCTGGTCGGTGTACTGGTCGGCTTCGGCCTGACGAGCTGGGCGACAGGATCTGTGGATGGACCACTGCGCTTTTTGATCAAACGCACCCGCGACATCGGTAACAACAAATCGGTCATTCCTCCCCTCGAGAGCTTGAGCGGCGACTGGCTTGTCTTAGGCGAACTGATCGACACGGCCGTGCTCTCGATGCGCTCCACCACCCAGAGTTTAAAAGTCCAGCTCAACAAACAAGCCGAAAGCGTCAAAGAAAAAATCAGCCTGGCCGAACAATCCAACCAGCAAGCCGATCTGCTCAACCGCAATATCGCGCACCAGGCCAAGCAAATCGCCGAATACAAAGGACAGATGAACCAGGCGACGCGCCAGGCAATCATCGTCCAACAGCAACTGGACGCAGTCTTGCAGAGCTCGACCGAAGGCTTCCTCGTCCTCGATCAGTACGGCAACATCCTCCACGCCAATCCGGTCTTCCTCAGCTGGTACGGCGGCAGTGAAGGCGAAATCGCCGGTCTGATGTGCTTCGACCTAGTCCGCAAACCCGGTGAACTGCCGACCTCGCAATCTCAGGGACACGCTTTTGCTCAGCACGGCGGCGACCCGCACGCCCTGATCAGTCAGTTTTATCCGGAAGGCGTAATCTGGCACAAGAACGGCGAGAAAAAAGTCGACGTCCTGGCGCATCTGCAGCCGCTCTCCGGAGACGACAGCAATATCCAGGGCTACATAATGGTTTTGCGCGACAAATCCTTGCGCAGTGAGAACGCTCACCTGCGGCAGGAAATCATCAATATGCTGCAAGAAAATATCCGCGCGCCGCTGACGCAAGCGGAAGGCGGATGGTCGGCAATCATGGCCAACGCCGCCGGTCCAGTGCCACCCTCCACCGGTCAGGCCCTGAACGATCTGCACGGTCAGTATCAACAATTGATTTTGCTAGTCGACAACTTGCTGATGATGTACGGCGGCTTCGTACCACCACCGGCGGTGCCGCAAAAAGAACAGATTACGATTTCGCGACTGGTCGCAGACTGCCTGCAAGAGGTCACGCCTCTGGCCAGAGAACGGCAGCTCATGCTCGATTACAAGACAGTCACCGGTCTGCCCAATATTTCCGGCAATAAAGAAGCGATTACCGGCATCCTCTTACAGGTCCTCGAACGCATGATCGAGATCACCTCGGCCGGTGGACGCGTGCGTGTCGAAAGCCTCTCCCGCGGTCAGGAGATGCGCATCGGCGTATCGAGCTCCGGACCGGCCCTGCCCGAGCAGGAAATCGCCGATATGTTCGTCGGCTACATCGAAGGCAGACACGCTCAAGACACCTATGGCTCGCGCCTGGCCATGTACCTGGCCCGCAACAATGTCGAGCGCCTGGGCGGCAAAATCTGGGCCGAATCGGAAGCCGGTCGCGGCACGATTACTTACTTCACCCTGCCGATCGCCGGCGTCTGATCAGCTCCGGATAAATAGAGACCTTTTTCCGCTCTCTACTTAGCTGCGGCAACGAGACTTTCGATGCGGCTCTTTCTTTCTTCCATCGCCTGCGCTTCGTCGTCGCGCTTGATTTTGCGCAGCATGATCGCATAGTTTTTCAAAATCGGCATCAAATCAGCATGCTCGTTGCCGAGGTGTTTTTCTCTGATTTCAAGGGCGCGGGTGTAGAGTATCTCCGCCTTTTCCCAGCGCAACTTGGCGCACTGCAAAGCAGCCAGGTTGTGCAGGTTGACCGCCACTTCCAGGTGATCATCTCCGTAAAGGTCGAGCTTGAGATCGAGACAACGGTCGTACATCGCTTCGGCCATTTCGTACTTACCCTGCAAATGATAGAGAGCAGCCAGGTTATTCAAACTCTTGGTCAGACGTTCGAAATCCTGCCGATCCTCCGGCGAGGCGGCTTTAGCGGCGTGCTTGGCGGTGGTCAGACCTTCGGCCAGCTTGAGCGCATCTTGAAATCTTTCCTCAGCCTGGACATAGCGTTTCCTTTCAAAAGCCTTATAGGCCTCTTCACTGAGAGCCTGCCAGGAGACGATGTCGGCATCGCGACCTCTGGAAGAAGATGAAACTACAACCTGGCTTTCGCTTGCGTCCATTGTCCTAGCACCTGTGAGAAAGAGCGTCCATTAAAAAGAGCGGCTGAAGTAAAGGCGACAGAGCGCCCAGAAACTTACGGCCCACCATACATTTATATGGTATATTGTATATATGGCAAGAGTAACCGAAGTCACAGCCAAGTCTATACTAACCCCGCAAAAGTTTGGCTCACTTTCGGGCGGTTATAACTTTTCGCTAAATCCCTATGCCGGCTGCGCCTTCAAATGCTCCTATTGTTACGTGCCGAAATTTCCCTCAAAACACGATTACAAAGAATGGGGCGAATGGGTGGAGGTGAAAACCAATGCCGCCGCTTTGATTCGCAAAGAGCGGGCCCTCGTCTTCGGCGCCGGCATATTTTTTAGCTCGGCCACCGATCCCTATCAATACTTAGAGCTCAAATATCGCCTCAGCCGTGCCTGTCTCACCGAGCTGCTCAAATACCAGCCTGCCAAAATCACGATGCATACCCGCAGCCATTTGATTCTAGACGACCTCGACCTGCTCAAGGCATTTGGAGAGAGGCTCTCGGTCGGCGTTTCAATCACCACCGACAGCGATGCAATCAGCCGCAAATTTGAACCGATGGCCCCGAGCATCACCCGGAGATTGCAGTTGATTGAGGCCCTGACTGATGCCGGTATCCGCGTCTACGCCTCGATTGCGCCGCTCTTGCCGCATGATCCGGACCGACTGGTGGAGGCGCTAAGCCCCCACGTCAAAAAAGTCTGGCTGGATCAGATGCGCAGCAGATCGGTCAACACAAGGCCGGATCTACTGGCCGAATATGCCGATTTTTTCGCTCCGCAAAATTACGACGAGGCCGTAGCTCGCCTGCAGGAGAAGCTCGAGGCCAGAGGTCTGGCTCGTCCGGCCGCCTGAGCGCCTCGCGCTCCAAAGCGTGTTATCCTGTTCGCCATGGACTTCCCGCCTCTGAAACTGCGTGTATTTATCGATCGTGGTGGCACCTTTACCGACGTGGTGGCACTGACCGGTGATGGCCGATCGCTTGTAAGCAAAGCACTTTCAACCAGTACATCCGGGCCGGTCAGCGAGACGGAAAAAGATCCGGCAGCGCTTGCCGTCGCTCGCATCGTCGACGATCTGCAAAAAGAAAATCCGAACCGCAAAATTTTCATCGAAGAAGTGCGCCTGGGTACGACAGTGGCGACAAATGCCCTGCTTGAGAGGCGCGGCGAGCCGACCGTGCTTGTCACCAACAGCGGCTTCGGTGATGCCCTGACGATCGGCTATCAAAGCCGTCCCGATATTTTTGCCCTGCATATCGAAAAACCGCCGCCTCTATTCTGCGAAGTAATCGAGCTCGACTGTCGCTTCGACAAAGATGGTCACGAGCTCAGCCCCTTCCCCGAGCAACTGGCCAGAGAGCTTCTGCAGCAATCTTTCGCTCGCGGCCTAAAGTCCGTGGCTGTGGTTTTCATGCACGGTTACAAATTTCCCGCGCACGAAGTCGCCTGCGCCGCCGTCGCCAGAGCACTAGGTTTCGAGCAGGTGAGCCTATCTCATCGATGCAGCGGTCTTGTCCGCTATGTCAGCCGTGGTGACACGACTCTAGTCGATGCCTATTTGACGCCGCCTCTGCAACGCTATCTCGAGCGCGTCAGCAGCGATTTCAAAAATACGCCCATGTATTTTATGAAATCCGACGGCGGCCTCACCACCGCCGCCCACTTTTCCGGAAAGGATGCCATTTTATCAGGACCGGCCGGCGGAGTGTTGGGAGCGGTGGCAGTAGCCAGGGCGCACCAGCAAGATCAAGCGCTCACCGTAGTCGGCTTCGACATGGGGGGCACCTCCACTGATGTTTCTTATTATCGCGGCGTTCTGGAAAAGCAAATGCAGTGCACCATCGCCGGTGTCAGATTGACCACCCCCATGGTCGCCGTGCATACGGTGGCAGCAGGTGGAGGATCCGTTTTGCACTGCGACGGCAAACGCTTTCTGGTCGGACCGCAGTCGGCCGGAGCCAATCCCGGTCCGGCTTGCTATGGCCGGGGCGGTCCGGCCACTATCACCGACGCCAACCTTCTCCTCGGTCGACTTTCTCCGGAGCACTTCCCCAGACTATTCGGCCCTCAGGGAAACGGCCCCCTCGAACGTCTGGCTGCCGAAAAACGTTTTGCTGAAATAGTCGAGCAGCTGCAAACAAACAGCGAGGCAAGCAAGCAAGCTGAAATCGCCAGCCCATATAAAAGGAGCGAAGCGGTCGCCGACGGCTTCCTCACCGTTGCCGTGGAAAAAATGGCTCAGGCCATTGCCGCGATCACGCTGCAAAAAGGACACGATGTCAGAGGTGCGACCATGGTCGCCTTCGGCGGGGCAGGCGGGCAGCAGGCCTGCGCTATCGCCGAACGCCTGCAGATCAAAAAAATCCTGCTCAGCCCCATGGCCGGCGTGCTCTCGGCCTACGGCATCGGTGCCACCACTCTCAGTGAAAGCAGGCAGAAAACAATTGCGGCACCGCTTAGCGCAGAAATACTGAAGGCAGTACTCGATACCTGCCATGAAATGGAGGCGGAATGCCTCGCCGTTCTCGGCCCAGCAAGCCAGTTTAAACGCCGGCTCGGGCTCGCCTACAAAGGCTCAGACACGACTCTCTGGGTGGACTACGACACCGATGCGGCAAGCATCACCCGTAATTTTTGTCACGAGCATCAGAAACTTTTTGGCTTCACCTTCGAAGGCGACGCTGCCATAATCATCGAAAGTGTGCTGATCGAATCTTCCACACCACCCCGGCACTCTTCGCAATTAGCAAGTGAGCGGAACAATGGCAAAAAAAGCGCTCATGCTCTCGTTCCCGCCGATGCCGCCCATGCCACCGACCGTTACACAGGTCAGCCCTGGAAAATATATTATGGCGGAGAAATGCTTGCCGCCAGGCTTTTCCAGCGTTCTATGCTGGCCATCAATCAATGGATTGCCGGTCCGGCCCTGATTACCGAAGAGATATCGACGACAGTGGTCGATCCAGGCTGGCAGGCGAGATTGCTTGAAGACGGCTGCCTGCTCCTCAGTCGCGATCAAGAGGGGGATGGTGCTTTACCGAGCCCGCTGCTCAGTAACGGTCTCGGAAAAGCGCCGGGTAAAGCTGACCCGGTCATGCTCGAACTCTTCAACAATATCTTCATGTCTATTGCCGAAGAGATGGGATTGACTCTGCAAAAGGTCAGCCACTCGGTAAACATCAAAGAGAGACTGGATTTTAGCTGTGCACTTTTTGACGAGCAGGGCAGGCTGATCGCTAACGCTCCTCATATCCCCGTGCATCTGGGCTCGATGGGAGATTCGGTGGCCAGCTTGCTGCGCGACCGCGGCCTGGAGCTGGCGGCCGGTCAGGCTTATGTTTTGAACAATCCTTACAATGGCGGTACGCACCTGCCCGACATGACCGTGATCAGTCCGATTTTTAGCCGCGAAAATCCCGAGCAGCTCCTCTTTTTTGTCGGCTCACGCGGACATCACGCCGATATTGGCGGTATCACCCCCGGTAGCATGCCTGCGAGCAGCCGCCACATCGAAGAAGAAGGTGTTTTATTCGACAATCTCAAAGTGCTCGCGGACGGCCGCTTTTTAGAAGAAGATTTTGTCGCGGCATTGAGCACTGCCAGATATCCGGCTCGTAATATCGCTCAAAACATCAAAGATCTGCAGGCGCAAATCGCCGCCAATAACAAAGGCTGCGATGCTCTCTACAAAACAATCGACCGCTATGGCCTCGATACAGTCAGAGCCTACATGGCTTTTGTGCGCCAGAATGCCGCCGATGAGATCGCCTCCATACTAGCTGTACTCCCTTCAGGGAAGGCCATCTGTGCCATGGACGACGGCAGCGAAATACATGTCAAAGTGAGCGTTGATCAAGCAAAACGACGCGCCACCATTGACTTTACCGGCACTTCTCCCCAGGCCGACAACAATCTCAATGCACCACTAGCGGTGACACGCGCCGCCGTACTCTATGTCTTCCGCACTCTCAGCCGCAGCGAGATACCGCTAAACGACGGCTGCAGCGAGCCCCTGGACCTGATTGTGCCAGAGGGCTGCCTGCTCAACCCTCGTTGTCCGGCCGCCGTCGTCGCCGGCAACGTCGAAACTTCCCAGGTCGTAGTCGATGCCCTTTACCAGGCCATCGGCGCCCTGGCCGGCTCTCAGGGCACAATGAACAATTTTACCTTCGGAGATGCCGAGCATCAGTATTATGAAACGATCGCCGGCGGCTCAGGAGCCGGGCCGGGCTTCTCCGGTTGCGACGCCGTACAGACGCATATGACCAATTCTCGCCTCACCGATCCCGAAATACTCGAGGAGCGCTTTCCCGTAATACTCGAAGAATTTTCAATCCGCCGCCACAGCGGTGGCAGCGGTCAATTTACAGGCGGATGCGGGACAAGACGCCGCATCCGTTTCCTCAAAGGCATGTCAGCCACCATCCTCTCTAATCGTCGCAAAAGCGGCGCGCCGGGTCTCAACGGCGGCGGCGCGGGCGCACCGGGGGCTAATTATCTGGTTGACGCAAACGGCGCCGTGACCGCTCTGGCCAGCACCGACACCGTGGAAGTGAAAGCCGGAGAGACCATTGTCATCGAGACTCCCGGCGGTGGCGGGGCCAATTTGCCAAAGACCATCGACTAGACAGATAAGACTAGACGGAGACGACCCGATCGCCGCCGCGCAGGAGGGCGGTTTCGAGTGCTTCCATAGCACAGGCGATAAGCTCGTCGTATTCGGCGGCATGATCCGGAGATGTGGCCACACCGACAGAGGCGGTCACCGAAAAATTTTGCCAGTTGTGTACGATAGCCTGGTTGCCGACGCGCTGACGGATGCGCTCGCCGACCATGGAGGCACCGGCCGCGCTGGTCTGGGGCAAAATGACGGCATACTGCCAGGCATTGTAGCGAGCCGCTACATCCACTTCCCGCAGGGCGGAGCGGATGGCGTTAGAGACGATTTTTTGAATGGCCTCGGCCGTGAGCGGACCAAACTGGTGTACCAGCTCCTCATAACCGTCCACGCTCATGATCACGAGCGAGACGGGATGACGATAGCGTTTGGCGCGGGCCATCTCGGCCTTGAGCTCTTTGACGAAAGCGCGGTGATTGTAGAGCTCGGTGACCGGGTCTAGCAGGGCGAGCTTTTCGATGTCTTCTCCCCGGGCGGCGGCCAATTTGACCTGCTGGGTGATCAGCGCCGTTTGCTTCTCGTATTCACGCACCCGCTCCAGCACGGTACTGTTAGCGGCAAGACGGTTGGCCAGGCCAGGGCGATGCAGCCGCAAATCGGCCAGCACTCTCGTAAAGAGCGGCTCGCCGCGATTAGTGGTGCTAGAACCTGTCGGTTCGCTGGTCATCGACAAAAACTCCCGAACATCTCTGGATGGAAATAACTCCCATTAATTTACCGTATTAATAGTCTTTTGGGGCCTATTTGCCGCCATTTACACCTATTTGCTTTTCTTAGAGGGCAAAAGGAGACGTTTCAGTGGTTTTTTCTTGGCAAGATGCCTCTCGATGATTTCCTGGCAGTCACTTTCGCGCACTTTGCCGTAATAAAAGCCATAGCTCTCGACGCTAATCACCGGCGCATACCGGCAATAGCCTAAACAGCCGCTCTTTTTTACCTTAAAAAACTGATCGAGCTCACATCTCTCGATCGTTCTGCGCAACTTTTTCAAGACGCTCGGCCCATCATTTGCCGAGCAATGCTTACCCTTAGTACAGACCAGGAGCCTGGTACATTGCTTAGCCATGGATATTTAAATTCATCGGGGATACCTTGGGTTTCCGATCACTACTTGTCTTCTGATTCTAGTCCTTCAAAAGCAGTTGTGCTCAGCGGGCAAAACGAATCAACATCTTATCGCTATCGATCACATATTTGCGGTCGCCCAAAAAAGACTGCCCCATGAGCGGCACCGAATGAGGCAGAGACCAGAGAGAAAAGCAAAGCACACAACGAGCCTTTGAGGAGTGGTAATTTCAAAGTTTCATCTCCTCGACAAGCGTTTCACCTGGCGTTTTTGATCTCTACGGCGGGCAGCTTTTCATCGCTGACGATGTTAAAAATGCGACGATAAAAATAGAGCTCTGCTTCCAGTGTGCGGACAATATTGGCCGCCTGCCGAAATCCGTGTTGTTCGCCTTCATAGGCGAGATAAGCAACCGGAATCTTTTTGGCGTCCAGGGCTGCCACCATGGCCTCAGCCTGATTGGGAGGCACGACTTTGTCCTCGAGACCCTGAAAGAATATTACCGGACATTGCAGTTTTTCGACATGGTGGATAGGAGACCGAGCCTTGTAAATATCGACGCCAGCCGGGTAGGGACCAACCAGATTGTCCAGATAGCGGGCTTCAAATTTGTGCGTATCGCGCACCAGGGCCTCGAGGTCACCGATGCCGTAATGACTGGCTCCGGCTTTGAAAATATCCTTGAAGGTAAGCGCGCACAGTACGGTATAGCCGCCGGCGCTACCACCGGTGATGGCAACTCTGGCACCGTCCACTCGTCCGGAAGCGGTCAGATATTTGACGACATTGACGCAATCATCGACATCGACTATGCCCCAGTTGTCGTTCAGACGCTTGCGATAAGCGCGACCATAACCGGTACTGCCGCCGTAGTTGACATCGACGACGGCGAAGCCGCGCGAGGTCCAGAACTGGATGCCGAGCGACAGATCGCTGCCCGCCGCCCCGGTCGGCCCACCGTGACATTTCACCAGCAGTGGTGGCAGATCGGCCTTGCCGTTTGGATTTTGAACAGGGGCAAAATCTTTACTGGTCGGCGCATAGAAAAAAGCAAAAGCACTCAGTCCGCCCTCGGTCGGAAATTCGATAACATCGGGCTTCGACACATAGCCGGAATCGGGCACGGTCGGAGCGGAGCTGCGCACGCTTATAAAAGAATTGGTCGCTGCATTGTATTCCACCACCGCTTCGGCTATAGAGGCGGCTCCGGCCAGCATGGCGACGCGAAAATCCTGATTATTGCTGGCGCCGCTGCGGCCGAGGCTGAGGCAGGAGACGTCGGTGTAAGGGCTCTCTATGTCGCTCGACTTATGCCTGCCCGCGCCGGTCCAGTCTAGATCGAGTCGGATTAAGGACCAGAGTCCTTTTTTATTGACGGCGCAAATGAGGGTGCGCTCATCTACGACGACATAGGTCGACTGACCAAAGACCCAGAGAGGCTGGCCAAATTCACATTCGCTGTAGGCGGCTGGAGTAACACTGGTTACTTCTGCTCGGCCGCCCGCCATCGCCGGACGATAAGCATAGAGATTCCAGAAGCCGGAGCAATCCGAGACAAAAAACAAAGTCCCGTCCGGCGCCCATTGCGGCTGAAAAACCGAGGCGTCGGCCTGACCGGCGACGACTGTTTCCTTACCTGTAGTCAGGTCCAGGACGATTAATTGCGAATCATCCCAGGGCAAATTAGGATGCTCCCAGCGCATAAAGGCCAGTTGCGAGCGATCAGCGCTCAATCGCGGGAAAGCATAGAAATCGCTGCCCTGCACGAGAATCTGCGGCGGCGCAACCACCTCCGCGCCATCATCGTCTCCCTGCAATTTTGCCGCGGCGCCGGCATAGGAAAAAGCAACGATAATATTTACCGGTTCGGCCGCCTGGCCGCTTTTTACCGGCGCGTGATCTTCCATAACGCAAATGACGCGTTTGTTTCTGGCATCGACACAATAATCGGAGAAGCGATAGGGCCCCTCCGGACTTATGGCCAGAGCCTCGGCCTGTTTGCCTTTTGCACCGTTCTGAGCGATGACGTAGAGGCGCTGATCACTGTAGTTGGAATAAAAAATCAAACCATCGCCAAAGCCGACAGCCCCGCCGCCGTACTCGTGGACGAGACTGCGAATATTGACCGAGCCCTCTGTGACGTCCTCGAGCCGGCCCGCTCCCGCACCGACGCGGCGGACAAGAGCCTGCCGCCCAGCTTCGCTCGGGCGACCTTCCAGGAAATAAAGGGTGTGCCCGTCATCACCATAAAGTGGTTGGTTGAGGCGGACGGCGCCGGCGGCGACCATGGCGGCACTAATTGGAGAAGTCCAGCCCCCATAACCACCGTAAGCTTGGCTCGTTTTTACAGATTCAGACATTTTCCCCAGTCCTTTATTTGAAAATCCAAGAATAACGGATCTTTCACTATTAAGATAAAGGCTGCAAAGGCTGGCAATTGTCAGTCGCTTGAGCAGTATAATTGCAACTGTGAACAAAGCAAATGCGAAAAGCCTGAAGGTCCGCTATTTTGCCCTGCTTCGCGAGGAGCGAGGCCTGGCTGAAGAAACGATTGAGACGACCGCCCCAACCCTGCGCGCTCTTTATGAAGAATTGCGCGGCAAGCACGGCTTTGCCCTGCCGGTGGAGAGACTGCGCGTGGCCATCAAGGACGATTTTGTCAGCTTCGACACGGCCATTGAAGATCAGTGCGAAATCATCTTTGTTCCGCCCGTGGCTGGAGGCTGAGCCCATGCCGCAAGTACCGATCTTTGAACTGACCGACAGAGCGATCGACTGCGAGCAGCTCAAAGAAGCACTGCGCGACGACCGCGCTGGCGCGCTGATTACATTTGAAGGCGTCGTCCGCAATCATAACGAAGGCAAAAAAGTGCGCGCCTTGAGCTATGAAGGTTACGAGCCACTGGCCAGGGCCGAAGCTCTGCGCATCTTCGCCGAAGCGCAGGAACGCTATCAGATCATCAAATGCCTGGCCGTGCACCGGGTAGGCGAACTGGCCATCGGCGAAGCGGCCGTCTTCCTCGGAGTCGCCGCCGCTCATCGCGATCAGGCCTATCAGGCATCGCGTTATATCATCGACGAAATCAAAAAGAGATTACCGATCTGGAAAAAAGAACATTATCTGGACGGCAGCGCCGATTGGGTAAACTGCAGTCACGGACATGATCAAGAACGCGAGTACGAACACAAGCCTCAACTGGCGGGCGGCAAATAGATGGCAGCGCCCCAGACCCTAGCAAATAGACTGGTGGACGGCTTCGGCCGCGAACACACTTATCTGCGCATCTCAGTCACCGACCGTTGCAATCTGCGCTGCACCTACTGCATGCCGGTCGAAGGCCTGGCCTGGAAGAAGCGCCAGGAACTTCTTACTTTCGAAGAAATCGAACGTGTCGCTGCCATTTTCATCGAAATGGGTGTGACGAAAATCCGCCTCACCGGCGGCGAACCAATGGTGCGCAAAGATTTGCCTTTGCTAATCCGCGGCCTCGGTCGCATGGACGGTCTCAAGACTCTGGCCATGACTACCAATGCCACTCTGCTTGCAGGCCACGTCGAAGACCTCTATGCAAGCGGCCTTTCGCAACTAAATATCAGTCTCGATTCGTTTAAACCAGAGCGCTTCAGCGCCATCGCCAGACAGGACGTCAAAGTCTTCGATGCTGTCATGGCCGGCATAGACGGAGCCCTCAAGCAAAATTTCGCCAGCGTCAAAATCAATGTCGTCGTCATGTCCGGCGTCAACGATGACGAGATTCTCGACTTCGTCGAATTTGCCGCCAAAAACCGAGTCAACGTGCGTTTCATCGAATACATGCCTTTTAAAGACAATCAGTGGACCAATGAAAAAGTGGTCACTTACAAAGACATGCTCGCCCTGATCGGCGAACACTATCAATTACGCAAACTCGAAGACGACCGCTCGGCTGTCGGCAAAGATTACGCCATCGAAGGCGGCATCGGCACGGTCAGCTTTATATCGTCGATGTCCGACAGTTTTTGCTCGACCTGCAATCGCCTGAGATTGACCGCCGATGGCCAGGTCAAGTCTTGCCTCTTTTACCCGGCGGAAACAAATCTTCGCGATGCCATGAGGCTGGGTGCCACAGACAGTACTCTTCAAGGTATGATTCTCGACTCGCTCAGGATGAAGCCGGAAGCCCATCCCCCAGCGGAAGAGATAGCGGCAAACGATAATCGAGCGATGATTGAAATTGGAGGATAAAGGTTAAGCATGCGCGACGTTTCACAAAAGGTGAGCACCCTTAGAGAAGCGGTGGCAAAAGCGGTCCTCCGGGTCAGCCCCGGCACCATCGACCAAATCCGCACCAATACTCTGCCCAAGGGCAATCCGCTCGCTGTAGCCAAAGTAGCCGCCATCCAGGCCGCCAAAAACACCAGCACAATCATTCCTTATTGCCATCCGATCCCGGTCGAATTTGTCGGCGTTGAATTTCATGTCGATGAAGATTCAATAGAAATCGAATGCACCGTCAAAGCCGTCTACAAGACCGGTGTCGAAATGGAAGCATTGACAGCGGCATCGGTGGCGGCGCTGACAATTTATGACATGGCCAAAATGGTCGATGAATTTATGCAGATCGAAAGCGTCACCTTAGTCAGCAAAAAAGGTGGCAAATCCGATTTTACAGCCGCGGCAAAAGCAGCCGGCAGTAAGCCTTTCCGCGCAGCGGTACTCGTCCTCTCCGACACTGCGGCCAAGTGCAAGAGCGAAGATAAATCGGGCAAGATCATTGTCGATTTCTTGAAAGAGCGCAATTTCGACATCGCCGAATATTCAGTCTTCCCCGATGACGAATCGGAAATAGTACCGGCCGTGCGCCGCTGTTGCGACGACCTGCAGGTAAATTTGCTGATCACCACCGGCGGTACCGGTATCTCGCCCCGCGACAATACACCGGAAGCGCTCAACCGCCTGATCGAACGTGAGCTGCCTGGCGTTGCCGAGGCTATTCGCGATTACGGCCAGGAGCGCAATTCCTTCGCCATGCTCAGCCGCGGTGTCGCCGGCGTGCGCAACAAGACTATTTTGATCAGCCTGCCCGGCTCGCCATCCGGCGTGCAAGACGGTCTGACGGCAATCTTCCCAGCGATCACCCATGCCTTTGCCATGCTCGAAGGCGCCGGTCACGGCGACAGCCACGACAAGAGTCAGGGCCAGACCGACCTGTCCAAGAAATAAGCGATGCTTACCTACGAACAAGCCCTGCAGGAAATCCGCACTGAAGGCGCACGCTTCGAGCGTGTCAGCGAAACGATAAACTGCGCGGACGCCCTCGGCCGGGTGCTTTCGCATGCGCTACAGGCCGGTTTCGATCTACCGCGCTTCAACAACAGCGCCGTCGATGGCTACGGCGTGCTTGTCGAAGATTTGGTCTCCGCCGCACAGGACAACCAGATCGAATTGATTTTTGACGGCGAAGTGGCGGCCGGTGCAGATCCGGCATCGCTTGCAGAGAGAGCCCTGGCACCCGGCCATTGCCTGCGCATCCTCACCGGTGCTCCCGTGCCGGAGAGCGTCGAAGCAGTGGTGATGAAAGAATACTGCCGAATAATTGAAGCTGCTGATGGCGCCCCGGCCAAAATCGCTTTTGCCACGCGCACAAAAATCGGCGAAAACATCCGCATGCAGGGTGAAGAAGTAGAGCAAGGTACGAGCGTCCTCGCTCCCGGCATGGCTGTTTCTCCGCCTGTAATCGGCTTGCTGGCGACGCTTGGTTTAAGCGAAGTGCAGGTTTACAAACAAGCGCGCTTTGCCGTTGTCGCTACCGGCGATGAGCTTGTCGAGCCGGCACCGGGTGTGCAATTGAGTGGCGCTCAGATCTACAACTCAAACACACCGGCTCTTGTCGCCGCTCTGCGCTGCTTGAACGTGAGGGAAATCAAGGCTCTCCACTGCCTTGACGATCGCGCCGAAACTCTTGCTGTGCTTACTGAAGCTCTTGCCGCAAGCGATGTTGTCCTCACTCTTGGTGGTGTCTCGGTAGGCGAGCGCGACTTTGTCAAAGAAGCTTTTGAAGAGCTCGGCGTGCGCACAGTCTTCTGGCGAGTCGCAGTCAAGCCCGGTAAACCTGTTTATTTCGGCGTCATCGAAAAAGGCGACCGCGTCGAGAAATTGATCTTCGGACTGCCTGGCAATCCAGTCTCGGCCTTGATTACATTCAATCTTTTCGTCAAACCGGCGCTCAAAATCATCCAGGGTCTCCGCCAGAAAAGCGCTCGCATCACTACTGCAAGACTGACGCGCAATCTCCAGAAAAAAGCAGGGCGTCTCGATTTCGTGCGCGGTACACTGGCGAGCGCCGCCGATGGATCGTTGACCGCAGCGGCGACAAGCGGCCAGGAATCGCACATGCTCACCGGTCTTGCCGCCGCCGACTGCCTGATGCTCTTCCCGCAAGAGTCGGAATTTTTAGCCGAAGGTGCCGCTATCAGCGTGCAGCTTCTGAACTGGCATGATTGATAGCGATCGTTGCCAGCGCTTGAGTGCTTCAATGGATCGAAATTTTATTCGATAAATCGATAGAACCAGGCAACATGGCCAATTTCGCGGCGAAAAAGTATCGAACAAAGGCTAAAAAGGCCTCTAAAAAGCACTCAAATTATCGAACAAGCCTAAATTTGCACGATAAAAACAGCGGAATTATCGAACAAGCCGATCGCGTGTCAATAGACTTTATGCGAAACCCAGTGTTTCTTGAGCTTTTGCTGATTTGACTTTTCAGCGCAAAATATTCGTCAGCATTCATCGATTCAAAACCTTTTACCAATGTGAATTTTGAGTTAGAAATTCCAGAAACGAACATGACGTAAGAGGCACACAGTTCAAATACTCGAGAATTTACCGCCTGATCTCGTTGTAAAATTCTCCGGTAATGATGAGATAGAAAAAGTTGTGAGAGGAAGCAGTTTGAGCAGAATTTTTAGTAGATGGAAGGCTTCTTTAGCCGAGTTTCGAACAGACAAAGCCGGCATCGCCTTTACCTTTTACATCTGCCTTCTGGCCCTTTCAGCAATTCCCGCTCCAGCAGCGGAGCCCGCCGCCAGATCCTTAAGCGAAAGTGAAAAGGCAGCGGCGAAAATCATGGCCAGGATCAAACTGCCGCCCGGTTTCAAAATCAGTCTATTTGCCAGCGATATGCTCTCACCCAGACAAATAGCCATTAGTCCCAGCGGTACGGTTTTTGTCGGCACACGCGTCGATAAAGAAGGCGTCGTCTATGCCTTGCCGGATCGCAATAAGGACGGCCGCGCCGACGAAGTGATAGTCGTAGCCGGCTCGATGCGCCAACCAAATGGTGTGGCGCTCAAAGACGGCGCCCTGTATGTGGCCGAAATCAACAAAATCAGTCGCTTCGACAATATCGAAAAAGACTTAAAACACCCGCCTCGACCGGTTGTCATCGCCGAGATGCCCAGCGATACGCACCACGGCTGGAAATATATCCGCTTTAGCCCAGACGGCAAATTGTTCTGGCCCCAGGGCGCACCGTGCAATGTCTGCGAGCCGAGCAAGCCTGTTTACGGTACTCTCAACTTTCTGGACGCCAGCGGCAAAAGTCAAAATTTTGCCCGCGGCATCCGCAATACTGTCGGCTTCGATTGGCAGCCGGGCAGTGGCGTGCTCTGGTTTACCGATAACGGCAGGGACAATCTCGGCGACGACCGTCCGCCCGACGAGCTCAATAGCGCACCAAAAGCCGGGATGCATTTCGGCTTCCCTTACCGCTGGGGCGACAACCAAAAAGACCCGGAGTTTGGCGACAAAGCACCGGCTGATCTGGTCGACAAATTCGCACCACCAGCCATGTGCCTTGGCGCACACGTAGCATCACTCGGCATGCGCTTCTACACGGGGAAGAGTTTTCCAAAAGCGTATCAGGGTAATGTTTTCATTGCCGAGCACGGCTCCTGGAATCGCAGCAAAAAAAGCGGCTATCGCATCACCATGGCGACCATCAAGGGCGGCAAAGCCGTCAAATACGAGCCCTTCGCCACCGGCTGGCTCGATGATGCCAGTCAGGATGTGGGCGGGCGACCAGTCGATTTAGTCGTCGCTTCCGACGGCTCGCTGCTTGTTTCCGACGATTATGCCGGTAATATCTACCGCATCAGCTATCAGGGCAAATGAATTTCTAAGGCTCGATTTGCTCGGTGTCCCAGATAACGCGGGGAGATTGCCGGGCAGTAAAACTGCCCTGGAGAAAATCACCATTAGCCAGACGCAGAACAATCGCACCATTAGTGGTATCAGAGTGAGTACTGCGCTGACGCGGAGCAAGTTTAAGATGCAAAGCAAAGCCGATTTTAGCGGGGTCACAAAGCTCTAGCTTTTCAGCCCGACTGTTGCGATAGGCCATCTCCAATCGGGGCGGCCTGTCCCCTTTGCTGTAATATTCATGCGCGCCGGAGGCGTCCAACGATTCACTACCAGCGGTGCTGAATTTCAATACCAGGCGAGCATATCGTCCATGGTTTTGACGCAGGACTATAGAATAACTGTTAATCAGCGCTTGCTCACAGACAAAGGGCTTGCCGCCCAAAACCCCGTGCACTCTTTCGGCGCCGGTGGCGAGGGGAAGCTTTTTTACCGCTTGCAGATCCGCTTTTGCCGCATCAGCTGCCAGAGGCAGACTCAAGTAAAGGAGCACCAGGCCCCAGGGCATCGCAAAACGCATCGCAAAACGCATTGCAAAACGCAACGCAACAATGAAAACAGGCGACAGCCCCAAAGAGCGCAGAAGGCTATTCTCCCTTCTGCTGGACCTGCTCGGCCAGAGCCGTGACGCCGGCCAGCCCACCGAAACTCATACTCTGCACCGCCGATGATGGCACGATCACAGTCGAGGTACCGCCTGCTTTCATCACTTCATAGAGCATGTTCATACCGCGCAGATGCACGGCCATCGGATTGGCCTCATAAACCTTGCCGGCATCGGCGAAGCGCTGAGCGATGGCCATTTCGGAATCTCCAAGCAGCACGCGGGCCTGGCTTTCTCTAGCCGCCTGAGCAACACGACTCATCGCATCCTGCAGAGCGTCGGGAATTTTTATATCGCGCATCTGCACCGAGGCTACTTTCACACCCCAGGGCTCGGTCTGACTATCGAGCACGGCCGTCATGCTCTCGTCGAGACCGGCGCGGTCCGAGAGCACCAGAGCCAGATCACTGCGACCGATGATGTCGCGCAATGCGGTCTGAGCGGCACCGAGTATGGCTTGTTGATAGTCGGTCACTTCGAGCACGGCTAGTTTTGGATCGATTACCTTCCAGTAGATGACGGTGTCGACATTGACCGGCACGTTATCGCGAGTCAGCGTCTGCTCAGCCGAGATATTGCTAGTCACTGTGCGCAGGTCGATAGTGTATGGCGTTGTCTCGAGGAAGGGCACCAGGAAAAACAATCCCGGACCGCGCACACCGGCGAAGCGACCGAGACGCAAAACGACCTTACGCTCCCATTCGCTGCAGATGCGCAGGCAGTAAACGGTCAAGAAAAGAATCAAGACCAGGGCAAACAATATATAAGTCAATACAACACCTTTTTAACGACCGGCCAGGCCAGTCAGGACAGCTCGAAAATTTGTCACCACTTGTTGGCAGGGACTCCCCTGCATGCCTTCGGCTGCCCAGGTCAGATGCGTATGCATGCCGATGAAGGTAATCAGCGCTGCCACGTAGGATGGCTCGAGGGCGGCATTGAGCTCGCCTGCCGACTGAGCCTGTATGACAAGATTTTTGAGAGCAAGCGCAAGGGGCGGAGCCTGTGTAGTCTTGCCGGTGTCGGCCTTGACTGGCGCGGCATTACCTGCAAGGAGAGCCTCTCCGCCTGGATTTTCATTTTTCTTCTGACGAGCGGCCAGGAAGAGGGGGCCATTGTTGAAGAGGACCGAGGCCAGCTCGGGATTTTCTTCAGACCAGCGACTGGTTGTAACTAAATAATGCTCGATGCACTGCACCGGGGAGACGCCCTCAGCGGCCATTGTTTCAGCCTCGCTGATCGCTTTTTGCACGGATTGATGGCGCAGAGCGATGACTACGTCTTCTTTTGAGCCAAAATTGTAATAGAAAGTGCCTTTGACGACATCGGCCACTGCCGCTATATCTTCCACAGAAGACTGCCCATAGCCTTTTTCGCTAAAGAGCTTAGCCGCAGCGGCCAATATCTCCTGCCTGGTTTCTTCACGCTTTTGAGACCGTTTGCCAATCACCATCAATACTTCCAATTTGACATGCCATAGCCGCGTATGATTTTATACATTCGTACAATAAAGATAGCCGCACATGCGCTATTTTGCACGGTAAAAGATTACTTGTCTATTATGTGCAGGCCCGAACCGTCAGCGGTCAAGCAATGAAAAATTTTAAATTAGCCAGCATCCTCCCACTCGCCCTCGGCCTGATCGCGTCCCAGCTGGCGTCCCAGCTGGCCTCCCAGCAAGCCTCGGAAGCGGCGGGCGATAGCATCGACAAACCGTTACGACATGTCGACAACATGAAAGGCGAGGGCGCCCGCGTCCAGGAGTATGACGAAATCGTCAGCCCCGACATGGAATCGGCCTGGTCTGTGGCCAACCGGGCTCGCTCCTCTTTGAAAAACGGCAATGTCAGTCGGGCTCTGGCTCTTGCTACCCGCGCCATGAAGATGAACGACGACGACATGGACATCCATCTGATTTACGCCGAAGCCCTGGAAGCAAAAATCGAAAGGCAGACGGACCGCGACCCCGAGCTTTATAAAAAATGTCTACACGAGTGGCTGCTCGTTTACCGCAATGAAGTCGGCATGGAAAAAGGCATGACCTTCAAGGGCCTCAATCTCATGGGCAACATGTATAACGACGACGAACACGGCAATCTGGCCAAGAAACACCTGATCCGCCTGACCGGCTATGCACCCAAACTCTGGGAAACCGACAATCATTTCATGACGCGTGTCACCCGCGAAACAGAGACATCTGTCAGCGGTAAAATCAAAACCGGCAGCAAGGCCGATCGCGAAGTCAATGTCGACGCCGATCCCGAGCCGGAAGAAAAAGCGGCTCCGGCGCCCAAGCGCATACGACTTAAAGCCGGCGCTCAGGACGAGACTTCAGCGGAAAGCGAAGAAGCGCCGCCCGCCCCGGTCAAGAAACGCGCTGCCAAACCGCAAGAATAAAGTAGCTGATTTAGATTTAGATCTGCCCCAGCCAGGAAGGCTCGGCAACGGCCTGCCAGCGCGAGCGGATCTCTTTTAATTGCCCTTCAGGCAGCTCACCTTTGCGCACCATATCGGCATTGGCCGGCCAGCGGTCAGGCTTGGTCGTACCGGCGATCATCGTGCACACACCCGGCTGCGAAAGGGTGAAGCGCAGAGCGGTCTCGGCAATATTCTCGCCTTTTTCGATGAAGGGATATTTGAGCTCTTTCATGCGCCGATAGTATTCCTGCACATATTCATTATCCGGCTTGCTGTCGAATCGCCAGACGGCATTGCCAATTGGGCGTTTGACGATGACACCGATATTTTTCTTGACCGCGACCGGCAACAATAAATCGATACTCTGCTGATCAAAAATGCTGCACGAAGTTTGCAGAGTGTCGAAGACATCGAGCTCAAGAGCTGCCAGAGCGTCTTCTCCATCGCCGCTATAACCGATGAAGCGGCACTTGCCTGCGGCTTTAGCCTTTTGCAAAGCCTCGATTGCTTCGCCCTTGCGCAGGACGGCCGCGTCGCAACTGTGCAATTGCAGCAAATCGACATAATCGGTTTTGAGGTTTTTCAGACTGGCCTCGAGACTGGCGGCGATTTCTTTAGCACTCCAGGCTGGCGTGAAAAAATTGCCGGCGTGTCCGCACTTGGTAAAGAGATAAAAATCCTGGCGGCGATTGCCGATTGAGCGGCCCAGTTTTTCTTCGCTGTCGACATAACACTCGGCCGTATCGATGGCATTGAGACCATTTTCCAGGGCAGCAGCGAGGAGTTTGTCGATGTCCGGTTGCTGCGCCCCCTCGTAACCGATTTCGGCGGCGCCGAAGCCGAGCACGCTGACATTCATTCCGGTCTTGCCAAGCATTCTTTTTTGCATAATCTCATGTCCTGCCCTTGCTTTCACGACTTAAGCAGTTTAACATCACAGGCCGATGGAAACTCCCAAAATACTAGTCGCAGGCAGTTCACAAAAGTCAGTGGCCCTTGTGCGCGAAGCAATCAAGCCGCTTGGCTACCAGCTTGTCACGGCCCAAGCGATGTCGGTGGCTCTTTTCCTGGCCCAGAAAAATTTACCCGACATAATCATTTCTGACCTGAAGATGCTCGACGGTGACGGCATAGGCTTCCTCAATGAACTAAAACTGGACGATGAGCTGGCTAAAATCCCATTTCTCTTCCTTGTCGACAAACCGACCGATGAAGCTACCGAAATTAGTGCCATTACCCGTGGTGCGCGTCTAATTTGTTTGAACAGCATGGCCAAAGTCGAAATGCTCGCCTTGCTCGAACCGCTGCTACAAGAGCGCCTGGCCGCCAAGGGCAAGCGGCCCGAGCATACGCCGGAATAACAACACATTACAAAAGCGATGTACGAGTAATAGAATCAAGGAGCAGAAATCATGGGCCAGGATATCAAACTAAAAGCAGCAGACGGTAAAGAGTATTCGGCTTATCAGGCTCTACCGGAAGGCGGTCGCGGACCCGGTCTGATCGTCATCCAGGAAATTTTTGGTGTCAATTCGCACATCAGGCAGGTTGCCGATATTTACGCTGCTCTCGGTTTTGTCGCCGTTGCTCCCGATGTTTTCTTCCGCATCAAACCGGGCCTGAACATCGGCTATAGCGAACAAGACGTCCAGGAGGGCTTCGGATATTACGGCAATCTCGACTGGGAGCAGGCAACCAACGACCTGGCATCGACGGCCCGCGCCATGAAAGAAATGGACGCGGTAATCGCCAAGGTCGGCTCTGTAGGCTATTGCATGGGTGGCAATTTATCCTTCCGCCTGGCGGCGAAAAATGCTGTTGACGCTGCTGTCAGCTATTATCCCGGCGGTATCGACGGCGTCCTCGATCAGGCAGCCAATCTGAGAACACCACTGCTGGTAAATTTCGGCGAAAAAGACACCCACATTCCGATGACCGTGGTCGAAAAAGTAAAAGAAGCTCTGACCGAAAAAAGGAATACCGATGTGCTCGTCTATGACGCTGAACACGGCTTCAACTGTGACCAGAGAGCTTCCTACGATCGCACCTCGGCGATGATTGCCCTGGCGCGCAGCAATATGTTTTTGCACAAATATCTCGGATAAAATAAAGTCGATGCCTTCCGCCGAGCCACAAAGTTTTGCGCAATTAGCCCAGATCGTGCGGTCTAAAGCCGGCACGGCGAAGCGCTATATGCTGGGCATGGCAGGCTATCCCGGGGCGGGCAAGAGTACGACGGCCGCAGCACTGGTAGCTGAGATCAATAAATGCCTGGAGGAGGGCGAAGAGCAAAGCGTCGCGGCAGGAGTAAAAGATACGGCGCAAGCGGCTATCGTCGTGCCGATGGACGGCTTCCATCGCTATAATGCCGCGCTCAAAAACCTGGATCTTCTGCCCCTCAAAGGCGTCCCAGCCTCTTTCGACGGAGATGCTTTCATCGCCTTGCTGCGTCGCATCAAGAGCGCTGGCACCACTGGTGATACCGTCACCTGTCCTTCTTTTGATCGCGCCGTGGAAGAACCAGCGCCCGATACGATAGCCGTACTGCCACAGCACAGCATCATCGTCGTCGAGGGCAATTACCTGCTCCTCGATAGCCCGCCCTGGAACGAAATCCCAAAAATACTGGACGAAATCTGGTTTATCGATTGCCCCCTTGCTGAGATCGAGCCGCGCCTGCTTGCCCGCCACATCGCCGGCGGCCGTGATCAAGCCGGGGCGAGAGCAAAAATGGAAAGTACCGACCTGCCTAATGCCAGGCTGGTCGATGCCAGTCGCCGACGCGCCAATCGCATCGTCGTCCCGCCGCCGCTACAGACGAAATAAGCGCATGATAAAGGCGCCAAAATTTGAGCCGCGCGTCAGACAGGCGATTGATATACCGCTAAAATTGCGCTTCAATCTCTATATATTCGCAGAAAGTCTGCTCGATGACTTTGACTCGGTCGCTCTCGACCACAAAATGCTCAAATACATTGCTTCTTTGCCGGAGAGCAAAACTCGCGCCCGGCTGAGTGAGATGAAAATGAGCACCAGACTTGATTTCGATCTTGTCGAAGCAGAACCCTGCTTGAAAATGTTCGAGACTTTTTTCAGCTATCTCGGTGTCGAAGAAGATCGGGCAAGCGCTATTCAATCGACTTCGCACCTGCTCGAAATCACCACCGGCGATAAGCTGACGCCGCTCATGCCCGGCTTTCAAATGGTACAGTTTGCCGCCGCCTTTTTCGCTCGAGAAACTGGTGGCCTGCTCATCGATCCGCTCGCTTACAAGATTTATGAACCGGATGCCCCTGCGCTGCAAGCGATGCTGAGCGAAGCCGTGGGCAAGCCGCAACTGCGCTCACTTCTGTCCGTCTTCCAGTCGACCCTGCCGACAGGTCGCCTGCGTACAACCAGCCATGGGCTTTGCCGATTCGGTCTACCGGAATTTGATTTTCAAAAAACAGCGGCGGCGCAGGGAGCGGCCGTAATCGAGCTTATCTATCGACTGGCCCAGGCTCTTCTCGAAGACTTGATCGAAAAAGCCAGTCAGGGAGCAGGAATAGATGCATACTCTTTCCGGGAGCCTTTGCCGGTTTCTACAGCCGATTGCCAATCGACTGTATCTGTACCCCTGCGCCTGCACCGCACCGTAGAAGGACGCGCAGCCAGCCTGGCGCATCACGGCAGACAGCATGAACGCGACCAGGCTCTTGTAGATTTATTGACCAGTTTGCAACTTTAGAAACGGCCGGCGCTGATTTGATCTAAATGCTCTTCATGAGCATGTAGCCAACTAATAAGACCAGACCAACCATGCGCAGCGGTCTGATGATCGGCGAGCCAGGCATGCCGAAGGCAATGAAACGACCAGCCGAAAATAGCAAAAGAGCTCCATCCAGCACAAGCGCTCGCGGCGTCGGCATATGCCCCGCCGAAATAGACGTGACCAGCATAAAAACAACAAGGCCAAGTAAGATTATCGCTCCTACTAAATTGGCAATTCTCACTATTCTATCTCGCTGTGAAGAGTGTAAAGACTGATGATAAGGGGCGTGGGACGAAAGGACCTATTTAGATGACCTATACAAAAGACCCACTTAGAAGGCCTATAAAGATTATATCACTGGGATTTGCCCTGGCCGGATCGACGCTAATGGCGACGCCGCCTTCTCTGGGCACTGCCGCGCCCGAGCTTGTGAGCCAAGCAACCGCATGCGCTACCATCAATTTAGACATGATCAAGGCACCTTAAAAACTGGAGCTTGATTTACACGAATCCCCTCAAACCAGCATTATCTCCAGCCTACGATTTTGTGCCAACGATTGGCTATATCTCCCAAGGAGTGCATCCAGACCTTGGCAAAGGAATTGTTCGGGCCTTTGTCGGAGAGCATCTGTACCGGCAGTGGCGACAATTAAATTTCATCACCATTGAGCCACCAGGACCAATGATTGCCTATGAAGATATCACGACCTGGAGGGGCGAAATCCAATCTTTTTCAGCCAATTTCCCAATGGCAACATGGAGAAAAATTGTATCGGCATTTGAGAGGAGAGCATTGGAACGCTTTGACACACTCCAACGCGATGGCTCAATCCGAACGTTTAGCGGAAAAATTCTCGAAGTCAACGACATAAAGCGAGACGACAAAACGGGTGCGACTGAGACCACAATTAAAGTCCAGTCAGAAGAAGATCAGATATTGCTAAATCCTCATGTGGGAATTGCTTACCTATCGTCCGATTTTGAACGGTGCGAACTAAGAAGTGCCATTCAGTCAGCATCGAGCGAAAACAATTGGGAGGTCGGCATTTTCTCGGAGCCATCAAAAATTGCTGCTCGCAAGAAAATTGAAAAGACCATAAAAAAAACCTGAGGTAGGTTCGCTAGAGGCAGAGATTCTTTTCCAAACAGTCCCGAGTTTGATAATGGGGGCGTGACGCTTCCGCAATAAACGAAGTTGACAACCGCTGGTATTTGCCTGGCAGTGCCAGAAGTAACGAGGGTGTAACAGTTAGGGTTACCTGGGATGATCAGCCCGGCACCACCATGACAATGTGGTGCATAAGTAAACTTTGCGCTCCAAAGGTATGATGCTTGAGCCGGGCTTGCAAATGCGAGGGAAGTAAGTGCTAGTGTCAACACTACTCCCACGGATTTTGATATTTTGCTTCTGAGTAGAGCCGCTATGGCTCTGTTTATGTATCGTTTCATGATGTTTGTTCCGTAAGTTGGTTAATCGATCCATCCATTCCAGCGAGACAATCTCTCTCGCACTGTCGCTGACAGCCGAGTTAGAGAGGTTTCTGCGGGTCTGGTTAGTGTTGTTGTTTTTGGCCGAAGGTTTTGTGAAATGAATGGATACCCACAAACTACGAACTGGCTGGGCTTTTCAACGACGAAAAGCTCGACACCAATTAACAAATCACAAATTTTCGTATGACAGTGTTACACGATCTCCCCTGCCAAAATCCAGCAAATTCGCGGGTTAGCGCGAAGTCTCATTTAGAAATTGTGAATTTTGCCGGACTTTCGCACACTTAAGAAAAACCCCGCCATAAGACAAAGCCGAGTTCTTTGTACTGCGGGTAATTTCTTTGCCACCAAAACATGGCGAAATTGAGCTGCTTGTCATAAGGCATGAATTTCATGTCGTAGTTTTTCTGCACGGAAGGCCAGTCATAGCCTGCGTTTTTCAAATGTTCATGCAAGTCATATGCAAATTGACACTGCAACGCAACAGGCACTTTCGGATAATCAGATTTGTAAGTGACTTCTGGCTGGCATAAGTATTGCCCGAGCGCTTTTTTGCTGTCGGCGCCTCCACGCACAGAGCTTAAACGTCTCGTGATTTCACCGTTCCCAGCTTTTATCTGTTTAAGCACTTTGATCCTGAGCCACCTGCGATCGCGCCGAGGCATGACCATGGTCGAGCGTCACAAGTCGGTCACCGCCTGGCACCATTAGTTTAGACGCTAACCGATGGCATATTTTGTCTGATTCATGTTTTTGGGTAAAATATGTTCCAGGTGTTATGGACGGTCTAATTTATGCCATTTTGTCAGTACCATAACTTCAAAAACCAAAAACGGCTTTTGCATTGTTTGAGAATTTCTTGCTTAGGCGCAGTCATGTTATTTAGTATCTCGGGACCATCCGTTAGGGCTCAGAATGACGTCTTCCCCTGGACCCCAAAAGGTATTGGCGATCTGGGTGCCAATGGCGTTCAGCAGAGCCGTTATGGAGATTGTTGGTTTGAAGCTGCTCTGGCCGATGTGGCAAGACTGCCTCGCGGGCAAGAGCGTCTCTCGAGGATGATAACTTACGGTCCCAATCATAATACTTATGTGGTGCATTTTCCGGACAATGGTTCTGTTTATACGGTCACCCTTGATGACATTAAAGCCTTCGGACTGAGAGACAAAGCTCTCTGGGCCAGGGTCGTCGAATGTGCTCAGCTGAAGAGATTTCCTAACGGCAGTGGCGTCAATGATCCGGAGAGCGGTCGTGGCGCTCCGGGCACGGGGCTTCATTGTCTAACCGGCAATCGCACTGAGGCCATTAAAACCAAAGAAGTAAACCCGGAGGAATTGGCCACTTTTATTTATTCAGCCGTGAGCTCGCAAAATCCTGTCCTTGCAGCTACGCGCCAGGGCGTGCGCCATCCTCTGGTCGGTGGGCATGAATATTCGATTGTGGATGTTGATCTTGGTCATCAGTTTGTGGTTCTGCGCAATCCATGGGGGTCAAATCCCGGTGACCAGAGTCGATCCGCCGGGTATGTCAAATTGTCTCTTACAGATTTTGCTAATCAGTTTTGGCTTGTTACGCGCTCCTGGCTTTGACACCCGTACCTCTGACCTAGAGACAACCCAGATTGTTGATGGCCGCTATGCTTCCTGTTCTTCGTCTCCGTGAAGGAATTTGCCGGCTGCCACGACTGGTTAAAGTTGGAGTGCTGCACGGTCATCTGGTGAGCGGCATTGTACGAATACAGCCTGGTATAGGAAGACCCATTGAAGCTGGAAAGCTTCCTCAACCAGAGACAAAGAACTACTGTCAGCATCCTCCCTGCCATGGTGTAAACCCCAAGCAGTGCCCGACCGTCCCCTTGAAAGAAGGGATAAAAGATATATGATTAATGTCTTCGATTGTGTTCCCCGGCAATAGTGGTCAGGTGTTCTTATGAGTCATGGTGGAGGCGGCGGCGGATTTGGCCATGGCGGCGGTGTACATCACGGTGGACATCACGGCGGTCATCACGGCGGCGGCGGCCATCCGGACCAGCTGCCGAGCTGGAACAGCGCTCTGCAAGGCGAGAAGCGCTCCGGTCGTTTCGCCAATCTAAGCCCAAAACCAATTGTTATGGCCTTTATCGTCTTTTCGATCATGCTTGTGCCCTTCGTCCTCGACTGGGACGAGCCTCATCTGCAGAGAATGCTAATCGGCCACGATCTGACGCCCAAAGAAATCGCCCATCAAAATGCCGTCAACATGGCCGTCGCCGGCACGATGCGCCAGCAGGCTGGCAAAGTGCTCGGCTCGGAAGTGGGCGACGCACTGATCCCGCAACCGGCCATGAGTGGCTCGGCACTGATTGCCGAACCGGCCGCACCGAGCTCGATACCGGACGATGCCGCGCCTGCGGGCAACAGTATCAATAATTTCAGTATTTCGGCCGCTGCACCAACTGGCCAAATGAGCAATCAAATGAGCAATCAAATGAGCGGCCAACCCGCCTCCTATCAGAACACCGCCCAAAACTATGGCCAGCCACCGCTTACACCCACACTCGGCTCCAATCAGCGCTTCATCTCCCAACCGGGTTATGGCGTCGCCGGCGGTCAAGGCTCAGGTGGCAACGGTGAATATCGTGGACCTCGCTATAAAGTCGTAGTCGACCGCTGACGTCGAGAACAAACCTGATCAACTTCCGCAGCCTGAAAAGAAACGCCATTCTGGGCCTGCTGATTTTTAGCGCACTGCCCGCCTCGGCCCGAGATCTTCTCAATAGTCCGGAAATTTTAACCGCAATCGAGAGCCGGAAGATTTAATCAACTAATACACTCTGGCCTTTTTCGATAAGCATTTAAAAACGGCAGCATCAGCCGATCCAATCGTAGCAAAGGACAGAGTGATAGAGCTGCGCTGTAAATAGAGCAGCGCAGCTCTGCCTTACCCTAGTATTCCTTCAGAGGGGTGAAATCAAGGTCGCGAGGAGTATTGACGAAATCTCCACCTTGGCTAGGGGAGCCACCGCCCGTGCCACCACCAGTACCGCCCCAGAGGTCATCTGAATGATCGAAGATAACGTGTTTGTCGTCCATTTTTTGCAGGATATCGCCAAAATCTACTTTGCCGTTAACAGCATTGACGGTGCGATCGCTGATTTCTTTGAAGGCCTTGTCGGTGTCAACATTTAGGAGCTCACCGGGCTTGACCAGCATCGAGCCGTCAGCATTGTGCTCTACTTCCTTGGCCGAAATATCGCCGGTCTTTGGATCGACGGCGATGGCAGTATTACTCTTAGAGTCACTGACCAGCACCTTGCCGTCTTCAGTCATATCGAGACGAGTCGATGATCCTTTTTCGGCGAGGACGCGATTGATCTCGCCGAGCATATCGCGCAGTTTAGCGGGATCAGCAGATTTTATAGCCTCACCGAGCGCCTTTGTGTCACCACTAGTGATAGCAGCATCAATCGCTTGCATCGATTTGCTTGCTTCCGGAGCAGCCATTTTGCTCAGACTTTTATCTAGCGATTTATCGGCATCACTGCGCTCCTCGTCTGTCGGCGGAGCGGCCATATCGAGAGGACGATGCGGCAGGAAACTATGATCGCTGCCCTTGCCTTGAAGATCACCGTTTTCGAGGCCAGTACCACCCTTACCCTCGTTAGCACCACCCGGGTAAAGCTGATCAAATTTATCGCTCGACCGACCATCATTGCGGGCGACCTGCTTTGCGCCCGGAAAGAGATCGGCACTCTCCTGCAGTTTCCCAAGAGCGTTGTCTGCGTTGCCGGCGGCATGATTGTGAGTCTGTTCCAGCTTGCCGGCGTCTCTAACGTCATTTTGTGCGGTCGCAGCAGTATGATCCATTCCCATGAGATACACCTCTTGTCAGTGAAAAGTAGTACATTCACTCGCCTTGCGAAAAAGTCAAGGCAGACCGGTGTGGGGACCAGGTAAATAGATGTATGCGCCAGAGAAAATTTCTGGACACCAATTTCCAAAATATTTGCAATTTTTTTCAGCGATTTGCTAATCGCACCGGCGCGACGTTCAAACAACGTGACTATAAAGTAGCGAGACTACCGGCAAGTATTGGTGCAAGCTTTTCATTGATCAGGGCCTCGGCGCGGACCAGGTCGACTTTTTCCGGATCTGTCAGCCCCTTGCAGAGTTCATTTAAGATTTCTTCGCAAATCACGCCGACATCGAGCGCCAGTTTGTAAGGAGCATTGCTAAAAGTGACAAGCGAATAGCGCGAGCGATAACGCCCGGGAAATTTCTTCTCTAGAATCTTTTCCACGGCTTTCATCAAAAGAAAATGAGGATCGGCGACACGATCGCGCATTTCGACAAAATTTTCGACCGCCATATCGGAAATGGCATCGCAGTTGACTTTGCGCAGAGCAGTCAACTTGTCGAATATGACTCGCCAGCCGTCGCCGGCACCATTCTCTCCGCCATGCAGGCTGCCACCGCGCTTGAGGTGGTCTTCAACGCATTGTTCAAATATGGTCAAATCTTCCAGGCCACAATTAGCCCCCTGTCCGTAAAATGGAATGATCGCATGGGCAGCGTCTCCGAGCAGGAGCGCCTTTCCTCCGACATTCCAGGGCTGAGCTTTAACCGTGTCCAGATGACCGAGCGGACTTTTGACGAAATTTTCGGCCAGATTGGGGATCAGTGGCACAGCATCGGCAAAATCCGCCTCGAAGAAAGCCTGCACCTGCTCCACAGTCACCAGCTTCTCAAATGAAACCGGTCCTTTATATGGGAGGAAAACAGTGCCGGTAAAACTGCCGTCAAGATTGGGAAGGGCAATCATCAAATAGGAACCGCGCGGCCAGATATGCAAGGCGTTCTTCTCGAGAGAAAAAGAAGCATCCGAACCGGCAGCCGCCGCGGCGATCGGTGGGATGTACAGCTCTTTATAGCCGTAATCGAGCCGCGACGATGCGGCCTCGTGTCCTTTCAAGGCGCTCATATCATCCCTGATCTTAGACGCTGACCCGTCAGTGCCGATGACGAGATTGGTGGCAAGCTCCAGCAGTGCATCATCAGGACCGCTCAATTTGAGCAGCGAGTGCTCGAAGTCCATGCCGAGAGCTTTGCGCTCAAAATGAAATTTGACCTTGCCGGTTGCTTCGGCTCGCTCAATCAGTACTTTGTTGAATTCGGCCCGTGAGATCGAATTGATGTATTCGCTCCGGTCTTTGCCGTAAGGCTGGAAAGTAAGCTCACCAGCCTTGCTGTGCATCATCCGTCCATACATCGGGATGGCCTGGGCGAGAATGTCGGCGCCAAGACCGGCACGCTCGAGGGCTGTGATACCGCGGGTGGAGATAGCCAGGTTGATTGAGCGACCAGCCTCCACCTTCTCACGGCGCATATCCGGGCGCCGTTCGAAGACTTCTACGTTGAAACCCCGCCGCGCCAGAAGCAGCGCCAGGAGCGAGCCGACCAGGCCGGCCCCGACCACTGTGATATCGGCCGGACTGACCGGATGAGATGATTTTGCTTGCGTCGACTCAGTCATATTCTCAATCGCTATCCTTATAAGTAAGCATATTCAAGTGCGCTCAGCCGCGCATTGCAAATTTTCTCACCACTTCATACAAGCGGAAGACATCTTCAAAGCTGTTATAGAGCGGCACCGGCGTGGCGCGGATGATATCGGGCCTGCGGAAGTCGCAAACAACGCCCTGTTCTTTAAATTGCTCGAGCAAAATTTTGCTTTCGCCTTTAAATCGCAAGCTCAACTGCGAACCGCGGTGAGCCGGATCACGCGGAGTAATGACCTGACAAAAACCAGGAGCGGCCTCGTTGACGTCATCGATTAGATACTGCAAATAGGAGGTGAGCAAGTCGCCCTTGCGGCGCAGGGCCGGCATGGTAGCTTGATCGAAAAGCTCGAGGGAAGCTCGTAAGGCTGCCAATTGAAAGATAGGCGGGTTGGAGAGTTGCCAGCCCTCGGCCCCGGGGATGGCGTCGAATTCCGGCCCCATATCGAAGCGACTGGCTTTGTCGTGGCCCCACCAGCCGGCGAAACGCGGCAGATCGCGAGAACCGGCATGCTTTTCGTGGACGAAACAACCAGCAATTCCACCGGGTCCGGCGTTCAAATATTTGTACGAGCACCAGACGGCAAAATCGACTTGCCAGTCATGCAGAGCAAGCAAGAGATTACCGGCGCCGTGGGCGAGGTTGAGCCCAAAGAGCGCCCCGCAAGCATGGGCGACGGCGGCGATTTTTTCCACTTCAAAAGCCTGCCCGGTCAAATAGTTGACGTCTCCCAGCATGACCAGGGCGATTTCATCGCCGTGTTTTTTGATTGTCTCAATGATGTCGGCCGTTGCAAGCGTATCTTCGCCATCCCGAGGGGTAAGCTCGATGATAGCTTCACTCGGATCGTAGCCGTGAAAGCGAGCCTGCGATGCGACCGCATACTGATCGGAAGGGAAAGCGCCCCTCTCAATGACAATTTTGAAACGTTTTCTTTCGGGGCGATAAAAGGAAACGAGCATAAGATGTAAATTGACGGTAAGAGAATTCATCACGACCACCTCGAGCGGCTTGGCGCCAACGACGCGGGCGGTCATCTCGGTGAGAAATTCGTGATAAGGCATCCAGGCATAGCGCGCATGGAAGTGACCTTCTACGCCCAGATCGGCCCAATCGGTCAATTCATCCTGTATATACTGGGCGCTTTGCTTCGGTTGCAGCCCGAGCGAATTGCCGGTTAAATACACGCATTCGGGAAGTTGGCCCGCCAACTTCTTGGGCAAATAAAATTCTTGCCGAAATTGACGCAGCGGGTCAGCTTGATCGAGGGCGCGCGCACCATCAATGGTATTACTAAAAGTGCTTTTGTTATCGGCAGCAAACATTATTACAATCCGTTCGAGATATAGTTGGGTTTAAATGGCCAGGAATCGGCGAGCGTTCAAAGAAAGAATTTTTTCTCGTTTCTCGGCACTGAGACCGGCAACGGCTTCAAGCAGGGCACCGGGATTATCTTCACCAAGCGGGAAAGGATAATCGGAGCCGAGGACGATGGCATCATCGCCAAATAATTTGATAATGAAAGAAAGCACTTCCGCATCGTGGACGAGAGAGTCGACAAAAAACTTGCCCAGATAGTGGCGCGGATGGTGCGGATTGTCTACGGCGCAAAGATCCGGACGACTGTCAAAGCCATGACCAATGCGACCGAGCGTCATCGGAAAAGCCCCGCCACCATGGGCGAATGCAACGCGCAAATTGGGCAGCTTTTCGAAAACACCGCCAAAAATCATCGAACAAATAGCAAGCGAAACTTCAGCTGGCATACCGACCAGCCAGGGCAGCCAGTATTTTGTCATCTTTTCCTGACCCATCATATCCCAGGGATGGACAAAGATCGCCGCACCGAGCTCGCTGGCTGCCTCAAAGAAAGGAAAGAGCCTGGCATCGCTCAAATTAAGATCATTGACATGCGATCCAATTTGCACACCCTTCAGTCCCAGATCTTTGACGGAGCGGCGCAACTCCTCGATGGCCAGATCGGTGTCTTGAAGAGGTACCGTGCCCAGGCCGACAAAATGATCGGGATGAGCCTGGCAAATGCCGGCAATATGGTCGTTAAGGAAGCGCGAAAGATCGAGACAATCCTTGGGCTTGGCCCAATAGCTGAACATGACCGGCACCGTCGACAGTACCTGCAGACTGACCGCCGTGCGATCGAGATCGACGATGCGAGCAGGAGCATCGAAACAATTGGATTCTACTTCACGGAAAAAAGTACCGTCGTCTTTGAGCATACGCGCTCGGCAAGGGGCATGGTGGTCAAGTTTGACAAAGCCACCGTAGCCATATTTCGCTTTAAAATCGGGAATGTCCGCCGGCAATATATGCGTGTGGACATCAATTTTTTGCATCGGGCCGCTCCAGCTTGTGGCCGCACTTGCCGCAGGTCCTGTGTTCTTCGCTTGCATAGAAGCGCTCAAATATCGGAGGGAACTGGGTGACAATATTGGTCAGATGAAAATATTCCTCGTAGAGCTTTTCACCGCAGGCTTCGCAAAACCAGATAAAGCCGTCCTTTTCTGTTTTTTCTCTTTTATGCTCGATCACCAGACCGACTGTGCCGGCCGGGCGTCTGGGCGAGTGCGGCACGGAGGGCGGCAGAAGAAAAATTTCACCTTCTCCGATGGGCACATCGATGTGTTTGCCCTCGTCGAAAACTTTGAGGGTGATATTGCCTTCGACTTGATAGAAAAATTCCTCGCCCGAATTAACATGATAATCGGTGCGAGAATTTGGGCCACCAACGACCATGACGATAAATTCGCGGTCTTCAAAAATCAGCTTATTGCCGACCGGAGGCTTGAGTAAGGAGCGATTTTCATCAATCCAGCGCTTTAAATTTATCGTTGCCAGGCGACCCACAATAGAACCTCGCAGTATGCTTGTCCGAGACAGGTCTAGTCTACAAACAAATCTTGGGAGATGCATATGGAAATGGACGCAAGCGGAAAAAAAGTCTTGATACTTGCCGGCCCCGATTTCGAAGACCGCGAACTCTTTTATCCCCTCTATCGCTTCCTGGAAGCGGGTGCCAATGTCAAGGTAGGCGGTATCGGCGAAAAGCAATACAAAGGCAAATATGGCGTGCCAATCGATGTGGACGGCCAGTGCGAAGACTATATCAATGAACGTTTCGATTGCGTGGTCGTTCCCGGAGGTTGGGCCCCGGACAAAATCAGAGCCAATAAAGCGGCCCTTGAAATCGTGCGCAAAACCATGAAAGACGGCGGTGTCGTCGCTGCCATCTGTCATGCGGGCTGGGTGCTGACTTCCGCCGATGTGGTCAAGGGCAAAAAAGTGACTAGCTTCGCCAACATCAAAGATGATTTGATCCACGCCGGCGCCACCTGGGTAGACGAAGAAGTGGTGGTGGACGGCAATCTGGTCACCTCACGCAAACCAGCCGATTTGCCCGCTTTCGTCAAGGCAGCCCTCAAGCAAATGACCCTCAGCCGCGTTTAGGCAACGGCAGGGTACGCAGCGGCAAGGTATTGAAAAGATAGTAGGGATGCTCGGGGCGGTAAGGAGCCTCGGCGTAATCGAGGGCGGCTTTGACCAGATGGTAGAAATCGCCGAGATTTTCGCTGCGGCCAAGAGGTATGGCTTTCGCTTCGTCTTTTAGCGACCGCCAGACTTTCAAAGGCTCAGTCGCCTTACCGTCGTAAATGATAAAAGCCACCGGCTCCTTATCATCGGGGATATAGCTAAAGGCGACACCGGGCTGATCATGCAAAGTGTATTGCATGGTCAAAAGCCTGCAATGGCATTTGATTGCACTCAAAGCGGCGAAGGCGGTTTTGAAATTCGGACGCTCGGGCTGAGCGAGTGTGCTTTTAAGGGCCGCAGCCCAATCTTTTTGATACTGGGGCAAAAGGCGCAGACCAGCGCGAGCGAGAGCCTGAGCCATTTTGCGCTGAGGAGTAGGCTCCTGGGATTTTGCCCGAGCGACAAGAGCACTGAGGATTTTTGCCGCCGCCGAGCCGTGCCCGCCCCGGGCCAATTGCGCAGCGCAGGCCAGGGCAAACTTGCTGTCTTCAGGTTCTCGCTCGTGGACGCGGTCCAGGCACAAACGGGCAAAATTATCCTGACCGGCCTCGCCGAATGCCCGACCAAGAGCGTAAAACAAATCATTGTCATGGCCATTTTCGGCCAGGGCTTTGTCGTACAAGCGCCGGGCCAGGCGGTCTCCGGCCGCATCCGGTCGACAGAGCCGCGAGGCGCAAAGACTGTAGGCCTCGAGCGGCAGATTGCTTGTGGCCAGAGCCGCATCCAGCCGCTCTCCGGCGAGAGCATCGTTACCGGCCAGCAGGGCCGCCCGGAAAATGGCCTGCTTGAGATGCTTCTCGAGGTCGGCGTCGCCTGTCGTCTGATTATCGATCGCTTTAGTGCCAGCCGCTCCGGCTGACTTTGCCGTCAGGCATTTTTCCGCCCTGGCGTAAGCAGAAAGAGCTGCAACCGGCTCTTTCAATAACAGATAGTGATCGGCCAGAGCCGACCAGAGTGGGGCACTTTCATCTAGTCCCAGCGCGGCGGCGGCCCGGGCAAGCTCGACGTCGGCGCCGGCCGGAGCAGACTTGGGCTCGAGGGCGGCCAGCTCGGCCAGACCAAGATGCGCACAAAAATCAGATGGCGCGTAGTCGAGAGCTTTATTAAAAAGCGTACGAGCCAGCTGACGGTCGCCGACAAGCATTTCGACAGCACCATAATTGGCAGCCGTAACAGCGCCAGGACATGCTTCATAGGCCTGGCGAAACAGCGCGGCGCTAGTGAGCAGAGACTGGCTCTTGAACGCAGCAAGCGAAACCAGCACACGCAGATAATCGGCGTCGGCCCTGGGCACATCGGCCTTGATGCCAGCGAGGACGTCGCCACCTTGCTTTACCACCGCCGCAAAATGCTTTTGCTCATAGGCTGCGGAGAGACTGTTGAGGCTACTGGCGCTGTCGCTCGGGGCCGTCGCCGGCAGTTGCTCGGCCCGAGCGGCAAGAAGCAAAGGGCTGAGAAAGAAGAGAAAAGTAAGAGACCCAAAAGGAAGCAAAATTTGCCGTGAAATAACCCGGGACAATGCCGGTTTCTGAGGTAATGAAGCGAGACAAAAAGGTGGGCGGGGCCGAAATAGAAAATTCACTTGAGCACCCGGCTAGCTATAATCAGAGACAGATTTACTATATTACTATCAGAGTTTGAGAAAGCTGCCGTGACACAAAAATCCGACGACCTCGAACAGATCAAGGTCCTGATAAAGGACGGCAGACTGAATGACGGCTATCAGCTGGCTATGCAGGCTCTGGATGCCAGCAAGGGAGACCTCGGTGAAGGCGCCCTCTCTTTGATAGCGGCGCTGGTACGGGCACTCAGCCTGGCCAGCGCCTTCAAACAAGCGGATGAACTTTTAAATAGAGTACTGCCCCGTGTCAGCCCCAAAGACGATCATTTTTTCCTCGGCCTGGCCGACGAGCTCACCTTGCATTCCGAGAGCAACGTCATCTCCAGCTGGGAAAACACAAAGACCCTCGACAAGCTCATCGATCAAGCGATCCTCATCCGTGAAATCCTAATTGGTCCGGACGCGAGCACAGCCGAAATTATTATCGACTCGGTCATGACAAATTTGCAAAGAGCGCGTCAAACAGCCAATTCCAACCTGGCAGTGGAAGCGGCCAGCCGATTGCAGCGCTGCCGCGCCCTCATGGCCGAGCTCAGCCGCATCCAAGAGGGCATCGCCCGCCCCTCGGATCTGCTTATCGCCAGGGTGTCTACTCTGAGAGCCTTTTTCGCTCATTCGCAAGGCAATAAGACCGAAGCGCGGGACAACTATCAGCGCGCCCTCAAATTTTTCGAAAGGGTGGCGGCCAAAAACAATCTCGAACGCACCGATCTTTTTGAATTGTTCATCCAGCAGGGCGCACACTTTGAGCTTTCGCCCAATGAGAAACAACATTTCGAACGCCTGAAAAAAGTGCGAGGCCTGCCGCGCAGCAAGGGCACGATGCACAAGATACGAGCTTTCCCCAGTGCCGAGCACATCAGCGAAATGATGAAAAAGGCACGCTCTAATCCCGGCAAGACCTTCCATCTTACATCGCTCGGCTTCCTCGGTACGCAATCACTCAATGTCTCGGTTAGCTGCGCCACCACCGGCGACCTCACTTTTTGCATTGAGCCTTCCAAAGTCGAAGGTCTAAATGCAGACATAATCACAGTAGTGAGCGACGATGCCCAGGAAGTTTTACGCCATATCAAAGACCTCTGGAAAAAGTTGCAGGTCAGGCCCGGCGGTATGCTGACATTATCGAGCCGCTCAGCAAATTTTGACGATGAGCCCAGGGCAAAGGCTAAAGACCAGACCCTGGCGGTGACGAAACCGGGCAGCGATACACCGCCAGCGGTGCCAAAAGCTAGCAGCGGTGTCGTCTATTACGACAAGATCCAGACCGAGCTCGATCCAGCTAAAAGACCGGCCGCGGCGATGGCTTTTGAAGGTAATCTAAAAACGATGCCCAGTCTCGGCCTGCTCCAGACTATCGCCCTGAATGAAAACAGCGGCGCCCTGGAAGTCAGTCATCTGGACGGCCAGATCACCGTTTATTTCGAAAGCGGCAAGCCTGTGCACGCGGTCGCTCCAACAGGAGAGGGACTGGATATCCTCTATCGATTCGTCATGCAAAATGAAGGCTGGTTTCGTTTTGTACCGGACAAAAAAGCGGAAAAACTTTCGATCCGGATCAAACCGGATGAATTTATAGTGGAAGCAGCCTCGCTCTTCGACGAAAACAAATATCTGAAATCGCTTGGCTTGACGATGTATTCGGCTCTCTTTCCCAAAGAATCCCTGGCCGACTGGCAGGAACTCGCCCAGGCCCTGCAAGATCGCGGCGTGCCCTACGACGAACACGTCAATCATCTCTATCAGGCGCTTCTACAATCACCGATCGCCTCCGAAGCCCTCGAACAGTCGGATCTCTCACAGGCATCGTGGATACACGCTCTCTACAAGCTGGTCCAGAGCGGTCTTGTGATCATATCCAACGATGGCCTGGACGATGCGGATATTTCTAAATTGCTGGTCACGACCTGGACCTACGACAAAAAAGCGACGGACCAATTTGCCAATACTCTCTACGATACACGCACCGGTCTCTTGCGTTTCGAATTTTTGATCTTTATCATCGAGCGCGAGTTTGAGCGCGCCCGCACCCAGATGTGGCCACTTTGTTTGCTCGTTTTTGAAATTAAAAAGCGCAATCATGAGACAGCCACACTGAGCGCCCAGGATAAGGAGCTCGTCCAACTGACCCTCGCTCAAATCAGCGACACCAAACGCTCGATCGACTGGCTCACGCACTTCCAGAACGATCAATTTGCCATCCTCATGCCTGGCCTCGACAAGAGCCTGGCTTCGATGTTTGGCCGCAATTTTGTCGATGTCTGCGCCCGCAACCTGGGCAAACTAAAAGAAGGACAGAGCGACTGGGAATATAGCTTCGGCCTGGCCAGCATACCGGTGGACACAATAGAATGGCCGCGTCTGGTCGGCTTTGCCCTGGAAGCACAAAGAAGTGCCCGCATGTGTCGCCAGGGATTGAGCCTGCACAGCCCGGAAGAAGAAGAATAAGAAGAATAATAATGATCACCAGCCATGCCCTCCGATTGATGCCCGGCCAGGACCCTTATCTAGTCCTGCAACAGCTGGCCGCACAAAAGAATATCGAAGCGGCGGTTTTGCTCAGCGCCGTCGGTTCGCTGAGTAAAGCGGCGCTACGCTTTGCCAACAGGGACCGTGAAACGCTAATCGAAGGCCCCCTGGAAATAGTGTCGGCCACTGGCGTAGTCAGCCGCCACGGCATGCATCTGCATCTGGCCGCCGCCGACGGCGATGGCGCCACCCGCGGTGGACACCTGTCGCCTGGCTCGGCAGTTTACACCACCTGCGAGATCGTCCTCCTCGACCTGAGTGGCGAATATGTCTTCGAGCGCAAGCCCTGCCTTGAAAGCGGCTTCGACGAGCTGAGCGTGACTGCCCGGAGGATTGGTTGATTGATGAACGGCGCCAAGCACTCGTTTAATCCAATTAGAATTTTGACGCAGTTAGTGGCGCCCAAAAATTATTTCGGCTTGCTGATCAGTCTATCTCTTCTAGCCTTGCTCGGTGCCGTCACTTCCGATGGTATCGACATCCGCTTCGCCGCCACGACTCTGGCCATTTTAATCGTGATGAACATCGGCGTCGCCGTCAGCCAGAAGAAACACACGGCCTACGGCATGTTTGCCGGAGGCCTTGCGGTCGGCGTCATGCTCGTCCTCTCCAACATTTTTCTCGTGCCGCCGCTGCACTCCAAAGATTTTCAGATCATCAGTTATATCGCCGCGATCGTCTATGTCATGTTCGCCAATCTGACCATACTCAAAGACGTCTTCAGCGGCCAGGTCAACGCCAATCGCATCTGCGGCGCTATCTGTTTCTATTTGCTTACCGGCATGTGCTTCGCCATGCTCTTCTTCGTCCTCGACCTGCACGATCACACATCGTTTCGCCTGGACGACTTTTATCACAACACATCCCTGCAAGGCTTCCCGATCGGAAGGCGCGATCGCTTCACACTCTACAGCTATTACAGCTTCACCTGCCTGTCGTCACTGGGTCTGGGCGACATATCGCCTGTCAGCCGGGCGGCTCGCACCTTTACCTGGATGGAAGCGATTTTTGGTCAGCTCTATCTCTCTATACTCGTGGCGCGCTTAGTCGGCCTGCACATCGCCGGCGGTAGCATCAGCACAAACCCAAATGAGCAGGAAAGCGAGACAAGCGGTGATGACACGCCGACAATCAGTCCAGATCCTTGACCGTAATCACCTGGCCGACTTCCAGGCCAAATTTTGCCTTTTTGCCCTGAGTCGCAGCAGCACTATTAATGAAATACGGCTCGATACGATTGGCATAAGCCGGCAACTCTTCAATCGCCTCGGGAGCTATCACCGCCCCTGGTGCCACATCCGCTTTTACTTTGACAATATGACCCTGGGCTGTGCGATCATCAAGTTTGATCATCGCCACTTCGCTCTCGGCGATCCGACCGCCGGCCCAAAAAGATGCGCCGAACATGATCACGGCGATGATAAAAGGGGCAGCCGGAGGTATCTTGAGCGACGAGCTGCCCTGAATCAGTGGCTCTGAGGTGCGGTCGGAGATTACGTCTTGTTCGAGATCAGAGTCTGACATTACTTAGTCACCGGTTGCACGTCATGACGACTGACATATTCACCTTTATGCAGCCCCCACTTCGTTTTGCGCCCCAGCACTTCTTCGGGGAAACTGTAAGCGTCGTAAGCAATATTGGAGAGCACCTCGTGCTTTTGTTCGACACTTTCATAATCGATTTCCTGGCCGGCGGCGATATCCTTTTTGACAAAGACCAATTGCATCTTCAGCGGCGCAGCGCCGATTTTTGGCTGTTGGCGAAAATCCTGCCAGGTAAAGACATAACCGGCGTAGTAACCGATGCCGGTCACTATCAGGAAACCAGCAATAGACCCGAAAATGCGGACGAGATTTTTTTGACCTTCAGTTTTCGGTGAATCCGCCACGTCTGAACTCCAAGCTCTAATTACAGTGACAATCTACAACAAATGCGCCGCCACTGTCAGCCTTGGTCAAGTCTTGTTCAGGGCTTTACGCAAAGAATCGAAAACCTCGGGCAAATAGCCATGCAGGCTGCGGCGCATCAGCCACTGCGGGATGAATTTATTGGCGTCGAGATAAACACGGTAGGTAACGTGCGTGCTGGCGGATTTGCCCGGGGAGACAATCGGCTCCAATTGCCAGGCCCCTTCATAAGCGGCAAAAGAGCCCGAAACGCGGTGCCATTCGAGCAAAGATATCGGAGTTTCGACCAGATCTACGACATAGTCGAAGGTAAATGGGAAATAGCCGGGCTTGACGATTTGATGGATTGTGACGACATTACCTTTGCGCTCGAGCACCTCGCTCCTAGCCAGATTGGCAAAGGTTTTGGCGGCACGGCCATAATCGGTCAGAAGCTCCCAGAGGCGCCGCTGCTCAACCGGAAAAGTTGCCGCCCCGACCGTATAAGTCCTGTTTCCGACTTTTTGTTCGCTGATATCCACTTTGATTCTACCGATCGCACTGCGTTTTGCCACAACGGCCGCAGCAGCTTCGGCTTGCGGCTCGGCCGCCCGGACTGCGGCCAGGTGGCAATCATTAAAGCTGCCGCAAAAGATGAGCGCCACAGTCGGGCCAAGGAAGCCAAGAAGCCGTTTAAAGCGCTGCTGCTCCGCCCGCCACCTGGTCATCAGATAATCCCACCGTTATTTGAGCCGATGTGAAAATTTTAGCCCACGAAGAGCGGATGACAACTATTTCATTTTATCAATAGTCAACGCGATTTTCGGCCAGGTCTGCTTTGCGGATTTTGCGCACCTTGTCGTAACGACAGGAAGGACAACCGTAGCCGCGGGCCGTACGCAGCTGCGGAGAAGTCCGCCATTCGTGACCACAAGTACTGCACTTGAACCAGACCTTTTTGAAGGTGAGGGCCGTCAACTGATCCGGCTTCAATTTTCCATTCTTAGTCGGATGCCACTCTTTTGCTGCTTTTGGGTTGACGGCGGTGAGCGAATTTGTCACCGACAATTTTTTATTACAGCAAAACGGACAACCTGTTTTGAGAGTGGTACGCGAAAGCACCAGAGCCTGCCATTCATGGTCCGGTCCCTGAGGACACTTCCACCAGACTTTGGAGGTCGAGGCACTGGTTACATCTTTAGGCTTAAGCTTGCCATTTTTGGTCGGATGCCATTGTTTGACGACTTCGGGATGACCGGTTGCGAGCGAATTCGTCACCGAAACCTTCTGGTTCATGCAGAAAGGACAGCCGCCACCACCCCTGGTGCGGGTCATGATGCGCGCGCTCCATTCGTGGTCGGCACCTTTTTTGCAACGCCACCAGACTTTTTTCGAACTACCGGTGCAAACTTGATTCGGCTTCAGTTTCCCGTTTTTAGTCGGATGCCACTGCTTAGCGATAGCCGGATAGAGATTGAGATTATTGGTACTCGATGCCTTTTTGCCGCGACAAAAGGGACAACGTTCACCAGGCCTGCGATTAAAAGTCGACTTCCAGATATGGTCTTCGGCTCTGGGACATTGCCACCAGACTTTTTTATGCCAGGGCAATTTATAAGGATTGACACCCTTATTTTTCTCCTTCATGAACTGTTTGAGCACTTTGCGATAATCACGCAGATCCGTGGCAGAGCCAAGATTGCAGGTCGGGCAACCGGAACCTTGTAGGGTGCGATTATAAATGCGCGCTTGCCAGACGTGGTCCTTATCCTCGAGGCATTGCCACCAGCAAGCCACATTCGAGCCGTAACTGAATTGCTGCGGAGTGTAGCCCTTGTTCAGCTTCGGATGCCATTCTTTGGCCAGTTGTGGGTGCGATTGGGCAAGAGTCTTGCCGCGCACCGGAAAAAGGCGTTTTACGTTTTCAATTGTCTGTGAGTTCTTTGCTGCCATGTGACGTGATTGAGCAAGGTCGCTTTCTGCAAGCGAGTGCAAAATCTTCCCCCAACTGTCAAAGTCCCCCGAAGACATCATACCAGATCTCAAAATCCTGTAATCTGGCGACCTCTCATGCAAATGTCCGCATCAAATTAAACTCCCGGAATAGCGCTCCGGTAGATACACATGCAATATCCCGCACAAGACCGTTGATTCAGACGGCGATTGCGATTTGCGCAGATTTCGAATGGGGAAAGTGCCTTGGGAGGACTTAGAGCGGTCGCTCTCCCCAATCAACAATCCGCCCCAACTTATGATCTTTTAAAGAAGCTCACAGTTCATCGGCAAATCGTCTGTCAATTAAAAAAAATAGTTACCTCGCTCTTGCGCTACCACCACTGTCGGAAAACCGACGTACCACCACCACAGGCAAATTCGCCAGGCCGAGCCAGATGCGAATAGTCGAAACAGAGCTTGTGGACACAAAAGAGACATGCAAATCCACACTTAGACTGCCGAACGTCTCCAACACTGTTATAGATCACGAACCCGTATGTGACAAGGCTGTGACGACAGAATTTTTACACTAAATCGCTACGACTTGCTTTCACTGCTAGTTTCAGAAAAGTTCTTATCGCGCTCCTGAAGCAATTGCGCCGTTATACTGACGGCAATTTCCTGCGGATCGTTGCTACCCAGAGGTAGGCCGATCGGACAATAAAATGGGTGATTGTCAGGAATTCCTGCCTCGGCGACGTCCATATGTAGACGGTGAGACTTAGCCTTGCTGCCTATCACGCCAAGATAGGGATATCTCCGCAGGGGAAAACCTTCGTTGAATCGGCGCAAAATAGCGAGCAATATGGGTTTGTCGGTCGAATGACCCATTGTCATCAGCAAGACATAGGCCTGGGACGGAATGCGCGCGACATAATCGAGATAACTATCGACGAGAATTTTCTGCACTCGTGGACCGGTCGGTATTTTTTCCAGCCACTCGGATCGGTGATCAACGCAGATGACGGCACAATCGATGCGTGCAAGAAGTGCGATGAGAGCGGCCGCACAATGACCGGCACCAAAAATGACAATGGTCCAGTTGGTCAGATTGTGCACTTCCAGAAAGAGCCGCACCGAGCCACCGCAGGTCATACCGACATCTTTTTGTAGATTCCAGTCACAGAAACGTGTGCGGGAAGAGACAAGAGAAGAAGAAGAAGAAGAAGAAGAAGAAGAAGAAGCCGATGATGATGATGATGATGATGATGATGATGGCGATACAGCGGCGCCAGCCATAAATTGCAGAAGCAGATCCTGCGCCTCTTTGATGGCCCGCGCCTCGACCTTGCCGCCCCCGACCGTGCCGAATATTCGGCCACCGCTGTCGACGAGCATCTTGGCACCGGCATCCTGTGGCACACTACCGGTGGTATCGACAATGGTTACCGAGGCGAAGGATCGCCCGGCGGCGGTAAGCTCTTCCACCTTTTGAAAAAACGCGCCGCTCATCGCCTCAAGCTCCTGCCCAACCTAGCGTTTTGCCACACCGGCCACGACCTTCGGCTGCTTGCCGCGCCGGATAGAGCCAACCGCACGGGAAGAGGCCCGGGCCAGAAGGGGCGACTTTTCAGCGTCGCCATGCCAGGATTGATAGCCATCTTTATTTTGAGCCGCGTAGTAAGTAAGCCGCTCCAGGATCTCCTCACCGCTGGCCGGGGTAGCGAGAGTGGCTATGTGTTCACCGCTGACATACGAAAGGGCATTTTTTACCGCGGTCCAGGTCGAAACTGCGAGCACGAGAGGCGGCTCACCGACTGCTTTGGTGCCGCGAATATTGACCGTACATTCATTCTCGATCGTATGAACGTTAAAAAGCGGAGGTGTGTCGTAGATATTGGGGATTTTGTATGTTGTCGGAGAATAGGAGAGCAGGGCTCCCGCCGAAGAATAGCGCAGGTCCTCGGTGGTCAGCCAGCCCATACCCTGGATAAAAGCTCCAATTATCTGTCCGCGATTGATCATAGGATTGATCGAACGACCGATGTCCATCAGTATGTCGACGCGATCCACCTTGAGATCGCCGGTGAAACGATCGATCGTCACCTCCGATACGCAGGTGCCATTAGTGTAGTAGAGGAAGGGGGAGCCTTTGCCGACGCTCCAGTCGAAGCCGATGCCTTGAGTGGCATAGTGACCGCGCGCACCAAGCGGTACACGCTCGCGGTAGGCCATACCGACCAGCTGGGCGAAGCTCAGCCTATTCTCTGGCCTGCGGTCGTCAAAGATATGGCCGTCCTCGAAAACGATACGCTCGGGGAAGGCGCCGATGCCGATTTCTTTCGCGGCGAAATAGCGCGCCGCCACAGGCTTGAGCAGCTCGAGCAATTCACGACAAGCATTGACGGCGGCGGCACCATTCAAATCGGTGGCAGCGGATGCGGCGGTGGCCGATGTATTGTTATTTTTCTCGGTTGAAGTGGCCATGACAATCACTTGATTGACGTCGATGGCAAATTCCTCGGCGACGAGCATGCGGATATTGGTATTGACGCCCTGCCCCATTTCGGTGGCACCGGTCGAGACCTGTATGGTGCCGTCCTGATAGATGTTGACCAGGGCGTTTGCCTGGTTGAGAAAATTATTGGTGAAAGAAATACCGAATTTCACGGCGGTCATCGACATGCCTTTGAGATGCGTCTTTGATTCGGCGTTGAAGCGTTTGACCTTGGCCAGGCGACTTTTGTAATTAGAACTCTGGTAGAGTTCGCTAAAGAGATTTGGCAGTGTGTTATTCGCTACGATTTGACCATAATGAGTGATATTGCGATCGGTGATGCCGTAGCAATTGCGCATGCGCAAATCAAGCGCATCTTTGCCCAGATAATTGGCCACTTCCTCGATGATATTTTCGATAGTGATTATGCCCTGCGGTCCGCCAAAGCCACGGAATGCCGTATTTGGAGGAAAGTTGGTGCGGGCGATTTTGCCGACGACATCAACGTTAGCGATGAAATAAGCATTGTCGATGTGAGTGAGGGCGCGGCCGAGCACAGCCGTAGACAGATCGTTATAAGCGCCGCCATCGGCGTAGAGACGCGCTTGCAGAGCGGTTATCTCGCCATCGGCCGTAAAAGCGACTTTGTAATCGTTCTGGAAAGGATGACGTTTCCCTGTCACCCTCATGTCCGTATCTTTGTCAAAAATCATGCGCGCCGGACGCTTTATTTTCTGGGCGACGAGGGCGGCCATGACAGCCACATGCGTGGCCTGGCATTCTTTGCCGCCAAAACCGCCACCCATACGCTTGGTGATCACAACGACCTGATTGAGCTGCAGGCCGAGTAAGTGAGCCACTTCGTGTTGCACCTCGGAGGGATTTTGCGTCGACGAGTGGACAACGAGCTGATTGAGCTCGCCGGGATAAACCAGCGCGGCTTGAGATTCGAGATAAAAGTGATCGGCGCCGCCAATGACCAGACGCCCTTCGATTATATGCTCGGCTTCGGCGAAGGCAGCCTCGATGTCACCACGGGCAATACTATAAGTCTTATCGATAAACCGCTCATGAGCAATCGCAGCGTCGACCGAGAGAATCGGCTCGAGCTCCTCCATATCGAGAATAATAGCGGCCCGAGCCGCTTTGATCGCCGCCGGCGTGCGTGCCGCGATGACCACTATAGGCTGGCCGATAAATTGCGATTCTTCCTCGACCAGCAAGATTTCGTCCTGGGTGATCGGCCCAAAGACATTTTTAGCCAGATCTTTATAAGTAAAAAGTGCCACGACGTCATCGATTTTGAGCGCCGCGCTAAAATCGAGATTTTTGATCCGTCCATGCGCATAAGGAGAGCCTAAAAATCCGACCAACACCTCATTGTGCTGATAAGGCATGTCATCGATATAGACCGATTCGCCGCTAACGTGCAGAGCCGCCGAATCATGCGGGATATTGCGACCGACCGTATTTTTTTTAGATTGGTCGCGCGAGACTTTGTCTTTATCCGCCGCACCATTTGCATTGTTATCAGAGGGGCTCATGAATGGCCTCCGGTCAGGACCTTCTCTTTAATATCATGAACGTCGAAATAGTATTTCTGGAAAATATTTTCGGCCAGCTGCAGGCGAAAAGCACGCGAACCGCGCACATCATCAAGCGGCTCTATCTCTTGGCGGGCCAAGCGGCCGGCCTCCTTGTAAGTCTCGATTTTGTCTATTTTTCCGATCAGGAAATCCTCGACTTTGGTCAGGCGCAAAACAACCGGACCGACGCCGCCGAGTACCACCCGAGCATAAGTGATCTTGTCCGACTTGGTTTTAACAACAATAGCGGCGGTAAAAGTGGAGATGTCGAGATGTTGACGGCGGGTCACTTTATAGAGACGCAGCAATTCGTCACTGGTCGGCAGCGGGATAATGATGCGCGTGATCATCTCGCCTTTTTTCATCGCCATTTTTTTATAGCCGGTATAAAAAGACTGCATTGGAATGACGCGACTGCCTCCACTACCGGTCACCTCGATACTGGCATCGACGGCAAAAAGAAAGGGCAGACTATCAGCGATCGGCGAGCCATTGCCGATATTGCCGGCCAGGGTGCCGGCCTGCCTGATTTGGGGCGAACCATAGACCCAGAGCACTTTGTAAAATTCGGGCACGATCTTTTCAAAATAGCGCTCCAGTCGAGACAGCGAAACGCGAGCGCCGACAGTGACTGTTTTGCGTCCTCCCGCATCGGACTCGTTGATTTGATCCAGTCCGCTCAAATTGCAAAGACTCATGATTGTCTGCGGCGCAAGGCCTCGCTTATTGATATTGACCGATATGTCGGTACCGCCTGAGACGATCGTCGCATCCGGACTTTTCTTGAGAAAATCGACGGCACTATCGATGGTGGCAGGCAAAAAGACTTTGCGACCATCAGCTTCGATCAAGACTGGCTCGACTGCCTGCGCATTAAAAGCGGCAATGATCGGCTTTTCTTCATAGAGCGCCGAGAAGGGCTGGAATTTTTTCAGGTCGAAATCCATACCGGCTTTGATTATCGCCTCGTAACCGGTACAGCGGCAAAGATTGCCGGTAAGCGAATCTTTTACCTGTTTTTCGCTCAACCTGTTTGCACCGGCAGCCTGACCGCCTCCCTTGCTCGCCGAGCAGAGCTGATTGGCAGCACCGCACAGGGCCACGACAAAGCCGGGAGTACAATAGCCGCACTGGGCACCATTGCAATCGACCATTGCGCGTTGCACTTCATTCAATTCCGCATCGACTTTCAAGCCTTCGACAGTGACGATATGCGCCAGATCGAGCTGATAGACAAACTGAATGCAACTATTAACAGGAACGTAAGTAAGCTGGGAGCGACCGGCCTCGGATCGACCGATCATGACGCTGCAAGCACCGCAGTCGCCTTCGGCGCAAACTACTTTTGTACCGCACTGGTTGAGACCGAGCCGCAAAAAATCACTGAGCGGTTGCAGTGCCTCGACGCCCCTCAATCTGTGCTCACGACCGTTTATATAGAGGAGGACGAAATCTCGCACTGGCCCATCCCATTTACAGACAATGCTCAATGATACCGCAAAGATATACTTTTTTGTTACTACTTGTTACTGGCCGGCGCCCTGTCCGGCAGCCCGCGCCGTCACCCGGCGAGCACGTCTGGGTCCTTCCACGATCGTCGCCCGACTACCGGTGGCCACGCCGCGCAATAGACCGGTAAAGACAAATTCGTGCAGAGGCGAGACCAGCCACCAGTAAATCAGTCCGAGCACACCCTGGGGCACGAAGCGGGCGATCTGCTGCACCTTGGTCTGACCCGGACCGGCCGGAGTAATGCGAAATTCGAGGGAAGCCATACCGGGGACGATCATTTCAGCGAGCAAGAGCAGGCGCTTTTCGGGCTCGACACTGACAACGCGCCAAAAATCAAGAGCATCACCGGCAAAAAGCTGCTCGCCGCTGCGCCGACCACGAGTCAGGCCGACACCGCCGATTAATTTGTCCATGACGCCGCGCAGGCGCCACAACCAGTTGCCGTAATACCAGCCGGTCTTGCCGCCTAAACGCACGAGACGATGCCAGACCTCAGCGGCGCTTTGCTGCACGACAATGACCCGGTTGTCTTCATAATAATTGCCCCCGGCCCAGCCGGGATCGCCCGGTATGACCCACTCGGGCGGTGGCAGCGATCCGGCATCGGTCCAGTGACTTTCGACGGCGTGATGCTGGATGCGATCGAGGGCGATTTCGAGCGCCTCGGAGCAAGGGAGCAAAACCTGGGGAATGAGAGTGAGAATGTCTTTGTTGTAACAGAGCAACGGATTGCGCAATCCCTCGGCTAGAGGTCTGGCTATATAGGAGGGGACCGGTGTGACCAGATGAATCCAGTATGAGGAAAGTTTGGGGGTGAAAACCGGCACAGTGACAATGACTCGCGGCTTGAGACCGGCCGCCCGGGCATAGGCATCCATCAACTGACGATACGTGACCACTTCCGGCCCGCCGATGTCGAAGGTGCGACCGATGGTGGCATCAGTAGAGAGACAGGCAATTAGATAATGGAGCACATTGCGAATGGCAATCGGCTGGCTGGGAGTTTGCAACCAGCGAGGTGTGACCATCACCGGCAACCGCTCGACCAGATAGCGCAAAATTTCAAAAGAAGTACTACCCGATCCAAGAATCATACCGGCTCGCAGTACGGTCACCGGCACCGTACCTTCCTCCAGGATCTTGGCCACTTCAGCGCGTGAGCGCAGATGCTTGCTGAGCTCGGCCCCTTCTTCGCCCAGACCGCTCAGATAGATAATCCGCCCTACTTTTTGGGCGGCGCAGGCCTCGGCCATGGTAACCGCCGCCTTACGATCGAAATCGGCGAAATCACTGGCGTGTCGATTCATCGAATGGACGAAGTAAAAAGCGGCGAAGCAATCCTGCAAAGCGGCAGTAAGACTTTCCTTGTCGAGGATATCCAGAGCGACAAGCTCGACGTCCGGATGGCTGGCCCAGGGTCTGCTTTCTAGCTTGCTCAAAGAGCGACCGCTGGCCCTTACTCTGTAGCCCGCTTCAATCAAGCGAGGCACGAGACGCCCACCGACATAACCAGTAGCACCGGTGACCATGACCAATTTGCCCTGACCGACCTGGGGCTCTTGCAGACTACTGTCGTCGGCATCGTCGCTAATATTGTTCATAAAATCAGTATGACAGAAAATCTGGCACGATTTTGTGAACGCAGCGAAAAAGCTCTATTTCAGCAGCATCTCGATCACTTGCTCACTGAGCATGACCGTCGCGAATTCGCCATTTAAACTGGCCAGACTGCTCGAATGAATGTCCTCAGCCGACCACGGGCGACCGTCATAACCGACTCGATCAAAAGTGGCCAAACAATCGGCAGGCAGGAATGTTTTAAAGCCGAGATTGGCCGCCATGCGCGTTGTCGTCGAGACACAGTGATCACTGGTCAGACCACAGAGGACAAGCGTGTCGATTTTTTTAGCGCGCAAAAAATCTTCCAGACCAGTGCCGATAAAAGCGCTGTTCACACTTTTGCTTTCGAGATGTTCGCCCCTCCTCGGACTGACCACCGATTTAAAATCATTCCCGGGTTGGCCAGGACGCAAAGGTGAGCCGCTCTCGACCGAGTCGTGACGGACATGGATCACACATAGACCAGCATGGCGCCAGGCGGCAAGCAAGAGCCCGATGTTCCCCTCCATATCCGGATTGTTGCGTTTCCCCCAATAAGCATCATCAAAACCCTGTTGAATGTCAATCAAGATCAAAGCACTGGAATCGCCAAATATCACGTCTTCTTTCCTTCTCTCTTACCTAATTGCCTTTACGGTTGATTCATCTCATAACTCTCGATCCGAGCCTGCACAACAGCAGGCGCGTCTGTTACCAGAAATACCTCCTGCACCGCAATACCGGTCTTGGCCAGGAGCTTGAGACCGGTGGCGGTCGGATATTGTACTTTGAGACTGAGGCGGCTACCCGGACCTTTTGAGGGACGAATCTCGCCCGGTATGATGCTGCGTACCTCCGGCCAGGAGTTGACCATTTCCAGGATTTTACGCAAACCATCGATCATGCCGTGCTGACATTTTATGCCTGTATTTTTGGCTCGATGTTTCATCAACTTTCATTCATCTGCGGTTTATTCTCACCATACAATTCTGTGCGACGCCAGAGCAACGCCACCAGGAGTAGACAGACGGCAACTTCTATTAATGATGCCTCCGGACCGAAGACACCGCCGGTCAGAAGAGTGCGACCACTCAGTTGCCCGGTGACAAGCGGCTTGCCCAGGGTGAGACTGGAGACGAAAGTACCGTAGACAGGCCCTTCAAAAATATTCCAGGTGACATGCAGGCCGAAGGGAAACCAGAGACGCTTCTTGACGTAATAGGCGACGGCGAAGACGAGACCGGCATCGATGGAGAGACAGAGACAAGAATAAAGCTGAGCGAGCAGGCTGACTTTGCTGTCAAAATTGAGCAGGTGTAAAAAACCGAAAAGAAGCGAACTGATTACGATTGCCCAGATAGAACCAAAGCTCTTTTGCAGCGTTTGCAGGACATAGCCGCGGAAAATCACTTCTTCGCGCATGGCGGCCATGAGCAAAAAGGGCAAGTAGGTGATCAGATCGTTGCTCCAGGCAAGCGACGAGACTTTGTACGAGCCGCTTAGAAACAAGATCAGCATGACGGTGGAGACCATCAGTGCGGCCACCAGCGCACCGACCAGGACCTCGCGCACCGCACCACCAGCGGTGCAACCACTAAATCCATAGGAGAGAAATGATTTTTTATCGAAGCAGCGGCCGAACAAAAACATGAGCAACATGGCCAGACCGCAGTCGAAAGTCGCGACGGCAAAGAAATAGAGCTCTTTGCTCGGCAGATGCGTATAAAGATAGCCAAGCAAAGGCGCGCATACAAAAGAAGTAATGAAGCAAAGACAGATGTAAACCAGAACTTTAATCAAATCGATGAAGCGATTAGCAAGCGTTGGACTGTCGACCGAGTTCAAATGTGCCTCACAAAATTGCTTTCATTGATTAACAACGATGCTAGAGGGGGATTGACAGACAGTAGACGACCGGTCTAATATGTCAATTACGGGCTGGTTGAGGCAAATAGTATCCGCTATTTGGCCCCGATTACGCGCACTCCTCTTTCTAGAAAAGGGTTCTTTTATGTGGATCGTCCAGCTCGCCCTGAAAAAGCCTTACACCTTCGTAGTGGCGGCCATCTTGATTTTGATCGGTGGTCTGGTCTCGATCAAAAACACGCCCGTGGACATCTTTCCGGATATCAATATCCCTGTCATCAGCGTCATCTGGACTTATTCAGGGATGTCCGCCGAAGAGTTCGAGCACAGACTGACTATGTATAGCGAATTTTCGCTCTCGGCCAATGTCAAAGACGTCAAGTCTATGGAATCGCAAACAATCGACGGCGTCGGCGTGATCAAGCTCTTCTTCCACCCGGGTGCCAATGTCGACTCGGCCATGGCCCAGGCCACCGCCATCTCCCAGGCGATTTTGCGCCGCATGCCGCCGGGCGTGCAGCCGCCGATTATTTTGCGCTACACGGCGGCTTCGGTGCCGATTATCCAACTATCACTGAGCAGTAAAGTGCTCAGTGAATCCGAACTCTACGACTATGGCATTTTCCGCATCCGCCAGGCCCTGGCCACAGTACCGGGCACCACACTGCCGGCGCCCTACGGCGGCAAAGTCAGACAAATAATGATTGACATCGATCCCGTCTCTCTACAGAGCATGGGCCTCTCCCCGCGCGACGTCAACGATGCGATTAACGCTCAAAACCTTGCTCTGCCATCGGGGAAGGCCAAGGTCGGCGATATAGACTACCGCGTTTTGATGAACAATACTCCGACTTTAATTGAATCAATCGGCCAGATTCCGATCAAGATGGTCAACAACAAAGTCGTCTACGTGCGTGACGTCGCTCACGTCCGCGACGGTTTCGCCGTACAGCAGAACATCGTCCGCACCGAAGGATCACGCTCCGTACTCGTCACTATCTTAAAAAACGGCAATGTCAGCACCCTCGACATCGTCCAGCAGATCAAAAATCTCGTCCCGGTGCTGCAAGCGGCCGCACCGCCCGGTATGAAAATCGCCGCACTCTTCGACCAGTCGCTCTTTGTGCGCGCCGCCGTCGACAATGTCCTGGAAGAGGGCTTGATTGCAGCCTGCCTGACCGGTTTGATGATCCTGCTCTTTCTCGGCAGCTGGCGCAGTACCTTGATTGTTTTGATTTCGATTCCCCTTTCAATTCTGAGCTCGATCATCGTCCTCAGCCTGCTCGGCATGTCGCTCAATATCATGACTCTGGGCGGGCTGGCTCTGGCAATCGGCATCCTCGTCGATGACGCCACCGTAGAAATTGAAAACATCCACCGCAACATCGCCATGGGCAAAGACCTGCAAACAGCCATTCTCGATGGCGCCGAACAAATCGCCGTGCCAACATTTGTAGCCACCAGCGCCATCTGTATCGTCTTTATCCCAGTCGTCCTGCTGGAAGGACCAGCCCGCTTCCTTTTCGTACCCTTTGCCCTGGCTGTCGTCTTCGCCGTTTTCTCCTCCTATTTGCTTTCGCGTACGGTTATCCCGGTGCTGGTCAAATACTTGCTCGCCGGAGAACTGGCTGCCCATGAGCGCGCCCACGATGCTCTCGTCCTCGGCGGCGGCGCGCCGAAGAAAAATGTTTTTACCCTCATTCATGACGGCTTCAACGAGCATTTCGAACGCTTCCGGGGACGCTATGTGATTGTCCTCGATAAAGCACTGGCTGAGCCCCTTTCGGTAGTCGCCCTGGCCGCCTTTATTCTGCTCAGTGGTTTTGCCCTGCTGCCCTTTGTCGGCCGTGACTTTTTCCCCACCGTCGACGCCGGTCAATTCCGCCTGCACGTCAAGGCGGCCAGTGGCACCCGCGTCGAGAAGACCGAGCAGATTTTTAGCGCCGTCGAAGCGGAAATACACAAAGTCATACCGGCAGAAGAAATCGGCCTTTTACTCGACAACATCGGCGTGCCAGCTGAGACCTTCAACCTGGCCTTCGGCGACAGCGCTACGATCGGCACCGCTGATGGTGAAATACTGGTTTCGCTCAAACACCACCGCAAGCACTCAACCCCCGAATACATGAAAATGCTGCGGGCGCATCTGCCCGAAAAATTTCCCCACCTCGTCTTTTATTTCCAGCCAGCCGACATCGTCAATCAAATCTTGAGTTTTGGCCTGCCGGCACCGATCAACATCCGCGTTACCGGCTATAACATGGTCGAGAACCTGCAAATCGCCAACGAAATCATGGCCCGCGTCGCCAGAGTGAAGGGCGCCACCGATGTCCATCTGCACCAGGAAGTCGATTCGCCACAACTGAAGCTGACGGTGGACCGCGCTCGGGCAGCGCAGTTTGGCCTTACCCAGCGCGATGTAGCCAACGATGTCCTCGTATCGCTCAGCTCCAATACACAGGTGACGCCAAACTACTGGGTAGACCCGATGACCGGCGTGCAATATTTCGTCGCCATCCAGACCCCGCAACACAAGATCGATTCGCTCGACGCCATACTGCGCACGCCGCTCTCGACAAAAGGGACAAAGCAAGCGGAGTTTCTCGGTAACGTCGCGACAATCGAACGTGCCCGGGGCAGCGGCGTCGTCACTCACCTCAATATCCAACCCGTTTATGACATCTACGCCAATGTCCAGTCTAGCGATCTCGGCAGCGTCGCCGAAGACATTCAGAAAATTATTGACGAATATAAAGGTCGTCTCAAACCAGGCAATGCCATCACCATCCGCGGTCTGGTCGAGAGTATGGACACGGCCTTCCTGAAGCTCGGCATCGGCTTCATCGGTGCTATCGTCCTCGTCTACCTGCTCATGGTCGTCAACTTCCAGAGCTGGACCGACCCGCTGATCATCATCACGGCCCTTCCCGGAGCAGTGGCCGGCATCATCTGGATGCTCTTTTTGACAACGACGACTTTTAACGTGCCTTCGCTGATGGGCTCGATCATGAGCATCGGCGTGGCTACGGCCAACAGTATCTTGATGATTACTTTTGCCAATGAAAAACTGCACGACGGCCTGAGCGCCCGAGATGCCGCCCTGGAAGCGGGTCGGACACGCCTGCGGCCTGTGATCATGACTGCCTTTGCCATGGTCGTCGGTATGATTCCGATGTCACTCGGTCTCGGCGAAGGCGGCGAACAAAACGCGCCTCTGGGCAGGGCTGTTATCGGTGGCCTTACCTTCGCCACGATGTTTACGCTCTTCTTTGTGCCGGTTGTTTTTTCGGCCATCCGCGGTGGCAAGCAAAGCAAGATAAAGAATCTTGAAAAGGACTTGACGGCTACTAGCCGACCGGTCTAATATCGACTTATGCTCAATCCGTTCGAACGGAGACATCCACGTCCGACCGAGCGATCCACCGATAGGAATTACGCACAATGGCAATAACAGAAGAAAAAGAACAGGCCAGACTACTGGATACCGACAATAAGCCGGCCGTCGGCCGTAAGGCAAGTGGCATGGTCCGGCTCTTAAGTCTTTCCGGCATCGCCATGGCTCTAGTTTTGCCAATCGGTATCTATCCACGCCTGCTCCAATCCCAGGAACTCGAGCAGGGCCACAGCCAGCTCGAGAATCAACTGCCTGCCGTCACCGTAGCACCTCCCAAAGCCTCGCCCGCCAGTCGCCAGCTGACTCTGCCGGGCACGGTCGAAGCTCTGCAAGAAACGCCGGTCTATGCCCGCGCCGACGGCTATATCAAAAGCCGTTTCGCCGACATCGGTGACCGGGTGACGACCGGCCAGGTGCTCGCTGATATCGAAACACCGGAAGTGGACGAGAGTGCCAAAGAAGCACGCGCGCTGGTACTGACGCAAATGGCGACCAAAGCCCAGATCCAGGCCAACCTCGACAAGGCCAAAGCCGACTACGACACGGCTGTGGCCGATCTCGCCCAGGCTCGCGCCAATGTCATCGAGCGCAAGAGCAATCAGAAATTTTCGGAAAGTTCGGACAGACGCTGGCGCACGCTGGCCGAACAAGGCGCTGTTTCGAGCCATGACGCCGATGACAAAGAAAACAATTTGAAAATGAGCATTGCCGCCACCCAGGCCGCCGAAGACAGAGTGCGCTCGCTGCAATCCCAGGTCATCGCCGCCCGGGCCCGCGTCCACGCTGAGCTCGCCAATTTGAATATGGGTGATGCCAATATCGATGCCGCTCAGGCCAGACAAAATCGCACCAAAACTCAACAAGCCTTCAATAAAGTGACAGCGCCATTTACCGGCGTAATCACCGAACGCAATATCGACGCAGGTACACTGATTACCGGCGGCTCCGAAAATTCCAAGACCTCGCTTTATCGCATCGCCCGCATCGACACAGTCAAAGTATTCGTCGAAGTGCCGCAATACGCATCGAGCAGCATCCGCGTCGGACAAACTGTGCAAGTAGCCTTAAAAGAATTTCCCGGTCGCGTCTTCAGCGGCAAAATCCTGCGCACTTCCGTCGCCCTCGACGCCGCCGCCCGCACGTTGAAGACCGAGATCCACATCCCCAACCCGGATCTCACTCTGACGCCTGGCATGTACGCCGATGTAAGCTTCGCTCTGCCCCGCAATACGCGCACATTCATCATCCCGGCCAACGCCCTCGTCACCAGAGGTGACGGTCCGCAGGTCGTCCTTGCCGTCAACAACACAATCGAGTATCGCCCGGTACAATTAGGTGATGATTTTGGTAAAGAAATAGAAGTGGTGGCCGGGCTAAAAGGCAACGATCAAGTTGTCGTCAATCCCAGCGATGCCCTCAAAGACGGTGGTCGCGTCGCAATCGACAAGCCAATCGAGAAATAATCAGTCAGCCCCGATCGTGAGAAACAGCCATGAAAAAACGCAGCCTGGGAAAATATGGATTGGAAGTATCAGCGATAGGCCTTGGCTGCATGGGCATGAGTCAGAGCTATGGTCAGGCCGATGACAAGATCTCAATAAAAGTCATCCACCGCGCCCTCGAGCTTGGCATTAATTTTTTCGACACGGCTGAAGCCTATGGCCCGTATACCAATGAAGTTTTGCTCGGACGCGCGCTGAGAGACAGACGCGACCAGGCGATCATCGCCACAAAATTTGGCTTCAACCTGGAAGAAGGCAAGATCAACGGCGTCAACAGCCATCCCAAAAACATTCGCGCCGTAGCAGAGGCGTCGCTGGAGCGGCTTGGTGTCGAGCACATCGACCTTTTTTACCAGCACCGCGTCGATCCCCAAGTACCAATCGAAGAGGTTATCGGTACGCTTGGCGAACTCGTCGCCGAAGGAAAGATCCGCTATATCGGCCTCTCCGAGGCCGGTGCCGAAACAATCAGGCGCGCTCACAAAGAACATCCGGTAAGCGCACTGCAGTCGGAGTATTCGCTCTGGGAGCGTGGGCTGGAGACTACAATCATTCCCACCTTGCAAGAGCTGGGCATAGGCCTTGTGCCATTTTGCCCCCTCGGTCGTGGTTTTCTCAGCGGTGAGATCAAAAAATTCGACGATCTCGCTGCTGATGATTTCCGCAAAAACGATCCCCGCTTCCAGGGTGAAAACTTCGCCAAAAACATGCAACTAGTAGCTCTGGTTAAGAGTATTGCCCGTAAATACGAAGCCACCCCCTCGCAAGTTGCCCTCGCCTGGATACTGGAAAAAAGTCCAGGGTTCGTACCGATACCGGGCACGAAGCGCTTGAAGTATCTGGAAGAAAACGCCGCCGCTGTCGACCTCTACCTCGATAAACCTGACGTCGAAGAATTGAACAGCATTTTTGAAAAGACTGCCGGACCACGCTATCAAAAAAACATGATGGCCCTTGTCGAGCGCTGATAAAAGTCAGCTGGACGTGGTCGAGATGCTAAACTGAAGTTTAGCTCATACTACAAGGAACATCATGACCGGCAGCGGCCGCGACAGCAACAGGTTGGGAGACACGACTCTAACCAGTCGCCTCTCCGGAGAAACGCGAACCTTTGTTGCCGGTGATGTCATCGACGGTGCCTATCGCCTCACCCGTCCGCTCGGTCACGGCGGCATGGGAGTTGTATTCGCCTGTCATCACGAGATACTCAATCAAGATTACGCCATCAAGATCCTCTCCGGCGAATCTCTGGACGGTGAGAGCTGGGGCCGTTTCCAGGCAGAAGCGCAGGCCCTGGCCAAACTCAAGCATCCAGCCATCGTCGGCGTCCACAATATGGGCATCGCCGACGGCCGCTTCCCCTATTTCATCATGGATTTATTGCAGGGAGAAACACTCGACCAGCGCATCGCCAGATCCGGCCATCTCCCGGTCGGCGAAGCTCTAGATATTTTTATCCAGGTAGCCGACGCTCTCTCCACGGCCCACAATCAGGGCATCATCCACCGCGATATCAAACCCTCCAATTTGATGCTCTACAAAGCAAGCGGCGAAACTAATACCAGGGTTAAAATCGTCGATTTCGGCATCGCTCGTCTAACCACTCAGGGCTTCAACGCTCAGACACAAACGGCTACAGGTATGGTTTTTGGCACACCCTATTACATGAGCCCGGAACAATGCCAGGGAGTGCGAGCCGATCAGCGCTCCGATATCTACTCATTCGGCTGCTCTCTCTTTGAGACTTTGACCGGTCAACTGCCTTTTGCCGGAGAGAACGCCTTCCAGACATTTATGATGCACCAGACGCAAGAAATGCCGAGCCTGGCTAGCTGTGCGAGCGGTGAGGTCCAGGGCGGCTACCCGGACTCGTTAGAAAAAGCCCTGGAAAAAATGCTGGCAAAAAAAACTTCGGACCGCTATCAAACGATGTCACAGGTAAAAGTAGATCTCGAGCGCATCAAAGCGGGCAAGAGTATCATCGTCCAGGGCATTACCTATGGCACTCCCTCGGCCGAGATGCAATCACAGACGCGCACTCGCCCAATTAAAGAAGATGGCGATGGCAGACCTGCCGGACTCGACGATCGCAATGAAGCAGACCGCATCACCCGCCCTCAACCTTACGGCAGCGCAGCGACACAAAAGCGCAGGCCGGCGGACAAACCGGAGAGGCCGTCCGCGCCGGCTCGACGTATAACCGCGCGGCGCGATAAAGATGTCGATGAATCCGACGCAGCAGAACAGGAGGTAAATCCACTCAAAAAGTTAAAGACTGCGGGAATGGTATTGCTGGCGGTGGCACTAGTCGGCCTGATCAGCTTCGGCGCCTATAAATTTTTCAACAGCAGCGACGTCAGGCCGGGAGACTCAATCGAGCTGACCGCCGATGAACTCGATGATGAAGACATCATCACATACGACTACGATCGCTTCAAAGCGGACGAACGCAAACTGGCAGCCAAAATTGAAGCCTACAAAAACAATCCACTCACGGCGCACAGCTACTTCCGCCAGGGCGACCCGCCCCGTTTTGTCTTCCCAAAAGATTTTTACATGTGCAGTGTGCGCTTCGGAGACGAGCCTCCCATCTTTGGTTGCGGCACCATTACCATACCGGCCAATAAAAGAGTGAGCGTACAATTCAGCAACTTCACCGAAAAATGGCCGGAAATACTCAAGAAATTCAGACCCTTCGATCTCAACGGCCTGGAGATAGTCACCAAAGATCCGCACGAGGTTTTTAAATTGTTAGCGTCCTGGCAATCCCTGGACGACCTGAATTTTTTCAACACAATCGTAAAAGCGATGCCACGCAACGAATTTAAATATGACGAAAGCGACCTGAACGACGAAGATTTACCGACTATCGACAAATTTACGCGACTGAAAGCGCTTGGTCTATGCGGGCCGAAGCTGAGCGGTGAAGCGATCGCAAAAATGCAATTGCTGAGTACCATCCACACCTTGCGACTGAAGCGCATATCCAACCTGCCACCTCTTCTAGAGGCGCTGGCTGGTCATCCGAATATCACTGAATTGTGGCTCGGTTCGGAAAATCTGAACGACAGCGATCTGAAACCGCTGCTCAAGTTGAAAACGCTGGAGACACTGCGCATACGCCGCAGCATGCTGACGACCGCCTCCGCGGCCTATTTCAAAAAAATGCCGGCCCTCAAACATCTATTCCTCGACCGCTCCTGGACCAGGCAAGAAAAAAAACAATTCAAGCGCGATGTCCCCGGCACCATGTTTGAACACTCGGCCGAATTTAAATACTGGCAGATGTTCCCAGACGAGAAATGATCAGAGCGCATTTGGCATCTGAGGCGAGGAGACGACAAATTCGACGGCCAGGCCACCTTTCAAATAGCTTTTGCGACTGCCCGTCACCTGTTCGACCGCAGGCTCAGTAAGACCATCGCCAGTGCCGGCCGCCGTCGTCAATTGCATCAGTTGACCGCCGTGTTTACCGCCCTGCGAGGCGGAAATGTTGCGCACCTGATCGCGATAGGCCAGAGTCCAGACCAGATCCTGACAGCTGATTGAGCCTGCAGCCAGGACATAATCCTGCCCATCATGTACGATTTGATTGGCAAATTCGGCGCCGCGACTACAAGTCGTCTCGACATTGCCTGCGCCGTTGATGCGCAAATAATAAATCGGCACACCGCTGCGGTCGGGTAAGAGGCGATCACCGATTGCCCGCGCCACAGAATCGATGCGCGGCCGACAAGCGGCCGTGCGGATCCAGTCATACAATCCACGCGCAAATACTCCCGCCAGAGTCGGTCTTTGAGCAATGCCATCGCGATCTAAGGCCGGCACAAAACGCGCCCCCGTGTCGACCGGGCAATCACCGCCACAGGCGCGGTAGACAGGCACTGTCTCACGATTTAATTGCCGATCACTGAGAAAATCCTGCAATGAACGCAGATTAGGCGGCATGCCATCGGGCATGGAGACAATGAGCGTACCTGGATTGTTGCAATCACTCAAGGAAAAAGGCTGACTGCAAGCAGCGACTTTGACACCACCAAAGAGCGAGTTTTTCTCCTCCGGCAATTTGAAGCTCGCTTCGACTCGGACGATGCTGCAAGGTATTTTTCCGTCGTCATTTTTGAAAGCCGGTGCGGAGACAAGCGCCGATTGTTTGCCCACACCGACAAAATAAAAATCTTCCTGCCCGACCGGCACATTTTGAAAGGCCACATAACGATCGCCGATCCGTTTGCCATTTTTGAGCTCCGCCAGAGCCAGCGGTTGCGGCAGAGCAGTAACGCTACCGCTCCCTCCATCCAGAGAGCCAAGAGAGAGCCTCACACTTTCGATTTGCAAACGTGAATCGAGACCGCAACGTTTCAAATAATCTTGCAAGAGACGTCGGGCATGCAATCTGAGATCGACGGGATTGCCCTTACGGTCCCGGGCCGGCGCCAGTTTGTCCGGATCGTTTTTCGACATGGAGCCTGCGTCGCTAAGGGCTTCTCGCAAAACTCGCGAGAGTCGCAAAGCGGCTGCACGCGCATTGGCAGCATCGACTTCGGCCAGGCGGATGAACTCCTGATTATTCAACTGCCTGGCAATTAATAGATCAACTCTGGCCGTACCAACAATAGTATTTATAGATCGCACCGGCAGCGGTGCCCCGTCACCAGCGATAAGCAGGCCGCTCTCCGGTGCATAATCGCTCAAGGAAATATAGCCAAAGTTTGGATCTTCAATAACAATCGACGAAAGGTCATTGGCCAGGGCAAGGCTCGCCCCTTCGGTAGCAACAAGCGCCTTCTGCCTTAAGGCGCAGTAGCGCACCATGCCGGCGGCGGCCACGACCGAAGCGCAAAACGCAACGATGACAATAATAAAAAGCAAAAGCACAGCCATGCCGCGTTGACTGCGCGCCTGCAAACAATAACTTTGTTTACGTCTATTTTTGCCGGAAAAACAATTTTTCATAGCAGAAATATAGCCCAAAAAATGCGCTTGCAACCATACTTCACGCAAAACTCACGGCATCCACACGGTCATTTCACATTGCCCGCACGATCTGTTCACGGACGTGCCCATATAGTCTTCTTGCGTATTTGGCGGCGCAAAAATGTGATTACTGATGGAGCTTTATCAATGAAAGAAGATTCGACACAGCTAAAGACACAGCCGCCTACGAAAGTCGCTGGCCGCAAATCCTATATAAAGAAAGCCGCGGCACTCTTATTTGGATTTTGCGTTGGCATTGCTTGCACAGGCGAAGCTCAGGCAAAAGACTACTATCTATCTCCAACCGGCAGCGGAGGCCCCGGCACAAGCTGGGCAAGCGCTTTTACATCCTTTCAATATGCCAGCGCCGTGCAATATCAACCCGGCGATCGCCTACTTATAGATGGCGGCGCTAAATCGATTACCTATCCCGTCATGACAGTGACTATGTTTGCCAGTGGTGTCCCGGGCAATCCAGTCACGATCACAAACAGTACAGAAGCCGGCCGCAACGGCCAGGTGATTATCTCGGGCAAGCAAACAAACGGTCAGCCGAACGCACCAGTGGCGCTCTACTGGTACGGCAATAACCTCAATCTAGTGGGCTCACATCGCGACGCCATCAAAATTTCGGACTACAGCACGGCCGGACTTTATGTAGCCGGCAACAGCGACCTTTTCCAAAATATAGAAATCGCCAACGTTGCGGTGAATACCAGCGGGCAAGGACGCACAGGTACAGGTCTGCTCTTCGGCGGCACCAACAATCGCTATCAAAGTCTCGACATCCACGGTTGCGCTCAAATCGCTCAGCAAAAGCCTACAGAGCCATCCGAAGTGGCGGAAAACAGCACATTTGGAGGCTGTTGGTTTTTCGACACCGTACAAAGGGGCGGCAAAGGAGTCGTCACCAGCGGCCAGAATGCATCTTCGCAAGTGCTCTTCTCTAACTGCGCCTTTGGTCCCGGTCTGGCCACAGCACTAAATTGTCAGAGCGTAGTCGGCACCGTACATTCCCACGGCTGCCTTTTCCTTAATGCCACAGCGGCAAACATAGTCATGTCCGCGGCCAGCACGAGTAAACCAAATCTAGTGATCGAACGCGCCACATCCTTTATGACGCCGACCAATCAAAATAATCTCGCCCATAGCTGCTTGAACACAAACGGCTCCGGGACAACATCGGTGAGCACTTCAGTATTCTGGGGCGGCACAGTCAGAGTGCCGGCAGCAGTGCCGGTAAAAGTGGCTAAGAACGATCAATACCTGGTCAAAGGCAATACTCATGTCCTGGCACCCGGCCTCGTCGATCCGCTTTTTCAGGATGAGACAATCATCTCTGCGTTTACCGGCGCAAACCCGCTGGGCACTATCGCCACGACAAACTATAGCCTTGCGGCAAATTCTCCCGCCACCGGTAATGGTGCTGTTGTCGTTTCGGTTCTCCAGCTGAATAAGAATGCCGCTAAGTTTTTCAATCCATAGTTTGCTTTTTCATCGATTTTCTTTCTTAATCCAATCCCACAAGTAAAAGTATCGAGGTCAAAGTATGAATTTTATTGGGAAAAGACTGGCTCTCATGGGCCTTATCTCAGGATTATTTTTCTTCGCCACAGCCGATGCCGCCCAGGCACGTAATTATTTCATCTCACCAAAGGGAGATAACAGTGACGGCCTGACCTGGAAAACAGCCTACCCAATCTGAACGCCAATGTAGCCAGTTATTTTCCTTAGATCGTCAACCCTGCTTGCAGGTGATCCTGGTTAATACCATTTAGAGCCGGTACGCTTATGATGTGTACCGGCTTTTTGATGCACAAAATCTACAGCGCTTTACCTGACTCGCACGCACGGTAAAACAAAATCAGATCGGTAGCGCGTGGCGTTTCGCCGGCTTGGCAGGTAGCTGGGGGAGCGATATCTGATCGGTTATACTCGGCACTGTGAGAACCAGATGTCAATTTTAGTTGCAAGGCTAACAGCCCCTGTCACCAGCAATGAGACGCCGCACTCCTCGGAACCTCAGGCGAACGCGCGAAAAATCCACCTGAGAATTGGACTCCTGAATCAAGACAATACAAGTAAAGAAGCAGTGAGTAAATCCCATGAGTAGATTCAAATCAGGAAGCCTGCTAACTATCTTTCTAACCTTGCAAGCAGGAAATGCCGCCTACTGTGCGGAAGCGCTAACAGAAATCCCACATCTGAAAGGTCTAATTCAAGAGCCTCCGGCCGGTTCATTCATGACTTTACCTCAGCTCGAGGAAATGGCCTTAAAAAACAATCCAACGCTGAACCAGGCTACTTCCGCGACAAAGTCGGCCCGCGGCCTAGCGAAACAAGCAGGAATGCTCCCGAATCCAGTCGTAGGTTATCAAGGCGAGGAATTTGCATTTAGATCTCTGCATGCAAAACCTGAGTACTTCGGTTTCTTCGAACAAACGCTGCCCCTGGGCGGCAAGCTTGCGAAGAGTCGGAATATATACCTGAGTCAAGCACGTCAAGCTGAAATAGAGGCAGAAGCTCAGAAACAGCGTGTTATAAATACGGTTCGGACCTTGTTTTACCAAATGCTCGGCGCACAAGAGCAGGTAAAACTACGCACCGAGCTCGCGCGGATCGCTCACGACGCAACCAAAACTACTTCCGATTTGTTCAATGTCGGGCAAGCGGACAAGCCGGATTATCTCCAATCTGAAATCGAAGCGGAACAGGTTGAACACGAACTTCAAAAAGCCAAGAACAGCGAAAAGGAGACATGGAAGCTGCTCACCTCTGTTGCAGGCGTACCGGAGATGGCTAAGATCAGCCTGCAAGGCAAGCTCGAAGATCGAATTCCTGCGGTAAACGAAGAGCGCCTTTTATTAGATCTAATGCGCACCAGTCCGCAGATTCAGGGCGCTGAAGCTCAGGTGGCTAAAGCTCGCGCCGTCGTAATAAGAGCAAAGGCGGAGCCCATACCCGACATGTACGTACGTGGTGGAATTGGCTACAGCAGCGAATACTTAGAAAATAGCCGCGGTAATGTCATCGGAAAAACCGGCGTCGAAGCTAATGCCCAAGTAGGAGTTAGCTTACCCATATGGAATCGCAATCAAGGCGGAATCGCCGCCGCTAAAGCCGATTTAGCCTTTGCTGAAAGTGAATTAGCAAGAGTACGTCTGGCGTTGCGAGTGCAGTTTGCGCAAGCGATGAGAAATTACAACAATGCCCTCGATGCTGTCAGACGTTATAGCAATGTCATTTTGCCGCGAGCCAACGAGGCCTATCAGCTCTATCTAGCCTGGATTTCCACGTAACCTAAAGAGCTAAGTTACCCTCCCTTGACAGCGCCGCCAGGTCAGGCTTTCCGGGCTTAGGGAGCGGCCTGGCAATATGCATCGCATATCCTATCGGCATGCAAGTTATCCTGCGTGGAAATTGTCAC
>JAGXAB010000109.1 GCA_018971775.1 Cyanobacteria bacterium REEB67 | reverse complement strand
AGACAGCTATTCAGAAACAAGTGGGTCGGCCGAGTTTTTCGGCCGGCTCATCCCTTTGTTATCCAATTTCAAATAAAGAGACAAATGATCTCTACTTTTTTGGCGGAGTACCCCAACTAGCTCGCTTTCATTTCGTCAATTCAATTTGTTCCAAAGTGGAGATTAAGAGCTTCGATGAAGATGAGCTTTTTCGTCATTGGCTCATTCAGCAGTTCAGAAAGTTTGTTGTAGGTAAAACCGAACAAGAAATCAGGGCATATGCTGGTGAAAGTGATGACAGTCCCAATATTCACGACATATTGCTTATGAAAAAGGAAATGAATGGCGATCATTTTAGTTTGTGGCAAGATGCTGATTCAGTTCTGGGATACTCCTTTGGGGCTTCTTCGCCAGGAGGTCCATATCTTCAAGAGTTAGTTTGCCTGCGTGACGGGCGCTGTATTTTTGTTGAGGAAACAGACCGAATAATTGCTAATTCGTCCTCCCACCCTTCATCTCGCTTCGCTATTCGAGCAAAATTTAAATATCCGCCCGATAACATCTAGAAAGCTACTCCAAATTGAACTGTGAGTGGCAGTGCACTTCGATCTATGGCTGCGACAATTACTAAAGAGATTTGTATTGGCAGCTGTGAGCTCTGCGAGCCTGCCACTAGAACGCATGTTAGGTGTGCGCGTGTGTCAATATTGACTTATTTGTCACATTTGTGGTATATGTCTAGTGTATGGTTCTTCCGCCCTTCAACGAATTTGGCCTACTGCCGGCCGGCGATTATGCTCTAACTCTTTCTGAGTTGAGGCGGAGTTCGTTAGTGGTGCCTGGCCAAAACTATTCCCCCGGTTGGGATCAGGCCTGGCGGGAGCGTCTTGTCGATAACCTTGCCACTATGGCGGCCCAACTCTGGCAAGTTGGTATCACCGATATTTTCGTTGACGGCTCATTTGTAGAAGACAAAGATCATCCTAATGACATTGACGGCTATTTTGAGTGCGACCTTGAGATGATGTATACAGGCCAATTGCAGCGAGATTTAAACAGGCTTGATAGTCACAAGGTTTGGACGTGGTCACCGGCAAGCCGCACACCGTATGCTAACTCGACAAAGAAGCAGCTTCCAATGTGGCATTTCTATCGTGTTGAGCTTTATCCACATTACGGCCAGCTATCAGGTATTCGCGATGAATTCGGAAACGTATTGCAATTTCCCGCGGCCTTCAGAAAGTCTCGCAGCGAGCTCCGGCAAAAAGGCATAGTCAAGCTTCTTCAGGAGTCGACCATTGATTAAAACGGAACCAGAATATCAGGAATGCCTGAAGCGTCTTGAGGAAGACCGTAAGGTCATCCGGGCGCAGCAGGAGAAGCTGGAAGAAATGAAGCTTTCTCCGGAGCAGGTTCAAATTGCGATGGAGCCAGTGCTATCTTTCAACGCGCAGTTAAAGGAAGAGGTTGAATGGTATGAGCGAGTTAAACGCCGTGATTTTGGTGTGTTTAACCAGCTGACAGAAATTGGGCCGCTGCTTGTTGCCCTGAGAATAGCCAACGGCATGACTCAAGTCGAATTGGCAAAACGCCTGGGAGTCGACGTTTCGCAGGTTTCACGTGATGAGCGTAATGATTACCATGGCATTTCAATTGAGCGCGCCGAACGAGTCGTGGAAGCTCTCGGTGAGGAGCTGCAGATCTCTGTTTCTCAGAAGCGCCGGAGCAAGAATTTGATGGCTGCGTCTTAAGGATTTGTAGCTGATGGTTTGATCAATAAGTCGCAGATTCGTCCCGCACACTCGATTTACCAGAATAGCTATTCTCCACGATTGTTGCCAAGGCAACTGTACTGAAGTCAAGCCTTTGGCTAGAGCCGATCATTTTCATTGTTTTAGTCTATCGCGTTCATTTCCTTGCGATCGTCCCGGAACAAATCCTCGCTTTCTCCATCGTCATTCTCGGCTTGCAATTCTGACTTATTCAGAATGGTGCAAGTGATGGCATTGTTTGATGACGGGTGACGCTTGTGACTTATTTGGTTGATAAAATCGGTAGACGAACATTTTTCGCCGGAGCGGGCAAGTCGCTTTTGCTTGCCGGAATGGCTGCTCCATCATTACTCTCCGCTGGCGAGGCACTGGCTCAGTCAGGAGACAAATCAAATTTGTCGGCGGTCGGTCTGCCTAAAACAAAGGAGGGCGGAGTCGATTTTGGCCTCGATAAACTTGCCGCTGACAGCGAACGCCAGACCGCCGGAGTGCCTGACCTCTGGCCGCCGGACAAGCGCGTCAAGTTTGCCCTGGTCGGCCTCGGTCATCTAACCCTTGAAGAGATTTTGCCTGCTTTTGCCCAGAGTAAAAAGGCGAAGTTAACCGGTCTTGTTTCCGGCAGTCCAGATAAGGCACGTGCCGTCGCTGAACAATACGGCATCAAAGCCGCCAACATTTATGATTATAAAAACTACGATGCGATCAAAGACAATCCCGACATCGACGTTGTTTATATCGTATTGCCAAATTCAATGCACTGCGAATTCACTGTGCGCGCGGCTGCTGCCGACAAGCATGTATTGTGCGAAAAGCCGATGGCTACTAACGTCGCCGACTGTCAAAAAATGATTGATTCCTGTAAGGCTGCCTCTAAAAAATTGATGATTGCCTATCGCATTCAATACGAGCCAAATAATCGGCTGATCCAAAAGCTCGTCCGCGATCAGACTTTTGGCAAAGTAAAAATCATCGAGGCAAGCAACGGACAAAATCAAGGCGACGTCAACCAGTGGCGCCACAAGCGGGCCCTGGCCGGTGGCGGTGCTATGCCCGATATCGGCATCTATTGTTTAAATACGATCCGATCGATGCTCGGTGAAGAACCGAGCGAAGTCTTTGCCACCACATACAGTACCCCCGGCGATCCTCGTTTTAGCGAAGTTGAAGAGAGCATTGTCTTTCAGTTGCGTTTCCCCGGCGGTGTCATTGCGCACTGTTCCTCGGGCTACGGCTATCATGAGCTGCGTCAGTACCGCTTTATGGCCGAAAAAGCCTGGTTCGGCATGGAGCCTGCCTTCGCCTACTCTGGTTTGCAGATGCAGTTATCACTACCCCAGGGCAGTCGCGAAATTTTTGCCGTGCCTAAAATTGACGCGGTCAATCAATTTGTCCTCGAGCTCGACCATATGGCCGAGTGCATTGCCTATGACAAAAAGCCCCTCACTCCCGGTGAGGAAGGCCTGCAGGATCAAAAAATCATTGAGGCTCTTTATGCTTCAGCGTCCGAGCATAAGCCCGTTGCTCTGTTACCTGTAGCTGGTCTTGATAGCACGCGCGGCGACGCGCTGCCGCCTCTTGCGCCGCTCAAGCTATAACAAGAATTTCGGCGGCGTCGGAACGCTCCAGGGCAGCGCAAATAAAAACTCCCGAACAGCCTGTGCCGCTCGGGAGTTTTCGATTTGATTTTTTTGAAATGAAAGAGCTGTCGCTTATTTAGCGGCTGCTGTCTGCAAGCGCTTCTTGCCTTTTTCGAGCATCAAGGCTTCCACTTCATCCATGTCAGTCTGGGTGATTTCCCAGATTTCTTTGTCTTTCAGTTTTTCGAAGATGGTGTCGAAGAGGTCGAAGTCGATAAAGGGCGTGACTTTACCGCTTTGATATTCCGCTTCTTTTTCGCCGTAGAGGCCAAGGAAGGTCTTATCGCGGAACCACATCTCTCTGTTCTGCGCTTCGACGACTTTCATGCTGTCTTCTGTCGGATTTCTCTGGAGAAATTCGAAGAACATGCCGCTGGCGGGCATGCCCGGGAAGAACCATTCCCCACTGAAAACCTGAATCAGATCGTCTGCATCATCCTTTAGGATGGGTGTAATGAAATTAACGCCGCGCTCCATGGCATGCTTGTGAAAAGCGAGCAGGTCGGGTGTGCGCAGGGCGATGTGCTGCCAGTGCGAGGCGGCGGCGTGATTGTCGAGCATTTCGCGCACATGCGAGGGCTGGCTGGCCGGCTCGCTCGGTTGGACGACGGCGACGATGGTCTTGTTAAATTCCGGCTCGGGGCTCGCGCCCTGGCCCAGGCAGACAGCAAAGGTCAAGGATTTTTCGCCTTCGCCCTTGATCCATTCTTTGCGCTTTTCATAGAGCAGATCAGCGGGGGTGACACCGAAGATTATGCCAAATACCGCGTAAGCCACTTTGTAGAGCTTAGGCTGGAGAAGGAGGGTCATGTGGTCGACTTGAAAATTTTGGAAAGAATGTTTCATTGCAGTAGCCCTGGTAGCCGATAAAAGGCGAATTTGCCTGGCGAAAAGCTTACCACCTTGGCTTCTCCTGTATATCCTCCTGGCGGTCTAGCGGACAAAGGCTTTATATCTTTAATGTTTGTTTTGCGCGCACGCTTTTGAGCATCGCCTGCACTTCCGGGTAAAGTTCGCGGTCCTGCTGTTTGGGAATGGTGCTGACGATGTAGCAGAGCTGATCGCCGGCCATGAAATACCATTCCCGTCTGACCACAGGTCCGGAGCTGTTCTTGCCGGCGGTGTTTGTTTCAAAGCAGAAGCCGCTATAGGGGCCGATTTTCGCTTTTTGCAGATCTCTTGGTGCGGCAGTTGATTTAAAGCGTTTGAAATTTTCTACGGCCAGAGTCATCGGAGCCTTCGCTAGCAATTCGCCTTCTTTGCTTTTGTCATCGCTGGAAAACTGGCCCATCACAACGAGATGCAGTGCCGCTGGAGCGACTGTGTTATGCCCGTTCGGCGGTGAGGGCTGCGAGGCCTGCAACGTGCTTGCCGAGGCGGCCTGGAATAGTGATGGCGTTACCGGCGCAGGAGCCGGCGGAGCGACGGTGCAGGTGTAGTTGATCACGTCATTGTGTCGTTCCACTTTCCAATTTGGCGACGCCGTCATTTCGACCGGCAGTGGTTTTGACTCCGGGATAAATTCGATAATGGCGATGTCGCCTATATTTTGCTCCGATTGTCCTTCGGTCTTGATTGCTTGTGCGCTCGGATTGTAGGTCCAGCGACTATTTGTCTGCAGGGCGATGGCATCGAGGAGTTCATGCAAGGTCGGCCTGTAGTCGGGGGTAAATGGCGACGTGAGATGAGTTTTTTTGATCTCTTCTGAATTGGTTGCCAGGCCGATGCTGCAAGAAAGATCCATTCTGCTAGTGCTGAAAAAGATTTTGGCGAACGGTGCGAAATCCGCTCCGAGTCGGCCAATCAAGCGCCTCGATAAGATTTTGTCGAGATCTGGTTGAGTGATTATCTTTAATTTGCTATCGAAAATCTGCGGATCATTTTCCCCTGCGGCGGCGCCTGGTTGTGGGGAAAAAGCGGATAAAGTGGCGGCGATCAGGGCGCTGCTTAAGGCTAAAAATGTCCCGGCGAGAATATTTTTGGACACTCTTACTCTTTCTCCACGCTCGTATTTTCTTTTTGATTTTGCTCGTCGGTCAGTTGTTGATCGCACAGAGCGCTGATTTGATTCATGCGCAACTGGATATGCTTTTCGATTTCACTGCCTTTGCTGCGCCTGGTTATCTCGGCAAAGAGCGCGGCGGCCCTTTGCAGCACTGTAATAAACTGCGCTTCGGCGGCGATACGTTCGCGGCTGCCTTCGGCGTGTGCGCTCATTTTTCTTTGCATGCGCACCGCTTCGGCAAAAAGTTTGTCGGCCTTGTCGGCAGCATCGACCGGATTGAGGTGGGCGTCGAGTTTGTATTCATTGTCGGCAACGAAATCGGCAAGGATCCTGTTGATGAATACATAGGTGTCCGTATCTTCCAGCCTGGCCAGCTGGACAATTTGATCGAAAATGACCTTGTCCATTTCCAGTTTCAGCTTTTCGCTTGCTTTTTCGACTTTTTTACTTGCTTCTTCGGTCACGGTCATCTCTTCATTGCTCTGCTTTCGTTTCCTGCCGCAGCAGGCACGGTACTTGCCGCCCGCATCAGGATAATGCTTTGGGCTCAGTATCATAACTGGCTGCGGCCAGCATTGCCTTATAAAAATGATCGAGCTTGGCTGCACCGTCAGGGCTGGCGGCCAATTCGATTATCTTCGAGCCGCTTATCACTCCGTCACAACCAGCCGCAAACATGACTGCGGCATCGCTCGGACTGGATACGCCGAAGCCGGCGATGACGGGCACCGTAGTGCGGCTTTTGATGCGCTTGACGAGGGCGGCGAGGGTTTGATCGCTGCTTGCCGAGCGGGCGGCCGTACCGGTGACGCCGAGGCGCGAGAGCAAATAGATAAAGCCGGATGCTTTGGATGTGATCAGATCCAGTCTCTGGTCCGCCGTCACCGGTGATACCAGGAAAATCTGGGCGATATCGTTGGCCTGGGCAAAAGGTGCTATTTCGGAGGCGCTGTCGACGGGCAGATCGGCGACGAGGACGCCGTCTATACCGGCGGCTCTGGCATCCTGGAAAAACTTTTCCGGGCCGTGGGCGAGGATGAGATTGTAGTAGATGAGCACGCCAATAGGGATCTCGGCGTCATAGGCGCGCACTTCGGCGATCAGCGCGAGAGCCATGTCGACGGTAAAGCCTGAGGCCAGGGTATCGAAGTCGGCTTTTTGGATGAGGGGCCCGTCGGCGACCGGATCGCTGAAGGCAAAACCGAGCTCGAGGGCCGAAGCACCGCCATCGATCATTTGTTTGATCAGGGCGAGGGAGGCCCCACGGTCCGGCCAGCCGAGGACCGTGAAAGGCATGAACGTTTTGCCCATTTTCGCTTTGATATCGGCGAAGCGTTTTTCATAGCGACTAGTCATGCTTCATTACCTCGGCGAGATCCTTGTCTCCGCGGCCGGAGAGATTGATCAAGATTTTTGTGGTTGGTTTTTGTTTGAGCTCTTTGATCATTTTCTTTGCATAGGCGAAAGCATGGGAAGATTCCAGGGCCGGAATAATACCTTCGCGTCTGCAGACCTCATGGAAGGAAGCGAGCGCTTCTTCATCGGTGGCTGAGACATAGGTGGCCCGGCCGATATCTTTGAGGTAGGCGTGTTCGGGGCCGACCGAGGGATAGTCGAGACCGGCGGCGATGCTGTGCGCTTCTAAAATCTGTCCGTCTTTGGTTTGCAGGACGCGGCTGATCATGCCGTGCAGGCACCCGGGCACGCCCATGGAGAGGACAGCTCCGTGCTTGTCCGTGTCCGTACCTTTACCGCCCGGCTCGACGCCTATCAATGCCACGTTTGCATCATCCAGGAAGGCGGCGAAAGCGCCAATCGCATTCGAGCCACCGCCGACACAGGCGACGACATAGTCGGGCAGAGCTTCTTGCGTTTCGAGAAACTGTTTGCGCGCTTCGTCACCGATGACGCGCTGGAAATATTTGACGATAGTCGGGAAGGGATGGGGGCCGGCTACCGTGCCAAGCAGATAGTGGGTGTCGCCGACATTGGTGATCCAGTCGCGCAGGGCTTCGTTGATGGCGTCCTTGAGAGTCTCGCTGCCGGTGGTGACACTGTGCACGGTGGCGCCGAGTAGATGCATGCGATGCACGTTTTGCTTCTGGCGCTCGACGTCGATGGCGCCCATGTAGATTTCGGTCTTCAGGCCAAGCAGGGCTCCGGCCATGGCGCAGGCGACACCGTGCTGACCGGCGCCTGTTTCGGCGATGATTCTTGTTTTGCCCATAGACTTGGCGAGCAGGGCCTGGCCGATGGCATTGTTGGTTTTGTGGGCCCCGCCGTGCAAAAGGTCTTCGCGTTTCAAATAAATCTGGGCGCCCCAATCGGCGGAGAGATTTTTGGCATAAAAAAGCGGTGTCGGTCGGCCGGCATAATTGGCCATCAAATAATGAAATTCATGGAGGAAAGCCTCGGAGCGAGTCGCTTCCAGAAAGGCGGCCTCCAGCTCTTCCAGTGGACCCATCAGGGTCTCGGGCACATATACTCCCCCGTATCGGCCAAATTTGCCTTCAGTAATCATTGGCGGGTTTCCTCTTGTTGGCCAGCGTGTTCTTTATCGTCGCGGATTATTTCATCGACGCCCTGTTCGTCGAGATCGACAATTTTTTTGATGAAAGCGCTGACCATGGCCGGGTCTTTTTTACCGGTCGCGGCCTCTACGCCCGAGGCTACGTCGAAGCCTATGGCCTTGGTCATCATGTAGGCCAGTTGCAGATTATCTTTGGTCAGACCACCGGCAAAAAAGTAAGGAGGTAGTTCATATTTTTCCGCTTTCTTTTCTTCGCGCCAGAGAGTCTCGGCCATCCAGAGTTGGCTGGCAGCAGCGGTCACCCAGGCCTGGGCATTTTGTTTGGAATTTTTTGCTTTGTCGAAGAGCAGATAGGTGACCTGTGCTGTCGTGTATGGCTCCGCCTTTTTCATCAATGTGCGGATCGGGTCGGCCTGGACAAAGATCGGCGCATCTTCCAGGACGATTGTTTTGATCACCGGCAGTCCATGCTTCTCGCCTAACTTTTGACAAAATTCCGGCTTTTCCTGACCGTGTAACTGGATCGCTTGCAGGTCGGCGGCGGCAACGGCGGCGGCTATTTCCTCTTCGCTCTGATTTTGAAAGACGCCGACAACGATTGCCTTCTTATCCACGGCTGCACTGATCTCGGCGGCCTTCTCAAGAGAAACAAGGCGCGGTGTGCCCGGCACGAAAATCAGACCGATGTGTGTCGCGCCGGCTGCCACCGCATGCAGTGCGTCTTCGACATTGGTGATGCCGCAAATCTTTTTAAACATCAAGCCTTTTTCCCCTGTGCCATGTCGCCGCTTTTACCTTTTAATTCTTGCAGTTTGCTTACGATATCGCCTGTAGTCATCAGTGACGAGCCGATCAAAAAATTGTGACTGTAGGGCAGGGCCGCTTCGATCTCGGCTCTAGCACTATAGCCGCTAGCCGATATTTTGACGACACTGTCCGGTATCAAGGGCGCCAGTCTAGCCGTTGTCTCCATATCCATGATGAAAGTATCGAGATTGCGATTGTTGATCAAAATGATCTTTGGGTCCAGCTTGAGGGCGCGCTCCAGCTCCGCTTCGTTCTGGACCTCGACTACCGGGGCCAGGCCGCAGCTCAGAGCCATTGTATGACACTCGCTCAGGCTTTCGTCGTCGAGTATTTTGACCATGATCAAGATAGCGCTTGCCCCGGCCAGGACTGCTTCCTGGCACTGGAAGGGATCGATGATAAAGTCTTTGCAGAGCAGGGGCAGTTTGGTGTTCTCAGCTACCTGGGCGAGGAGTGCCAGGCTACCGCCAAAATATTTGCTGTCGGTCAGGACCGAAATTGCCGCTGCTTCCTTTTGATAGTGGGGCAATATTTCGGCAGGGTTAAAATCGGCCTTGAGCACTCCGGCGCTTGGTGATTTTGGTTTGAGTTCGCAGATTAGATTCAAATCCGCTTTTTGCAAGGCGGCGACAAAGTTTGCTCCCCGAGCGGCTTCCTCATCGGTTTGCACAGGCGCGGGCGTGCTTGCCTTTTTGCTTTCTTCCATGGAGACTGCCTTGCGCAGCGCCACTTCCGCCTTTTTATTTTCTACTATTTCGGTGAGCTGCGAAGTCATGACCGCTCCAGATATTTTTGAAATTTTTGTCGATATTGATTGTACTTGGCCAGCGCCGCTCCGTCTTCGAGCAGTCTGGCCGCTATTTCATAGCCTTTTTCCAGGCTGGCGACACTGTCGGCGGCCTGCAGAGCTGCCCCGGCATTGAGGCAGACGAGGGCGTGGTAATAATTTTGGCCATCGAGCTGGCCCTGCATCAGGGCATGGAAAATTTCGGCATTGTCCTCGGCGCTGAGCAGGCGTCCGACTTTACCTTTCAGGCCGATTTCGCCGGTCTGCCCGGCCGGGTGGCCGTCGATGCGGATTTTTTCCAGAGAATGGGAAATGGTTGTGGTGGCGCTTGTAGTTGCATTCGCGTTCTTGGTCTCGGTGGCGGTTGGCTTCCTCACTCTCAGCAGGGTGCAGGCCGAATCGACGTCGAGCTCGTCGAGGCCGGAGTCGGCCGTGACGACAAAGGCTTGTTCGACCAGGGCTTCGCGGACGAGATGGGCGGCGACGGCGGCCTGGGCGGGATGATTGGGGACGCCGATCAGACGGTAGGGCGGAGCGGCCGGATTGAGCAAGGGGCCGATGTAATTGAAAATCGTCTTCGCTCCCACCGCCTTGCGGTAGGGGGCGAGGGCGGCCAGTCCCGGGTAAAATTGAGGGGCGAAGAGAAAGGCTAGATTGGTTTCGTCGAGAAGCGCGGCCAGGGCTGGCAGGGACAGGGCATCGCCAATGCCCAGTTTGTGCAGGAGGTCGAAGCTGCCGCTCTGGCTGCTGGCGGCGCGATTGCCAAATTTTGCTACTTGCAAGCCGGCGGCGGCTAAAATAAAGGCGACCGTGGTCGATGTATTGAAGTGCGATAAGCCACTACCACCGGTGCCGCAGCAATCGATCAATTTTTCTTTTGCTTTAAATAATCCGGCAAAGGTCGCGCAATCGGCGGGCATGGTCAGGCGCACGGCAGCGATCACTGCTTGCAAGACCTGGTCGTTGAGCGCTTCGGCGCTGGATAGGTGAGAGACGAAGGCGTGCTTCTCCGCTTCGCTCGAAGCACCTGAGAGCAGGCCCTTCAATCTGAGCTGGTAGTCTTCTATGTCGATGTTTTCCAGTTTTTGCATTTTCTTTGTTTGCGGTTCAGCACTTATTGATGAAATTGTGCAGTATCTGCGCGCCCAGTGGCGTGCCTATCGATTCGGGGTGAAACTGCACGCCGTAAAGGGGGCGGCTGCGGTGCTGTAAGGCCATGATAAAGCCATGGCTTGCCTCTCTGGCCGTGACTTCTAGCTCGGCTGGAAAATCCGTGTCACTGGCTAGGAGCGAATGGTAGCGCATCGCTTCGAAGTCGTCCGCTATTCCTTCGAAAAGGGGTGACCGGGCTGTCAGCTTGATCCGACTGCTTTTGCCGTGGATGACCTGGGGAGCGCGATCGACGATGCCGCCAAAATGATGCACCATGCCTTGATGGGCTAGACAAACGCCAAGCACGGGTATGGCCTTTTTCTCGGGTGAGTGCGAGAGCTCGTCCTGGCGTTTGATGATGTCTTCGCACAGTCCAAAATCGGAGCGATTGCCGGGATGACCCGGCCCCGGCGAGAGCACCAACCGGTCGGCTTTCAGAGCTGTGAGGGCGGCAAAATCTAGGGCGTCGTTTTTGTAGACTTCTATTTTTTCGTCGACGAGCGGTTGCAGCATCTGATAGAGGTTGAAGGTAAAGCTGTCGTAGTTGTCGATGATCAGTACTTTCATTAGCGGCTGCCCTCCTTCTCGGCGAGTAGTATCGCTTGCAAGACGCCTTTTGCTTTATTTCTCGTTTCTTCGTATTCGGCCTCGGGCTGCGAGTCATAGACGATCCCGGCGCCGGCATTGGCGTAGGCTGTGCCGTCTTTGATCAGGGCCGAGCGGATGGCGATAGCACCGTCCATGTGTCCGCGCAGGTCGAAATAGCCGACCGCGCCAGAGTAGATGCCGCGTCTTTCCGGCTCGAGCTGGGCCAGCAGCTGCATGGCCCGCACTTTCGGCGCACCAGATACGGTGCCGGCCGGGAAGCAACTCTGGAAGGCTGAGAAAGCGCTTTCGGAAGGATCGAGTGAGGCGGTGATTTCGGTCTCGAGGTGCATGACATGAGTGTACTTGCTCAAGCAGGCGAGTTCGCCGACTTTTACGGTGCCTGGCTGGGCGACGCGACCGAGATCGTTGCGGCCGAGGTCGACGAGCATTCGGTGTTCGGCCATTTCTTTTTCGTCGGCGCGCAGCTCCGCTCCCAGTGATAGATCTTCTTCGGCGTTCAGGCCGCGTTTGCGGGTGCCGGCAATTGCCCGCAGCATGAGCTTTTTCTTCTGACACTGGACAAATGTCTCGGGGGATGAGCCGAGATAGACGAAGTCCGGATATTTGAGGAAATAGGCGTAAGGTGAGGGATTGGTCGCTTGCAGCATGCGGTAGATGTTGATTGGCGGTGCTGCCGCCGGTACGCTGAAGCGCTGGGAGACGACTATTTGGAAGGCCTGTCCCTCGCGCAGATACTCTTTGGCCGCTTCCACCGTATCGATAAATTTTTCGCGGCTGACCGATGTCGTCACGTTTTCGAATATTTCAGCCTGGGTGAGCGGCTGTAGGTCGAGCTTGAGGGGCTTGAGCTGGCCGCCGGCAAGAAGAAGTTCGAGTAATTGTTCGGCGTGGGCGCGGCCGCGCAGGGAGAGCAAAATGATCCGTCTAAATTGATGATCGAAGACGATCACCGAGTCATAGAGAGCGTAGTAGCCGTCCGGTACCGCGGTCGGATCTTTTGACTGCTGCGGGATGGCGGCCATATAACGGTTGGCGCCGTAGCCCATATAGCCGACCAGACCGCCGATAAAGGGCAATTCTTCCAGAAATTTGGCCAGTTCGCTGTGCTGATCATTAGCGCCGTTTGGGCCGGCATGCGGGGCGCTGTCGCCCTTCTTCAGGGCCCTGGCTATAGCCGCTTCGGCCAGGCTTTGAAATTGTGCGAGTGTCGCTTGCAGATAGGCGAGCGGGTCGACTACCGGCGTTTCGTTTCGGCCCTGGCCGTCATTTTGGACGAGGAGGCCATCTTTGAAGGCAATCGTCAGGCAGGGATCGCAGGAGAGGAAGGAATAGCGCGCCAGGCGCGAGTCTCCCTCGGTGGCTTCGAAGAGAAAAGCGTATTGCTGTTCGCGGGCGATTTTTTCGAAGATCGCCACCGGCGTGCCGAGATCGGCGCTGAAAGAGAGGGCGACGGCCTCTTCGAGCTTGTGTTTGAGAGAAAGGGTAGGAAGGAGAGGAAGGATAGGCAGACCCGGACCTTTTAATGTGACGTTCATAGCTATATAAATACCTCGAATAGATAACAAAAAACCGCAGTTACACATGGGGTAAGCTGCGGTCGATACTCAGTTGGTGTTTCTAATTGATTGCCGATGGCTTGTCTAAGTCAGGCACACCAACCAGGCAAACGCTTACCCGGCCGCTCTGAGCTGCGCCACCAGGAAAAACCGCTGGTCGCGGTCTGTCTGCTTTGAAGTTCGGCGTCTAAATTGGAGTACACGGAGGCTTCTTTGTTATCTGAATCGGAGGACTTATTTGACGATGGTAACACAGCCCCATATTTATTCAAGATTTTGTAAAGTTAGTGGCCTATATAGTCGGCGAAGTCTTTGACGTCCATGCGATCACCGTTATTGGCATTGGAATAGCTGGTTTCGTCCGGATACTTTTTGAAGGCGCTCAAGTCCGGATGTTGCTTGTCACTATCTCCGCTGCGATAGATGAGCTCCTTCAGGCTGGTTGTCGTCAGAACGTCTTTCCTCTTTCTTCTAGTGCCGGTGCTGGATGAGTCCACGGTCGCCTGGCATTCGACCGGTAGTCCGTCGAGCTGGGGCAGGAAATAGAGGCGACACAAAATTTGCAGCGGCTGTTTGGGCAAATTCTTGTCTTCGATTATTTTGATATGAGTGTTCCAGATTTGTTCCTCGTTTTCTTTGCTGCGGGTGACGTCGTCCTTGAGTGCTTCCAGGCAGCGCACATTGAAGGCGGTTTTTTTATAAGGTATGGATTTTGTCCTGGCAAAATGCATGTCGCAAAGAGTGTGGCGACTGAAGCTGCCGCTGAACATGGCGAAGCGGGCCGTAAATTTTTGGGCCGGCATGACGTAATAGATACGACGTTGCTTGTTGTATGTAGTCACTTGCCAGTCGGGGGCGTTGGCGTAGCTGACAGTGCCGGCCCTTTCGTTTTCCAGGCGGAAGAAAGTCGGGCTGATATCTATTTTGAGTTGACCGAGGGCGCTTGATGTTTGTTCGAGGTGATAGCCCTTTTCGGCTGCCGCTCTGGCAGAGGCCGGAGCGATCGGACAGTGGAGCAGGCCGACGAGCAGGGCCGGCAAAATAGGGGCGAGCCTCGGCCGGGCCGCCTTCATTCTTTCATGCGGGGCAACTCGAACCAGAAGTTGCTTCCCGTTCCGGGATGGCTGATCACTCCGAGGACTCCACCGTGTTTCTCCAATATGTGCTTGGCGATGAGCAAGCTCTTGCCACCACCCATGCTACCGTTGTCGTTATCGCTTTTACGATAGCGTTCGAAAATAGATTTTTTCTGATCCTCGGACATGCCGCAGCCGCGGTCGATTATCTCTACCCGGACGCGATTTTCCTTGTCGAGCACTTCCACCCTGATTTTGCTGCCCGGGGGAGAAAATCTGATTGCATTCGAGAGTATTGTTTTGATTACCTGGAACAATCTCTGTTCATCGGCCATGATCGCGGCATCGGTGCCGTTGATCTCGACGACCAGGTCTTTTTCGCGAATTGGCTGGAGGGAGGAGAGGACGCCCTGTTTGATCAGGACCATCATATTGTTTGGCTCGGGTTTGATTTTGAACTGTCCGGTTTCCATCTTGTCCGCTTCGAGCAGGGCGTCGATCGCGCCCACCGTCTCGGTGAGATCGGAGCGGTCAGCCTCGAGACCGCGCTGATACTGCTCGGAAAGCCGCCCGTAGCCGCCTTCGAGCATGGAGGAAATGTGGTCGATAACACCGATAATAGGCGTGCGCACCTGGTTGGAGATGCCTTCGATAAATTGCTTTTTCATCGATTGCAGTTCGAGGCGCTCGCCGATTGACGAGGCGATACCGAGGTACATCAAAGTGCCGCCGACGTCGAGCTCCTGCATCGAAAATTCGACCGGAATCTGCCGCCCTTTGTCTGAGCTTATGCGCATCTCGAAACGCGTGTCGAGGTAGCGATTGAGGGTGGCCTGGTCGAGGGTGCCCATGATTGTGGTAAAAGGAAAAATCGTCTGAATTAGTCGTTCTTCCAGGCCGTGGTGGCGCGTCTCCATCATGTGCTCGAGCATTGTATTGGCAAAGGCGATCTTACCGTCGGAGCCGGCCAGCAACAGGCCGACTGGTAAAAATTCCAATAATGAGCTGATCTTGTCCAGATTGAGGCGAGGGCTTTCGACTATGGCCACTGCCGAGCCTGGTTGACCGGGCGGCTTGTCTTTGGCAATCAGATGCATCGAATTTTCTTTTTCGGACCATTGCGCGGTCCAGTACATCTTTTTGACCGAGGCGTCCGGGCAGACTACACGGCACTCGAAATTTTTTGCTTCCTGCATAAACGTGGCCGCCAGGAAACACTGCTGCGCGACCAGCACATCCTCCGCCAAAAGGATCTCAAAGATGGACGATCCTTTGAGCTCATCTGGGGTGAGTTTCCAGGCGGACAGAGAGGAAGGACTGACGCTGAGAAAATTGCCATTGCCGTCTATCGACGCTGTTACATCCACGGACATATCCCGGTCTGCATACTTAGTACAAATTACGCCTAACTATGATGCTACCATCTCGTTAAATAGACGGTCAATATAAAGCCCTTTGCTCCTTTGACAAGACGAGCGTTCAAAGCTGCTCTCTCCATTCGCCGGTATTGTCAGTACATTTGTCTCAGTCACATTTTAGAGACCTTGTATTTGACGTATAATTCTCAACCGGGGAATAACGTGCTTGATTGGCACGGCGGGATCTGGGGAGATATTAAATGTTCACGACTGTAGGCAGGTGTAGATTCGGACGGTCGACCCCCCTCTTTTCCTTCGCCTGCGCCCTTTCTCTAGCAATGTTCGGTCCCTTCCAAGCGGCACTGGCTGACCTGACACCCTACGACCACGGTTGTGAGCTGCTTGATAGCGGTGATTACCTCAATGCCATTCAGCAGTTTGATCTTGCTATCGATAGCCCGAGCCAGTATCCACTCGTTTATCTCAAGCGGGGGCAGGCCCTGGAAAAAATGGGCAGTCACAAGCTGGCGCTCAAAGATTTTAGCGACATGATAGCCAGCCAGCCTGACAATGCCGACGCTTACGGCTGGCGTGGCACGGTCTATACTAAGCTGGGTAAGACTGATGCAGCGCTGGCCGATTTCGAAAAGGCTGTTTCGCTCAATCCAAGCTACGCTTACGGTTTTAACATGGCCGGCGATGTCTATAAAAATTTGGGCAATCACAGTCGAGCTATCGACAATTACAGCAAAGCGCTCGGTGCCGATCCCAAAAACGTCGACGCGCTTATCCATCGAGCTTCGGAATATGTCGCTTCCGGCAAAATTGATACCGCTATCCTTGATTTGAATTCGGCTATTTCTTTTGACCCGCACAGCGCCGTCGCTTATATCAATCGTGGTACCGCCTATAGTGGCTTGTCCAAACCGCAAGAGGCCGTTAATGATTTCGACAAGGCTCTGG
>JAGXAB010000108.1 GCA_018971775.1 Cyanobacteria bacterium REEB67 | reverse complement strand
GGCACCCTGGGCGGTTCAGCCCCGGCTCGCGAACCTGGACGCTTTACCCTCAACCTGCAGAAATCAAGGCGCATAGAGCTCGATGAGCTTGCCACCAGCTACGGCAACGACGACGATCTGGTCCTTGTCGATACCCGCACCCAGCCCGAGTTTTTTGGCATGAGCTTCGACTATCAACCCCGCGTCGGTCACATTCCCGGGGCAGTCAATGTCACTTTCGACAGTCTTTATAAAGACTTGCAATCGTATGTGGACAAGAACAAATACAATGCCCTGATACCAAAGGCAGTGAGCGGAGCAAAATCAATAGTGACCTATTGCGAAGTAGGAGTGCGAGCGGCCGCAACGGCACTTCTCCATGAGATTTACACCGATCAGATCGTCCGCGTTTATGATGGTTCAATTATGGAATGGTCATCGAAGATGCAATTGCCCATCACTCAAAGATAAGGACAGGCATGCGCCCTAACGGTCCGAGCCGGAAAGTTTTGCTTGCAGCCATGGCACCACTAGTGGTGAGTGGCTTGGCCGGTGGCGTCGCCACACTTGGCTCGCCCGCGCGAGCGCAGAGCAAAATCCCTGCAGGCAATCCATCTGGCGAGAGCGCTCCGCAAACGCCCGTGTCGAGCAGTCCGATAACAGGCCAGGCAGCGGCGCCCTCCGCCGCACCAAACAGCGGACAGTCAGGACAGGCCGGTCAGTCAGGACAAACCAATGCCGCAGCTGCACAAGCAGCCGATCCGCCGGGAACAGCAAAAGCGATCAAACCGAAACCTGTCGTTCACCAACAAACAGTCAGGGAAGCCAGCCACGAGGCCGCCACCAGGGCCAGTGCCGGCGACTATCTCGGCGCCATCAATGTCTGGTCCCGCATCGTTCAGCACGGCCCCGATCGCCTCCAGGGCTATCTACAGCGCGCCAAGCTAAAGAGACACATCGGCGATCACAAAGGCGCCGTCCAGGATCTGGATCTGGCCTTGCAAATTTATCCGAACAACGCCGCTTGCCTGATCGAGCGCGCGGCCATACGTCGTCGTCTCGGCGACAACCACGGCGCCCTCGAAGATCTCAACCACGCTATAGAAGCGGAGCCGCACAAGGCAGAGCCCTATGTCGATCGAGGTTGGTTAAAAATGGCCATGGGCGACTATGTCGGCTCCTACACCGATTATCATGCCGCCGTCACGATCAATCCAAGATTGAAGACAAAACTGACCGGTATGGCTCAACCACATGTCAGCGCTCATCTCGATGTCGGCGAAAATGGCATCTCAGCAAAAAGCGATCGCGGAGTAGACAGCAGTGCTGACCGTGACCACAAAGGCCGCGACAGTGACGAACAATTTGACGGTCCCTTCAATGAAGCCAATCACACAGGTCGTCACGCAAATTACGGCTCTAATTACAACTCTAACTACGGCGCACATCTTAGCGGCAACAAAGCTCATCGAACTGCAAGCAGGCGCATTACCAATCCGACTCAACTGGCTCGCCTCAATAACGAAGCCGTCAAAGAAATCAACGATGGACAATTCGAAGCGGCAATCAAGACTTTGCACGAATTGACCGATTCCGCTCCCGACTACGCTCATGCCCGCGATAATCTCACCATTGCCCACAATAACTGGGGCCTGGAGCTGGCCAAGCGCACCCCCGATCAAGCAGCTCGCCAGTTTAGACAGGCGCTTTATCTAGATCCCAGCCAGGGTGCCAGCCGTCGCAATCTCGATGCGATGATCAAAGAAATCGGCAAAAATCCCCACGACGCAGCGGACCGGTTGACACTGGCCCGCGAAAATTTGAGCGCCGGCGACAAGGAAGCGGCCTTCGTCGAAGCCACCGAAGCGCTGAAGTTAAAGAACAGCGCCGAGGTACGCTACATGCTGCGCAAGATTCTCAGCGCACTGGACGATGACGACGCCGAACAGCCGGCCTTGCCGCCACAGGAAAAGAATCACGCCCACGCGAAACTGAGCGATAATTCAACGGCACGCTCCCGCCAGACCAACGTCGAAAAATCGGGCGAAAAATCAGTCGAAAAAATCGCCGCGAAAGCCGTCGAGAAAAATATCGATAAATCAGTCGAAAAAATAATTGTCCAACCGGAGGCGGCAAGCGGTCATGACGAGAACGCGGCCACGATCGCACAGGCGAAGACAATGGCAGCGGCCGGGCATGTCGGCGAAGCAGAAGACCTTTTAAATAAACTGATCAACGAAATAAAATCGCGCGCCGCCATCGATGAATCATCAGGCTTTGGTACGCTCGAACAAGCACTTGATGCCGTTTCGGAAATGTATCTGAAGACAGGCAGCTACCACCAGGCTCAAGAACATCTGAATGAGCTTGTCAGCCTGCGCGAGAGCACCAAAGCTCACGATGATCCGGTCCTTGCAAATACCTACAAGCAGTACGCACGCGTTTTAAATGATCTCGGTCGCACGGCCGAGGCTAAAACTTTCAACGATAAAGCCGAGGCGATTTTATCACCGTCGCCTCAATCGCCAACACCACCGGCGGTGCTGCCATCCTCGCCCGTAGGCAATTGAGCAATCAAACGCATGTAGTGTTTGGCGACGGTAGCGCGGTCTTCGTCATTCCAATCGCCGCCTTTGAAATCATCGAGGATGGCATACATCTCCTTCTGCGTCCTGGCAGCGTTGATGCGGTTTAACCACGGATTGAGATCTGAGTCGGCCATTGGTACGGTCCTTTAGAGTGTCCGAGTTGATCTTGCCTGGACTATTCGTCCAGGGTGCCCATGCTCATCGATTCGGAATTGAAGGGAGTGCTGAATCCTTTCAAGACGCCATTTTTGACGCCATAATAGCTACCTTTGACCGTACCGAGCACCAGCCCGGCAGGCAGGGTGAAGATGCTGACGAGCAGACAGGCCGGGGCGCAATCTTTGGCATGAATCTGTTCGGCACCGGCACCGGTCAAATCGAGATAAGATTTGTACGATTCTCGAGCCACCGCTACTGGTGTACCAATCACCACGCCGGTCGCGACGCCGCCGAGGCGGACAGGCATCATCGATATCGATGTCACGCGATCCAAATTGTCACCGGCGGCGAATGCTGGGGCTATAGAAATACCGGACGAAAGAGCGGCAAGCGCCAAACTCATAATTTGCTTTTTCACAATAAACCTCCTGAAGGCTCTTTGATTTGATATCAGCATCGATTGGAAACGACAACCAGTGACGTAAAAACACAGACCAATCTTCCGATAGGTAGGAGCTTTCGTCAAGATTAGGGTCGTCAAGGTCATAACCGAAACGGCCTTGGTGCCATGTCTCTATAGTCACATTTCACCAGGAAGATAGCGGCGCGAGAAAAACACTTTCCCAACTGAATAACAAATCAGTTGGACGAGAGAGGCCGAGTGAGCCAATCAAGCACCGCCGGCGGTGTGGTTTTTGAAAAAATTCAAGGCCTGCCATTCGGCCCAGAATTGATCGCTCGGTGCGTCGCGCCCCGGCCGGATGCCGGCCGGTACCGGTTCTTTATGGACAAAAGAGACATGGCCTCCCTGCAAGGGAGCGAGCAGAGTACCGCGAAAATTTTCGGTACCGCCGCTGCCTTCACCGACCAGACTTTCAAAACAACTGAAGGGCACGAGCGGATCATCCTGGGCGGCGATGATCAGGGCCGGGCAATCAATTTGAGCGAGCACTCGCTGGGCGCTGGCGTTGTAGTAATATTCTTCGGCGCTGCCATAGCCGGCATCCGGTGCCGTAAAAGCACTATCGAAGCCCCGCACGGTCTTTATCTCACGCAAACCGACCAGGTCGTAGCGACCGGGGAAATGACGCGCCTTCTCGTAGATGCGCATCTTCAAGCTGAGCACAAAGTTTTTTTCGTATATGCGATTGACGCCTTTTTCCATCTGGCGCACGCAGCCTTCCAGATCGATTGGCGGGCAGACGGCGCAGACTCCGGCGAGCAAAAAGCCGCTCTGCCGCGGGCCTTTTGCAGGCGAGGCGACAATTTCGCCCTGAGCCTCTCGGTCCCGAGCAGCGGCATATTCGCCGGCCGCTTTGAGGACGACATTGCCACCCAGAGAAAATCCGCACAAAAAGACGCCCTTGAATCCATAGCGAGCGCTCAACTGAGAGGCAACGCTAAGCACATCTTCGCTCATCCCGGCGTTATATAACGTCGTCGCCAGATGGCTGGTGCCGCCACAATTGCGCATGTTCATACGGGCTACGCTGAAGCCGTCGTATATAGCCTTTTCGCAGACCCCTTTGACATAGTGCACGTCGGCATTACTCTCGAGGCCGTGCAAGACCAGTACGAGATAGTCGGCCCGGGCCGCCGTTTGAGGCGCCCGGTGCAACTTGACCAAAACTTGATTGCCCGGCGCCACTTCCAGCAAAAGCCGCTCACTACCACGGCTCGTCAGCGGAAAACGGCGGATCATGACCAGAGGCGCGAGCGTCATCAGGTGATTATTTGATAATCCCGGCGCGGGAACAAAGTCACGCTCTTTTTTCGTCATCGGCCGCTCCCGGGTCTCGCCTATTAAGCCGCTTTCAGCACCCGACCGGGGGCATGATCAGCTTTTTTTTGCTTGCTATAATGAGCTTAAACCACTTCAGCACAAACTGGATCTTATGTCCGAAGGCGAACCATTTTTCTTTGCATTGTTTCTTATTTTTGCTCTTCTAGTGATCCTCGGAATCGCTGAAAACCTCGATCTTCTGCCCCGCTTGCATTACTGACTCTGACAGACAGTTGAAGATCTAGATGCCACTAGAAGGTAATCCGAACAATGCCCCCTGCCGTCAGCGAAAGCTGCTCGGACTGTGGCACCCCGATTGCCGCATGAATTTGGCCCGCATGAATTTGGCTGGGCTGCGCTTACTCGCTCCGGCGCTGGCCGTACTCGGCCTGCTTCCAATCACCATAACCGGCTGTTCTCCTGAACTCCTGCTCGACCCGGAGATGTCCAAAAACGTCCGTCTCGAGCTCGTCGACTGGCATGTCTCGGGACTGTGGGTAATCAACTCGCCGGTCTGCTGGTTTCGCGTCAGCAACTACAACAATCGTCCAGTCACCGACGTCACGATCACATACGAGACCCTGGACTTCGACGGGAAATCGCTAGATAAAGGCACTTATACAATTCTAGATTCTGGTGAACCGACGGTTGTTCCGGCCAATGGGCTGAAAAACTGCGCCGAGCAATATATAGGTATAGTCAGCCTGGAATCGGACAAGTTGAGCGTCAAGCTCAAGGGCGTCAGGCCGGCCGGCTGAGCTGGACCACAATAATCCAGATGCTTAGTGCTGCTCGCCATTCATGTAAGCCGAGCGGAAAACTATATAGCCGATAGCACCGTATATAAGCAGCAAAATGACCATCATAAGGAAGGGCATTTTTTGATAGATCTTGGCGAAGGGCCGGCAGATAAAGTCGATCAAAAAGATATCGCAACCAGCAGCCATGTTTCTTCCCCCTCCACGATGTTGTCAATAGAGTATATCCGTTGGGGTTAAGGTGAGGTGAAAAGAAAAAGCTAATCTGCTTTAGACTTCACTCAGGAAGCCAAAAGCAAACCATCGATCCAGCCTTGAATTTATGGGGCCGATGACGAAAAGTCAGTGATTTTTGTATTTGTGATGACGTATCCAGCGACTGGCAAGAGACTCGGAAACCAGATGGGGATTGACGATCAGCACGACACCGATGAGTAAAAATGCAGTCAGGCCTGCGGATAATATATAGATCATCATATGCAGCAAAAGTCCGTTGGGGAATGGAACTCATTACCTAAATACAAAGAAAATTGTCGTGCTTACAAGGTTAAGGCCCGGTTAAGGGACGAGTCAAGTAAGCAAAACTTGCTTTTATATTATGCGCGCTAAGTCCCGCAATCAACCATGATGATATCTAATTCACACAGCGTCGCCAAAATCAAAATGCAATCGGAAGGCCATTTAGATGTGACCTAAATGTGGTCGAGATCGACGTCCACATGCAAAATGCCTTTAGCGTTTTCGGAGACGATTGTCGTCGTACTCGCTTCGCTGTCGCTGGCGCGCACCGGTTTAGAACCGCGGGCAGGCACTGCAGCGACAGCTGTATGAGGCGCGGCGGAGGCCGTTTTCATCACCTTCTTCTCGACTTTCTTGGCCGTCTTCACAGATTTTTCGATCTTAGCGGGCACTGCAGCCGGCTTATCGGCATGCCGATTGGCAGCGGCGATCACAGCCGGAGGAGGAGCTTCGTCCGAGCGCGGCGCATTGAATGCGACATAGATGCGGGCCGGTACGAGGTCCTTAGAACCGGTCTGGGCTGAGGCTATGAGCGTCACTTCCTTGGTACCCGAGGGCTTGGCCAGATAGGCCTGAGCATCTATTGGAGTGCGGGAGAGAAGCAAGGTCAGCTTCTCTGTGCCCGGGTTTTCATCAAATGTAAGGTAGCCGTCCTGCGGCAGCACGTATTCGCGAGTGCGGTCGAGCTTATTGCTCTCCCCCGCTTTTTCGTCGGGGAATAGGACAGACTGCTCACCACGACTGCCGCTCGAGAGAAGGATATAGGCATAACCATTGATGTTGGAGCGCACATGGAAGCGGATCGAATCGCCTGATTTGAATTGCATCTTATTCGAAACGCGCTGGGTAACGCCATCACGCTTCATTTCGATCCAGTAGCGCAGACCAGTATTGAGACTTTCGCTCGGCTTTTCGAGCTGCTCGAAGAAAAGGCCCTTGGCACCGTCCATCTTCTTACCGTCAGACGGTTGACCGTCAGCGGCATAAGCCTCCTGCGCTGGTGCGGACACCGGACAAAGCAGAGAAGATGTGACAGCCAGAGCGGCTATCGACAGAGCCGCGAATCCGAGGGTGAGGGACTTTCTGATTTTGGCGGTGGCCATTTTTCTATTCTCCGTTGCTGCAGAAGCTTTATGCACTTGTTTGCGATTGGATTGGTTTGCCTGGAATATCGATATCGATTTCTACCTGGTGGGCGCATTTTTTAGCGGGGAATTGTCGCCTTTTTGCTCAATATATGGTCCATGACCACCAGTGAAAGGTAAACAGGATCATGGACAAAGGTTTTATCGTTACCGACTTTGGCCTGTCCAGCTTTAAAAAACTCCGAACCGAACTGCTCGACTGTTGTCTGTATGCCCTGCGGCGAATTATTCTCGGCGAGAAGCTGCAGGGCACGGTCGACAAAAGCCCCCTGCGCCTCGAGACTATCGCAAAAGGTGCCGCGCGCCGTGCTGCCCACTAAAATTACTTTTTCCTGGCCAGGTTTCAAGTCAAATTTGAAGCCTTTGAAATCATTGGAAGTGCGGTCCTGCAAACCATTACAGCCGATCGAAAAACGCGCGCCGACATCGACCGGATTGTCGATTACGGCCTGTCCGTTGGGCGGAGCCGGGGGATAGACGAGGGCGGTCGCGCCCGAGGTGCCGCGCAAAAGACAATAAACGTAGCCGGCATTATTTGTATGCACGCCAACGCAAACTTCGTCATCATTGGTAAAGGTGCGGTCATCTGCAGCTTGACGCCATACACCGAGGCTCTCGCGGATCAGTAGACTGGGCTCGATCCAGCGTGTATGAGGGATGGTGACGGCGCCGCCGTTGATGACATTGGGCTGGGGGATGAGGGCGAGCGCGCCAAGTCCGCCAATCAAGCCGATCAAAGCCATGATAAAAGCGAGAATAAGAGACGGGCCTTTGACCGGCTCGGCACTCGCTGAAGGTACGGCTGCCAGACGAGCAGCGGTGGCACTGCCCAGCGGTTTGACTTTGCGCTTCGGACCAGGCGTTTGATCCTTGAGCAGACGACCGCCGCAGCCTTTGCAAAAATTGGTCAATTCCAGCGTGCTGCGTCCGCATTTCGGACACTGTATGCGCGCCACTTCGCGACAGCCGGGGCTCTTCTGGGCCTGACCCGGCACCGGTATCGGCATATCGCTGGCCGTCAGCTTTTTGACCAGTTCTTTTTCACCGGCCTGACTGAGACATTCGGCGATACTGTCCACCCAGATCATCTGATGAAAGCCCTGGGTGGGTCCAATAGACGAATCAGGCGGTAATGCTCCGCAGTGCATACCGATTACCACTTCATCCTTGACGAGCGGCGCACCGCTGGCAGAGGAAGGCAAACCGACCGTATGAATGACGTGGGCCGGATCAAATTCGGTGAGACTGCCGAGGATGGTGCCAGTGCGCACAAGCGGTGCCATCGATGGATTGTCCACCCAGAGTGCGGCAATTTCGTCACCGACATTGAGCGGTGTCTGCACGCCGAGCTGGATCGGCACCGGCGGCGCCGCTTTAACAAAGGGCGCTTCAAAATAGCTGATCTGCCTTGTCTTGATCAATTCCTGCAAAGTCATGTAGACGCTGTAATCGTCTATGCCGCAGAGCTCCCACATAAATCCAAGCGGCGTGCCACCATCGAGCAAGGGCCAGATCAGTTTGGCAAATTCGCGGCAATCGACCGGCAGTGCGTCGAGGCGGGGCTCGGGAGTGAGTCGTTCGAAAAGACTGGAAGGACCGCCGACGATGCCGGCCAGCTTGTCGAGCTCGTCGAGCCTGCGGTGCGCTTCGATCAGGAGGCTATCCGTGGGACGATTGATTTCGGCAACCGAGGTCCAGTCTGGTTCTCCCTCGGAAGTGAAATAAAAGCCGCCGGCCAGTTTGTGCTCGATAATCTGATTGACGGCCATTTCATTGACCAGATTTTTGTAATAAGCATGGCTGACGCGCCCCTGCTTGCAAAACAAACGACCATTGACTCGACCGCGCGTGTCGATCAAAGTCACGGTGCCCTCTTTGCGGGCATTAGTGATCGTCTGTAAAACGAGAGCCAGCTCGATTTCGGCCAGATTGCCGCCGAGGCCGGACTCGCTCGGGCCGCGATCGGCTTTGAAAATCTCGTTGAGCTCTTTGTTTTCGACCGGATTGAGAGGCTGGAGACCTGGACCGACTTTCAAAACAGCGACGTTGTTCTGGGTCAAAGCAAGCGCGATGAGAGGCTCACCGAGAGCACGCTTAGCAGTGGCGATCAGGTGCTTTTGATCGAGCTTCGGGTGGAAATAGACGGAGCGCACGGCCAGCTCTTTGCCGCTGATCGGAAAGCGCACTTTGAGGGCGACCAGATGATCTTTGTAGAGAATGACATTGTGAGCACAGGTGACAACCGTATGCGGATCGACGAGCCAGGCTGAGCCAAGCGGCGTGCCGTCGATATCTCCCTGGTCGAAAATCAGACCGAGAGAATTGGCGTGCCTGGATAACTCAGTCGAGTTCATGCGCTCGGTTTGGGACCTTATCTAACAAAAAGGGAAAAGTGAATTTTGCCCTTCTATAGTATAGAAGCTGACAGATGTTTTTTTACCCCCCCGGCAAGACCGCTTTTTACACTCCTCGATCCTCGGCACGCGGTCCTCAACAACAGATCCGACCGACGGAGGCGGTCCTCTTGATGACAGCAACAACTATCATCGGCGCCGACTATAGCGCGGCCCGCAGCGATCCCAATCCGACCTGGCTAGCGGCCGGCAGGTTTGAGGGGGCGGCACTGGTGATTTATAAACTGGAAAATGTCGGCTCGGCCCGCCTTGCCGCCGAGCTTCTAATTTTGAAAAATTCATCCCAAACCCTTGCCGCCGGCCTTGACTTCCCCTTCTCCTGGCCGCAGGCTTTTTTAGACTGGGCGCGCCGCTCCGGTCGGTCATTAGAACAGACGGACTTCGAGCAAATGGAAGCACTGGCCGCCCTTTACCGCCTGGAAATGGGCAAAGAAACGTACAAGAAAATGGGCAAGGAAATGGGCAAAGAACCGCGCCGGCGCACCGATGACCTGATCCGGCCGCGAGCGCAAAGTCCGCTGCACCGCATCAATCCGGGCATGCTCAAAATGACCTGGCAGGGCGGCCGACTACTGAATGAGCTGCGCGGCGGCGGATTTATGATCGCCCCCTTCGACGGCGCCCCGTCGGTAAAAGCGCGCGAGGCAGCAGAACCTGGCGAAAAAGCCGGAGCAAAAGCGGGAGAAAAAGCCGGAGCAAACGCCACCAAGTCGCACCCATACTGGGCTTTCGAGGTCTATCCGGCGGCGACCCTGCTCGCTCTCAGTTTGCCCTGCCAGAAATACAAAGGCCGGAGCGCCGAAGCTATCGCTCTGCGAGAGATGATTCTTGAAGCTTTGCAGGCGCCCGCCGCTTTAAATAAATTACACACTCTAACCAGCGGCGCAAAAACCCTACCTGGCTTATCTTTTGCCCCAAATGCCGCAACCAACCTGCTCGACCTGGCCCGCTGTTCCGACGACGCCCTCGATGCACTACTGGCTTGTTATTCGACTGCCCTGGCCCTGCTTTTTCCGGCACTGACCGGCCCCGGCTCGATTTTGCCGGACGATGAAACAGCCTCCGCCGCCGCCGCCGAAGGGTGGATATATTCACCCTATAGCCCACTGGTCAAAATTTGACGTAGGTTATAATTGAATGCGCACGTCGACCTTTTGCCTTCTAGCAAGAGCGTCGTTTGCTTATGCGCTCGTAGCTCAGTGGATAGAGCTCCCGCCTTCTAAGCGGAAAGTCGCTGGTTCGAATCCAGCCGGGCGCGAATTTTTACAAACAATCAAACAAATAATCAATCATCGGAAGAACCCGCTGCGCTCTTCGGCATATTCTTTGTGGCCAACACACAAGTCGCGCCGCAGAAACAGCAGGGCCGCAGTCTCAATGCTCGCTGTTTGTCCAGGTATGCAGCGTTTGCTCGACGACAGTGGTGACGACGCTTTCGGGCGTTATTGCCGGGTCAGTGCCATCACCCCATGCTCCTGCTCCAATTTTTTCGCCCGATCGAGGACGCGCAGTAAGGTAAAGGCTACCGATGTGCAAACGAAGCCGAAACACATGATCAGACTCTCAATCGCCTTGCGAATATTTTCGCTCGCATACCAGTGTGCGTATTTGAGATCCTCGTAACTTGGTTCTTTAGCGAGGAAATAGAGAGCGATCGACGCGATGAACAAACCGCAAAAGAAAAGCACAAGCAGCCAGATGCGCATGGTTTTGCGTCTGGCGCCGGCGGCGCTGACAGTATTCACAGCGCTGCCTCCGGTGTTTTCATGACGCGCTGTGAGCGGCGGCACTGATACACCAGCGAGCGGATCGCTTTTGTTAGCGCCAGCCGGCGAGGTTGATTTTTTCTTTTTCTTTGCAGCGGCCATGATTACCTGAAAGTGGTAGGACCATTCTATCTATAACGGAATGGGCATGGCAAGACAATCGCCGCACCCGGTTGCATCTGACACAAAGCACACGCTAGCGAAATGTGCGCTTAACTATCGACATGGCAACTTAACAAAGAGCTTACGGAGCACGGCTATCGTTACAAGGTGCCCCTTCTTTGGCTTAACACGGCCATTTCAGGTATTGCAGACGACTTTTGTCTTAACCGTACTCGTGTTAGAACGGTATCAAATCGAATCACGGTTCTTGAGGCGCGCAACTTGCGGGTATCCGCCAAACCTCAGGCGCTGAGCCTTTTGGCGCAATGATCCGATGCAACTGTAAGCACACATTTTTTGAAGAGAATACTTGAGAAAAACACGATGCAAAAATCAGTTCTAATAATCGGCCTGTCGATCTCGATCGGCCTGATCGCCGACGCACTGCTCAAAAATACACTGACGACGGGCATTCCGATCGGACTCGGAATTACACTTTTTATTCAAATCCTGGCCGCGGCCACGACACTTTTAGCTTTTAACAAAGATATGCCCCTTGGTCGCAAGGGGCTTTATTTTTTGATCCCGTCCGTTCTATTTTCCACCGGCTTTGTCCTGCGAGACTCGCCAACGCTCCTTGCCATCGACGCCGGAGTCATTTTCCTTTCTCTGACTTTTGCGGCGATTTCACTGACCGGTCGCTCGGTCACCACCGCCGGTATCGGCGAATACTTGCTCCACATCGCCAACGGCTTTCTCATTCCGCTTGTAAGCACCGCCGACATGCTGAGCAATTCGGTAGACTGGGAGAGACTGATACCAGAAAACGCTCAAAAACACATCAAACCGCTGATGCGTGGACTGGCCATCGGCCTGCCTCTGACAGCGGTTTTCCTGGCCCTCTTCATGTCGGGGGACGCTGCCTTTGCCGCCATCGCCGGTAAGAGCCTGAGCTTCGATTTTGGTGATCTGTGCCTGAACAGCACGATAGTTGTTACAACGGCCTGGTTGAGCGGTGGCTTCTTGCACTCCTTCACCTTGAGCAAATTTGCGCAGGGCGGTGCACTCAATGAGATTGCACTGGCCGAAAGCCCGATGCTCATGGAGTACCAAGACGGTGAATTCCCTCTGCGTACGATCGAAAATCGATTGCTGCCGAGGCCGGGAGAAAAACCGGGATTAAAACTCGGCATTACCGAAATCGCTACGGCACTGGCCCTCGTCGATGTGCTGTTCTTCAGTTTTGTCTGCGTGCAGCTCAAATTTTTATTCGGCGGGGCGAGTCTTGTCGAGTTGACTCCCGGACTTAGTTTTGCCGATTATGCCCGCAATGGATTTTTCAGTCTCAACATCGCCGCAGCTCTCGTTCTGCCGGTGCTGCTCGTCGCCGATCATATGCTCACACGCACCTCGACAATTTCCCTCAACGTCTTCCGCGCTCTTTCCTTTACACTGCTCGGCCTGCTCTCGGTGGTGATGGCTTCGGCGATGATGCGCATGCATCTCTACCAGAGCGAATACGGCCAATCGGAGCTGCGCCTCTACACAAGCGCTTTCATGGGCTGGCTGGCGATGGTCTGTGTGGTATTTGGCGGCACAGTGCTGGTGGGTAAAAGAAAATATTTTGCCTTCGGTAGTTTTGTCTCCGGTCTCTTTGTAATTTTTGGCCTGCATGCAGCCAATCCGGATGCCATGATCGCCGTCGCCAATATCGCCCACGCCAAAACCGGTAAAACCTTTGACGCCGCCTATCTCATGACCCTGAGCAATGACGCAATACCGACAATCATCAAAAATCTGGAAGGACTACCCGTCGATAAAAAGCGCCTCATTGCCTCGAAGCTCGTCAATGAGCAAAAAGGTGCCTGGCACGGAGACTGGCGAGCATTCAACTGGAGCCGCATGAACGCCTACCAGGCAGTCGAGAACAATCTGCCGAGACTGAAAGAATTAGCCAGCAAAGGTGACAGCCATGTTGAGTAAAAAACGAGCCCTCAAACAATTTATTGAGCGACACATCAAAGAAGGTTTTCTCCAGCGTGACGACATTATTCAAGCGACACTGATGGAATTTCGCGGTGAATTTGGCGGACCGGACTTTCACAAAGCGGTTGCCGCAACAGTCGATCGCCATCTGGCCAGATATTTGATCATGGAAAGCGCCTGGGTCGCTTCGACAGATTGCGACAAAATCGAGCGCGCTTTTCGCGATCTGGAAAAGATGGGAGTGGTGACAAGGCAGCATTTCGCTTGCTGCAATGATTGCGGACATAGAGAGATGCAGTCGGAGCTGCGCCGCCTGCGCAAGGGCGCGAGCGTGCGCGGCTTTGCATTTTTCCATCACCAGGACACACAGAGGGCGATCAAACAAGGCACGCTCTTTTTGACCTTCGATGCCATCGAAAAAAATGTCGAGAAGGCTGTGGAAATTGGTGGTATCGTCCTCGATACCATTCGCAAAACCGGATTAAAAGCCGAATGGAGCGGCTCGTATCTGCAGCGCATCGCCGTCTCGGTGAACTGGCGGAAGCGGCGCTTCAGTGCGGCAGGGGTCGATAGGGCTTCGTGAGGGGAGTCCGGGTTGGTGGGCGGAAATTGCGAGGATTGGCCGGTAGCGCCGCACCGGGTGCGCAGGCAGAAAGCAAGCGAGGCGGTTTCCAAGAGAGGCAAGATTTAAAAGTGTTACCGATCCGCCGGTTGTCAGTAATGCGCTAATGCGGGAAATTTGAGGCCCGTGGTATTCTGAAACAGTTGGCGACGCCCCGGATAGGGAGTCGGCGACTCCGCGGGCGAGTGGCGGAATTGGTAGACGCGCCAGACTTAGGATCTGGTGGTGCAAATCGTGGAGGTTCAAGTCCTCTCTCGCCCAAGATATAGACCTAGTGTCACTCTTAAGCCTCGACAAACAGTCGGGGCTTTTGTGTTTATGGGGTAGCCAAAACGGCCGTTATTACACCCTTATGACGCCGTCACGATTTACCAGCCTCTCGAATTTTTAATGCGACTTTGCTTTCCTGGACAAGCGAACGAGTGTGTCACCGCTCACCTCTTTAACGTGAGGCAAGAAGTCGCGCTGCCATTGGCGGAATGTCAAGGTTAGTCCGCAATTCTCCGACCGCCAAGTCATGCCCTGGGCGATGAGATATATCGTGTGATATCCCACGTTATACATATGAGCAATTTTGGCAAAAGGGATGTTGTCGCAGAGATAGTGCCGGATTTCTCGGACGCGTTTCTTGTTGAGTTTCAGCCGAGGTTCATGCCTTTGTCGGTCTCGAAAGTTTTGCGCCGTAGTGCCCCAGCGAAGATTAGCCGGACGATTGTCTCGTTTCCTTCCGTTCAAATGCCTGCATTCGCTTTTAGGATGCGGCGGCGGACCGTACCAGGCAGTGCAGACCATACGATGAATACTTTTACGTCCTCGAGGGGTTGGGACATATAAATAGCCGCTGTTTTGAACTCGCGACGAAAGCTTTTTCGGCGGAAAATTCCGGCCACGCCAGTTTCGAACACCGTTTTTAATCGACATGATATCGCCGTCCTCGGTTGCAAAATATCCGGGATAGCCTGGCACGGGTCGCATTTCCATAGCGACAAAGTACACAGAGGAATTTCAGAATCAAAATTTTTTTGATGTCAAAAAATTTGACAGGCATACTAACTCCGCGCGGCGCGAAAAGGCAACGGAATGATTGAAAAAAGAAGTAGCTGGTATCGAATGTGGCGCGGTGAATCCAAACATGTCCCTCACTCGCAAAAGCAAGGCATTGAATGGTTTCAGAACAAAGTTGCTCCACTAATGGCAGGGATAAGCCTTATAAGTGGCGATTTAGCCGGTGACCTCAATTCTCTAAAGGCCTTCTTAGGAAACGTCCTAAATTCAAAATCTCCGGTTTGCGAAGTCTGCAAGAATCAACTGAAATACGACGGTACAAATCACAAACCTGATTGCTATTTGATGATTCAAGCGGGACAAGTACTGGACGCCGCCGGCCAACTTGAAAAATAAGATCGCGAATTAAAGAAGCGCACTGTACCAAACTGGATCAAATATGGATTTTTCATTCTCACAAAAAACAATGTACGACCTGGACGATCATAACCGACAGCTCTACAAAGACACGCTCTACGCCTATACGATGCTGGTCAAGGAAACTGAATTCGACTACGTTTTCAGCTTCGAAAAAACAACGACGGCAGAGATGAACATTTTAGATGCCCTCGAAAAAGCCGGCGTCGTCAAAGGTCTTTCACGAACTATGAGCCTTAACACAGACCGAGGCATCAGCGTGGCCGTCATTAACTCGGATTGGATACCGACGAAAGAACGCGAAATGTTTGCGCTGCGAGATAAGTTGTCTCAAAAGCTCTTAGATCAGTTGGCCGTTTGATATGACCAGAGAAGAAGCCGAGCGCCTCTGGCGACAAGCTCACCAAGCGAAAATCAAACAGCTCCAGCTATATCAAAAACAGACCAAACGCGCGATCAAAATTTTGAAAAACACATAAAACGTGCGCACAGCACTAGGAGCAACATGACTAACGACGCACCCCAACACGATTGGGAAAAAATGACAGACGAAGAATTCGAAGCTAAAAAAGCTACTTTCAAGGTAGAAGAAAAGCCGACCATCAAAGTCGACGCTTTCAACATGACGCCTGAAGAATTCTACGAGCACAAAGAAAAGAGCGTGGCGAACGAAAGAAAAGCTGAGCAAACTAGACGTATTGAAATGGATAGGAAAGCTTTGCCAGGCAAAGACGCACTGACCATGACGGACAAAGAGTGGTCCGACTATCGATTGAGCCGCGGCCTGGCGAGAGGGTAATAAGAAACATATGAATAATATAGAGTTTTCATCAGCACCGATTGAATTTACGATAGTGCCAGACGAGCCAGAAAAAGAGCCTAGCCTGGATTTCCACGTAGGATAGTTCGCCTAAGACATCGCTTGGCAAGCTATTTTGCAGTAATTAGTAATTTGCGGTTGTTCCACCATGGTACCTGCACCGGATTGTCTGTCAATCCAGAGGCAAGGACAATTGGAAGGTGAGCAC
>JAGXAB010000196.1 GCA_018971775.1 Cyanobacteria bacterium REEB67 | reverse complement strand
ACCATCTTTTTGAAGATCAACGACCCGTCCAAGCGTCTCGATACGACCAAGCCGATAGATTCTAGGCCGTCGGACGCGATTGCGCTCGCTCTGCGGGCTAAGGCGTCCATTTTTGTCTCGGCGCAGGTGGTCAGTGAGGGCACGATTGCTACGGACCAGGAGAAGGACGAGCAAGAGGCCAAGGACTTCAAGAAGTTTATCGATGAGCTAAAAGCCTCGGACTTCAAAAAATCGAAGGGTCAGGCTGATTAGGGTTTTTCTTTTTTATCCACGCCAACTAGCATGTGTGTATCGTTACTGCTTTCGCTGACTTTTGCGTGGCCAAGTGAAATTCGAAAGGTCACTGAATGTTCGCGTGCAATTTTCAATTTTCCGTCGGCATCTTTTTGCAATAGCCAGTCAATGCGCATCGCCGAGTCGCCGCTTGTGGCTTGAAATTTCAGGTGTCCATCTTCGTAAGCAGCATCGCTATATTTTGTTTCAGCAATTAGCTTGGCCTGTAGCGGATTAGCGAAGCTCTTATTAATCAGGTTGGCAAAGGCCGCCTTTGAATATTTTTGCGTAAATGTCGGACTGTCTTTGCGTTCGATATCTGATTCTATTGACGCGTCATCGGCATACATATCGATCAATTTCACGTTGCCGGCTTTGTCTTGCTTTTCGTAATTTCTCAAAAATTCTAAAGCAGCGGCCGATGTTATTTGGGTCGACGATTCGGATTCGGCGAAAACCGGCACGACCTGTGCCGTCGTCAGAAGGGCTGTTGCTAAAAGCACGTCAAGAAAACTTTTGGACATCAATTTTTGCCCCGTTTTAGAGCCTTATCCAGAGCCGATTCGAGAGTCTTCACTTGCAATTCTAGTTGATGCACTTTGTCCTGTTCGATCTCGGTTTGCAGTTTGGCGTCTTCGGTTTTCCATTCCAATTTTTTTTGCTCGGTAATGATTGCTTTACCCTGCGATTGCCAGATGCAGATACCGGTAAACCAGCCGACCAGAGCCGACGCGAGCACAAGCGCCGTGATCGGCAATTGCATCTGGGCGCTGAGCAAGGCTACGGGCACGATCGCTTGATTGGAAAATGCGAACAGGCCGATGAATACGATACAGAGTCCGGCCAGAGTCAAAAAGAGATACTTGGGGAGCATATTAACCTCTCGGTAGAGCCGCTATTTGAGCTTATTGACGAGCAGTTCAAAATCGGACGGCGGCGCGGATTCAAATTCTAACAGTAAACCTGTGGCCGGATGGAGGAAGGCCAGTTTTTGGGCATGCAGGGCCTGACCGCGGAGGCCGTGTTTGTGGCGCCATTCAATGTCTCCGGAGCTTTTCTTGTTGTAAACAACGTCGCCGGCCACCGGAGCATTCACACTGGCCATGTGGACACGGATCTGGTGCGTGCGGCCTGTCTCCAGTTCGAGAGCGACGAGCACAAATTTTGAAAAACGTTTTAAGATCTTGTATCGCGTTACGGCTCGCCGGCCCCCCTGGCCTTCTTTTAAGACGACCATTTCTTTGCGGCGCACCGGATGTCTGCCGATGAAATTATCGATGACGCCCTCATCTTCTTTGGGATCGCCCTGACAGATGGCGACATAGCTGCGCCTTGCTGTTTTGGCCTTGAGCTGTTCGGATAGTTTGGTGTGGGCCAGGTCGGTTTTGGCCACCATAATCAGTCCGGTCGTGTCTTTGTCCAGGCGATGGACAATGCCGGGCCTGACCACGCCGCCGATGGAGGAGAGCGAGCCGGCGCAGTGGTAAAGCACGGCATTGACAAGAGTGCCACCGGTGACGCCGGCGCCCGGATGGGTGACCATGCCTGCTGGTTTGTCGATAACGATTAGATGTTCGTCTTCGTAAATGATCTTGAGATAGATATTTTCCGGTTGCGCTTCCAGCACCGCAGGTGGTGGTACGGCGATTTCTATCTTGTCGCCGTCTTTCAATCTAAAACTGGCCTTTTCGGCGGTGCCGTTGACGAGCACTGCCCCTTCGTCTATGAGCTTTTGGACGCGGGCACGGCTGAGAGATTCGACCGCTTCGGCCAAATATTGATCGAGACGATTCCTGCTGCCGGCCGCTTCGACAATCAGCTCGATTAAGTCGCTGTCTTCCTGCTCGTCCGCCTCTTGCATGAGCGCTCAGTTCTCCTGTTTGCCATGGCGGAACAGGTCGATAAAAATCAAGGCGATGCCTACGTCAATCAGAGCGTCGGCGACATTGAAAATCGGGAAATCGATAAAAGTAAACTGCAGAAAATCAGTGACGCGACCGAGAGAAAAGCGATCATAGAGGTTTCCGAAAGCGCCGCCTAGAATCAGTCCCGCCCCGATCTTTTCCAATATGAATGTGTCTGGATTGACTTTGTGGCGCCAGAAGGCCCAGCCGATCAAGAGTGTGGTAACAATCGCCGCTATGGCCGTCATCAGACCGCCATTATCTCGGCCGAGAGAGAAAGCGGCGCCGGTATTTTCGGTCAGATGCAATTGCATAAAACCGTCGAGAAGCGGACGCACTACTACACCGCTGAGATTTTCGATAACCCAGGACTTGCTAAAGCGATCCAGGCTAAAGGCGAAGATGGCAGCGCAAATTTGAGCTATGACCAGGCGTGGCTTCATTACTTGGTCGTGTCGTCGCTTTTTTTATCGCTGCTTTTCGGGCTGTCGCTTTTATTGGCGTCAACTTCTTTCTCGCTCGTTTTTTCCGTCGTTTTTTCAGCCGCTTTGCCCGAAGCCAACTTTTCCGGCGTGTCGATTTTCGCTGTCTGCACATCGCTGATGTCGTGTGTTTCCGGTACAACGTTCAAGCGGCGGGTGAGGAAGCATACTCCCATCACCGAGCGGGCCGGATTGACCAGGATGACGGTGGCGGTCAGTAGTTCGTTGTGATTTTCGGTATTGGCCGGCATGACGCGCTCGAGCACGGAGGGCTGGTCGAGGGAGCGTGGCTTCTCAGCCGGAGCCGGCTGCGGAAATTTCAAAGCTTGATTGGTGATCGAGCCCATGGCAAAAAAGCCGGGCGGCAGTGTCACTTCCAGGCGCGCTGAAAATTGCTTGCCGGCTTTTACCTGTTCCGGGGCTGTAAAAGTGGAATTGAGATGCTGTGCCAGCCCGAAGGCGACTTTCACTTTTTCGAAGTCGATGCGATCGCCGGTAATCTTCCAGGTGCTGCCGAAGCGTTTGAGATATTGCTGACCTTCCGAAACCGATTGCAATTCGCCCTTACTGCTCATGTTCTGCATTTCGGTGGTGGCGGTGCCGGTGTCACGCGATTCGACTGTGGCATAGTTGCCTT
>JAGXAB010000107.1 GCA_018971775.1 Cyanobacteria bacterium REEB67 | reverse complement strand
GCTGTGCTGCCGACGCTGAGGTCCGGAATATATCGTGACAGGGCGACTTTCTCTTCCAGTCTGAATTTGCTGGCGTTCAATTTGAGATTGGTCACTTCCGGCCGCCGAATTACCGCCTGAGTCATAACTGCCTCCGCCGATTGTTCAGACTTTGGCGCAAAAGGCTCTTCGATAGCCGTGATCTCGGTTTGCAGCGGGCGGTCAAGTAATCGGTTGAGACTCTGGTGGGCTGTAATCAAATCATCGCTGTCTCGTTCGAGCTCATATTCCGCCTGTGCTTCGCGCGCTTCTGCCGTGAGCAATTCAACTTGTAAAATCGCCCCCCTTTTGACTTCAGCCGTAACATAGCCAACCAGGGTGCGGAGAAAAGCGAGATTTTCCTGGCGACTGATCACAGCGCTCTGCAAAGAGACTGTTTTTAAATAGATTTTTTTTGCTTCGGCGATCGCATTTTGCTTTGATAAACGCAATTGTTGCCTGGCCACATTAAGGGCAATCTGCGCCTGGTGTACCTGCAATCTGATGCGATAGAGCTGGGTGACTGGCTGGAAAACGCCCGGCAGGACGGCAAGATTGTTGCCGCTACGAGGTGCGGCCTGGGCACCTTCAAAAGCAAAGACATTGATGCTCGGATATTGCGTAGCTTGTACGGCCTTGAGGGCTGCTTCGCCTTTGCTTACTTCGAGGCGCGCTCTCAGGACGTCGCGATTTCGTTTGAGGACCATTGATTGCACATCGGCGAGGCTGAGCTGGGCTTGAGCCGTCTGTGCGCTCTGGGCGAGTGGCTCTATGTGGGCTGTCCCGCTTGACAGTGCTTCGTCCGCAGCCGATACGGATGCCATCGAAATGTTTAGAAGGGCTAGAAAAGCACCTGTTAGCAGTGGCTTTGACAACGGACGGCTCACAGCGAAGTGACGACCAGGGGCACGATTATGGGAAGTCCTATTGTAAAACATTTGGTCGGCCGTCGAGAGGCGCTGTAAAGAAGCGCCATCACAAATAGTGTGATGGCGTTCCATTTATTCGCACCTAGGATTTTCACCTACGGGGTGGGGCCGTATTTGGTATCGGCAAGGAGGTTTTCACCATCAGCGGCGACTTCGTCATTGTCAGTTTTTCTCCTTCGTATTCGATTTCATTTATTTTTCTGTGGCGAGTCGAAAAAAAAGTCTTCGCTGTCGCGGCGCACATTGGCTCCCGAGACGACTTCGCGGAGTGAAGCCGCTTTCGTAAAACCCTTGGGCACATCGAAAACGGCTGCTGTCACTTCCACCGGGGAAATTTTGTCGGTAGAAATGTAGGTCTCATCGAAGAGGCCTTTTTTGCGGTCGGCGGCAAAAAAATCCTGATTATTGCTGCGGGCTCGAAACTTTATGGTCATGCCGCCGGAAGTCGGCATTCTGTATGCGGCGTGAGCGATTGCTTCCAGTTGCTTGCGGTAAGTGTATGTGTGGAGCGGCAGTGTCAATAATGTAAACCAGTCGGTTCTGATCTGTTGGACTGGATATTTGCAAAAAGGCACCGTCGATTTGTAAGGTTTGTATTTGTCAAAGTCCATTGGTTTTTCGGCGATCAAAAAGTTGTTGACCAGGCCTGTGCTGACAAATTCATCAAGGCTTTCGCTGAAAAATTTCTTTTCATCAGTGCGGAAGACCGAAATTTTCCAGTCCGGTGCATGAGCGACCAGTACAAATTTGAAGTTGCCGACGTTCTCCATTTTAAAGCCCTCGTCGGCAAGAGTGACGACGCTGCGGCCAAAAAAATAATGCGTTTGCGAAAGGCTCAGTCCTTTTATTTTTTTCGTGCTGTCGGCAGGACTGGCCGCTGGAGCGGGGGCGGTCGCCAACAGAGCGGTCAGAGCGGCAATCAAAAGAGGATTTAGAAACGGACCGGTCAGCGTATTCAGGTTGGCTATTTTGCCGGGTGAAAGTTTAGCTGCGGCAAGAGAGCCGAGCCAGAGTGCGGCGAAGAAGGCGATGAAATACAGGCCCCAGTCCTGGAAATGCCAGCTTTTGAGCAGGGCGCTCACAGGCGTATGATTTTGAAAGTTTTGGCTGATGTACTGGCCGATCTGGGCGGCGGCGATGGCGAAGGCTATGAGTACGGATGTGGCGGTGATGGCCAGATTGTAGAAGAGCTTGCGGGAAGGTTTGAGAAAGGCCCAGCCATAGGCTGAAAGCATGAGCACACCATCGATCGAATCGATCAAGGTCATGGCGGCCGTAAAGGCGAGGGGCAAAATGAGCATCGCCCACGGTGGCACTAGCGCGCTCGCCGTTCCTGTCGCCCCTGGCATCAAGGCTGCGGCACTGCTTGCCGTCAGTGTTAGAAAGGTGACTTCGGATGCCGTGTCGAAGCCGAGGCCGAAAAGCAAACCGACAAAGAACATCTTCTTGCTGCCGTCGACCAGATGCATGAGCGGTTTGAGCATTTTATTCAATGGTCCGAAGCTGACGCTGTCTGGATTTTCGAATTTCGACAGGATCGTTTCGTCTGTGTCAGCGGCGCTTTGCCCCTGTTTGAGGCTGCGACGCCAGAGCAAAAATGTTTCTCTTAAAAAGATGAGGTTGATGGCGCCGATCAAAAGTAAAAATATACTGGAGAAAAACATTCCAATCGTTGCCCCGGCTTCCTTAAATGCGGGCAGTTCGCGGGCGATGAAGGTGCTCGATAGGGCCACCAGCAGCGCAATGCACAGGACAACAGTGGAATGCCCGAGGGCGAAGAAAAAACCTACGGCGAAGGGGCGCTGACCATCTTGCATTAACCTGCGCACTGTATTGTCGATGGCGGCGATATGGTCGGCGTCGACTGCGTGGCGCAAGCCAAGGCCATAGGCGAGCAGAGTCGGTCCGAGCAGCAATGGGCAGCTACAAGCGGCCCAAGCCAAGGCGGCAGCCAGTGCGGCGTGCGTGGCCAGGATGACTGTACTGAGAGCGGTGAGGCTTTTATTCATTCAGTCCCTAGTATAAGCGGCGTCGTCCTGCTTGGGGAGGCAGCGGTAGATTTGGCATGTCACGGTGATGTCAAAGACGGCCTCAATAATGAAGTGGTCAAGGCATGTCACCCCGCCCTTTAGCGGGTTTTTCTTGAGGATTACTACAATGACAGTATCGAACGGGTTGGATGTTGTGGATAAGACGGCGATTAGTGGAGCCGACGCTAATTCTGACACTATGGGTGTCAGTACCGTGCACGCTATCTACAATGACAGTGCCGCATTCAGAGCTGCTATGCTGCCGGCTGACAATAAAAGCGCCGATCAGGCCCTCGGTAATCTTACTCTCGTCGATGCTGCCAAAAGCGTCGATTGCACGTCCGGCCCTGCAGCCGCCGACCAGACTCCTTCCGGGAAAGGCTTCTGGGCCCGTCTGGGAGAATCTTTTGCCGCATACTCTTATGCAGAGGCTGGCATGGTGCCGCCAGAGGCATTGACTGCTCCGGCTCAGCCTCCGGCTAGCGCGGAAGTGTGCACTCGACCGGCTCAGCCTGGTATGCCTCAGGCTAACAACAGTGATGCCGCTGGTCTTTCGGGTGATGGCAGCCGACCGACCCCGTCCTCGGATAGCAGCCAGAGCAGCGGTCCGAACGGCCCGGGTTTTTACGATAGCGCTCTGTCCTCTGAAGATAGCGCTCCGCCTTCGGCTGACGCTGCGCCGCCATCGGCCAAACCTGCTGACGCTCCCGCCGTTCGCCTGGACTTAAATGGGCCCGGCGCCGATGCCGGTACAACCAGTACAGGCGGTGATATGACCGTGCGTCTCGGGCCTGGTGCGTCCGGTCAAGCCCTCGATCAGCCCGCTGCTCCGGCCGCACCAGCCGCGCCTGGCAAGCCTGGTCAGGAAAATTTGAATAAAGTGCTGGGCAGTGTTTTGAACAACATCGGCAAGCCGGTGCAGGAGCTCGAGCCCGGCATCAATCCTCGTCTTGGTTGCGCCCGTATGCTTTCCCACACTTTGCACGAAGCCGATCCCACCTTCCCTGAGACTAACAATACCGCCGATTTTCGGCGCGCCCTGAAAGCGCATGGTTACGAAGAAGTGACCGTCAAGCCGGGCGACCCAGCCCTCGCTCAGTCTCACGCCGGTGACGTCATTGTCGGCAGCAGGCCGGACGGTATGCCCAGCCACGTCGCTCTGAGCATGGGTGACGGCACCGTATTCAACAACAATAGCGATTCGGGTAAAGGCCAGATTGACAGTCTTGATCAGTTCAACCAGGGTATGCATGACAAGAGCGGGCACTGGCAAAAGAACGGCTTCAGCGCCGTCACTATCTTCCGCAAGAAAGATGCGGCCGCAGCACCCAGCACGATCAGTGCTGTACCTGACCCGCTTTTCGTTTAAGATGTCATTTACAGCTTGATTACGGCTTTAGATTAAATCTGCAGGTCCTGTTTACTTGCTGGCAGTCTTACCGGGTGCTGATTTTGGCGCCGCCGCTGCCGGAGCTGCAGCCTTATTTGCGCCGGCGGCGGCAGCCGCTTTACCGGTTGCTACCGCGGTCGCGCCTTTGGCGGTCGGATCGCTAATCCGTGCTTCCAATTTTGCCGCCTCATCGGCTTTGCCGTTGGCGCGTAGAAATTCGGCATATTGCTTCAGGCATTTATTGAGAGCCGGTGCGTCCGACTTGGCCAACTTCTCGCGGATAGCTAGAGCACGTTTGTATGACGCCTCCGCTTTCTTTTGCTTGTCGCACTTGCTGCAGGCGAAAGCGAGATCTTCGAGGGTGAGTGCGACCTTGGCGTCTTCGATACCGTATGTGGTTTCACGTTCGGATAGCAAATCTTTGTAGATCGGCACCGCCATGTCATATTTGCCTGTGGCGACGTAGGCCTGGGAAAGGAGGTCGAGGGATTTGCCGACTTTGGTATTGGTCGCACCAAAAGCGACGCGACGTATATCCAGCGCGCGTTTGAGCAAGGGCAACGCATCATTGTTCTTATTTAGCTTGCGGTAGCACTCGGCCAGACCCTGCAATGTTTCAGCCGTATCCGGGGCAGTGGGAATCAGTCCATCTCTGATTTTTTGAGCGCGCACATAGATTGGAATCGCCTCATTGTACTTGCCGTGATGACGATAGAGATCGGCCCAACCCTGCAAGCTCCGCGAATCTTCGATGGAAGATGTGCCGTAGGACTTTTCGTAGATGGCGAGCGCTTCTTTGTAGGCTTTTTCGCCTTCGGCAATGCGGTCGGTCTTGTCGTAAACAGCGCCGAGATTGAGCAAAGTGGTGGCATAATGGCCGTAGCGCTGATTGCTTTTCTCCGCTTCTTTGCGAGCCGCCAGGAAGGCTTTTTCGGCTTCTTGATATTTGCCGTTTTTCAGGGCCTCTGTGCCCGTTTTAGTATTGTCTTCCCAGTCGTCCTCGGCCAGAGCTACTTGGGGTGCTGCTGCCAGTAGTACCAGTGAAAGCTGAAGAGGAAAAGCCCAGAGGCGTCTTTGCATTGATCTAAACCCTTTGGCAAGTAGAGTCGCTATTGTATCGCCTGATTATTTATACGTATAGCGGTTAGCACTTGGCGCCCTCCTGGCGGACTATTTGTCGCCGGGGATAAAATTTTCGTCGATGTCGGTGGCTCGGGCACGATCGCGGCCTGCCTGCACCGCTTGACTGCTTCGAGCCTTTTCCGTGTCCGAGCGCAAGACATGGGCAGAGACGCTTTGGGGATAAAGAGCGGCGGCGCGGTCGAGAACGCGGATGGCTTCGTCCGATTTGAGGCGCAGGCGCAAAGCCCTGCAACCGCATGCGTGCTGTCCGATGCAATCAAACAGTACGTGCGCGGTTGAGACTTTCTAGCCGAGTACGTGAACAAAATTGGGCGATGAAAACCCGGTAAATCCCACTGATTTCACGTCTTTTTTACGTTGCCAGGAGCATTATCGACTTGTCGGTGGGGACTGACAGTTTTTCTGTTATGCGATAAGGGATTGTTACCATGAGTGTTCACGACCAGCCTCTTCCTCCCAAGGAAGTTTCTCAGCCCGCTTTTCACAGTCCTGCTCTGCAGCATGAAGCGGCTAATCTGCTCTCCTCGCCCAGAGGCGACTTTAGCCCTGGACCAGGTGCTGCTCACGGTCAGATGGCCGACGCCGGCCCTGCCGCCGCTAAAGGCACTACGCCCGCCGACGCCGCACCTAAAGGCCATGCCCAGCCAGCCGCTAAAGGAGCGCAGGAGCCTTTAACTCAGACCGAAAACCGTATCGAAGCCATGCTCAAAAAAAATCCGAGCATGGAAGGTCTGGCTAACGTCTATAAAGAGCTCGACCAATTGCGCACCAAAGATGGTGGTCCCGGTGAAAAATTCGGCAAGGACCTCGAGGCCATCAATAAAAAGTTGCATGCCGACGGCCTATTGCCAGGTTTGAGTATCGTTCAGGATAAATACACCGGCGCTGATGGTAAAGACCATGCCGGGCTATCAATGATTGCCGACAACAAGAGCAATCCCCATAATCATGTCGGTAGCGAAGTCAGCAATGACCACGCGAGTGCGGCCCAGACCGCCGAATCGTCGCGCATCTATCATGCCATCGCTCAGCACCACAGCCATGATGGCGGCGGTCATGGCCATGGTCACCACGGCAGACATCACCGTCGCCATCATCACTTCGATCCGTCGCGCGATTCGGCCGAAAGCGGCCGCGCCTCGCATGGCGGCTATGACCGCGACCTCACCAATAAGAATATTCCTAAAGGTGAGCGCAAAGACATGATCGACGCCGCATTGAAACACGCCGGCATCCCTCAAACGCCGCAATACGAAGCAGCAATGAACAAAATTATCACCCGCGAGAGCGGTTGGAATACAAACGCTGTCAACCACACCGATATTAACGCGCGCCGCGGCGACCCATCGAAGGGCCTGATGCAAGTCATTCACAGTACCTTTGAAAGTTACCGAGACAAGAGCTTGCCCAACAGCCAGACCGATCCGATGGCCAATATGACCGCCGCTCTCAATTATATGGGCGCTCGTTATGGACACGGCGACAGGGCTGCCGGTTTATTGCGCGTCGCTGGCCGTTCGGGCGGCTACTAAAGCGCTATTTTATCTGTTCGGCCATGGGGACTGGCGCTTCTTTTTGCGTAAGCCAGTACAATCTAGCGCCTGCCCCGTGATAAAGACGTGAGTGTTTTGTGACCATCGCGTTGGCCAGGCAGTGGCGTGTTATTTTGCGCAAAATAACACGTCCTTTAGCTCTTCTTGTTGGTTCGACGAGTTACCTGGGGATGCCGCTTTGAACTGTGATTGCCTTGATTTTCGTTGCTTTTGCTGTTCTCGCCCTTCTCGTTTTCTTCGCGCTGCTCGAAGTAGGGATTTTTGAGCAGGGGCGGCAGGGAAGTTTGTTTGGATGGTTTGGTCAGCTCGATTTCGCTGATCAAAATCGAGGGCGTGGAGATTGTGCAAAGATCCGTACTGTCCGGCCCGCGCAGCAGATTGGAACCGCTAAAGAGCAGATAGGATTTTGTGTCGTTGCCGGTCGCTTCGATGTCACGCAGCAGGCGCAAGGTCAAATTGCCAAATTGGGCGCCGCGCACGAGCGTCTCTCTGCCGGTTTCGACATCGATTGCATAGAGCTCCACCGGCGGTGACAGGCGCAATTCGTTGCCGCCCATAAAGCCGCTCATCAAATTGGAGAGGAGCGCCTGGGGCTCGAGGGAAGCGGCGAAAAAATTCCACAAACGTCTGGCTACGAGGACTTCTTTGACATTGTTTTCCTTGCCCAATGTCATCAATTTTTCTTTCAGCTTCTCGGCGGAGAGCTGATTATCTGAAATGAGATAGAGATTGTTGGCGACGCCGCTGCTGCCGTGGCCATGTCCATTGCTCTTTTTTATTTCGCGCGAAGGGGCTCTGCCCATGGCAAAGGTCTTGAGAATGCCCTTTTCGACAAGGGTGATTTTCTGCGGCCTGAGACCATCGTCGTCGACTTTGTAGCTCGACAATATTTTTTTCTCGACGCCGTCTTCTCTGACGGTTTCTTTAGTCGGATCGTCTACCAGTGTGATGAAGGTCGGTAAAATCTTGCCGCCCAGGCGATCGGCCAGGGGATTTTTCATCTTGCCGGCCAGGGAGCCTAGTTTGGAAAGGGGCTCGGGTGAATAGCCGAGATTGCCTTGCAGCACCTGCGAGACAAATTCCGCCGCCGCTTCGCCTTCGAAGAGCACCGGTCCGCGGTATTGATCGATTTCTTTGGCCTCGGCCAGAGTCGTCAGTCGCTCCGCTAGGTGACGCAATCTTTTTTCGATTACCGCTTCGGCCGGCAGGTCCGCGGATTTTTCGCCGGAGATGATTTCGGTATCGGAGACGATACTGCCGTTTGCCGCTTGCACCGAGGCGATGGCGATCAGATAGCATTGATTCTTTGGAATGCGATTGATGAAGCCTTCGCTGTTCACGAACCAGCGTGTCGTCGCTTTGTCTTCGAGGCGCACATAAGACTTTTGAATCTTGGGATAATCTTTGAAAACGGTCGAAAGTCTGCGCACCATATCGACAGTTTTGGGCGCGTCAATCTGCAGTGTCGCCACCGGCTCGATTTCTTCTACCGGCTTTTCCTTAGACATCGAATCGGGGGGATCTTTGATCGTGCTTTCTTGCAAGACCGCTTTTTTGGAGGCCAGATCTTCGATGGCGCGCTTGTAGGCCGCGTCTGTCTTGAGCCAGAGTTCATGGCGAATGGCGTCGTAATTGTCGTCCACGACCAGCGATGAGCCGCCGGGTTCGCCGCCTAAAAAGCCGAAGGTGCCGCCGCCGCCATGTGAGCTGTCGAGATTGTAATCGCCTTCGCGCACGTCGACGCGCAGGGTACGCGAGCGGTCCTGACTGCTTGCATCGACGGCACCAAAGGAGGCACTGACTTCAAAAGCATCGGTCTGCCGTACAACATAGGAGATGAAATATGGACCCTTGTATTGATCGAGATGCAGCCGTGTCGTCGAGCGTTGCATCTCGTCTTTTAAGGCTTTGAAGACGATGTCGTTATTGACGCTATTTTCGGAGGCTTTTTCAGCCGCTCTTTCAGCTGATTTTTCAGCGCTTTTTTCCGATTCGGCGTAAACGGGGCTGCCGATGTTCAAGCTCATTGCGGTGAGAGCGGCCAGGAGAAATATTTTCATTTCTTTTCTTCTCCTTTATTTTTGTCATTGAGCGGAGCGGGCAGCAGGGGCGGCTTGTCTTGATCTTTTGATTGTAGCTCGACTTCAATCGTGCCGACCAGTAGACTGGGAGATGTAGCCGATACCGGCACCCAGCCGCTTTCTGCACCGCATGTGCCGTTAAACGTATCGTCGTCATCGCCGGCGCACATGATGCGCTCGAGGGAGGCTAGCGGTGTGCCGACCAGATCGACGCCGCGCAGGAGTTCGTCCGGTCTGCCGTCGGCAAAGACGCGAGTAACGCGCAAAGGCAGTAGTTTAAACGATTGCGGCATGAAGGTCTGAGTCATGGTGAAACCACCGGCGATTTCATCGAAAATCAAACCGTAGGCCTTGCCCTGTTTCTTGACCTCGGCTATCAATTGCTCGCGCAATTTTTCATAGGGCACGCGTTTAGAAGAATCGACGATCAGATTGCCCTGTCTGGCTACCGGTGCATGTCCCGGCGAGCACCGACCGTGGCCATTCGATTTGTTGAAACCCTTGACCGGTGAGCGCGACATCAAAAACGTTTTGAGCACGCCATTTTCGACGAGATTTACTTTTTCGGCGGGCACGCCTTCATTGTCAAATTTGTAATAGCCGTTGAGCGGCTTGGTGCCGAATGTTCGGCGGGTCGGATCGTCACTGACCGAAATGAAATTGGGCATGATCGGCTGGCCCACTTTTTTGGCGAAAGTGCGGCCTTCGGTTTCGTCTTTTTGACGGTGGCCTTCGATGCGATGGCCGAAGATTTCATGGAAGAAAACACCGGCGGCGCGACTTTTCAAAATAGCCGGTCCGGCATATGGCTCGGCTCGTGGTGCGTTTTTGAGGCGGCCGAGGTCTTCGCTTAGCTTGCGCACCATCTTCTCGAGGGCGGCATCATCGGGTAGCTCTTTGTCGGAGGTAGCTTCGATGCCGTCGTAGAGCCAGATCTTCATGCCATCGCTGGCGGTGGTGGTGACCGTCGACATGATCCGGTATTGCTTGAGCTCGTCTTCGATCATCGTGCCTTCGCTATTGACCAGATAGCGTTTTGTCCGTGAAGCATTGAAGGTGATGTTCGAATCCTGAACGTCCGGATAGGATTTGAATATGGTCGAAGCTTTTTTGAGGCGTGCATCCCAGGCTGCCTTGTCGACATCGAAGTCGGTAAATTTTTCGCTGTCTTTGTGGGCGGCTTCCACCGAAAAATCGTCGGAAGTGTCGTCTTCTTCCACTTTTACATTGCGGTTGGTTTTTACTTTGCGATATTTATTCTGGGCTGCTTTGAAGGCGGCGTCGGTGCGTAACCAGAGGCTGGTGCGGATGGCGTCGCTATCGTCTTCGACCGGGAAGGGTTGCAGGCCGCCGGGCATACTGTCGAGGAAGTCGAAGGAAAAGCCGCTCGAGCGCAGCTTGTGCGTATTGTCTACTTTGGCATCGCCGACCCGCAGATCGATATCGAGCTGACGCTTGTGATTGTTTGTCTCTTCGTTATAGCTGCCGCCATAATCAGATTGCAGAGAAAGTGACTCGGTGTCGTAAACCGCATAGGACAAAAAATAAAGAGGCGCTTCACCGGCTGTTTTTAATTTTGTCATCGAGCGATCGAGCTCGGCTTTCATGGCGTCGATCAAAATCCCCGAAACGGCATTGTTAGCCGCAGGGGCCGTTGCTTTTGCCTGACCGGAAGCATTGACCTGACCTGCTTTTTTGCCTTGATGCACCTTGGCCTGCGCTGCGTAGACCGGCGCTCCATAGCCAATGCCGAGTTTACAGTCGGCGGCGCCAATACCCAAAAGGAAGCTTAAAGCCAAAGCCGCCGTGCACGATTTGCGCGCGGCGACTTTACTGAATCTGTAATTTTTCGGCTGCAATTTGCGTGTCACTCACTGGTAAAAGCCTTGATTGTAGAGGCTCCAGTGACTGATTGCAATTACTTGGCGCCACCGCCGCTTGAGATCTTCGAGCAATTACCTACGCATTTGCGACATTCATTGGCACAGGCCAACATCTGGTTGTCGGTGTTGAATTTGTCGCAGGATTTTGCGCAGTTATTAGCGGCGTCGACGCAAAGAGCTGCCGCTTTGGCCTCGAGGTAGGCGGAGCCGCGGTTGAGGAAGTCATCTGTGGCTTTACACGCGGTTATGCAGTCTTTGAGAGCGTTGGTGACGCTCGCTTCGGCGTATTTACCTTTTTTTGTGGTGCAATAGTCGAGCGCTTTTTGACAGGTGTCGGCGCAAGACTTGCAATTACCGCGAGCAATTTCGGCAGTAGTCTGGGCATTTGCCGCCTGCTGTCCGAGCGTGCCGACGGTAAGTGTGATCAGACAAAATAGTACTGATAGCATCTTTATCAAGTGTTTCATAGCAAATCCTTTTGATAGTGCGAGTCGACAGTGCGAGCTCGGAATAAGGAGCCAGGCAAACCCCTGGGTCCAAGGCTTAGACCCGGCACCGTGGCGCTTTGTTCCAATCGATATCGAAAAAAATTTGTAGCCGACTACGCTCAGAGCTGTAGCCGTTTTCGCTTCAATTTCTGCTATCTAGTCGCAGGCATAATGATGATTTTGGGCCGACAGCCAAAATTCGGGCGTGGTACCCAGAGCGTAGGATAGTACAAGGGCGATTTCCGGTGAAATGCCGCGTCTGCCCGTGATGATGTCATGCACTTTGGCCTGGGTCCAACCGACCCTTTTGCCAAATTCCGATTGACTGAGGCCGCGCGGTTTCAGGAAGTTTTCCATGAGGATGGCGCCGGCTGCGAGTTGGGGAGTGTAGTTGCCTGTCATTGCTTTTAATTTCCAAATTGTGGGGAGTCACCCTACATTAATTGGCGCTAAGGCGTTAGTCAAGCGATAGAGGGGGGATTTCCCGTGTTCTACCGCATTAATGCCGCTTCTGTTAAGCAACTCATCGAAAATGCGCCGCTCTGGTCAATGCTATCGTTGTCTTATGAACCTTGTGGGTTGGTGGGTTGGTGGGTTGCCAAATCGATGAATAGGGCGGGTGTGGCCGGTGTGCCACTTGTTTTGGGGCTGTTTTGCTCGCTGATCGTTACCGACGCCGCACTGGCGCCGCCTGCGCCGGCCAAAGGGGCACAGGGAGCGAAAGACCCCGGTCTTGCCGCCGATCTGGTCATCTTTCGTAAGCTCGTGCCCAAGCTGGACGAGACGGTGACGCCGGCGCCAAAAGTATTGAAAGGCGGTGTCGCCCAATCCAATCAATTGCAACCACCGCCGGCGCCACCGACCAATGTTTTTGGCTTCGCCCTGAAAGCGGGCAACAATACAACCAAAGTCACCTATGTCGCCGGCGGGTCTTCTGCCTGGCTGGGCGGTTTGAAGGCCGGTGACAATATCGAGGCGGCCAAAACCTATCACAACGGTCAAAAGGCCGCTTTGATCGTCGAGCGGGGCGGTAAAAAATACACCTGTCTGCTTGTTTTAGCCGCTCCCACCCTCGACACGAGCTGGAAGGCCCAGCCCAAGCTGAGCGCGTCAGCCGAGAAATCTCCGGCCCAAACTCTGGCCGATTATGCCATTGCCATGGTCGTCGACAATTCCGCTTCGATGGGGACAAAGGATTGCGCCGGTGGTATCAGCCGCTGGCAGTGGTGCCACGACCACATCAGCGAGCTCTACGGCGAAGAGCACGGCGTTTTGCAACGCAATATCAGTATCGTCACCTTCGACTCCAATTTTCAGTCGCGTCAAAACTGCTCCCCTGGCGAGCTCAAGAGTGTTTTCGAGGCGCGCAATCCAGCCGGTGAGACCAATATGGCGCCGGCTCTGGCAGAGGCTTTTTTACTTGTACGCAAGCCACTCAGCTATAACAAACCGGCCATCGTTACCGTCATCTCGGACGGTCGGCCGAGCGATGTCGATAATGTAAAACAAGTCCTGATCAAAGAGATCAATAGTCTGGCCAAACCGGATCTGCTGTCTGTCGTTTTTATCGAAGTCGGTACTCCCGAAAAATATTTGCAGGAGCTTGATAACGACCTGGTCAAGCAGGGTGCCGCCGCCGACTGCGTTAAAGTGATTCCTTTTGCCGCCGCCAGTGCCAGGGGGCTATCTGAAACCCTCAGCGCCACGCTTCCCAAGCCGGTTTTGAAAGCGACAGTGACGACGGCCAGCGCCGCCTCTGGTACTGCCGCTAGTACTGCTGCTAGTACCAGCCCCGGCGAAAATCGCGCCAAAGCCGCCTATTCCAGCCATGTTTATACGCCAAGTAGCGCGCCTGCTGCGGCCACCCATGCTCCGCTAAAAGCGACGCCGCTCGTCGTCAAAGCTCAGCCGCCTGTCAAGGCGCATCCGACCGGCACCAGCGCCGACGGCGCGGTCCCAGCCGCTGCGCCAGTCGAAGTGGACGAAAAGGCTGCCGTTACTAGAAATAGCGCCAACAAGACTTACAAATAAAAATTTGCTATGCTCCTCTTGTGTATCGCCTGGGTGTGCAAAGAGTGAAAAATACACCGACTGCTCTCTATACATATCTCTCGGCGGCACAAGCTCTGGCAGGGACAAGTCAATTTGTCGAAGCTGAGATCAAATACGAAGAAGCCCTTCGTATGGCGACAAAAGATTTTGGACCGGAAAGCGACCAGGTGGTATTAGTAATGAGTATTCTCGCAGCCTTTTATAGAGCGCAAAATCGCAGCCAGGAAGCTTTGCCCCTCGAGACAAGATTGACCGAGTGGACGATGCGCTCGGCTCCGGTGGAAACCGGCGAATCAAAATTTGTCGGCAGTGGTCGCACCCATAGCGGCATGCCTGCGGCAAGTCCGGCCGAGGATGGCGTGAAAATACCGACGACCCTGCGCCATGCCTGTCAGATCCTGGGCATTTCGATGGATAGCCGCATCACGGCCACTTCTGTCAATCAGGCCTGGAAGAAGCAGATGCTCAACAGCAATGCCCATCCGGATCTCGGAGGTAATGCCGAAGAGGCGGTCCTGCTCAATCAAGCCAAGATCGAAATGATGACCTTCCTCGAATCCTGCAAGCCCAAGTTGGGCGCGCAGTTCAAAAAAGAAGTCTGAGAAGCTCATAATGTTTTTTAGATAAACGAGCGGGCTAGCGAATAGAAATAGGTCGGGAAAATCTCGATATTCATTTTCAAAACACCGTCATCCATCTGCTCGAATTTCAAATGTTGAGGATCGTCAGCCAGGCTGAAACGCTGCGAATGTTTGCCGTGCGGATTGCGCAAGATAATCATATTGCGACTCTGATCGATGCCGATCACAGTGTAAGCGTGCGGTCCGACCGTGAGCTGCGGTACGTTGCCGAGGCGCATCGGATCGTAGGTACTGGCGATGATTGGATTTTGCGAGCGCACCGCGCCGCCGACAAAAGATGATATGCCGCTGACATTGGATTCTTTTGGATTTAGTATCTCCGCCTTGCAGCCGGTGATACAGCCCATGCCGATATCGAGACGCGATGCGGAGCCGTCCTCGCCGTTGGCACCTCTGTTCTGCGGGAATTTCTTCAACTGGGCGCATTCGAGCAGTGAGGCCCAGAGCGCACCATTGTGAATCTGATATTTGGCGCAGTCGGTTTCTGATACGACGTATTCGACGCCGTCGCCGGGGAAGCGCACGACGTAGGTATCGCCGTCACCGTAGTGAATCATGTTGGAGAGCAGGCGCTGGCCGCGGGGCAGGCTGGCGAGCGATGACATCGATGCCTGGAACCAGCAATTGGGATAGCCGCTCTGGGCTATGCCATTGGCTCCCTCGCGGGCGATTTCATCTTCGCTGAAAACCTTCGCTCCCTTGACGCGCTTTTTCTCGACCATGGTCGGTGCTAAAGCGGACACCGTAGCCGCGCCGCTGGCCGGCGTGGATGCTGCAGGCGTTGCGCTTGCCGTTGCCGTGCCGCCGCTGATAATCGATTGAGCGGAGATCCCTTCCCTACTCTGGGGGAAATTTTTGGCAATATATTCGAAGAGCTGCCTGGCCCGGTTGGGATGATTGCTCTCCCGGTTGGCCACGGCGGCGTAATAGTAGAGATATGGGCTGGGTGGTGCCGTGCTCATTAGAGCTTCAAAGGCTTGTTTGGACGCCTCGAACTGACGTTGCTTGTAAAGGTTGACGGCATTGGCCATGGCGTCGCTGCTACTCGAGCCGGGTGCCGCGCCATTAACCGTCACTGCCGCTCCGGAGCTCAGCTTTGTCCCTGCTTTGTCCGCCGCCTGGGCTGATTCAGCCTGGAAGGAAGCCGATAGAGTCAGGCCGACAGTGAGAAGGACGGCGCTTGAAAGGGTCAATATGTTGGGGCTGGGCGAGTTTTTTTGCATTATCTGTGCTGCTTGAAACCGTTGACGACTGAATCGGTCGGCGGCCAATGAAAATTGCCGGAGACTTTCTTTGACCAGTTTACCAAACGCGCCCCGCTCTCTCTGGCCGATGAGCTTATGGACAAAGTGATCCCGGTCAAGCATAATCAGGCTTTCAGCAAATTGGTCGGATTTGGAGACCTGATGGCCGCAGCTCAAAAATTATTGCGACCCGCCGACAAATCGAGACTTAACCTGGGCGAGGGTTTGGGCATACGCCCCCCGCTCAAATGGGCCGGTGGCAAGCGCTGGCTGGTGCCTCACCTCAAACCTATTTGGGACAAGCACAAAGAACGCCGTCTGGTCGAGCCTTTTTCCGGCGGTCTGGCCGTGGCCCTCGGCCTGCTGCCAGGTGACGCCTTGCTCAGCGATATCAATCCGCATGCGATCAACTTCTACCGCTGGCTCAAGCGCGGCCTGACCAATAAGCTCGCGATGCAAAACGATGAAGATTTTTACTACCAGTGTCGCACTCGTTTCAATGAGCTGATCAAAGCCGATAAAGCGACGACGCGCGAAGCGGCCGAGCTTTTCTACTATTTAAATCGCACCGGTTACAACGGCCTCTGTCGCTTCAATAAGGGCGGCGAATTCAACGTCCCCTTCGGCCGCTACAAAAGCATCAACTACGAACTTTATACCAGTGAATTCAAATCCTACAAAGCGATTTTTGCCAACTGGCAATTTGTCGTCGGTGATTTTGAAGCGGTCGATGTCCGGCCCGGTGACTTCCTCTACGCCGATCCGCCGTATGACGTCGAGTTTACGCAATATGCCAAAGAAGTCTTCGCCTGGGAAGATCAAGTACGTCTCGCCGAGTGGTTGGCTAAACATCCCGGTCCGGTAGTGCTCTCCAATCAAGCCACTAAAAGGATAGTAGCTCTTTATAAAAAACTGGGTTTCAAGACTCGCCTGCTGGACGCGCCCCGGCGCATCAGCTGTACCGGCGATCGGACGCGGGCCGTCGAGGTGCTGGCCACCAGAGGTGTTTAATTGACAAACACTCTCAATGACCGCGCCTGGGATAAATTTTTTGCTGAAAGCGATGCGCTTGCCGAGATTGCCGCGCGCGGCTTTGCCTATGTTTCGGCTGAGGAATTAAAGGAAAAAGGCAGACGAGAGCCGCGGTTGATGGCCAAGCTCGATACTCTGGCCGAAAGACCGCAAATCTTCGACGAATACGGCATCAATATTTTGCCGGCTCAAAATGGTGAATACATACTCTTTCTAGATCCTGATAACAAGTCGTATTTCGCCTTTCAAAGCACACTTGAAGAGGCACCGCTCGAGCAGTTTACTTCGCATATT
>JAGXAB010000032.1 GCA_018971775.1 Cyanobacteria bacterium REEB67 | reverse complement strand
TATGCGCTGAATAGCCTCGTTCTTCGGTGATCTAGAAATCCAAAATGCAAATTAGCAAAAGTAATTGCTGAAAAGATTAACTCCAGTCATTGGGCCGCTTTGAGTAAGAAAATACCCTCTAAGAAAGTCGGTAAAAGAATAATCCAGGACGACAATACGTACTACGCCATCGCTCATAACGACTTCAAATTGGAAGATCTGTGCGACGGTTACATCTATCAACGTTCACTTGCTGACTATGAAGGTTGCGCAGTCGATCCAGCTTTTATAAACACTGGCAATTTCGAGGAGGTGCTCAAATGTTTGACACCCTATCCCGATTTCAAAAAGAGCATCAAGTGTCCGGCAGACATGCTTAAGGATATAGAACAAACTGCCAACATCAAAATGCGCTTCCGTAACTTCAAGTAATACCTGGCTTCAGCGCAAATCCTAGCGCGATGGAGCACGGCATTTATTGAGGATTTAACAAAGGCATTCTTATAATTGGCGAAGCAAGAAGAAACAGTCTGTTGCTCGTCTCGAAGCAAAGACTTTTTAAGACGGACGATTTGAGCAGCACTCAAGTCGTCCGTCTTGGCGTGCCACCGCGAGCGATACCATAGTTAGCGCAGCTAACGCCGCCAAGGCTCTTTGCGTGTGGGCAAATGACGCGTGTGCAGCGGCATGCAAGATGTTAAATGTGGAGAAGCTTCTGCCTGTTTAGTGCAAAAAAAATCAACAATTTGATTTTGGGGTATGCCACTTGTCACCCCAAATATTCTTCTGTCCAGACGTTCTGAGGAAGGTCCAGGTCCGCGATTTGCTTTCAGGCTGGGACGATTTTTTTCACTTCCTTGTTCGGGAAATTGAGTTGCATTAGCATGAGCTGTTTTGCTATCCAAGAAGCATCAACTTTTCACCAGACTAATAACAGGACTATTCGAACACCGAGCAGGCAATCAAGCCACACACTACTCTGCGCAGACAGCCAACGCTGTCGCGGCATCTGTCTGTTTGTCTGTTCACGCTAGATTGGCCGGGTTACGGCTATTACAGCGCTGGGCCTGAATGAATGAGACGAAAGGAAAAAAGATATGAGTATCAATATACTGAGCTACAAATCTGCAATTGGATCCGTCATGGTATCTGCTGGCGTCATGCTGGCCTGCGTGGCTCCATCTTTGGCTCCGAGCCCTATGATGTTGCCCCTGGTTATGCTGATGATTGTGCAGGTTTTTGCTGTCGCTTTTGCGGCTGCGGTCTTAGCGCTAGCTGTGCCTATCTCTCCTACAGTTGGCGCTGCTGCTATCTTGGTTACGGGCATGGCCACTTTTATCGTCTTAGCAGGAGGTGCGACCTTTGCTTTGGCGGTGGCCTGTCCGTTTGTCTTAGCTTTTGGCGGCGGAGCAATTATCGGGACCAACTTCAGGAGCCCGAATGGACTATCTTCGGTGGATTTATCGGTGCCGTTCTGGGATTGATGGTCGGGGTTGGTGCCGCCGGCTAATACCACTTTTGCTATTGAGGCACCGCGATATGCGGAGCATTCTGAAGTATGGTGCGAACAGAGGGAATGAAAAAATGGAAACAGTTCTCGTCTTATTCTTGCTTCTTTTTTTGGCCATCAGCGTCGGCTTCTGGCTCGGTTACTCGGTTCGAAAAATCCTACCAAAGGCTTTCGACCTTGTCATTGTCATAGTCGCCTTCTTCGCTATTGTCAGAGTCGATATCGTTATCCTGCAAGTATTCTTTGAGTTTGTCATCGCCGGGAGCAGCCCCACCTTCTGGGGTGTCTTTCAGAGCACTGAGATGCTTGATCCGGTGCAGTCCATAGCCCTCACCATTGGTGCGGGCATCCTGTTGGGGAGCTACTGGAGCGGAGCAAAATACTATTTGGGACAGGGTGCGGTTTCAGGACGCTGCATCTGGTGCGAGAGATTGTGCACCTTCAAGGGCGGCAAATAGACCAATGCTCCGCCGCAGGATTTGAGCGAGTAACTAGCATGGAGGTTCTCATGCAAACCTGGAGAAAACCAGCGCCACTGGAGCACCATCTGACGCTCCGCAAGTGGGCTATCTCGCTACCTTTTTCTACCGCTGTCTACAAGTAAAAACTGATAACAAAAGGTTGGCAACTCTGCCAATCGGACGCAGGGCTTTTGTGCAAAAGACCCGGCATAACCTATAGAAAGGACTTCATCATGTTCACGAATGAAATCTTGGGCGTGTTCTTCTTTGGCGGTATCTGCATTTTGTGCATCTATGCCGCCGACATGCTGGCCCGCATTCATGATGTCGATTTAGACAGTGTCGTAAAGGAAAAGTGTTATTACGCCGGAACTCCTTTGGAAGCGCGTGGCCCCGATGTCGCAGTCATCCCAGCCGCCTTACTTGTGCCTGGTGTGACAATGCGCGAGGCGGTCGAGGCGGATCTGCCTGATATTCAAAGCCTGCTCTTTGAGATCTTCCAGGAGCCGCAGTTTAACGACAAAACACAGGGGCATACTCTTTGGGAGCGCATGCAGGAGCGCTATCAGGCTGATTCCCAGAAGAATCTAAAAGACTTTTGGGGCCCGGATCCGGTGCGCCGTTACGCTGTGGTTTTGCATGATAGTGCCAGCCAGAATCTGATCGGTGTGGCTTGGATATTGGCTAAGGACGGTGTCAGCACTGTTGGTGAGCTCAACAAGCTCTATCTGCAGGCAGATTACCGCGGCAAAGGTCTGGGCAAGCGCGTCTTGACCCTGATGCTCAGTCAGGCAAAGGCCCTCGGTTTTACGACCTTGTATTTGATCACAGGCCGTGAGCTGACCAGCGCCATTGCCTTGTATAAGGGCTTTGGTTTTATCGAGGTCGATCAAGAGCGATACCACAACTCGCCCAATTCCATAGCGATGGAATTGCCTCTGGTTGCCTGACTGGACTGCGGCCTGACTTGATATCGAGAGTTGGCCAGAGGCGCTCTTGCCCCGGCCTGGCGCCTGGATCCGCGAGCCTGCACCAGCAGCTTGAACTTCCTCATTGCTGCAGCTGTCCTGGCAGCTTTCTATGCTTGGACTTTGACCACTGGCTCTAACGCCGGCGAGCGCATTAGCGCTGCCGTCATGGGCCGATGCTCCTAGTCATCGTGCAAGAATTGGAGGGTGTCGATAGTGGCACCTTCCGATTCTTGCTCTACCTTAATGCCCCCGAGGGACTGTCGCTTTTATAACCAGGGTCTCTTTGACTTTGCAAAAAAAAACAACCTCGAACTATTCATCACTCACCAAAACTTCACCAAGAGCTTTTTCAACACTTCGACTATTACATCTGCTCTCTCTCGCTAGTTTAAGTCACCGCCCTCGGGCTGGTTGGCTTAGAACGATGCTTGTCCTCCTCAATCGAAAGGTAATCGCCATGACGGCACAAACCTTCGCCTCCCTCGCTTTTATCGCCATCGGTCTCTGGGTACTCTACGGCATGTGCCGCTATTACGGCCGCAACGAAATCACAGTCCTCGGCATCTTCGGCTCAGACGGTCGCCGGCTCGACAACCGGTCCACCGAACTCAACTGGCAGCCAGTGCCGATCTATGCACGCCAGCGGCGCAATCCTCACCTGCAGGTCGAATTGCTCGGTCCCGATGCCCGGGTCGTGCGCAGCGAGGATGGTCGCATCATCAGCCTGCAGGGCCCTTGCCGCCTGACCAGCCGCGGTTACTAAAAACCAGAAGATCGCGAAAATAACGCGACGCAGAAAAATAACCGAATCGATCAGACACTCTGTCAAAGGATGTTCGAAAATGAACCAAGATCTCGCCCTGATTTCCAAGATCCGCACCAGCGCCATTTCGCTCGTCTGCTTCAGTGCCGACGTGATGTTTTATCGCGCTGCCGGCGACGATGTGGAAATCTATGCAAGCACACCTGCTAACTGGCAGGTTTCGGAATCCGGAGCGATCGTCGAAGTCGGCGGTCCTTTCCCTGAAGCCTTGAAGAAGAGCGGGGCCGGCAGCAGCTTCAGCCAGGTCAATTATTCGGTTTCCGGCAACATCGGGGACATTTCCATCGGCAATATCACAATCGGCGGCATCACCACCAGCTCGGTCATCCACAAAAGCGGCGCGGTCTTCCGCTCGGGTATGGTGAACGGCAAGTTTTACGTCAATAACGAAGTCGTGGAATTGCCGAACCCGCGCGAGAAACTGCACATCGGTCTGCCCGAGACGCTGGCTTGCGACGTCGATATCGAAGCCGAATATTTCGGCCACATCAACATCCCCGTGACGCTAAACGGTAAGCTGACCGGGCGCCTTTCGTCGCAGGTTCGCTTCTTCATGGTCGATCAGACGGCGCTCACCTCCGCTCGCCTCGACGCCAGCATGGGAGCGGAAATCAACGCTTCCGCCATCACCGCAGCCGGCCGCGTCAAACTGAGCGCCGGCATGTCCGACTCGAAGCTGACGACAGGCCAGGTGCGCGGTGAGGAAGTTATCCTCAAGGCGACGATGGGCGGCTGCATCGAGACCAGCAACCTGCATGCGAAGGGTAATATCGACCTGCGTGCCGAAGGCTCCGACAGCCGGGTGGACTGCGAGCATGTCTCCGCCGTCACGGCGACTACGAAAACGGCGATGGGCGGTCGCATCAGGGGCAAAAACATCGGCGCCAGGACGAGCCTGATTATTCGCTCCGAAGGCTCGGATTCGCTGGTGCGCTTCGTCGAAGCCGTCTGCACGGCGGTCGAATTGAAGACGACGATGTCAGGCTTGATCAAAGTCGAGCAGGTCAATGCCAAGAAACTCGACGCCAAGGCCGACATGTCGGCTCGCATCGTCGTGGAAAAAGGCTCCGCCGAAAGCGGCAAGGCGAGCGCCGACATGAGCGCCGAAATCGACATGAAAGGCGAATTTGCCGCGCTCAGCTGCAAGCGCAGCATGGGTGGCGTCGTCAAGATCGTCGTCGACAAAGGCACTCCGCAGGAGCGCTTCAGCAACGCCGCCAAACGCGGCTTCAACCGCGACCTGTGGGGCAACCCGCATGCCGCGGCAATCGCGCTGGCTATGGCGATTGTGATGCAAAACGGACTGGCCGAAGCCCTCGAAGACGAGACCTTCATCGCCGTTGTCTGCAAGGCGATCGAGCCCGCCTTCGCCGACGGAGCCGTTGACGTTAGTATCCGCAAATGCGGTGACCTTTTCGCCGCTCAGGTCACGCTCGACGAGCTGGCCAATCAGGAGCTGGTCGGCAAGGCCTTCCAGTCGAAAGAACTGCTCGAATCGTTCCAGCAGGCGATTCAACTTTTCCTGCAGACCGTCTTCAGCAAAGCTGAGGCATTGACCGCTTAAGCTGCTGGCGAATAGTGGTTCACCGCCTACTTGTCACAAAATCAGACATGGAGAGTAATCATGACCAATGAAACCAAGACTGCCATCCCGAACGGCTCCGCTCCTTTCGTGCCGACGCCGCCCACCCGCGAAAACCCGACGCCGGACTGGCGCAGCCATCGCCGCCTGCCCGACGACAGGCCGCATCCGGCCATGGTCCCTTCGCATGAGCGCTATGTCGAAGCGGGCCGCACCGGTCTTTTGACGGCGTGCGCCGCGGCGTCCTCTCCGGGACCGGCTTCCTCTACTGCGTCCGCCGCTAGTAAGCCAGCCGGCCTTCATTTAAGCGTTGTTTGAATTTTTCGTGAAAGGGAGAGCGCCTGGCGCCTCCCTTTCTCTTCCACAATTGTCACCCGTCCGCGCCTCTCACTAATTGAGGGCCAACCGGAGTCTACTCATGTCCAATAATATGTCAGCATTTCTCCGTCACCTCGTCTCCTTCGCCGGCGCTCAGACTACGGCCTATGCCGTGATGCTGGCCATGTTTTGCGGAGCTCCCCCGACCAGTTCCTACGACGCGTCTTTGGGTTCGTACTTGAGTGTGGCCTTCCTGGCCGCCCTGTTCTTCGCCGTGCCGGTCGTTTTGCTGCGAGCCTTCGACGCATCGGTCCGCATGACCACTGGGATCGTCGGGGGCTTGCTCGGTGTCGCTGCCTGCAGCCTGATCAGCACTCTTCCGGCAGGCCCCGAGCCGGACCACGCCCTGGCCGCATGCATCGCCGGTCTGCTCCTCATCGCGCTGATGGTCGGCATCGTCCGCCTGACCGTATACGGCTCGGACCTCGTCCTGCGCAAATACGACAACCGCATCGAGCGCTGAGGCCTTCGGAAAATCTCTCACATGTGATTGGAAACCCATGGCAAAGTCACAATTTGACCTGACCAAAATGCTGGAACAAGCTGGCCTCGCGGCTCAGGCTCAGCAGATGCAAAAGCGCTCCCAGCTGCTCCGCCACATGGAGCAGGCGATCCGCAAAGAGCTCAACGTGAGCGGGCCCTTCAATGCCGCCGAATATCCGGCAGCTGACCTGAGCAAAGGCCGGCTGCGTCACAAGCCCGGAACCAAGTTGGTCCTGCACATCTGGGGCACCCTCGTCAGCCGCACGCAGGAATGGGACGATGGTAGCCATGCCGACATCGGCTTCCACATCGGGCGCGACGTGGTCCTGGTCATCTCGGACCGCGACGACACGCCTCCAGCACGGGCGCGTTTCCTTGTCCACATCAATGGCTTCGTCGAATACCTGAGTTAGAGCGAAAGATTTTCGTTTTTAAAGGAGGAGCGCTTTGCTCCTCCTTTTTCACCGATTTGCCTGTCAGTTTTTGAAAGAAAAATTCTACTACTTCTTGTAATTACAATCCGAATCGTCACCAAAAAAGGAAGATTGTAACGCTTAATGACACTTCTTTTCACCGCAGTCGTTATAGCTTTTTAGAATACGCCCTCATCACATAGGTCAGCGTCTTCAGCACGCGTTTCGCTCTTTGATAAGGGCTGTCATTTAGACCCCAGGGTATAAGTGGGTCGGGTGCAAAACCTAGCACTTCATTGGAGCCGTCGGCACGAAACCGCACGCAATCAGGCATTTTGACGTTTCCGCCGCTATTTTTCAGTATGGTTGGAATTCCTCCATCGGTGTAGCCTGCACCAGCACCATTGGTAGGCGAACCAATAACCGCGGCGGCACCATTATCAACGAGCATAGACACAAAATATTCAGCCGACGAAGCGGTTCTACCGTCTACAAGTATGATAAGCGGTCCGGAATATGTTCCTTCGTGATAGGCATAGCGGCTCGGATAAAAGATTTCCTCACTGGCAGGTGTCCCGCACAATTCGCCGGGATCAAGATACGCAGTTGTCCCGGAAGTGAAGAGCAAGTCTTTCACCACCAGCGAGCGAACAGGTTGTTTATTTTCCCAGAGCATAGCGCGAGCGACTGGCTGTCCGGCTTCTGAGAGGGCCTTGCGGTAGATTTGGGCGGCTTGCAACATTAGGTCCTGTTGTGCAGGCGAAGTCCGCTCAAAATCTGTGTCGGCTTCTATGACCCTGAGGCGCTCACGGAGCTGCTTTATCCAGTGTTCATGCCGGATAAATCCTATGCGCGGTGAACGCAATTTTTTCGAGGTGAGCACCCGCGCTGCTGGCTCGACCCAATCGCTGCCACCACCGTTTCCGGTAATGTCTACAACTAGAGCATCGATACCGTCTAAGGCTCGCAGCTGTCTCTCCAGCGCGGCAGTGAGCATATCGGCAGCTTTGCACTCCACCCGCGCAGCACAAGCCTGATCGCATGGATCGTCTTTTTTCTTCAATCCCATTTGAGTTGTGGCGCTTTCGCACAGATCCGGGAAGGAATACTCACTAAATAGTGCGATACGAAGCAGACCAACTTTCTTGCCGTCTGGCAGGGATAAGATGCCGATGGGGAAATATTTCGAATCAACAGTGACTAACTCCCCGAAGCAGTCTAACAGGCGAAAATTAATACCCGAAGCGGGCTGGTTAAGCTTGAAGCCGAGTCGCGAACATAATGACTGTTTACTGTCTGCTGCCTGGTTTTCGAAGGACATGGCAGACTGTGATGGCCAAGTGACCTTCAGGTGACCATCGCCAAACGCTTGCAAAAATGACTCTATCACTCGCTTCGCCTCACTATCACTGCGCGATTGGCGCAGGCGCGATTCTGTTTCCCGCGAAAGCTGCTTCAGATCCATCCGTCGTTCTGAGACTGACCACTCCAGGTTTGCGTAATGAGTCTCCATTTCCCGCTTTAGTTGCGCGAAATCTTCAATCCAGGCATCGCTCTGGGGCAACGGTTGAGCAATACCGCAATCGTTATGCGACAAAACAATGGACAGGAGACATATAGAAATAATTTTGCTGGTTTTGGTCATTGCTTATGTATTTGCACAGCTGGATATGCCTAGCGCCAAATATATGATGATATAGGCAGGTTAAATTTGTGCTAAACGGAATACCGACGCCGGGTTGCGTGATCCTACTAAAGCGGTTTGATCACGATTTAATTAGGCCGAATTAGGATAGCGACATGGAGACGCACCACAACCAGACGTCCATTGTTCTTTCGCCGGTTCACGCGAAATTTGATGCCGGATGTTCTGCGAGCCTTTGAATTTTTGCTCGTTTTACAGGAGATAGCACAATTATGGATCAAACCCTGGACATTTCGCTTTTTGGTCTGACGATCATGGGCTTTATGATTCTGAGCGTCAGACAAATTTTACGCAATCTTCGCTCGTATGATCACGCCGCTCGAATTGTAGATGGGTCATATTGGGGGAATTATTCCACTCTAAGTGAATACCCTTCTAAACCGACAGTTGACTTGCCGCGTATTGCAACGAGAGACAGTGGCGTAGGTGAGCAAGTCCCTCGTGCCTGGTATTAACAGGACGGCTAATGCGGCCGTCTGGCCTTCGGTCTCAAAGTCTGGATGAAGCAGTACACTACTATATAATTTGAAGGAGTCTGGATTTGGCTAACTAGCGCCGATAGCTGCGACGCCAACATTTTGAGGATTTGTAGTGTCAGCAATATTGCTTTGCCGGTATATGGTTTGCGCTATTGCTACTGCTCTCATCGTCAACACTGCACCAGTGTATTCCAAGTCTAGCCTGGTTGTAAAAGCGGAGGAGGCCCTGGGCAAGAAGCAACTCGAATTTGCTTTAGGCTATGCCAACATGGCTGTGTCTGCCAACCCTAGAGACGCTGCTGCATTTGCAATTAGAGGAAAGATAAATTTTGCTCGCGAAAAGTTCTCTGAGGCACGAAGCGATTTTGATAAGGCCCTGGCTCTGGATCCTTATTTCGCGAAGAACTTTGCGGTGAACGAACTTTACCAGGACAGAGCGCAATGTTATATAGAGGCAAAGCAGCTACTGCTGGCAGAAAGAGATTTAAAAGCAGCCATAAGTATCTATCCCTCAAGCACGAGATATAAATTACTGGGAGAAGTTTATAGCCGGCTGAACAAGCTCAATCTAGCTGTTGAGAGTTTTACAAAGTCCATTCAAATAGCTCCCAACGATGTTATGAGCTACAAGGAAAGAGGCGAAACATACTCCCAAATGAGAAGCTTTTCGAAGGCTGTAGCCGACTTTACAAAAATCATAGAACTTCACCCAAATGACTCGATCGGATACAAGTGCAGGGCTAAAGTCTACGAACAATTAGGAAAGACCGATTTGGCAAGAAAAGATCATGAAAAAGAGCAAGCCCTTTACGCCAAGTATGAGTGATACCGGCCGCCACCTGGCTCAATGCTTTAGAGCCCGTCCATATTTTTTGACGACGGCCAGTTCGCTTTCGAGAGACTTTAAAATTTCGGCCAGCGGTTGCAGATCGTTGTCACGGGCCAAATTTTCCATTGTCAAACAGAGTTCGCGCATTTTGATCGCATGCATGGTGGCAGAGGCACCTTTCAGGCCGTGCGCTAGTTGCATCAGTAGATGCGCGTCACTGGTCGCCAGTGCGGCTTTGATTTTGGCGATTTCGGCCTGAGCGTCTTCGACAAATATTTCCAACAAGGGCTTGAGATCAATATCGCCAATATTGCTACGCAGTCCGTCTAGATCAAGCGGCCCACTGTTGGAAAAATTTGGAGTATTGGACGATGTTTGTTTCGGCATGGCAATACTTATCTTTTGATCTTCTGTTCAATTATACTAACCGAATGCAAAAGCTAAACGTCAAAACTACCGCTGTTCTTTCCCTAGCTTGTGGCTTTTTATCGGCTTTCTCCACGGGGCTTGCGGCCGCCGCCACGCCGGCCGGGCCTGAGCATTCGGCGGATATGTGGACCGGCACCTGGGGGGCCAGCCCGGTCTTTCCCATGGGCCAGGAAATCAACAACCAGACTATTCGTCAATATGTGCGAGTCAGCTGCGGCGGCTCGAAAGTGCGAGTGCGCTTCAGCAATGAAACCGGCTCCCAGCCTCTCGTTATCGGCAATGCGCATCTGGCGGTTGGCGGTGCCGATGGGACCATACAAGCAGGCAGCGATCACAAGCTCACTTTCGCCGGTCTCGACAGCATCACCGTGCCCGCCGGAGCACCGGCCGTGAGCGATCCGGTCGATCTTGCCGTAGCGCCTCTGTCGACACTTGCCGTCAGCATGTTTATCCCCCGCTGGACCGGCCTTGCCGTCGTCCATCCGCTCGGCGTGCAAACCGGTTACATTTCCAAGACCGGTGACTTTTGCACGGCGACGAAAATCGAAGGCTCGCCCAATAAATTTCGCTTCTTCTTATCCGGAGTGGACGTTTCTGGTCAAACTGGTGCGGCCACCCAGTCAATGGGCGGCGCAATCGTCACCTTCGGCGATTCCATTACCGATGGCTATGCCTCCACCGTGGACGCCAACAAGCGCTGGCCGGACCGTCTCGCCGAGCGCCTGAATGCCAGGGCGATTGCACCCGGTCAACGCCAGTACGGCGTCGTCAACGCCGGCATAAGCGGCAACAGGCTATTGCATGACGCTCCGGCAGCTATGTTTGGTCCCAACGGCCTGGCTCGTTTCGATCGTGATGTACTCTCCGTGTCCGGTGCATCAAATGTGATCGTTCTGGAAGGCATAAATGATATCGGTCAATCGACCAGTTTCGGACTGCCCGAACAGCATGTCGATGCTGCTCAAATCGAAGCGGCCTTGCAGCAGATTATCGACCGTGCCCACGGTCACGGTTTGCGCGCCATCGGCGCTACTCTTTTGCCGTTTGAAGGTACTGCTTTTGCCAATTACTGGAGCGCGGCCGGTGAAGCTGAAAGAATCAAGGTTAACGAATGGATTCGGGCCGGCCATTTCGACCGTTTTGTTGATTTTGATAAAGTGACCAGAGACGAAAGTCACCCTTCACGATTGAAGCCCGATTTTGATTGCGGCGATCACCTGCACCCCAACGACGCCGGCTACAAGGCCATGGGCGACGCCATCGACCTCGATATCTTCCAATAAACGAAAAACTTTTTGCTGGTTTCGCTTTGCCCGAAGTTTGCCAAAATCTTTTTGCATACTTCAATGCAAGGAAAGCCACCCGGCTGCGATGCAAGCACCGGCCCGGTTAATGAAAATCGGCTTCCGTTCCCAATAAGTTTTTCTTTTCTGGAGGATAGACCATGTTCAGCAATGGTGATGCATTTCGCGATTTTCAGCCGAGCCAATCCTGTGCGCCGGACCGTCAGCTCGATGCCTGTCAGCGTATGAGTGATGATAGCTATCGATTTGGCCCGGCTAACGCCAGTGAACGCTATTTTTATGGTGCTCAATATCAGGATCGCAATCTCGGCTATTATCCTGAAATTCAGCCGGTGACTGTGGCAAAAGATGGCGGCTCTCTGACTATCGATGAGTTTAATCGCGTCACCCTGATGCGTGATGCCGCTCACCGTGTTTTCCAATTTGGCTACGATCAAAAATCAGGCGACCTCAACGCGGTCACCAATGATAGTGGCACCTGGACTCGCCAGAAACATCACGGTCATTATACCGATGAGTGGAAAAATCAGGACAGGCAGAGCTGGAAAGGCGATGTCAGCGTCACACCGGATGGCTATTCTTTTACGCATGAAAATCAACGTGTTACCTACACTCCCGACGGCAATCGCCGCTGCGATTATTTAAGCGACGGCCGGCCTTACTTCAGTACCCTTACGACTGCCGACGGTCAGCAAAAAGTGCACGATTACAGGATCCCTGTCGACGCTGCTGCTTCTGCTGGAGCCGCGGCCGGGGCGGCTGTCGGCGATACTCATGCCCCTGCCGCCGGGCCGGATGTCAGACCCACCCCCGAAGCCGTCAAGGGTAGTGTGCACTTCGATGTGCAAAAAGGCGAAACCAAAGCCGGTCATCTACAGTTTGGCCGCAACGATTTTTCGATCGTGCATAAACGCGGCGGTGATGTCTACGCCCAGGTCTCAACCTTGCCCGATGCACCGGTGACGGCTATGCAAGATGGCCTTGTCGTCTACTCTTACAATCACGACCCAAAAGTAGCCGAAGCCAATAGAAAAAATGGTGTCTCCGTGATCGGTCTCAGTCCGGTCGATATGAAAGTGATCGATCAATTTAAAAAGGACAATCCAAACCAGGATATGGTGGTTATGCAGTGCTATGACAAGGCTAGCAAGGGCGTGCGTTATGAAGTCTATGCCGGTCTCGGTCTCGCCGCCGTCCACCCGGGGCAAAGAATCGTCGCCGGTTCCGTAATCGGCAAGAGCGGTGAGGGCGGTTTCGAATTTGCGGCTCGTCGCAATGCCGTTGCCGGTCAGGCCATCGAGTTGACCTTTTAAGGAAGGGTCTCGAGTTTATAACCGACACCGTAGACGGTTTTGATGATAGGCTCGCGGCCCGCCGGTGTGATTTTTTTCCGCAGACGTTTTATACACGTCGTCAGTGCGTCAACAGTTGAGTCGGATTGGGACGACCACACCCGGTCAAGTAGGGCCTCGGCGCCAAATACTTGACCGGGATGACGCATGAGAAACTCTAAGAGCGAGTATTCGGTCGGTTTGAGATCGATGATCTCGCCTGCTAATTCGACCCGGTGGGATCTTCTGTCCACCGTCAATGGCCCCACGCGCAGTATTTCTTCCACCAGACCGGCCGGGCGCCTCAAGAGGGCGCGTAACCTGGCCGAGAGTTCTTTCATATGAAAGGGTTTGGTCAAATAATCATCGACCCCCGCATCGAATCCTTCTTCCTTATCCGGGATATCGCTCTTGCCGGTGAGCATTAGCACCGGCGTTCTTCCGCCGCCTGAGCGGTGAGCACGGATCACTTCGATGCCGCTTGCTAAAGGCAGCTGCCAGTCGAGGATGACCAGGTCGTATTGATAAAATTTTAGCCTATCTATTGCTTCCTGGCCATCGCCGGCTGTTTCGATAGTGTAGTGTTCGAGCGAAAGCCAATCGATGATCATGCGCTGGAGCGCCAGGTCGTCTTCTACAACTAGTACTTTCGGCATCGTTATCTCACGGACTGTTTCGCTGACATTGACTTTAAGAGTTTACCTTGCCCGGGGCAATGTAAACCAGAAGCGACTGCCCCGAGCTTGATCGTTTGATTTTCGAGGCGCGTCGGCGACGCCAATCGTGCCGCCCTGGCGCTCTATCAAGCTTTTGCTGATGGCCAGGCCCAGCCCTGTGCCGGCTATGGTTTTTGTCTGACCAGGCAGCTGCGCATAGCGCTCGAAAATTTCGGCTCGACTCTTTTCTGGTACACCGGGTCCAGCATCGATTACGCTGATTTCGATCTGTTGATTATTCTGAATCTCCTGATTCTGTTGGTTTTGCTGAATTCCCGAATCTCCGGTCGAGGCGACTCGCAGGCTTATGGTGCTGCCGGTCGGCGAAAATTTGATCGCATTGCCCAGGAGATTGATCAGTATCTGCCTGACACGCTCTTTGTCGGCGAGGACAAAATGGCTCTCCGGTGTTTCATAAACGAGATCGATGTCCTTCTGATCGGCCAGACCGGTAAGCGCGTTTAGCGTCTCACCGATTAAGGGCTGCAGGTCGAATTTTTCGATATGCAGAGTAAAGAGACCGGAATTGAGCTTTTCGGCGTCGAGAATATCGTTGACCAGATTGATCACCCGGCCGACATTTTGCTCGGCATTAGCCAGGTTTTCTGCGCCAGAGTCGTTAAGCGGGCTGTAGATGCCGGTGGCCAGCAGAGTGAGAAAGGCCTGTACCGATGTGAGCGGCGTGCGCAACTCATGGCTGACCATGGCGATAAATTGGCGTTTGAGGTCGTCGATGCGTTTGCGTTCGGATATGTCGTGCACGACGCAAAAGATTGAATTTTCACGCTCCGACCAGCGCACCGCCCATAGTGCCTGACAGGGTGTGCCGTCTTTGCGCTTGATTGTCGCTTCCAGCTCACCTTGGGGTTTCGAGGCGCCGAAACTGGCCAGGAGAGCCATAGTCTGTTCTGCTTCGCTGCTTGTCAGCAAGGCGCTCAGGCGACTGCCGAGTAGCTCTTCGGCCGCATATCCCCACTGCTTCAAGCTGGCTTCGTTGAGTGTGGCGAAGCGACCATCCCTGTCGATCGTGCAAATGACGTCGGCGGCATTTTGCAAGACGGCTCGTTCTTTTGCGGTGGCCGCTTCCAGCGCCATAGCCATGTCGCGGAAGGCTTTGTCGAGGGTGGCTATTTCATCATTGGCTGTTTTCTCCAGTGCTTTCAAAGGCATGTCTGAGGCTAGCCTTTGTGTATTTTCGACCAGTGTCTGCAATCGCCTCGTTGTGCTGCGATTGACATAGAGCGCCAGCAAAGTGGCCAGGGCAATGTTAAGCAAGGCCATGATCGTGATCAATATCTTTATTTCATCGCGGTATTTCGCCTGGGCCTGCATCCTTTCTTTTTGAACAGCCTGCTGCTCTTCGACGAGCTGGTCGGCAAGTACGAAGAGTGCGTTCATATCTTTGTGCATTTTAAACCAGAGCTTCATCGCCTCGTCTTTGTAGCCGTGGCGGACGAGGTCATCGGCGCTCTTCAGCTCGACGAGAACGTTGGCATTGAGGGCCGACATGCGCGAAAAAGTACGATGTTCATACTCATTGTCTTTGACCAGAGCGGCGAGTTTACCAGCTTCCTCGTTGAATCTTTCGCTCAGTTGTCGGTAGCGCTGGTAGTACGAGCTCGAATTTGCCATGTAGGAAAGCACACTGCTGGTGCCGGCTTCGAGTAGCAATCTCAATAATGCATTGACCTGACCGGCCACCTCGCGAGCGTGTGTTTCGCGCACTCTTGCCGCTTCCGATTGCTGCAGAAGATTGTAGAGAGTGGCTAGAAAGGACAATTCCACGACAAGCGGCAGGAAGACGAGGAGCATCACTTTTTGTGCCAGGGACAAATTACGCTTCGCAGCCATTGGGAACGCTCGCTTCAATGTTATGTTATGGCGCGATACTGATGCGGAAGATCTGCGGTGAATCATCTTCCACCCAGAGGATCTCTTTTTCGTAGTCTCTTTCGTCAAGCGTGTCTGCCGTGTAAGGCTCGATCAAAGTGACTGTCTCGCCTTCGTGATTTTCCATCCAGAAACGCAGACCTTCTCCCTGGTAGTCGCCGGCATTAAAAGTTATATCCATACAGACGCCGACTGCTGTGTATTGTTTTTCCAGCACCATTTTGCGCAGGGCGAGCAAGAGCGCATCGAGGTAGGCCGGCATGTCCATGTCTTTGTTTTTATCATCGAGCGTGACATAGCTGACCACTTCATCGGCCGCGACCAGTGCGGCAAAGGGCCAGAGCTCGCCGCGGTCTTGCATGAGGTGTTTGGCCATGGTGGAAAGGTCGCTCGCCAGCGATTGAAATTGTTCGTTGGAATCCAAGGATTTTTTCGGTTGCCTCATTTAACGGAGATACTATTCTAGGGCACAATTTATCACTGATCGAGCGCAAGAGACCAAAAAAATGGCAGGGTCACTTTCGGCGTGACGTTTATGCGAGGTAAATGTCCGACCGTTTTTTGGTATTTATTTGCAGCCCGTTTTTATTTGCATTAACTCTGAGATTCTTAACCGGGCCTTAGTAGCGACCCGGCAGACTTAAACGGTGCAACGGTTTTAGGGGAATCCCAATGTTTGATTTTGCAGTTGCCGAGAAGGAAAAATCTCAGGGGCTCCGGCCGCGCCCTCTGGTGGTTGGTTGTTTTGAATTTTGCGGCCCATTTAGATCTTTTATGGATCTTTGCGAAGAAGGCGGCGTCATTGCCATCCTGCGACCGAGCCCGGGCGGCGGTCTTTATCAGATCCTCAACATTTACTACACAGCCAACGTAAAATCCTCGGCATTTCTCGAGCTGGCCGATGGCGATGCGCTCACCGAGGGCTCGATGGTAGCGGTGCTTTACACGCAAGTATTGAACGCCGAATCGGCTACCAATTTAGCCAGCCATCTGCGCAGTTCCTTGCCGGTCCAGTCATAGCAATCTACTTGTCAGCAGCGGAAAGCTCCGCCGCAAGCGCCCCGACGCTCTTTTGTATTTCGTCGAGCATAGCGAAGTTGACCCGATTGACGGCGACGAATATGCCCAGTTTGCGATTGGGAGCGATTGCTACATATGTCATGAAACCGCCGATGGCGCCGCTCTTGCTGAGCAGCATCGGGATGTGATCGTGCGCGCCGCTCACAACCCAACCAAGGCCCATGCCTTCGGTGCTCGTCAGTCTGACGCCAACAACACGCTTCTGGCCGTCGTGCGCCCTCCACATAGCGTGCTGCATGGCTAAAGAAGCGCTAGCTATCGAGTCGGTCCATCAGACCGACTTTGCCCTCAGCCGCCATATCGGCATATAACTGAGCTGTAAAAACTTTGGATATGGAGGCGAGGCGAAAAATTGATCTGCCGTCCGGCTCTTTGCCGTTGCCGCGGGCTGTTTCTCCATAGCCGTAGAGATAGACCTCATCGCCGCGCACCACTGCCAGTATCATGCCTGGAGCGTGCGAATTGTTGAACATGATATTACCGCTCATGTTCACCGCTTGTTTTGACGCCGCGTCTTGCGCTATTGCCGGGTCCGGCAAAAGAGTAGATAAGACCGATAACAGCAGCAAAGCAACGCGGCCGTGTTTCATCGCACTACGCGTAAATGACTGTGCTGACCGACTTTATGCTTACGTCCGCCACCGCCCCGGCTGGACGGGTGACAGTAGCGCTCGGGCTCTTTTAATTTGCGCAGGGCGTCGATTTCCACTCCGCGGATTACTTCGATTGGCACGCCGTAATGGTTGGCTACTTCTTCAAGGTCGCGCTCGAGGCCGTCATCGAGGCCAAAGCGCAGTCCAAGAATGGCACGTTCGACCGGATTTAGTGATTGCAGGGCGTGCAGTGCCTGCTTGACGAGAGGGATATAGGTCACCGAACCGTTGTTTTCTGTCTTATCTATTTCCGACACTTTGATACCTCTGAAATGCCTGTTGCTTTTTTGGAGACCCTCCACATAAGGCCCTTCCCCTGGAACAGCGGTCGGTACCGTCTGTAATCTTAGCTTTCTTTCATATACCACTATGACAAGTCGTTTCATTGTCAGCTTTCGAAAGGCTTAGGGCGCTATTTACATCGTAAGCTTTAGTGATGACGCAAAGCCCTTATGCAGCACTGAAACTGGCGGATTTCCGCCTGCTCATGATCGGCAGGCTGCTCACCACTGTAGCGGTCCAGATACAGGCTATCGCGGTTGGCTGGCAGATTTATGCCCTCACTAAAAATCCATTATCGCTCGGTCTAGTCGGTCTATCCGAAGCACTACCCGCTATCGGTGTCGCTCTTTATGCCGGGCACGTCGCCGATGTTGTCGATCGCAGGCGCATCGCCCTCTGGTCGGTGTCGGCGCTCGTCGTCAGTATGGCACTGCTTTCATTCGCTTCTTTCACCGTCAGCGAGCCAAATCTGCTCGTCGGTTTGATTTTTACAGTCGTTGCTTTGAGCGGTATCGCACGCGGTTTTTATGGTCCGGCCGTTTTTGGCATCATGGCCGACATCGTGCCGCGTCCTCTCATGGGTAATGCCTCCGCCTGGACGAGCACTGTCTGGCAGGCGTCGGCGGTGGCGGGACCGATGTTGGGCGGACTGCTCTACGTCTGGCTGGCCGCTTCAAGGACCTATCTTGCTTCGGCGCTTCTTTTGCTGGCTTCTCTTTTTTGTTTCGTCGCCGTCAAGGCGCGCACCGATCTGCAGCCGGCGAAGCACGCCAGTGTCGTCGCCAATATCAAAGATGGTCTGCGTTTTGTTTTTAGCAATCAAATCATTCTCGGTGCTATGGCTCTCGATTTGTTTGCGGTGCTCTTCGGCGGTGCTGTTGCATTGTTGCCGATTTTTGCCGCCGAAGTCTTTCATATGGGTCCGCAAGCTCTCGGTATTTTGCGCGCCGCACCATCGGTGGGGGCAGTACTGACGGCGGTGATCCTCACCCATCATCCGATCGCTAGACATTCCGGTGTTGTGCTGATGGCTTCGGTAGCCGGCTTTGGTGTTTGCATGATCGCCTTCGGTCTTTCTTCCAATTTCTATCTATCGCTCGTTCTCCTCGTTTTGAGCGGTGTCCTCGACGGCGTCAGTGTCTGGGTGCGCTCGACGATTTTTCAGCTTGTAACGCCAAACGACATGAAAGGCCGAGTTTCAGCAGTAAACAATATTTTCATTGGTTCTTCCAATGAAATCGGTGAATTTGAATCTGGTGTCGCCGCCAAAATAATGGGCCTTGTGCCCTCGGTCGTCTTTGGCGGTTGCATGACACTATTGGTCGTGCTCTTTACTGTTTTTATAGCGCCAAAATTACGTGCATTGCACGTTGAAAGTCTCTATCATCCCGAAGACAATGCCGCTGACTGATCAGGGCGCTGCGTTAATCTGGCCGATACCGGTGACATTTTTTTGTAGTTTGGGTGGATTGCCTGAATATTTCAGACTGCCTATGCCCGATATGGTCGCTGTCAGACTTTCGCTGGCGAAGACATGAGCGGAGCCGGTACCGGAAAGCAGTGCGGTCAGGGCGCGGGCCTTGAGCTCTTTCAGCTGGGCGCTGCCGACGCCAGAAAGGGTCAGATCGACCATATCAGCCGATCCGCTAATGTTGCACGAGCCTGCACCGGATTGCTTGATTGTCAAAAAGGGCTCTTTGACGCCGCTGACGGTGACTTCGCCTACGCCGGCCAGGGTGAGTTTATCGAGCTTAGGCAGAGAAATCAGGATGCGCACCGGATTTGATGTGCTCACGTCTTTTTCAAGGCTGATATTCAAAACCCCGTCTTTGACGGTTGTCACCACCTTGGGCACGACGCTCTCTTCCGCTTCGACAATGACGGCGAAGGGCTGCCCATCGGTGATCACGAGGGTCGCTACGGCGCTGCTGTCAATGGCGTGAAAATCTTTCAGTTCCAGGGATTTCTGGGCGCGAAATCCGGCGGCGGCGGTCGAAGTCGGTCCGGCGGTGGGGGTGTTGATCGTGAAGCCGCCCTTGCCTGCTTCAACGCCGCAGCCGCTGAGCAAGAGCGTTGCTAGAGACATAGTTGTAAAGCTGGCTGCCCGCGCAAGATATGACTTTTTCATCAATGCTCCAAAACTCTAACAATAGGCTTAGCAGTATAATCGTTGGCCATGGTAACACTTGAATGAAAAGGGGCGGAAAAAGAAATGGCCAGTAAATTTTTGATTATCAGCGCCAGCCTCAATTTGAATAGCAAAAGTCGCGTTTTGATGCAAGAATTGCTCACTCTCTTGCCCGCCGACGTTGAACGCGAGTTTATCGATCTTCAGGATTATGACCTGCCGATGTGCGATGGCGGTCCCTGCTATACCGATCCGATTGTCCTCAAATTGCAGCGCTCCGTGGCAAACGCCGACTGCATCCTGGTCGGTATCCCGGTCTATAACTTTGCCTGCTCTGCCTCTTTTAAAAACCTGGTCGAGCTCACCGGCCGCGCCTGGGAAGAAAAAATTGTCGGTTTTGTATGCGCTGCCGGCGGCCATTCCAGCTATATGTCGGTGATGAATGTGGCCAATAGCTTGATGCTCGATTTTCGTTGCGTGATCATTCCCCGCTTCGTCTACTCGGAAGGCAGCAGCTTTGCCGAAGGCAAGTTGAAAGATGCCAAGATTAAGGAACGGCTGGCCGAGCTCAAAGACACTGCCGTCAAGATGACGTCGGCCCTGGCTAAGAAAGCGGCTCTCCTGCCAGAGTAAAAAAGACTGTTGTGCCCACGCCTTTTTCGCCTTCGATCCAGGCGCGTCCGTGGTGGCGTCTGGCGATGCGCTCGACTGTGGCCAGGCCGATGCCGGTGCCGTCAAATTCACTGCTGGCATGCAGGCGCTGGAAAGGGTGGAAGAGCTTCTTCACCAGCTTCATGTCGAAGCCGGCACCATTGTCTTTGACAAAAAACGTGTCCGGAGCGTTCGGCTGGGTGGCAGGCCGGCACCCAAATTCGATGCGCGGATCGTCTGTTTTGCTTGTAAATTTCCAGGCATTATTGAGGAGATTTTCGAGCAGGGTGGTCAGTAAGTCGAGGTCGGCGACTACATAAAGGTCTGGTTGAACGATCGTTTGCACCTGACGAAATACGCTGTGACTGGTTTGTTTGGCCATAAGAGAGCCGACGAGGGCGCTCAGATCGATTTTTGTCGGGAAGAAGTCATTGAGCGCCAGCGTATAAAACTTTTGCAAAGCACCGGTCATTTCGGTCAGACGCAGGGCATCATCACTGATCGCTGTCAGTACAGTGCGGCATTCGGCGACGTCGACGTCCTGTTGATCGACGACCATCTGGGCGATTTGATAAATACTGTACAGCGGCGATTTTAGATCGTGGGACAAAATGTGAGTCAGGCTGCGCAGTTCATTGCGCGAATCTTCCAGCTGATGCTCGAGTGCTACGACCAGCCTTTTATATTTGACGGCGCGCTCGACAGCATGCGGTAGCCGCCAGAGCTGGTCCTTGCTGACGTATTCGCCTACCCCCTCGGCCAGCAGGGAGGCTCCCTCTTCGGGAGCCAGATCGCCGGAGACACAGATCATCGGCACATCGGGCAGACGTCGATGAGCGAGCTCGAACGCATAGGCAGAGCTGGTGCCGGGCACGGCGTGATCGGAGACTATTGCTGCGTAGTTACCGCTATTGAGGGCGGTTAGATATTCAATCTCATTGGTGGCTACGTCGACATTTTTGTAGCCGGCGTCGTTCAATATCGACCTCATCAGGGCAGCATCGGTGGCGCGGTCTTCCAGTAGCAATATGCGCTCTTCCGACATGACCTGACCTGTTCCTGATAGTTGTCTGCCACCTAAATGTCAGCAAAATGCTCCCGGTATATTAGCAGTAACCGGCGGCGAATCTCCTGAGCAGTTTGTACCCGCTTTTCCGGTGACTTTTCTAAAATCTCGAACAAAAGCCTTTCGAGCGACTCGGGCAAAGTCAGGTAAGGGCAGACCTTAGCGAAGGATCTCGGAGGGTAGTTGACGTGCTTATTGAAAAGTTCATAGACTGAAATGTCTTCAAAAACAGGACGACCGGTGATGCATTCGTACATGACGCAACCCAGCGAATATAAATCGGAGCGCTCGTCGACAGCATCGCCCACGCATTGCTCCGGGCTCATGTAGCGCGGGCTGCCGGTAACGGCAAAATCCATGGTCGTTTTCTGATCGATGCTCACATCGCGAGGGTTGATGCGAGCGATGCCGAAATCGATGATTTTGGGGATCTCTTTTGGGGTTTGATCCTTCGAGACTTCGCTGTGACCAATGACAATATTGCCGGGCTTGATGTCGCAATGGACAATGCCCTTGCTGTGCGCTTCTTGCAGGCCATCGCAAACCTGGATGAAAAGCTTTAAAAAGCGCTGCAGTTCGATATTGCGTTCGCCGTTCAAGATATCTTCGAGAGTCTTGCCCTCTATATGGTCCATGACCAGGAAGGGCTCGCCCGATTTTGATATGCCAAAGTCGAAGACTGTGACGATGTTGGCGTGAATCAAAGCGCTGGCGGCCTCTGCTTCTTGCTGGAATTGTTTGACCAGTTTGAGATTGCCGTGCAAAAAAGGATGTAATATCTTGATCGCTACCACACGGCTCATATGAATATGTCGGGCCAGATAGACGCTGCCCATGCCGCCGGTACTGAGTATGCCTTCGATGATGTAGCGCTCGGCAAAGGTGCTCTTCAGGACTGGTGGTGGACCTTGCTTGAGCTTAGCCGGGTCTTCGATGATACGCGCTTCTAAATCATCGATGTGCGTTTTTTGATCGTGAATGTCAGTATTCGTGCCGCACCATTTTACGATCACTCCGCTCGTATCCCGCAGGGCAAGAGCCCGCACCAGGTGCCAGTGATAGACTCCGTCAGTGCGACGGAAGCGCATCTCTGCTTCGAAAGGTTCGCCGCTGGCCAGAGATTCGCGCCAGCGCAGGTTTGTCGACTCCACATCGTCGGGATGCAGGGCCGGTTGCCAGCCCCAGTCGCGGGTTTGTTCAAAATCCATGCCCGTAAATTCGTACCAGCGATTATTGACATAATCAACATTACCGTTTGGTTTGGCCGTCCAGACGATTTGGGGTATCACCTCGGTCAGGGTGCGATACTGCCGTAACAACTCTTCGGTCTGGTCGATATTCGCTGCCTTCTGGCTGCGTCCGTTTAGCATGAACACTACTAATCCGCCTCTGAGGAGCTCAATTTGAGGGCCTGGGAAAATATTGCCCCAAAGGTGCCTGACGGTACCGCTTCCAGGCGGTTCCGTGGTGAAGCTTAAAAAGGCCATTAATTCTCTTGTCGGGATTGATTAAGCGAAATAGTCCGGCAATCCCTCAAATCTCGATCGATGGCTTAAAATAGGCAAACGTCATCGACTTTGCAAATTTTAGGCAGGCCGCGATTTTTCAGCCAGTGCACTCCCCCCTCTTTATGGCCATGCATGATCCGGTTTTGCACCGTTTCATCAGCTATCTGGCTACGAAGAAGGCTGAGCAGGAAGCGGACCCTTCGGTGCACGTGCGCATCGAGCTCTCGACTGATTTTATCGCCAGTGTGCGCGAGTCTTTCCGGCAAAATATTCTCGATGGCGAGCGCCATCTCCACGTCCTCTCACACTTGCTCTCGTCGCTTTTTCTCGACTCCGAATTTGAATTGCACAGCAATGTCATCGGTGTACTTCCAGGCGATGAAGACCGTCCTTTCCTGATTCGTGAGCGTATCGCGCGCGAGACGTTGTTCTCCAGTATGGACATCGACCTGGGCAATCAAATGCTCGATAACTTCCGCTATCGGCGCGAGCCTGACTGGGTGCCCCTCGAGCTCAGCGCCAACTTTATCGAATATCTACCGCAGAAGCGCACCCTTGCCGGCGTCAATCGCCTGACCAGTCGGGTCAAGGCTGAAGAAGAGCTCTGGAACAAAGTCACCGACGAAATTTTTCAGATCGATCAGCTCGTCTCGCGGGATAAGCATTTGCGCCACTACAGCAAATACGTCAAAGATATTTTTGGCATCAAAATCGTTTGCGACGATGTACCTACTTGTTTGAAAGTACACGACACGGTGCGTGCTCTCGCCACCTCCGGGCCGCACTGGGACAGCCTGGACGGTCTTGATTTTGTGCCGATGCCGAGCTCCGGTCGCAAACCGACCGATCCGCTACTCGATTTTATCGAGACCAAAGATTATCTCACCGGACCTTCCGAGCAGATGAAAAAGACCGGCTGGAGAGCGATTAAGAGCGTGACCAAATGGCAGGATCGTCTGTTTGAAATACAGGTGCAACCCCTGGCCAATTACTATCTCGAGCTCGATCATATGGCCGGTCCCTCACACCGTTCATTTAAATTGCAGCGTGATGCCATGCGCGAAGAAGTGTCTCGTCATCTGCCTCTCTATGGTTTTTACCGCGACCTGCTCAAGATGCTTTTTATGGAAAGCGATATTTCCTTCGAGAGTGCGAACGCTTCGGTAGTAATTAGTTAGGAACCAGGACTAGACTGGCTGAAGGCATTAGCAAGCGGCGATCAGGAAGTAACTTTTCCGGTCGAAGATTGCACGGGCTGATAAGTCTCTTTGTAGGATGGGCCGCTGACGATGGCATAGTCTTTGCCTGGCGTGCCGCTAGCTTTATCGAAGTCATAATTGGCCAGCCAGTCGCCGACCTTGCCTTTCATTTCGCCCCAGGCGGTGATGATGCTTGTCGGTTTGTCGAGCTGCACCATATGCACGCTCGGTCCACCGACCTTGGTCGGAGCGACGAAGCCGTCGCTGTTCTCGAGAGTGGCCGGATCGACTTGATAGGTTTTAGCGATTTTGGGCGCTTGCATCGACCAGCTGTTGGTGATGCCGTCTTCGATTACAGGATTGCCGGCGGCGTCCAGGCGGGTGGCGACGAAAGCACCCTTCGGCACGATTACACCTTCGGTGCGATTCTCCAGGGTGAAAATGCGGCGACCGGCGTCTTCCGTTACCTTGTCGAAGCGCACATTGTAGAGTTGCTTAGTCGATTCGACGACGCCGCCTTCGCTGTTGGCTGCATCAAAAATGCTCTGGCTGTTTTTGACGCTGTTGGCGAGGGCCATTTGTTCGGGCGTGAGAGCGGCGGCTGGTGCTTCGACCGGGGCCTTTACCGCTGGGGCTTCTATGGGAGCTTTTACCACTGGTTCTTTGACGAGAACTGGTTTACCAAGGCCTGCACTGTCCGCGCCGGCGGCCCCTTCGGATGAAGGGTCTCCGCCGACTACGCCGGCTGTGACAGCGTGGTGAGCTTGCACTACTGTGGCATGACCGGAAGCCCCGCCGTCACCGGGAGTGGCCGAGCCGCTGCCACCATCAGCGGTGTTAGCCGTGCTGGCGCCCGTCGCTGCTTTGATGTGATGGTCTCCGCTGAGGCCTGGTTTCTGGACGTTGTCTTCGACGGGGGTCTTCGGTCCGTTTGCGTCGCCATCGCCTGCTTGCCCGGAGTTAGCTTCGCTTGCTTCACCGGCTTCGCCGCTATTCATGGCCGAGCTGATTGCCGAAGCTGCGGCCCGGTAAGCAAGGCCGCCGGCCACACCGGCTGCCAGATCGGTGGCACCGGCGCCGACTCCTTCTAATGATTTATGTGCTTTGGCCATTTCTTCGGCGCTATGACCATCGGGGCTGGCGACAGCTTCCGCCGATTTGATCCAGGTGCCTGCGTTTTTGCCAATCTGATAGGCACCGTAACCAAGGCCGGCAACGGTCGCGGCAATCGCCACTTCCGGCGCGACGACTGTGGCCAGGGCGGCTGCACCGGCACCGATGGCGAAGCTCTCGGCAACGCGCAATGGATGGTCTTTGAGTTCGTGGTAAGCGCCTTTGGCCAGGTCTTCGGTGACGGCGATGGCACCGCTATACCAGTGGTGTTCCGGTTGGGTCGCTGCATGCGCCGCCGGCGCCTGGGCGATGGCCGCTTCTTTGGGTTGGCCTTCAAAATTGATGCTGACAGCAGGAAGAGTGCCGGCGCTGACTGCTTTGGCCGTGGCGTCGCTGTTGTGGACCTTGCCCGCGTCACCGGTGCCGTTAGGCTGAGCCTTAGCCAAATCGTTGACGTGCTCGCTCAATGCGCTGCCGTCGGAAGCCTGGTGCTGGGCAGTGTCTGTTGCTCGGTCCATCGTCATAGTAAGTGCTCCGGCTTGTCGTGGCTTTCGTCTTGGATGTAGAAACTTGATCGGGGGTCTCTGGTACTATCCGGCAGGTTCATTTTTTGGACTGTAATTGTGGAATTAATCTTCAGGCGGGCGTTGGAAGCGGTCGGCAATAGTTTGCAGCTCGTGCGCGAACCGATATCGGTTGACGCTTTTGGGGTCGAAACGCGAAGCGATATCGGTTGACGTATGAGGATTGGCCGGAAAGGTACAATGGGTAAGGGCTAGCAAGCAGATCGCTGCAAAGACAGTGTCACTAACGAGTAGATTATGCCTACAAACGTCATTCCGATAATCGCCATTGGAAGTGTGAGCGGCCTAACCTCAAGGCATGGGCGAGACCCCGCCTGGCTGACAATTGCCAATTACACCAATGAGCCATATACGGTGCAATGGGTCGACTACGATGGACTCAATCAGCCTTGCGATACCGCCCTGGCGCCTTACGGAACGTTCACGCAAAGAACCTTTGCCACCCATCCGTTTGTGCTTCTCGATGCGAGCGGTGCGATTCGATACCTCTTAGAGCCTGTGGCTGGTAATTGCGTAGCCTATCTCGAGCCCGAAGGCAATAACGCAGACAAAGCGACCGCACCGATAATGCTATCGCCTGAACCGATTGATAAAGAATCTGCGAGTCGTTCTTTGTCTTCCGATAACGCTTGTTACCTGACCGTGATTAATAATACTGACGCGGAATACAAATTTTTCTGGCTTGATTTCGATGGGCAGCGAGTGGAATACAATTCAGTTGGACCGCGTGAAACTAAGACACAGTGCACATATGAGACACATCCGTGGATTTTATCCAAAGTCGATACAGCCGAAGAAAAACTCTATTTTCCACAGAAAGGAATTTGTTGCATTGAGGTAGATTGAAGGGTTCAATTTTGTTTGAAGAAGAATACCCGTTAGACCCCAGATTTAAGAGCGGTTTTCGAGGCTCCATCCCCATATGGGAGCATCGCGAAGATTTGCACGAGGCGATTTACATTGCCTTTCATCCATTTTTAGATTACCGGGCATGGCTGGTGACTACCAAGAGGATGAGCACGAAGTCCCACCGGCAACACCTTTAGAGGCTTTGGAAAAATGGCAAGGCGGCGCGCTTGGCAGGAAGGCGCAGCTATTCCTCGCCAAATACTGCTCTGAGCCGATTCGCACACGTGCAATCAGGCAGGCAAGCAAAATACCGTCTGACAGACGCGTCTTGCAAGCAATGATTGAAAGTTCATGGGTCAATAAAAAGAATGCGAGCAGTGAGTTGCTTGCCATGATGGATTACGTAATTGCAGAGAAGCTTTTTGCACCTAGCTACGGTGAGCTACCGGTAGTTTGGCAAAGCCATATATCCATGATGTTTGCCGCCTGCGACGTCAAAGAGTATTTTACCGCCGATGAATTTGAGGATCAGATTGTCTCTATCGAAGTGGGCACTGACAAAGACATAGTCCCCTGGGAGGTTTGGATGCCTAATCGCAGGATATTATAGGCGTAAGATGCTGAGCGTCGGCTTCGCATTGATACCGAATATGAGGCGTTCTATTCAGTTATGTGTGGAACGCGTAAGCGGCTTGAGGACTTAAGAGTAGAAGAAAATTTTGATGGCTTTTGGTGCGAAAAAGATACGATTACGGAATGGTGGCGGTTGAAAACTGATTGATTTTTGACTCAATTTTCAACTAGCTTTGGGTCAAGCCCGTAATGACATAAGGCTAAGGTGTGAATCATCGACGCTAGGTTTCAGACTCTGGGCCGTTACTTTCTTTGTTCGATGAAGAGGCGTCTGGTAAATTACTTTGGCGCTGGCGTACCAAAGAAGCCATCAGTGAAATAATTTTATCGCCGCTAGTAGTTCCGCCGCCGGATGAACCGCTTCCACCGGCGGCCGTCTTCAGTTTCTGATATGCAATTATCTCAGCAGGCGTTGGCTGGTAACGTTTACGAGGCATAGCAAAAACTCCTGCGACTTTCTTCCAGTATACATGTGCGTGAGGATGGCATAAAAGACTTCTAAGGCCGATTTTCGTGTCGCATTGAAGCTGTCAAGCCAGCACAGACCTCACCTTCAAATATTCTGGCTCTGATTCGGAAGGAGCAAGATTGATTGTGAGGTGGTACTGATCTGGTGCATGGTATTCATATTTTCCTTGCGCGCCTTTCGTCTCTGCAAGACCCAGCTTGGCGATCATTTTTTGCATGGAACTCTTCAGATGCTTCGGGCTTTCGTATGCAAGACCAGTCTTTAATTTGCCAATCATGTTTTGCGCAAAGATCTGATCATGACCCAATACTCGCACTTCTCTCATGCTTGGATCTCTCATTGCTTGACCAATTGCGCCAGTACCAAGCAGCTCGTCAAATAGTTCTAGAAATAGCCAGCCGGATTCGATTGATGCAATTTCCGGATATTCCTTTTCAATCGTGCGCCAGAAGAGTTGGCGAGTTTCATCTCCGCTTTCTTCGTCTTTATCAGAGTATTTCTGAACCAGGGCATGATCTTTGAGAATATTGATAAGGTGAGCTTTTCGTGCCCGGAGATCGGGGACAAACAATGAGTAGCACGTTGAGCAAGCCACTGGATTTGGCAGGTCGGAATTACAATTTGGGCAAATCTTTTCCATAAAGGAACCTTTTCCAACGGGACTAAATCCTTTTTAGCATAGTATTGGCCTATGCGCTTTGTGGCTATTGCAGGGCGAATTGTGAATTTGCACTATGGCAGGTCCGCCTCCAGATGGTAAATTAAAGCGGCGCTAGTTTAGAGTTTGGAGATCTAATGGGATATTCGCTATCTTGGCTTGCAGTAAAGGACGTCGATATTGATAAAATTCTGCAAGAACTCCAAATGGAGCGAACCGACAGCGCCGGTGAGTATTACCGGAACGGGCCGCCCTGCTATCTGGACATGAATAACGGCTGGCATTTAGTATCTTTTGGTTGGCAGGATATTTTGACTGAGTCAGCTCCCCTGCTTGAGCGCTTGTCTCTACTCGGAGATGTGGTGGCAGTATTCGTAGAAGAGAGCAACATGGTCAGTTCCGCCGGCGGCTGGAAGAATGGCTCTAGAAGGTGGCTGGTGTCGCATGAGCTGGATCTCGGCGACGCGCATCTTGAAACTTCGGGAGAAATGCCCGAGTGCTTCGATTCGGTCTTGGCTAAGACGAAAGCCGATACAGAGAAGGCTGCAGCAGCGAAAAGCAAATTCAAGTGCGATTATTACTTTGACATACCTGTGCAAATCGGATATCGCATGGTCGGCTTCCTGCATGATCGCGATGTGTCTGGTCTGGACCTGGATGCATTTGTTGAGCTGAAACCGGCCGGCAATAAGCGAAAATTCGCTAGTTTGAAGCGTTGATCATTTTTTGCATAGAAAAAACGTATTTTCGAGCACCGTTCTCCAGCAAGCTCACCCAGTTTGGATAGCCGCTGATCTTCTGACGAAACAACACCAGGCGCAACGGTTGCTGAGAAAGAGAAGTTTCGGACAGAAATTATCGAAGCGGCGAGCTCTTGTTAATTTTGCTGCCAGTTTAGAAAAACATTAAATACTATTGTCACGGTATCATTGTCAGCCGAGGAGGCCTAACCACCCGAGCCCCTGACAAGGAGTAACCTATGCCGACTCTAGCTTCAGTCACAGCCGAGCTGCAAAAGAAGGGCTGTGAAAAAACGCGCAAAATTTATGTCCGCCACGGGATGGCAACAGACAAGATGTACGGTGTAAGTGTGGCTGACCTCAAAGTTATAGCCAAGTCAATCAAAGGACAACAAGCTCTTGCTTGCCAGCTCTATGAGACAGGCAACCTGGACGCAATGTACCTGGCGGGCATGATCGCCGACGGCTCCCTCATGACCACAAAGCAGCTCAATGAATGGGTTGAGGGCGCCGCCAATCTGCCGATGATCGCAGAATATACTGTCCCATGGGTGGCAGTTGAAAATCCACATTGTCGCGATCTGGCAATGAAATGGATCAAGTCGGAAAAAGAACATGTCGCTTCAGCCGGTTGGTGCACGTACGCCGGAATGGTTGCAACACATTCGGACGAAACACTAGACCTGACCGAGATTAAAGGTCTTCTAGACACAGCCGTTAAAGAAATCAACGGAATACAACCTCGCGTGCGGTACGCCATGAATGGTTTTGTCATTGCCGTTGGAACATACGTAAAACCTCTGTCTAAGCAGGCCAAGGCGGCGGCCAGGCAAATTGGCTCTGTCTCGGTGAACATGGGCGACACAGCCTGCAAAACGCCTCTTGCCACCGCGTCAATCGAAAAAATTGAAGCCGCCGACAAGGTGGGCAAAAAACGAAAAACAATCCGCTGCTAGAAACAAGGAGTGACAATGCCTGCAATCGATTTAAGAAAGACAGCGTTCGTAGGTGTCCTGTGGGCAGTGTCGCTGCAACTAGTTGGCGCTCAAAGCACTAAGTCGGCTGATGGTCTATCACACGGTGACTCTGCCCCGACGAAAGCCGCGTCACCGGTAGTTTATTTTGAAATCGGATGCAAAAATCTGGAGAAAACAACCAGCTTTTATCGCGAAATATTTTCGTGGAACGTCAAACCCGCAGGACCATCAAATAAGGTTGCGGCAGGCCAGGACGGCATTGCCGGACAGATAACAGCCCTCGGTGAAGAGCCATACCATTATGTGACCGTCTATATCAGCGTCAATAAAATTGAGGACTATCTGGCCCGCATAGAAAAACTGGGCGGCAAACAAATAGTCGGACCGATTGAAATACCCAGCGGTAGATTCGCCTGGTTCTTGGATCCGGAAGGCAACCAGGTTGGTCTAATGGACAAAAATCCCCAATAGAAAAGGCTTTGGTCACTTATATGTCTACGAAGTTTCTAGCTACATTAACCGCTTCCGATGCTGTACGTTTCGAACGCCTGTTGCCAGGGACGGCTGACCGTGTCTGGGATTACCTGACTCAACCTGACTTACTTGCCAGCTGGTTTACCGAGGCCGAAGTTGACCTGCGGACAGGCGGTCAAATAAAACTGATTTTCGACCAATCGGACGATGCGGATGGCGCGTGCGAGCATGGCCCACGCGGCGGCAATATCAGCGTATGCGATCTGGCCCGTCGTCTAGAATTTGTTTTTAGCGATACGGCCACTGGTCACACGGTGGTTAGTTTTGAGCTGCTAACCAGAGACGACATGGTCCTCCTGGTGCTCAACCATACCGGGCTTCCCCAGGATCAAATGGTTGCTTTTGCTGCCGGCTGGCATAGCTATCTGGATGTGTTAACTTCCAGACTTAAAGGCGAAGAACCCCAGCTTTTTGCTGGCATGTTTCAAGTCAATCTTGAACGGTACACTTTTTGGTTGGCAGTAACTGGCATAATTTTGTCCACAGCCTCACCGGCAGCCGCCGCGCCAGACATCAAAACGTTTCAGACTCTTTCGGCTGAACGCAACATTTTGCTTTCCAAATACGATCGCCTCTCTCACGATACTGACGAAATTAAGCGAAAGATCTATGAATTGCATCGCGTAAATTCTGCGGAAGCTGAGCATGAGATTGATTATCTGGATAAAACGCTGAGGAACAAGCAGCGGGATCTTCGCAGTCTAGAGCTCGATATCCGCGACTTAGACAAGGCCCTGATTTAACCTCTTGCATTATGGTGCGCAAATCTGATTCATAGAATCAAGGGCCGAAAGGGCATCTTCTTCGCGGTGCCGGCTGTATAAAAATGCAACATAGGCCGGTAAGTTGCCGAGTAGGCTGGGCGTGTCGCCATGCCCGAGCCCTCAAATAACAGGACATGATACTTTCGCATCATCCGGCTCGCGCATCCGAACTCAACTTGCGTGGGCCTTTTGTTACTTTGCGCTGCTGCAGACGGGCTTCGCGTTTGTTTTCCCGTGTCTGCCAGTAATCCTTGAGACCGGTTCGTCTGGGCTGGCGGCGCCTCTTACCTTCGTGTGTCGTTCGATTTTAACTGAAAGAGATAAATGGTCTTCTCGCCCTTGTTGGCTTGGAATCTCCAGTTCATCGTTCCATGCAGCGAAAAGCGGAAACAGCAGGGAGAGGGCCGTCTCCCACTTATGCCAGTCAATTTGAGTTTTGAAGCCTCTTAAATTTCTGACAAAGGTAGCATCAGTAGGCTGCAAATTAAGTGAATTTAGGCGTTCGTTTGCAGTCTAGCGATTTAAATTATTAGGCCAAAACTGATTCTACCTTCAAATCTTCCGGTTCGAAGTCCGGAGCGCGGCTGATCCCATTCCTAGGATTACTTGCTTTTCGGCCATCCGTGAATTACAATGTCATACAGTTGAATGAGTAGTTGCTATGGCCGCGAATGAACTTGTACAAGCCCGAATTGACGGTGCTATCAAAGAAGAAGCCGCCGCTGTATTAGCGGCGATGGGCCTTACCCTTTCTGATGCAGTGCGAATGCTACTAACCAAAATCGCGAGCGAGCACGCGCTTCCTTTCGACCCGCTAGTTCCTAATGAATCAACTATCGCGGCAATGAAAGAAGCGAGAGCTGGTAACTTGCCTCGGGCTCACAGCATCGCAGATCTGAAGCATGCTCTTGATGAGGACGATTGAATGGACAACTCAGTTCATCTCGAAGTACGCCTTCGAGATCACGCGCTCACAGGCGAATGGAAGGATTACCGCGATTGCCACCTCAGGCCCGATCTGGTTCTTATTTACGAGAAGCAGGATGCGGACATCCTTCGGCTTGTGCGACTCGGATCTCATAGTGAGCTCGGGATATAAAGCCCTAAAGGCAGCAGAGCGCCACATTGGCCAAGAGATCTCTATGAGCGTTTGAAATACCTAAACGGCCGGCAAAGCGTGTTGAAAATATTCCGCTTGGGCAAACAACGGCAGCCCAGGCTGGCTTCGTCGCCGATGGTAAGCCAGCGGATGTCCATGAAATGCGGCAGGAATTCGGGATGATCCATAGCGACAACGCATGTATCTTTGAGGAATTGCTCTGCTGCGGCGCCGTGCAAGCCTTTTTGGCGGGCAAGCTCACCTAGTTTGCGACCTAATTTATTGTTCGCCAGATCTTTGCGTCTGTCCATCAGATTTTCAGTGCTGACACCGTTGAAGTCACACGTAAACTCCGCCCATTCGTTTGCAACGAACAGCGCCTTGGACAATCTTGTGCCAAGCTCGAAGTCGGCCAGTACAGAGCCGTACATGTGCTGATAGCCGTTGATCTTCTGACGAAAAACGACAATCTTGTTGCCATTATGTTTGATGCTGTATGTCGGCTGTCCCCAGTAAGGCGGCACGGGTGGCTCGTCAAAATGCGCTTGCTGCCCAGGATGTATCAAATCGCTTCTGCCGAATACTTCTTGCTCAGCTATGCTGACGCGCCAGATGATACTGAACACGTAAGCGCCGAGAATAATCACTGGCGCGAGAAACATCCAAAGGGCAATATGCGCAAATTTGTTTTTCAGTAAAAGCATGGGAATACCGCTGGCTGTCTATCTCAGTCGTCTAAATTTGGCTGAGGTCCGGCGCATTAGAGATAAATCATTGAGGTGGTCGGCCGTCGAGTTTGATGACTTTCAAACAGTTGGGTATGAGCAATATAGGTTTCAACTGGAGATTGGTGAGTTGTTTCATCGCACTCTTAAACGCTTGGCCGGTGCAGTAGTGATATTTGCCATAGCTTCCGCCTCGCCAGTTTTGGCTAAGACGTCCGTTGAATGGCAAAATGCGGAGAGCGCTATTGCCGCAAAGGAGTATACGGATGCGGGAAAAATTCTTACTAGTTTAGCGAATTCCGGAGATGCAAAAGCAGCGACGCGGCTTGGGGAGCTGTATTACATGAGACCCGGACTGCCTCAGGATTATGTCAAAGCCAGATATTGGTTACAAAAGGCGGTAGATGGGAGAAATGCCCGCGCTATGGGCTCTCTGGCCTATCTTTTATCTTCAGGTCTCGGTGGTGCTCGCGATGAGAAGAAATGTATTGCTTTAAATGAAAAGGCTGCAGAATTGGGTGATGACTATGCTCAATTTAACATGGGAACACGAACATTCTGGGGACTTGGATGCAAGAAAAATTACTATCGCGCCTTTCAATACTTTCAAGCTAGCGAAAAACAAGGGCGCGGCGATGCAGAATGTTTCCTTGCGCATATGTACGAAGAAGGCTTCGGTGTTCAAAAAAATCCGAAAAAGGCGGCGGCGTTGCTTAAGTCATCGCGGGCACATGATCCTGGCGTAGGTGAATATCAAATTGGAAGAACTTATCTTCAGGGGAGGGGCACTCCAATAAACTATAAGATTGCTTATAAGTGGCTCAGCATGGGCGCTGCCGATGGTAACGAGCATGCCATGAATGATCTAGGTCTGATGTATTCGCATGGTTATGGAGTTAAAAAAGATCGTAAAAAAGCTCTGGAGCTATATTTGAAGGCGGAGAAAAATGGATGCCCGTACGCGAAACTGAATGTTGCCGGCAGGTATGAAGCCGGTGATGGTTTGCCTAAAGATTTGAATAAAGCTAAGGCTTTGTATGCTGAGGCGGCCGAGCAAGGCAGTGAGGTCGCCGCGCATAGACTAAAAATTCTCTCCGGTCAATAAATTTAGGCTGTGTTATCAGCATCTTTGCATTATTGTTATCGGTGGCTGGCCGCTTGGGAGAATTCATTTGGCATCTTTGACACCAGCACAGTATCTGAATAAAACAATTGCGGTGATTCAAAAAAGGGCCTGGCGCACGACTGCAGTTAATTGGCGATCGGTGAAGGCTAAGGCTGCGCAGATGATTACTTCAGCTACATCTACAGCAGATACCTATGATGCGATTAATTACGTCCTCTCTGAACTGGGTGACAATCATAGCTTTTTGAAAAATTGTTGAGGACAAGGCACCAAGCTATTTAAGGAGCGCCCGCCGGCAAAAACTCGGAGTCGCGTATCTTCGCCGAGAATATTAGAAAGCGGCGGGAAGAAGTATGGTTTCGTTGTGGTGGCCGGATTTGGTGGTACCAGCAAATCAAGCCAGGGGAAAAGCTTTGCGCGATCTCTCCAGCAAGAAATTGCGCTTGCGACGCAACACGGACCGGTTGGTTGGATCGTTGATTTGCGAGGGAATACCGGCGGCAATATGTGGCCAATGATAGCTGGAGTTGGACCATTACTGGGTGCCAGTACTCTCGGCTATTTCGAATATCCAAAAATCAAAATTGCCTGGTACTACGAAAATGGCAAGTCCGGAGTGATCAATCTTCGAGGTAAACTCACCAACTTTGAATTGGAAACCAGTCTGGCGGATTTGCCAAATGTGCCGGTCGTGGTTTTGATAGATGGTGCGACCGCCAGTTCTGGGGAAGCCCTTGCAATCTCGTTTAAGGGCCGGGCGAATACTTGTTTCATTGGAGAGACGACGCGGGGTCTGAGCACGAATAACGAGAGCATCAGACTTTCCGATGGGGCGACGCTCGTGCTGACTACATCGGGAGAAGCAGATCGCGACGGGGTTTCTTATGACCATGGCATCGCTCCCGATTCAAAAATTGACCAGGGGCAAATTCTGTTTGGCGCAAAAGAAGATCCAGGCATTTTGGCTGCTATCGATTGGTTAGACTCCCGCTGTTGAGGTGCTAATATGCTCGTCAAGATATTTTGGTGCGGTAATTACATATCAATAGGACCCCTCCGCAGATGCGCAGTTTTTTTTCGAACCCCAGCGCCAAGCCTCTTCTCGTCGGCGTGGCCTTTTCTTTTCTAACCAGTGGCTGTGCCGGACAAACGGATTTCAAGCCTCAGTCGCAAGCTGCGGTGAGGAACGATCCGACATCCCTGGGAGTGATTGACAAAAAGGGCGACTGGGTTTTGCCTCCGCTATTTAGGGAAATTATCTACGTCAAAAAACTCAATGCGTTTTGGGTTAAAGAGCGAGAACCCGTCGACTCGAAATGGAAATTAGTTGATCGCGAAGGCAAAGTTTTACAATTCAACCTTCCATCAGACCAGTCGCCTTTGCAGCAGTGGCCACCGGTGCAGTGCCCAGGTTTCTCTGCCTATTCAGAAGCAATGCCGGTGCTAAATAAGGACGGCGCTGGTCTCGATGAGCCTGATGGCAAGCCGATTGCGCCGTGTCAGTATCATTCGATGCAAGACGTTGGAGAGGGAATGTGGTTGGCTCAACCCGGTCGTGAGGCAGCCAAAAATACTACCGAGGCTCTTGTGCCCCAAGCGTCGCTCGGAGATGACTATAAATTGCCTGCTGCATTTGTCTTGATTGACTCGAGTAGTAAAAAAGTGCAGAGTGTGGATAAAAATGTGGCGATGCCCGATGGTTATTTTGTAGACGGTTTGCTCGTCTGCAAATCATACACAATCGGTCCGAGCTCGCTTCGAAGCAGTAATGGCTCAATAGTTTTGCCTGCATCTCTGGCTAACCTGAAACTTGCGAGGTCCGGTGGATTTAACGACTGCGCTATTGATAAGACAGGCCAGATCGTTATCCAGCCAGGTGGTTCTCTGCCCGCTTCTCAGTCTGCAAGATCCCTGCCGATGGGCGCACCGCGTTCATTCAATAGCTTTTACAATCTTCCGGTGTCACCGGCAAAACCGATAAAGTTAATTGAGCTTTCGAAGAAGACTGGCTTGCCGAGCGAGGTAGAGCCTGTTGCCGTTGCGGAAAATCTGGCTCTGGCCAAGACCCAAGATGATGCTGTCGGTCTGATTAATCGAAAAGGCGAATGGGTCATGCCTCCCGATTACAATCGCCTTGCCTACTGCGAGCCCGATCGATTCGTTTGTGCAAAAGGTCACCTCTCAATGGAGCAGCAGAAGGCACTCAAAAATGAGTTTGCCGCACCGGATATAAGGTAGGCTTTGATGCTTCAAAATTGGCGCCGACACCCTTCTAAGCGCCGCTGAATGGCCTGATCCGTCGCGCCGCGGTATACTCTGATGATGAAATCTGGGGAAAATTCAATGACTGCAACTGCCACCAAGCCTAAACCATCACGCTCAGGTAGTGCCATGATCATTGGCGGTTTTGTTGTCTCGGTAATATTAGCAATAGTGAGAATGGTTCTGTTCGGACCTGGCCGTGATTCTTCCGCCTCACTCGAAACAAGTGCCGGCCTTATCGTAAATCTAGGCTTATTGGTGGGATTTATTGTTGTGATGGTTGGTTGCATCAAATACTCCGGCAGCAAAGGCTATAGCAAATGGGTCGGCTTCTTGTTATCGCTGGGAGTGCCAAGCTTAATTGCACTACTGATATTGCCCGATTTGAAATCTGTGGACTCAAACGACAAGGAATAGCGCTTCACGAGCGCCAAAGGTAGCCTGCAATTTGTTAGTTAATTAGATTTTGGCAGGCGTAATTTGCTATCTGTAATTTCTTCTTTGCTCGGCCAACTTTCTGCAATGCAAGCTGTGATCAAGGTAAGGATAAATGGATAATACCAGCCCTTTCCGAGCCACTCCAGGAACAAGCGATAGAGCAATTCTCTTTCCAGCTTCAATCGATTTTCAGGAGAAAATTCGTGAAATTTTGCTGAGGCTGCCTTGTCCCAGAATAACTTTTCCCCCTCGCCATAAAAGCTCAGGCCTGTGCCTAGTCCCAATATGACCAGGCCCCAGAACAAATACGCCAGGAAAAACGGGAAATACTTTTTTGTTATACGTACGAAATCAGCCAATGTTGCCGAGCTCGATATTAACAACCGCAATCCTGTCACCCTGCCGCTCTAGTTGAATTTTGCGCGGAGGGAGAATTTGTCGCCGTGACTGGTCCATACCGACACCTCCCAGCTATTGAGCGTCTCATCGCCATTTACAAAGGCTCCAAATGACCGAGCATCTTATCAGAGCTTGTATTTGCATCATAACTCATGATGTTAGTTCGGGGCGATTAATGCTTGCAGTTATATGTGAGTATGGTCAATCAGGCAAATTTCTTATGGCGTCCGATGTCTTCTCTGGGTGACACCCCAAAAAGGCGTTTATATTCGCGGCTAAACTGGGACGGATCATCGTAGCCGACGGATATGCCCGCTGATCCGGCATCAAATTGCTCTGTGAGAAGCAAACGACGTGCTTCCTGTAGGCGCAAAAGCTTTTGAAACTGCAGCGGACTCATTGAGGTTGTTGTTTTGAAGTGCTCGTGAAAGCTCGAAATGCTCATATTTACCTGGCCGGCAAGATTCTCAATGCGCAGGGGCTCTTTGTATTTCTGTTGGAGATATTGGACGGCTCGGGTAATGCGATGTGTTTGTTCTCCGAAATTGGCTAGCTGTCTGATTCTTTGGCCCTGATCGCTTTTGAGTAATCTGTAGATGATTTCTCGTGTCACCAGGGGCGATATCATTCGATAGTCGTCTTTTTGTCCAAACAAAGTAGCTAGGCGCAGGAAGGCATCCAGCAGCTCATCTGAAAGCCTTCCCAGCGCAACTGATTTGACGCTGCTTTCACTGCGTGCCGACAATATGCCTGCTTCCACACAGACTGAAGCAATCATTGACGGGTCAAACTCCATCTTTAAGCAAAGGAACGGCTTCTGCGGCGATGCTTCGACAACTTCTCCGATGATTGGCACGTCGAGCGACGCGATAACAAAGTTATCTGGGTCGTATCGATAGTTTTCTCCTGAAAGCTCTAACATTTTCGCGCCCTGTGCCACTACGCAGATTGAGGCGGTGAAGATGCCGTGGGTGCGTGGTGTGGGTCGATTAAAGCGGTAAATATTCAAGTTATTCGCGACTTGCGTACAGCCTTCATTTTGGGCTCTTTGACCGAGCAATCTGATAAATTGCTGCCGCTTCGTTTCCAGTTTACTGGCCTTGTTGAATTGGAGGATTATCCAAGTAATTCGGAGTTTTGTCTTAATCGCGCTCCTCAAAGCAGCATATCATCGGTTTAGTCTCGCAGCTCCTCGTAGTTTTGCACAAAAGTAGTTTTCTAATAAGGTAGGCATTCGATGAAATCACGTAAACTTGGGAGTTTGATCGTTTCCGAGCTTGGCTATGGATGTATGAGTCTGAGTGCAAACTACGGTCCCGCTGTGCCGCGAGACCATGGTATCAAGGTTATCCGCGCCGCTTTTGAAAAAGGAGTTACTCTTTTTGACACGGCCGAGGTGTACGGGCCTTACATCAATGAAGAACTTGTCGGTGAAGCGCTCGAGCCGTTTCGTGACAAAGTCTCTATCGCTACTAAATTTGGTTTTGATATAGCGACGCACGGTCTCAATAGCCATCCCGACCAGATCAAGAAAGTCGTTGAAGCTTCATTGAAACGCTTGCGCACTGAACGGATCGATTTGTTGTACCAGCATAGAGTGGATCCAAAGGTGCCTATCGAAGAAGTAGCCGGGGCGGTGAAAGAATTGATTGCCGCGGGCAAGGTTTTGCACTTTGGTTTGTCGGAAGCAAGTGCTGCCAATATACGACGCGCTCATGCAGTGCAGCCGGTTGCCGCCATCCAGAGCGAATATTCAATCATGGAGAGAACGCCCGAACACGACGGAGTTCTTGAAGCTTGCGAAGAATTGGGCATCGGCTTCGTTCCCTGGGGGCCTGTCGGCATGGGATTTTTAACTGAGAAGATAAATGCAGAAACTGAGTTTGATTCAAAAACTGATTTTCGCGCCAGCTTTGATCGCTTCCAGCCGAGCAATGCTAGAGCAAATCAGCCAATCGTTGATCTGCTCAAGCGCATCGGCGATAACCATAGCGCAACGCCTGCACAGATTGCCCTGGCCTGGTTATTAGCCAGGAAGCCATGGATAGTCTCGATTCCGGGCACAACCAAATTGAAACATCTTGAAGAAAATCTCGGCGCCGTAAAAATCACGCTTACGCCTGACGAAATTGCTGACTTGGACGGTGTTAAGGTGCACGGCGGTCGTCTGAGTGAGGAGCACAGGCAACAGTTTGATGTGGCGGTTTAGCCGGCGCATTGATTGTAATTTGCACTATAAAACCATGTCACGCCCGAACAGGAATTCGAGCGTGACAGAGTCTTGCAGTATATAAGGAGCAGAGCGCAACGCAAATTAAGCGTTGGTGCCACCATCAACCGTCAAATTAGCACCGGTGATGTAGCTTGCTTCGGGGCTGGCCACAAAAGCTACAAGTGACGCCACTTCATCGACATGTCCGTAACGCTTCAGAGCGGTAAAGTCGATCTGCGCTGTGGCCCAATCGCTGTTGGCTGGATTGAGATCGGTGTCGATCGGACCAGGCTGCACATTGTTGACGGTGATACCACGCGGTCCGACTTCACGCGCCAGGCCCTGTGTGAAGATTTTCACGGCACCTTTGGTGGCAGCGTAGGCTGTCAGGCCCTGGGTCATGACCCGCTCGCCGACACAGGAGCCAATCATAATGATCCGGCCGCCATCTTTAATGTGCTTCAGTGCTGCTTGTGTGGCGACGAAGACGCCGCGCAGATTGATATCGATGACCTGATCGAGTTCGTCCTGCGTTGCTTGTTCGAACGGTTTTGGGAAACCTGTGCCGGCGTTGTTGACGAGCACATCGAGGCGTCCAAATTTGGCGACGGTGCCTTCGATTGCTTCTCGTACGGCTTTAGCATCGGTGGCGTTGGCTTGAATGGCCAGCGCTTTGCCGCCTTCCTTTTCGATTTCCTGGACGACGGTGTTGGCTGCGTCAGCAGCCTTTGCATAGGTGATAACAACAGTTGCGCCTTCGGCGGCGAGACGGCGGGCGATAGCTGCGCCAATACCGCGCGAACCACCGGTGACAAAAGCGACCTTGCCGGTCTGTCTTTTGGAAATTGTATAAGCTGGTTTTTCTTGTAATGCTGTCATGATGCGCTCCTTTGAGGAATTTCAGTGAATATCAGTGAATATCAGTAAAGTCTGGTTGCCAAACGAATCGCTTGTGTTTTGCCTGCGACCGCTTCGATGAATTTATAGTAGACCGGTCGTCTATTTGCGTCAAGTACCCCTTTAAAAATGCGACCAATTCCTCAGCCGATATCGGTTGACCTTTCCCTATAGAAACGATACTTCGGCTAAAATTAAGCCCCGCTGTACCATTCCCGCTTTCGGTCTAACCCCGGCTTGGCCCGACCCCGACCCCGACCCCACCCCACCCCGGCCTCAGCTCAGCCACCCCCAGTCCAAACCCAAACCGCAGCAATCCCTCATGTCAGCCCCGGCCGCACCAATCGAAACAAGCAATGCCGCTTCCGAGGCGAGCCGCCGCCGCCTGGTTTCCAAAATCACCTGGCGCCTCCTGCCCTTCCTGCTCATTCTTTATGTCGTCTCCTACCTGGACCGCATCAATCTCTCCTTCGCCGCCCTGCAGATGAACGCTGATTTGCATTTCAAGCCCGAAGTCTACGGCTTCGGCAGCGGCATATTCTTCCTCGGTTATTGTCTCTTCGGCATCCCGAGCAATCTGATTATTGAGCGCCTCGGTCCGCGCCGCTGGATCAGCCTGATCATGGTCGCCTGGGGGTTCGTCACCCTCGGCATGTGCCTGGTCTGGGACGTCAATTCTTTTTACGCCCTGCGCTTCACGCTCGGTTTGGCCGAGGCCGGTTTTTTCCCCGGCATGCTGCTCTATTTGACGTACTGGTTCCCGCCCAAGCAATACGGCATGGCCGTGGCCCGCTTCATGACCGCCGTGCCGCTGGCCGGAGTGATTGGCAGTCTGATGGCGGCGAAGACGCTTGCCATGGGTGGTCTTGCCGGTCTGGCCGGCTGGAAATGGCTCTTTTTAGTGACTGGCGCGCCCGCTATCCTGCTCGGTATTTGTGTGTTTTTCATACTGGCGGACAGACCGGATCAGGCAAAGTGGCTCAGTCTGGAAGAAAAGGCCGAAGTGTTGGCCATGATTGGGGCCAAAACACAGATTGCAGCCGAGGCTGTTGGTGACAAGCAATCAGAAGCATTGCCAAATGCTGCGGCGCAATCTTCAAAAATTTCTCAGGCGAAGCCCAATCAAGAATCTTCTATCTACGCCGCTTTCACCAGCTTGCTCGTCTGGCGCGCCGCCGGTCTTTATTTCTCGATGTCGGTTTGCATGTACGGCTTCCAGCTCTGGTTGCCGCAAATAGTCCAGACCTTCGGAAAAACTGACGATTCGCAGACGGCCTTGCTCAGCGCTCTGCCGGCTGTCGCTCAGGGCTTCGGCATGCAGATGATTGCCGCCAATTCTGACCGCACCGGCGAGCGTCGCTTCCATGTCGTTGCTGCGGCGCTCATTACCTGTGTTGGTCTGCTTGCCGCTTGTTTGTTGCCCGGATCTTTTTTCAAACTGAGCGGCATGTGCCTTGCCGCTTTTGGTATCTGGGGCACCCTCGGTCCCTTCTGGGCGCTCACCAGGCAATCGCTCAAACCTGTGGCGCAGCCGGCGGCTATCGCCTTTATCAATTCTATCGGTGGACTCGGTGGCTTTGTCGGACCTTACCTGGTCGGACTGGTGCAAAAACTTTATTCTGCACCAAATGCGGTGCCCGGCCGGGGCGAGAGTTTTGCCAGTGCGCTAATCTTGCTTGCCAGCGCTGCCTTGATTACGGCTCTGATTGCCGCTTTAAGCAAGCCGGTCAAGTCAGATACGTAAAAATGTCGCTCTGATTTTCTCGACGATCTCCGCCGGCGACAAATCCGCATCGACTTCAATGACCGCACTGCGACCTTCAGCCGTCACGCCGTGCGGCGTCTCCAGTGTTTCAAATTGACTGCGCAGCAGCTCTTTGTTCATAAAATGTCCGGTGCGTGCGTTCAGTCTGGCCGCAATCGTTTCGAAATCGGCTTTCAAATAAACGACGGCAACGTCGCTACGCTCACCGACGAGGATGGCGCGGTAGCTCTCCTTCAAGGCAGAGCAGGCAAGTACGGTTGGTTTGCTCGTCGCCCAGGTGGCGATGTGCTCGGCGAGCGTTTGCAACCAGGGCATGCGGTCGGCGTCAGCGAGCGGATGGCCTGCGTGCATTTTTGCTTTGTTCGCGGCACTGTGAAAATCATCGCCGTCTTCGAATTGCCAGCCAAGCGACGCTGCCAGCGCTTTGCCTGTGGTCGTCTTACCGGAGCCGGAGACGCCCATGACGATAATTACTGCGATCTTTTGCGGGGTTTGCGCTGCCATTGTTTCTCGGTCTGTCATCCGGTTGTTATTTTCGCCGGCGAGAATGCTTGCAAGCAATTCCCCCGGGAAGAGCCATTCTACACCCCCGTGTCTCGTCTGATCGTTGAAGAGGTTGCCATGACAGAATTGCGCCATCATGCCCAGAGCGGTCAAGATAATCAAGCCCAACATGAAGCTCTAGCTGGCACCCCGGCGCTCTACAGTGTAGTCGACATCAAGGCCGCCAGGGAATTTACCGCCGATGCCGAGAAGCTCCTCGGCAAGCTCGACATCGATCACAAACCGGGTTTAGCCCGTCAGGAGATTTTGCAGGCGGAAAACAGCAGGCATCTCTCCGCTCACGACAAACAGGTGCTAGCTGGTTTAAACAATCTTACCCCGAGCGTACAGGAGGCCTGGCAAGTGCCGGGGCACCGCGCTCATCTGCGTGATGCCGCTCAGGCTGCCGATTACCGCTGGGAGGCCGATGGTCGCAAAAAATACGATGCCGATTATGCCGCGCGGTTAAATAAAGAAGCGGCGAAAATAGAGACTAAAAGCAATCGTCAACTCAAAATTGATGGTCAGAAACAAGTCGATGCTTATTTCAATGGCGGCGCTGTTACCGAGCAAAAGTTGAGCGCTCTCAAGCAGGAAGTTGCTCGGGTGGAAGTGGCCAGGCATGTCGTTTTCCACCCAGCTGATGCCGCCGCTAAACTGCTGGAAAGGCTACATTGCGGCAAAACCCTGAGCGCTGAAGTCGTAGCAAAAAATTTGAGCGATAGTGGCTCGCACGGTACGCTCAGTAAGTGCAGTCCAGCGGACAAGGTACTTTTGAGCGCCATCAGTGCGGCACAATTGAGGCTTAAGAATGACGCCCTTCTGGACGGCGAATTCTCCGGGAAAAAACCGGACAGCCATGCTCTCGAGAAAGCCACCACACTCAATGCCGTGCAACTGGCCGATGTTATCAAAAAGTGGGCGATCGGAGAGGCTCGCGCCGATCATGGCAATCATGAACAGCTATTTTTTCACGCCATCGAAGGCTATCAGGGACGCGGTCTCGTCATTAAAAGCGAAAAGGAATTGCGCAGCGCCCTCGAAATTAAAAATGCCGAGCAGTTCAATCTTGATTTGAGAGTCTTTCAAAACACCCATCCACCACTACTTCTCGATCAATAATCGCGGCGGTTTTTTCGCTCGTGTTTTGTAGAGGGGGGGGCCAACCCCTGCTGCCGCCGACTACGAAGAATAAACCAAAAAGATTGAGCGCGGTCAGCACTCCTAACCAGAGGTTTTTACTGTTAGTAGCTGGTTCGGCGTACAAGACTTTTTGCTCTTGCTGTTTGATTTGCTCGAGCGTATCCTCGAGCCTTGAATAGCTGGTGTGATACTCATCTTCAGCTTTGAGCAGCGACTGCGACTCTTGTAATTCGAGCTCGAGGGCCTTTGCGGCTGGATTGCCTTCTTCGGCGCTCTGATGCGGTGTTGACTGCTTCGCTTTGATTGCGGCCATGGCGGCGGCACTCATCGGTTGGTTAAACTTGGGCCATTTGATTTGATCCAATCATATTTTGGCTTTGACTAAAGCATTCTGGCACTGCCGTAATGATCCGCCGGCCAGCCCGCGCTGGCGCTGATGCGGGCTGCCGTTGGGGAGAAGAGTGGCGAGATGTTCGTTGTCGCGCGTGACGATTTCCCACTGTCGACTAAACTGGACGCCGAATGCGTCTGTGCCAGTATTTCTGCATTCGCTGATCAGATCGACATCCTGTTTGACTTGCTCGCAGCTGGCAATAATATTCTGGGCGTTGGTGGCTGACTGCACGGCTGCGCGGTCCTGGGTCAAGGCAACGCTCACGGCGGCAAAATTGACCAGCGCCACCATTGCGATTTTGAGCGCCAGGGGCAAGGGTTGCCTCTTGTGCCGCGGCGGTTTTGCAAATGTTGTTTTTTCACTGAGTGTGTCATTGCTCAGATCTTGACGCAGTTGTTGCATCGATCCATAGCGATCATCGGGAGCCTTGGCCAGGCAGTGCATGATGATTGCTTCCAGGCTGGGAGTTATAGGTTGGCCCTGGGCCGTTTGTTTGAGCGGTGCTGGTGGATCGCTCAGGTGTTTGACGATTGTCTGCACTGGATTGTCCGGACTCATATAACTCGTTGAGCCGAAGAGGTCGCCAGTATGAGTCAGATCGAATGTTTTACGAGATTCCGGCCCGGCCAATACTTTTGCTATGCCAAAGTCGACGATGCGCACCAGATCCCTGGTCTCGATGGCTCCACTATCTCTGTCGCAGAGGACGATGTTGCTGGGTTTCAAATCGCGGTCGACGATACCTTTGTGGTGCGCGTGTTCAAGCGCTTCACAGATCTGCTGACAGATGTCGACGGCGCGATTGACATCGAGACTGCCTTCCCTGGCTAATACTTTGTCCAGCGATGTCCCTTCTTAATACTCCATGACCAGATAAGGGGCACCACCCTCGGTGAATCCCTGGGCGTAGACCGGGACCAGATTCGGGTGGATCAGGCCCATGGCCGCTTCCGCTTCCTGGGCAAAACGCTTGAGCGCTCGCGGATCTGCTGCCAGCTCGGGGCGCACTACTTTGACGGCGACGACCTGATTTTTGCGCTTGTCTTTGACTTTTTAGACACAGCCCATGCCGCCTTGCCCGATCAATTTGAGCACTTCATAATCTGCGCCGAGCTTTAATTCGGCCGGAGGTTGAGGAGTGCTCTTTTGACTTTGAAAAGTTGTCGTGCCGGCACCGATTGTGCCGGAGTCGATTGTGCCGGAGTCGGAGCCGGTCATGGATGCGGTCAAGAGAGCATTTCCGGCTGCCTTGCGCAGCTGCGGTGATTTCTCGCGAAGTTCTTCTTGATATGGCTTTGGGGGCATTTGATATTTTTGGCAGCGGCTTCGTAATTAGTCTCAATATGCCCGCCGGGGCCAGCTTTGGGCCAAAAATTAATCTATTTGACAGGCCGATCTACAGTCTGTAAAGGCCGACCAGGTCAATCTTTTCATCGCTAGGTCAGTCAGAGCTTAAACGCTACCAATGCGATTGCTAGACTATACAGAGTTAAATTGGTGGGCTCTAAGGCCTCGCCACGGCAATTATTAGCCCTTCAGTCAGGTTGCAAACAGTCACATGGAATCACCGGAATCACCCACCCAGTCTCAAGATAACGGCGGCACAGATCGAAAGGATGGGGCCGGCCCCCTGCAAGCACCCGGCGAAAAGGCTCCGAAAGGCAAGCCTCTGCTGCTTCTGCTTTTTTTCACCGTCTTCATCGATTTGCTCGGTTTCGGCTTAATCATCCCGGTCATGCCGACCTACGCCCAGCAGTTTCATGCCACAGACTTCGAAGTTGGTCTGCTCATCGCCAGTTATTCTTTCGCCCAGTTTATCTTTACGCCTTTCTGGGGCCGTCTCTCGGACAAAATCGGTCGCCGACCGGTGCTCCTGGTCAGTTTGCTCGCTTCCTTCATCGGCTACGTGATCTGGGGATTGTCCGGTTCGCTCGTCATGCTCTTTGTCTCGAGACTTGTGGCCGGTATGGGCAATGCCAACATAGCCGTGGCCCAGGCCTATGTGTCGGATGTTACTACCGATGAGACCCGCTCCAAAGGCATGGGCGCTATCTTTGCCGCCTTCGGTGTCGGCTTTGTGCTTGGACCGGCCATGGGTGGCTTTCTCTCCAGTAAAAAGATGCTTCTGGCCATGGGTCTGCCCTGGTTTGCCGAGCACAGCCTGCAAGTGATTGGTTTTGTCGCTGCCTTTTTTAGCCTGCTCGATCTCGTCCTTACTTTTTTCCTGCTGCCAGAACCGGAAAAGCGCAGTCATGCCGGCGAAGAGCGCTACGGCGTGGGGGCGAGCTTCATCGCTCAGACACTGGCGAACAAAAAGCTCCAGAGTTCGCTGGCTATCTTTTTCCTCGCCACCTTTGCCTTTGCCAACATGGAAGCGACAATCGTTTTGCTCACCTCGCAGAAGTTTCATTTTACGCCGGTGGACAACAGTCTTCTCTTCACCTGGATTGGCGTCTGCATTTGTTTGATCCAGGGCGCACACCGCGCCACCAAGAAATATGGCGAGCGCAAAATCATTAATGTCGGCACGGCTCTGTTGACCGTCGGTTTATTTGCCACGCCGTTTTGTCCGAACGTACCGACGATTTATGCCGTTATGGCCGTGCTGGCAATCGGTTCCGGTCTGAACACCCCTTGTAATCAGGCGATGCTTTCCAAGCTCGCTCCTCGCGAATGCGTCGGGGGCGTGCTCGGTGTCGGTCAATCGCTGGCCACCCTCGGTCGCATCCTCGGACCGGCGCTCGGCGGCTATTTATTCGGCCGTTTCGGCGCCGTCAGCCCATATATGGTCGGTGCCTGCGGAATGATTTTAGCTTTCATTTGTAGTTTGACTCTGCCTTCGCTCCTTCCCGATGCAACCGGCAAACTGGAGTTGGAGAGACAGTCTTGAACAGAACACAAAAGACGGTTGCGATCATCTGTGCTTCCGTCGTCGCCTTTTTTGGCTTGATTTTCTGGCAGTGGTCAGCTTTTATCAATCTCTTACGGCCAATCGGACGCATTGCGCATATCCCATTGCCGGCCGCCAATACGCCACCTTTCGGTTTTAACTTCGGCACTCTCAGTCAGCCGATGACCGTGCTCTTTATGGGGACCGACGTCGTTTATGAAGCGCCCCGTCGTGGTCAAAACGTCAAGGCCGATCGCATCGCTCTGAACGGTCGTTCCGATACGATGATGGTTGTTTTTCTCTATCCTGCTCTGACGCGTGTTTCAGTACTGAACATCCCGCGCGATACCGAAGCATACATCGGCAAGTACGGCATTCAAAAAATAAATTCGGCCAATGCCCTGGGCGGACCGGAGCTGGCAAAAGCTACTATTACCGGGCTTTTGAATGTACCCATCGATCACTATGTGGTGATGAATATTCAAGGTCTTGTCGCTCTGGTCAACGAACTCGGCGGCGTCACCGTCGAAGTGCCGAAGAAAATGAGCTATATGGACTGGACGGCCAAGCTCAAAATCGACCTTGATCCCGGGGTGCACACCCTTACCGGCAACCAGTCGATGGGCTTCGTGCGTTATCGGCACGATGAGCTCGGCGACATCGGTCGCGTGCAAAGGCAACAGATCTTTTTGCAAGCTGCCATGCGCAAAATGATGGACCCTCGCTCCTGGCCTCACGTACCGGCTTTGATCAAAATCGCCAGACAGAGCATCGACACGGACATGTCCGATGTGCAAATGTTTGAATGTCTGAACTACGTGCACGGTGTGCCCAAGGCCAACTTCAAGTTTGTCATGCTGCCCGGTCAATTTGCGGGCAACGGTGACTGGGTGGCTACCACCGACGCTCGCACGCTGGCCCTGCGTCTGGCCAATCCCGAAGAAGATCGTGTCGCCTGTCGCCGCAATCTCAGTGTCTGCGTCATCAATACGACCGCCGATCCGACACTGGGCAGCAAAGTGGCGCGCGCCCTGGGCAAGCTCGGCTATATGGCCAGTGTCGGCAAAGACCAGCCGGAAGTGCCCTTCACGCGCACGCGCATCATCGCCCAGTATGGCAATACCGCCGATGCCAATATGCTCAATAACGATCTGGGCGGCAAAAACGAAGTGGTAACGGCCTCAGTCGGCAACCTCAATACTTCACTAACAGTCTTTGCTCGCGGCGATTTTGACATCGATAAAATCACCATGTCCAGTGTCGACGCGCCTTATGTAGCATCGACCGGCATGCCTCAGCCTCTGGTCTCCAATCCCCAGGCAAATCGTCCCAGCCGTCCGCAACTTGGCGATGCTCCCCCGCCTGTCGATAACACGGCCGGCATTCCGGTAGTCGATCCGGAAGTTGACAATGGCCCAGGTACTGCCGGTGGTGCGGAAGGTCCGACCGGTTTAAACGGTGCAGGCGAAGATGGCGTGCGCGAAACGACGCGTGAGGGCGCCCGGGAAACGGCGCGCGAAGTCGGCGAGAGTGCAGCCTCACCTGCCGCCGAGCCGAATGAAAAATCCCGCAGCGGTGAATATCGCGAAAATCGCGGAGGCGAGAATCGCAATGGTGAAACCACACCCGAAAATGGAGGCAATGAGATTAAAGCCGAGCCGCGGGGCGAGTCTAGACCGGAATTGCGGCCGGAGCTCAAGCCGGAGGGCGCCAGAAGTGGTGGCGCTGACGGTGCGGGTCAATAATCAGAATAGCGAACGGCAGGGTTCTTGCGAAGCCCTGCCGTTTGGTTTGAATCTGATTTGATTCCGCATCGGCGCTCTCTGCAGAGCGTCTCTTTTCCTGCTTTATTTGGCGGCAGGTGTCTCGGCTGGAGCGGCTGACTTGGCGCAGTTCTTAGCGCAAGCTTTGGCCTTGTGGTGATGGTGATGCTTTTTGCCGGTGTGGGCTTTAGCAGCAGGAGCAGCGGCCGTAGTGGTCGAAGCTGTGGAAGCGGCCGGTGCGGCATCTTCAGCAAAGGCCGCCGGGGCCATGATGAAAGCAGCAGAAACGATCGACAACGCTAGTCTTTTCATGAATTACACTCCATTTGTACTAAGTAATGAGTTTTACTTGAACTTATATTAGCAGGGTAATTTTGTCGGTGTGTGAAGACACTGTGAGTCTCTCCGCTTGCCATCCTCTGCTACTTTGGTTGCTGTTTTGCGGCAATAAACTGACATCATAGATACTTCCGCCGAAAGTCTAAAGAGTATAAAATCCGATATCTGCATCCCTTGAGGCCATCGACTTGCGCTTAATTGATATTTTACCGGCCGGCAGTATTGCTTGTCTCCTTGCTCTCAGTTGCGGCGTCTTACCGGTCTTTGCCGACACCTTGCCTGTTAGTGCCGAGAGTCTTTTAGCATTGTCTGCCGACTCCGTTCCGCAGGCCCCTGCTCCTGCCGGCGGTGCCACTGATGGTGCGTCAAAAGATACGACATCCGCTTCAAGCAATGTCTCCGCCATTAGCGGCGTAAAAAGCGGTCTCGAGCTTGTCGGCAGTTTTGATGAAATGATGCCGCGTGGAGTGGCCGTATCGAAAGATGGGCGTGTTTTTGTCTGCTTCCCGCGCTACGATCAAAACGGCCCTTACACTGTCGGAGTTTTAAAAGACGGTAAGTGTGTCGCCTATCCGGATGCACAGACCAATCAGTGGGATGCCACCAACGCCGGGGATCGTTTGGTGTCTGTGCTCGGCTGTCAAATCGACAGCAAAAATCGTCTCTGGTTGTTAGATTCCGGCCGTGTCGGTAAGGATGTAGTGCCCGGTGCCGTCAAGCTCATTGCTCTCGATCTGCAAACCGGAGCGATCGTTAAAAAATGGACTTTTCCGCCTGAGGTTGCATTGCCTACAACCGTTTTAAAAGATCTGCGCATTGTTTCGCGGATCGGCAAAGACGGTACGGCTATCATCGGCGATCCGGCGCCGCTTGGTAAAAGTGGTTTGATCGTCATTGATCTCGAAACAGGCAAAAGTTTCCGCCGCTTGCACGGCCATCCGTCGGTCTCCGCCGAACCTGACTTTGTTATTTTCGCCGAAGGTGAAATGGTACGCATGCGCGTTTCGGAAGACAATAAGACCGATTGGACAGCTGGTGTAGCCGGTCTGGCACTCAGCCCCGACACCAGTTTGCTCTATTACTCGCCACTTGCCGGGCTTGCTCTTTCCAGCATTTCCGTAGATGCGCTCTGCAATCCTGCCGTAAGCGAGGCGGCTGTTGAAAAGACAATCAAATCTCTGGATCGTGAAGTCGGTACCTCTGATGGCCTGGAATGCGACGATAAGAACCGTCTTTATCTAACCGATGTTGAAAATAACGAAATCTGGCGACGCGACGCCAATGGCACCATGCAAAAATTGGTGCGCGATGAAAGGCTAATCTGGCCGGACCGTCTCTGTCTGGCCAGCGATGGCTACCTTTATATTACGGTTAGCCAATTCCATCGCGGACCCTGGTTTCATTTCGGTCAGGACCAGAGGCAGAGGCCTTTTCACCTATATCGCATCAAGGTCGACGACGCCCCGGCGCAGTCGCGCTAAAATCAAATCCGGACGGAAATCTGGACGGCATTCTTAATGGTCCGCTTCCAGGTAAACGGCCGTACCGTAGCAAATCACTTCTGTGCCCATCTCCGATGCGCCGCCCAGACCAAAGGCCGAGCTGTCATAATGCAGACCGATCACGGCATTTGCACCGAGGGCGGTGCTGCGTGTCAGAAGTTGTTCGTAGGCTTCTTGCCGTGCTTTTTCGATCATCTCGGAATAGGAGCTGATATTGCCGCCGATGATGCCTTTCAATCCGGCTCTGAAATTTTGTCCAATCGTCGGCTGGAAGACTTTGATGCCGCGCACTACGCCAAGATAGCGGCGCACGTGGTAGCCGTCGATACCATTAGTGGTGGTCGCCACTATGGCCGGAGGGATGGCGGCAGTATCATTGAGCGGTTGTCGCGCTGCCGGTGTCGTGCCGCTATTGCTCGTAGCATTGGGATTGCCGGTGCCATTGCCGTAAGCATTGTTGCTCGGGATGGCGGGAAGCAGTGGTGTGCTGCCCGGAGCGGCAAGCGGTTGATAGGAAGACTGAGGAGCCTGCGCCGAGGCCGCTGTGACGGCACCGAGGGCGGTGGCGATCAGGGCTAAGGCGGTAAAGCTTCGGAGGGTTGGTCTGAATGAATAGTCTGTTAAATTCATGTTGCGCAAACTCCTGGACGCGATGTAGAGAAAATTTTGAGTGAATCTAGAGAAATTCTCAATTAAAGTAAAAAGGCCGAAAGCAATGTCAAAAAGCCGGGTAAGGCCTGTACGAAAAAGATGCGCTTATTAGCCGTGGCACCACCGTAAAGTCCGGCTACGGTAACGCAGCCGGCGAAAAAAATCGTCAGCGCTTTGGCCAGATCCGGCCCGGCAGCGAGAGCCCAGACCAGGCCGGCTGCCAGGAAACCATTGTATAAACCTTGATTGGCCGCCAGTACTTTTGAAGCCTGGGCAAATTCTTCCGTGGTGCCAAAGGCTTTGCGGGTGCGCGGAGCGGTCCAGCGGAACATCTCGACGTAAAGGAAGTAGAAGTGTTCTAAGGCGATAAGGAACGTCAGGATTTTGCAAATGATCGACATCTGGGTTTGCTTTCCTCAAAAGTAGAGCAGCGACTCTGGGCTTTCCAGCGCTGATTGTACCTACTCTTTCGGCTTTACAGCCAAAATGTCATCTGTTCATGCACTAGACTTCGTCTTCGTTTCGATCGTCTTGAATCCTCAAGACTGTTCTATAAATTTCCTGAGCCCGGTCCAGATATCCATGTTGATGATAAAAATTAGCCAGGAGCCTCAATTCGCGATTACTGCGGTCCATCGCTTCATCCAGACAGCCTTCGCTGTCGGGCGGTCTTTTGTCTTGGCTGCTACTCATCGCTGCTACCTCCGTGTTCTGGTATTTTGTACGACAGGATGAGACCGTACATAGTTCCCGAACGAAGGCAATTTGGTCAATATTAGAGGGATTTCCGCGATTACCCATCCGTTTATAAGGGTTTTTTGCTGTGGGCGTTTACCCACGATTTCACCAAAGGGAACCGGTGCAATTTGGGTCCGTCCCAGTAACAGGCCGTTGTGGCCGGTCAGCCTAAATTTTCTGTGGGAGGAAAAACAGTGAGCAACGAGAAAAGTTCGCATCTTCATCTTTACACCTGTCTCGGAGAAGCGATGCGCGAACGTCGCAAATCATTGTCTCTTTCTCAGGAACAGCTCGCCGATCGCTCCGGTGTGGATCGCGCTTTTTTGAGTAACCTCGAGCGCGGTCAGCGCAAACCGAGCTTCGGTACTGTTGCCAGCATCGCCAAAGGTCTAAAGATGAAGTATTCCCGCCTTGTGGCCAAGTGTGAGCAGTGCCAGGCCGATCGCCAGCGCTGTGATGCCAATAATGGTGCTGAAGAAAAGAGTGCCTGATCCAATTTGCCTGACCCGATTTGCCTGATCAAATTTCTATTTGATGTTTTTATACATCGGTGACTTTATATATTTGTTCAGGACCGGGAGAGCGTTTGTCTTTCCCGGTTTCAGCAGGGGATTGCGAGCGCCGGCCTTTGCTTCGGCTCCCCCTTTTTCTTCCGGTTTCGATTCTATCGTCAGTTGATAGGTGTGGTTTTTATCGAGCCGCGTCACGTCTCGAGTGAGATTGGCAAATTTGCCCGATTTGAAAGCGTTGCGCAGATCTGCCGCCAATTTATTCTCATTGTAGGCATCTCCGACTTTTATCGTCAGAGCATTTTGGACGATCGATTTTTGTTCTTCGTTCTGACATTTTATGTCGATATTGCCGATGATCGCTTCGTCTACAGTCACCGTCACTTTGCCGACATTTTTGTCGTCACCGTATTCGTCGATGGTGCCCATGTCAGTTTTGATCGTGGTCAGTAAATAACCCTGCTTGTGATATTCGGCCAGGATTTTTTTGATTGCCGCTTTTTCTTGTGGTTTGTTTTCCGGCTTCTGAAGTTGATCTTTAAAAGCAGCAAGTAGCTGATCATTGCTCAGCACTTTGTTGCCTGTGAAGACAAAGCTTTTAACTAGAGGATTTTCTTTGACATGAATATTTAAAACCATGCCGAAGCCAGTCTTCTCTGAGTCTATGTGTAGATCATCGCCGCTGAAATAGCCCATGCTGTAGATCGCTCGCAGGTCTTTTTCACTCTCGGAGCGATTATAAAAGTCACCGGATTTGACCTTGACCAAAGCTTTAATCTGACTGCGCGGTATGAGCTTATTGCCTGTAATTGTCACAGTTTTGATGATGCAGGGATTGACGTCGTCGATTTTGTCGAGATCCGCTTCATAAGGCATGCGTCTCGCTGCCTTTGTCTCTGTCGCGGCCTCGCTGTTCTCGACTGGCCGGGTTGCTGCTGCCGTAGCCAGAGTTTCACCCTGGGCGACACAATTGCTGGCTGGAACGGCAAAAAAGCTAGGGCCGAGGGCGCTGAGGGCTGAGAAGACGGCTGCCTTGGCCAGGACCGGGGCAATCCTCTCTTTTGAATTGGGCATTTTCGGCTGCATTGGTGATGGGGGCGAGTCTGACCGTTTTTACACGAGCTAAAAATACCACAAATACGACAAGTGCCGCCTGGAGCTGGTCGGAGCATGCCGCTTCCGAGGCCTATCAGGGGGCTCGTCAGATCATACCCGTGCCCGAGAAGTACAGGGACGACGCCCTGGCCGTGGTCGGTACCGTAGCGGCCGCTGTCGTCGCGGCCAGATTTTGCAGTCGACAATAAGGGCAATGTACTTGGTGCGACCGGCGTGTTACGACCGGTCGGTTTATTTGGCGGTAAATTGGGCATAGTCTATTAGGCTGAAAATACAGGCTTAATGGCCAGTTTTGTTTAATAACAACCGAGAGAAACCCTATGCTCCTCAAAACCAGACGCGCGACTGTCAATCAAGTCCAGCTCGAAACGTACAGGCAGGGTGATGTGCTCGTCCAGCGCATCGACAAACTGCCGGAAAACACCAATTTGCTCAAATGCGAGGAACGTGTCGTTCTCCAGCACGGTGAAGTGACCGGCCACTGTCACGCTATTTCCACCGATTATGCTCGCATGTACACGGCCAAGGGTCAGCGTTATCTGGAGATTTTTCAGCCCGAGGCCAGACTCGTCCATGAAGAGCACGGCACTATACATTTGCCCCAGGGCTTTTACCGGGTGATTCAGCAAAGAGAATATGTACCGGAGGCGCCGCCCCGCGATGTCATCGACTGAGTGGGTCGAAAGACTTTCTCCCGACGATCTCACCCTTCTTGACGAAGTCCGTGCGGAATGGCTGAAAGCAGGCCTTTCCACTGAGGCAACCGATCGTGACCAGGCGGAGGCGGCTATGCGTGAGGCATATGCCTCGGCTGGACTGAAGGCGCCGCAGATTAATATCTGGCTCAGATCCCCCTGGGCCGGCAATACAGCTATGAAGCTGCTTCAGCACGACATCGAATGGCCCTGGGAGCTCAACGAAGCGCAATTGAACGTCTGGGATGCTGTCTGGAAGCAGGTTTTGCCGCGCATGGAACAACTGGTCGGCGCCGAAGAATGGCAGGCGGTGCGCAAACGCGTGCGTCAGCAGGCCACTCAGAAAATTATGGAGCGACACGGCGTCGTCATCGACAAGCAAGTCAAGGAAGCTTTTGCCGAAGGGCTGGGCGTTTACGTCTGGCGTTATCTGCGGCGGGTGAGCGGGCCCTTGATGTACGGTCGCATGCGATCTACCTGTGAAGAAAAAGTGCGGGCCAATATCGAAGGTAAACTCTCGGCCATCGCCGCCGATCAGGCCTATCACGAGCTGGTCCAGGCGGTGCATCAGCAGGTCTGGAGTTTCGTCGCCGAAACCGTACGCCAGCAGGTGCCTTCCATGGCTGGAATTCTGGCTGGGCCGCAAAAATGGGACAATGGCTACGGGCAGCACGATGCCGGCTGGCTTTCTTATTACGACTTTGTCCGCCGCATCGGCGTCGAGGGCACGCAGCCTTTGCACGGCTTGCAGGGCGTTGCTCGAAATAGCGGTTGGTTCTGGCCCTATGAAAAAATTTGCATCATGACCGATCGGCCGATCGGCCTGGAGCGTGACAATCGCCGTCGATTGCATGGTGAGAGCGGTATGGCCGTGCGCTTTGGTGATGATTGGGGCGTCTTTGCCTGGCACGGCGTGCTTGTGCCCGGCTATGTGGTTCTTTTGCCCGAGCCTCTTACCTTTGACCTGATCGAAGCCGAACCAAACGTTGAAGTTCGTCGGGTTTTGATCGAGCGCTTCGGTCTCGATAAGTATCTGCGCGAAGGGCGTGTGGCAAAGATGCACGAGGATCAGTGCGGCATCCTCTACCGCATGCAATCAAAAGAAGACGAGCCAATCCTGGTCGTCAGGGTGGCAAACTCCACTCCCGAACCAGACGGCACAATAAAAGAGTATTTCCTGCGGGTGCCGCCGACGATGCAACGCGCCCGGCAGGCCGTCGCCTGGACTTTTGGCTTGACCGAAGAAGAATATCAACCTTTGGTGGAAACCTGATACCCATTCAAATGTCGCTACCTCGCAAAATAATTATGTAAGATCGGGAACAGATCAGTCTGCCGGCCCTCTATTAATATAGAAACAACGGGCGTCTGGATCATGTCACTACCTCACATATTGGTTATTGAAGATAATCGAAACGACCAGTATGTCCTGACGCATCTGTTGTCAAAGTTTGATTACCAGGCTGATATGGTCTCCACCGGCGAAGCTGCCGTGGCGGCAATCAAGAAGCAAAAATATGCTGTCATCCTCCTCGACCTTGGTCTGTCGGGCGTCGATGGGTATGAATGTTTGCGTCAGATTAGAGAAATCGAGCTGGATTCCAGTGCGCAGACGCCTATTATCGCTATCACCGCTTGCGCTGACGACGGCGGTCCGGAAAAAACCGAGTCTCTGGGTCTATCCGGTTATATCCTCAAACCGTTCGAGCCGGAAGATTTACGCAAAATGTTACTGCGACACGCTTACGAGCCGCGCCGGCCTAATTTAAAAACGCTTTCGCCGCTTAGTGCGGAGGACAGTCAGTTTGTGGAATCTTTACGCCATTCTCTGCCCGAATCTCTTTGAGAATCGAGAACGAAAACGGCACAGTCAGCCAATATTTTGACTTTACAGTGTCGCCATATCGGGAACTAAACCGATGCCGGCGGCTCCAATTATCCAGCTCCATATATGGTGCTATCGCGAGGACCTTATGAAAAAGTCGAAATTCTCAGTAGCTCGAGATGGTGAATATACCGATCTCACTGTTCTTACTGAATGCGACGGCGGTTCAGGTATCGGGCTGGCCTCTGAAGCCGGTACAATCGTGCTCAGGCTCAAGAAGAGTCAAGTACAGCATCTTATTACCATTTTGAATCAGAGTGAAAAATCGACTATGCCTCTCACGGCCGATTGTCTGGTCGAAGTTTATGTACATGATCCAAAAGATAACTGCCGGGTGATTAATGTCGTCAATATAAGCTCCGATCAGCAGGAGCAGGTCTTTTGTGAACACCAGAAGCAATTGCCGGATTTGATCGAAGCACTCAACGATTCTTTGAAGCTTGAGCCGCATAAGTTGAAGCCGCTCAGTTCGAAAGGCACCTCGGTGGAACGAGTCGGATAAACTTCGACTAGACGACGACTAGACGACGGAGCGTTTGACCAGGCCAATTTCTGCCGTATCAAATCCAGGAAAGACCAGATCGAGGCGGTGGTTGTCCATGCTGCGCAATAAAATTTCTGCCAGCACCGAACGATAATCATAATTGATTTGCAAGCCGGAAGGGCCGAGCAAATCATACTCCTGGCCGTGTTTGAGTGAGGGCAGCGTGCCGTGGACGCGCCCGCCGTTGATGCGATCGCCTATGGCCATGACGGCAAATCCGCGTCCATGATCCGTACCCATCGAGCTATTTTCATAATTGCGGCGGCCAAACTCTGTTATGACTAGTGTCGTAACAGTATCGCAGGCGGTGCCGAGATCGGTATCGAATGCGGCAAGCCCGCGCGCCAGAACATCTATATTGCCTGCCTGAAGACCATCGGCTCCGCCCTGGAAAAAGTGTGTGTCCCAACCGCCAAGATCGAGGGCGGCAACCTCCAGGCCGACCTTGCCCTTGATCATTCGGGCGATTTCCTTTAATCCCTGGCCAAAACTATCAGCTGGATATTCGGCTGTGTTTGAGACTTTGTACGGGCTTGACTGCATTTTTTCCACTCGGGCGAGCAGGTCGAGGGTAGTCTTGCCGGGCTTTGCCAGGAGGGCGACTTCAGTCTTATAGAGGGCGGCCAGAGCTCTGGCTGCTCTCAGTGTATCGCCGCCTGGTGACTGTAACTTCACCTCATCGATATTGGTCAGCACGCTGGCCGCAGGCGCTCCGCGCATCGATTCCGGCAGGGCCGTGCCGATTGCCACCGCTGATAGCGGCGTCTGCTTGTCGTCGCCGCGACTGGCCAGGTGCCTGCCCAGCCAACCGCCGCCAAGATTATGACCGCAGGCTTCGCCGTGCTCGATTTGATCCTGTGCGGCGAAGTGCGAACCGTAAGGGTTGTCCGTGCCGACCCCTTGCACCACTCCCAGGCGACCCTCTTTGTACAGAGGCAATAAGGGCGCCATTTTTGGATGGAGAGCGTAAATGTCATCCAGTTTGATGGCGCTGTCGGCTCCGCCTTTTGATGGTGCCTTAATGGCGATGTTAGGCCGCATTTTGTAGTAATCATCGTCTGCACAGGGGATAAACATATTGAGGGTGTCGGCGCCGCCCCGCAGAAAGACGCAAACCAGAGTCTTTTCACTTAATGCACTCGTTTGGCCGCCGCCAAAGGCGAGCTTGCGCAGGAATGCCCTGCGACTGTAGCCGTTGGTTTTTAATTGATCGCCTTGCCCGTCCCTTTTCATGTCCGTTCAGCACCTCTGGAAGGCTGGGGAAGAGAGAATCAAACCGATCAGCTCCTGCTGTTCGACTGGACTATTGTTTTCGTCGGTATATTCGGCGAGAGCTTTGCGTTCGGCGATATCTGGAATGCGGCCGACAAAATGCGCGTATAGATGGTCTAGATTTATTTTATAGCCAGGTTTATTGGAGCTCGTTTTAGCTTCGGCGGGCGGCGAATCGTGCCTCTCTGTGCGCGGTATGGCACCGACGGCGGTGGCAAGAGCGACGAGGTCAGTGTTTACATCTGGTACTTTATTGCCGCTTATAGCCAGGGCAAAATTCCAGCGCCAGAGGAGATTGGATGTCCAGTAGGAGGCTTTATCCGGGTAGCCATCCGGGGTGGGATATTGGAATGGCCCGTGTCCGAGTCTGTTCAAATATTCGGTCAAATCCTTGTGGGCATAAGTGTCCACGGCGAGTGAGCGCAGGCTTGAGGCGATGAAGTGGAAGGGGCGCTTGATTTTCGCGCCATGGTGCTGGTCAAATTCTTGTGACGTAAATAGAGTGCTGATAACTGTTTTTATGTCGCCCTGTGATTTTGTAAACGCGGACGCTAAGTCGTCGATCAGGGTCGGCGGCGGATCCTCGCAGACGAAATGGCCGGCCAGCTTGCGAGCAATATGTCTCGCCGTTGATTTGTGATTACAGGCGATATCCAGGACTGTCTCGAGATCACGGCGGCCGCCGCCGGCAGCGATTTTTTCTCCGAGCACCAGCTTGGCGCCGTCATCGTGCTGGCCGGGATCGAAGTAAACAACACCTCGCTGCCAGGGACTGTGGATGCTCCAGCCGGTCAGGCAACGGGCCACTTCATAAACGTCTTTTTGAGTGTAGCCGCCGTCCACGCCAAGAGTGTGCAGCTCGAGCAGTTCGCGGGCGTAGTTTTCGTTGGGGATGCTGTCTGCGTTCGGACGACGATTTTCTTTGCCGTCCAGATAAATAAGCATGGCCGGCGAAATTGCCGAGGCGCCGATTAGACTTCTAAATTTGCCCAGGGCGTGAGCCCTGACCACGAGGCGGTCATCCTGCGGCTTGGCATAGATGGCGTCTCCCTTGCCGACGTCGATATTCAAATGATCGCTCCAGAAGCCGACCATTACCTCGTAGAGCTGACGCCGGCTGTAGACGGCGCGCAAGAGTGCATGTCTGGTCAGTTCATCGCGCAAAAAGGGCTTTTTAAATTCCATGCAGGTGCCGGGATCGAGCCAGAGGCTCTCGAAACGGCGAGCGCGCAGATCGCAAGCACGGTCGTCGATGCGCTCGGGATGGATCTGTTCGTCGAGCCAGGCGAGGCGCCCCTGCTTTTTGATTCTATCGAGATCGCCCGGCCAGATGCCGTAAGTGGCCCTGGAAAGTAAATGGAAGTCGCTGTCGACGCTTGCACCGCAGGCGGTGGCGACCTCGCTCGGTATGGTTTCGTCGAGAAGCTTTGTGACGTTACTGGTGATGCGCTCGCAGCCGACCAGTGGTAAGGTTCCTCCCGCTACCACCGCTGCCTTGAGCAGAGTGCGGCGCGACACGGTCATCAGGCCGTCCCCAGATTGCCATCGAGGCCATCGCCGAGTTTTTTAGGCCTTTTCAGCAGGGTGCGGCAAGCGCAGCCGGATCCGATAATTAGAGCCGACGGCAAGATCACGAACCAGCCCAAAATCGGCAGTAGAAAAGCGAGCTCGAGTACGATACCGCCGCGGATGGTCGCCTGCCAGGGGCGGTCGATGTCGGCCGGAGAGGGCAGTCGAGCGCCGATAGCGCCGGTCAGTCCGGCGATGCCGACACTGGCGAAGAATACGAAGAGGCAGACGACGCCGATAGCGGCAAAGCCGCTGGCCGGGCCCAGAGCCTTACTGGCTGCCACGGTGGCAAAAAATGCTGTTACTGTGATTGGGATGCCGGCCAGAAAAGGAAAGAGCAGGCCGCGGCGGCAGTCATCGGTGGCTGCTTCGACTGCGTCCGGCCAGAGGCCGCGGCAGAGCAACCAGAGCGCTGGTAGAGCGAGGAGGAAGCCGACTACCGTCAGGAAAATCGCCAGCGTATCGGCCATGATCATGTCCACTCTCCCTTTGCTGCTGAAAGATAGAAAGGTCGCCTTTTCTATCCTACCCCGGGCGGAGATTTTACGGCTGTTCGCCTTAAAAAGCAGATTTGGCCAATTATCCTTTGAGCGAACCTTTGCCGTACCAGCCCCTGGTCGAATTGACTATTTTGACGACGGACAGCATCACCGGCACCTCGATCAGGACGCCTACCACGGTGGCAAGAGCGGCACCTGATTGAAATCCAAATAAACTGATCGCCGTCGCAACGGCTAGTTCGAAAAAGTTGCTTGCACCAATCAATGCCGAGGGGCAGGCGGCATTGTGAGCTACTTTTAGTTGACGGTTCAAAATATAGGCGAGAGCAGAGTTGAAGTAAACCTGGATTAAGATCGGCACGGCGAGCATAGCTATTACCAGTGGCTGCTTCAGTATTGCTTCTCCCTGAAAGGCGAAGAGCAAGACGAGGGTTGCCAGCAAAGCTATCAATGATACCGGCGATAGAGCCTTGAGCGCTGAATCGAAAGCTGTTTGTCCTTTTTTGAGAAGTACAAATCTTGTCAGCTGGGCAAGAATGACTGGCACAACGATGTAGAGTCCAACCGAAATCAGCAGGGTATCCCACGGTACTTTGATCGATGAAAGGCCGAGCAGAAGGCCAACGATTGGAGCGAAAGCAAAAACCATGATCAGGTCGTTCAGGGCAACTTGCGTCAAGGTGAAATACGGATCTCCATCGGTTAAATTACTCCAGACAAAAACCATAGCAGTGCAGGGTGCGGCCGCTAGAAGAATAAGTCCGGCCACATAGCTGTCGATTTGGTCCGCCGGCAGATAGTGCACAAATATGATTTTGATGAATACATAGGCCAGAAGCGCCATCGAAAATGGCTTGACTCCCCAGTTTATAAACAAGGTAACAAGCACGCCCTTCCAGTGCTTTTTTACCCGATGCAATGCACTGAAATCAATTTTCAGGAGCATCGGAATAATCATCAGCCAGATCAGGATGCCTACTGGGACATTGACCCGGGCAATTTCGAGCGAGCCGATAAATTTGAAGGGTGCTGGAATCAGCTGACCGAGGGTAATTCCCACGCCGATGCAGAGGAAAACCCAGACGGTGAGCCATTTTTCAAAGAAACCGATTTGGGGTTTCCTTGCGCTGTCTGTGCTTTGAGCAATGCTATTGCTCATGATTTTGCACTTTCTAAATTGCAGCAGTCAAGAGCTTTGAGACTGTTCAAGAGCGCTAGCACTCGTGTCTTGATCTCGTCGCGAATGGCGCGGACTTCATTGTCGGCTTTGCCTTTAGGATCGGGCAGAGGCCAGTCTTCGCGGGCGAGCCCTGGCACGTAAGGGCAGGCTTCACCGCAACCCATCGTTACTAGAAGATTTGCTTCCGCCGCGAATTGATCCGTCAAGCGCTGAGGTTTGACAGATGAAAGATCGATGTCGATCTCTTTCATGGCTTGCAAAACGCTGTCATGTACTTCG